>CAYJMG010000013.1:0-108240 GCA_964371355.1 uncultured Dehalococcoidia bacterium
GCACTTCCGGGAGGGGTAGGATCTTCGTCAACAGATGAAACAGATGGGAACAGATGAGGGAATGGGGTTGGACCGTGAGATCACGGTGAAGATCGCGGCGTGGGGCTGTCACGGCACCTCACCCCCCAGCCCCCTCTCCACGACGTGGAGAGGGGGAGCTGTGCGGGAGATCATCGCGAAGAGGGTGGGCGGCCTGCGGCCGGACTGCACTTCCGGGAGGGGTAGGATCTTCGTCAACAGATGAAACAGATGGGAACAGATCAGGGAATGGGGTTGGACCGTGAGATCACCGTGAAGATCGCGGCGTGGGGCTGCCACGGCACCTCACCCCCCGGCCCCCTCTCCACGTCATGGAGAGGGGGAGGGCTGAACGGGCGGCGTTCCTGGGACCGGAACAGAAGGCCTGGGCGATGAGCGGGATGACGTTGCGGGTGGCGCATTTGTATCCGCGGTTGATGAACATCTACGGGGACCGCGGGAACATCATGTGCCTGCGGCGGCGGTGCGAGGCGCGAGGGATCGAGTTCGAACTGATGGAGCTGGGGATGGGCGAACGACTGGACCCGTCGGGCGTGGACCTGATCTTCGCGGGCGGGGCCCAGGACCGGGAGCAGCGCAACGTCGTGGATGACCTGCTGGCGACGAAGGCAGACGCTGTACGCGAGGCGGTGGAGGCGGGCGTGGTGCTGCTGGCGGTGTGCGGGGCGTACCAGCTCTTCGGGCGGTTCTACCGGGAGTCGACGGGGGTGGAGCTGCAGGGCGTCGGGATCTTCGACCTGCACACGGAGCATCCGGGGGAGAAGGCGAAGCGGCTCATCGGGAACATCGTGGTGGACTGGGAGCGGGCCGAGGCGGGGCTTCGCGACGGGGAGCGGGCACGCGGCCGCGTGCCCCTGCAGGGCGCGGGGACGATCGTGGGGTTCGAGAATCACGGGGGGCGGACATACCTTGGGCCGGGGGCGCGCCCGCTGGCACGGGTGCGGACGGGGCACGGGAACAACGGCCAGGACCGGACGGAGGGCGCTGTGTACGGGAACGCGTACGGGACGTATATCCACGGGTCGTTGCTGCCGAAGAACCCGGCGTTCGCGGACCACCTGATCGCGCTGGCGCTGGGGCGGCGGCACGGGGAGGTGGAGCTGGCGGCGATCGATGACCGGGCGGAGGCGCGGGCCCACGCGGGGGCGTTGAAGCTCCCGGCGTAGTCACTCTTGCGTATCGCCCGTATGGTCGCTGTGCACGGCCGAAGGCGGCCGCGTCTCACCGACAGTATCCAGCCGAACAGTCCGGTGACGTGCCGATGCGGAAACGGCGCACCCCCAACAGTGCGCCGTTCGGCTTGCCTCACGCATGTCCGCGTGCGCGGTTCAGGCGGCGACCGTGGTATCCAACGGGTTGCCGAGGCCGTCGCGAGGCGGAGGGGGACATACCACCTCGCCCAGGCCGTGCGACTCGCCGGAGGGGCCGTCGTCGAAGCGCATCGTCTCGATGCGGAGTATCGCGTGGGGAAGGATGGAGTAGGCGAGTTCGGACACCGCGTCCTCGTCGTCCGCGCTGGCGACCATGACGGCGGCACAGGCGCCTTCGTCGGGCAGGAAGGCGAGCGAGTGCATGCCCCGCGTGTAGAGTTGGTCGCCGCGGCGGCGCACGGCGGCGCGGACGTCGGCGGGCGTGGGCTGCGGTTCTCCGGTCCAGTTGAGCATCGACACGTAGGTTCCCATCATGGCCGCTCCCCGACGGGGCGTCATGCGCCCTCACTGTTGGTATCGGAGAGGCTTCTTAACCAGGATCCGGGGTTGTGTTCAGCAAGTGTTAAACGTGGCGCGCGATGGCGCAGAACACCGGGATACCGGGCTGACGGTAAGGCCGCGGAAGTCGGATGTTGGGCATTGGAACAGGAGGCCGTGCTGGCGGTTTACATCGGGTGCGAGTTCGCGTAGTGTCTGGGGGATGACGGGTGACGCGCTGGGCGAATATGCAGGCGCGGGCGGACGCGACGCCGCCCCGTTCGAGTCCAGCGCCGACTGCCCGCACTGCAAGGGGCTGCTGCGGCACACGAGCCAGCAGCGATGCCCGATGGCGCCGGAGCCGGTGGTCAGCGGCGTCTTCGCCGACGATGTGCGGTACTTCCGGCCGCGGCCGCGAGCGGTGGGGCACGTGCAGGCCTCGCCGCTGGGGTTCTGGCGGTTCGTGGGCGTGGCGTTCAGCACGATGGTGCTGCTGGTGTGCGTGCCGCTGTACTTCAACCTTGTCTTCGACGACCTGACGAGCGCGTACCAGGAGCCGGGCCCTTTGCTGGTGTGGATCGCGGCGACCGTCGCGATCGGGCTCGTGTTCGGGGCGGGGCCGATGTGGTGGGCGGCGCGGTCGTACGCGAAGGTGGTCGCGGTGATCCTGTCGATCACGTTCATCACGACGGGCGCGTTCATGCTGGTGTTTGCGCCTGTATACCGGCAGATCAACACCCCGGGGATCGCGGAGTACCGGGCGGCAAACGCGATGCTGCTGTTCGGGACGCTGACGACGGCCGTGGGGCTGGCGCTGGCGGTCCTATGTGTGCGCTGGGCGCTGGACCCGGAGGCGCTGCGGAGACTGAACCGATGGCGGCGGCCGGCAGGCGCAGCGTACGGCGTGCTTCTGGGACTATTGGGACTGCTGGTGCTATCGCTGATGGCCGTGGTAATCACGGCCGACGACGGTGAGTTCTCGGACAGCCACGTTGGCGTTGTGGCGGGCGTCATCCTGTTCACGGCGCTGGGGATGCAGTTCTTCGTGCCCGGGATCATCCTGACGTTTCACGGCATCTCGTCGGCGATGGGGGAGCGCTCGTCGCCGTTCCGGGCGCCCGCGGGGGCGCTGATCGCGCTGGTCTTCGGCGCGGTATTGGCCGTGGGATCCGTGAACATGCGGCTGGAGGAGCCGTTCGCGGCGCCCATGCCGGTGCTGCACACGCTGGCGGCGCTGGCGCCGGGGGCGGCGTACATCGCGTTCGCATCGCGTGGGTCGTTCTTGAATGGGAGGATGGTGCAAGGATTGACGTGGCGGCAGGTGACGCTGGCGTGGGGGCTGGCGATCGGCGTGGGAGCGATGTCGGCCGGGTTTGTGAACTCGATCGGCGGCCTGTGGGCGACGATCCTGCTGATGGCCCAAAACGGCGCGTTCGAGGATATCCGGGCGATCTCGTCGGGGACGTCGTACGACGTGTTCGACGCGCTGTCCGATGCGGACTACCTGCTCTCTTCGCGCCAGCAGTGGGTGGCGAACATTATCGCGATCGCGGTGATCCCGCCGGTCGCAGAGGAGTTCCTGAAGGGCCTGAACGTGCGGTTCCTGATGCGGCGCACGTCCACGCGGGGGCAGGCGTTCGCACTGGGCGCGGCGGCGGGTGCGGGGTTCGGGTTCGTGGAAGCGCTGCTGTACGGCGCCGGCGTGACGGCCGACGACCTGAGCGAGTGGTGGCTAATCATGGTCATCCGCGGGGGCAGCACGTCGCTGCACTGCCTGAACACGGGGCTGGTCGGTGTGGCGTGGTGGTACTGGAGCATCGCGGGCAGGAAGGGCCGGGCGGGCGGGCTGTACCTGATGGCGGTGGTATTCCATGCGTTGTGGAACGGGTTCTCGGTGACGCTGTACTCGGAGATCCCGTGGGTGGGGACGCTGGACGACAAGACGATCGAACGAATCGTGTACTTCTTCGTCGCAGGGGCGGGGCTGGCGCTGATCGCGGCGATCCCGCTGGTGGCGCGGGGGCTGCGGGAGCCGGCGCCGCCGCCGGTGGAGACGACGCCGCTGGGGGCGATGGCGCCGTGGGTCGCGTAGGCGCGCGAGGTGCTAGCTTGTAGTCCATGAAGCTGACGAGCCGGGGCGAGCTGGCGCTGAAGGCGATCCTGGAGCTGGCGAAGGTCGAAGGCACGCCGACGCCGGGACTTTCGGCGGCGGAGATCGCGCGGCGCTGCAAGGCTTCGCCGAAGTTCCTGGAGCAGGTGCTGGCGCAGCTAAAGGCCGGGGGGTTCGTCGTGAGCCGGCTGGGGTCGCGCGGGGGCTACCGCCTGACCAGGGACCCGGACGAAATCTTCGTGGGCGAGGTGAGCCGCCTCATCGACGGACCGCTGGCGCCGGCCCCGTGCGCAAGCGTGACGCAGCACCGGACGTGCGACTGGTGCGAGGACGAGGCGACGTGCACGTTGAAGACCGTGTGGGCGGACGTGCGCGACGCGGTCGCGGGGGTGATGGACGCAACGTCGTTCGGGGAGCTGGTGAAGCGCTCGGAAGAGACGGGCGGGAAGAGCGGGCGGTATTACATCTGAGCCGGTCAGGGTGTCAGCCGGTCAGCCCGTCAGCCGGTCAGCGTGTCAGCCGGTCAGCGTGTCAGCCGGTCAGCCGCTCCAGCCAGTCAGCCGCTCAGCCGGACAGCCGCTCCAGCCAGTCAGCCGCTCAGCCGCTCAGCCGGTCAGCCGGTCAGTTAGATCGGCAACCGGCATTCAGCTGTGTCAGGACTTGCGACGCAAGGTGGTGAGAAGTGCGCCTAGCATTTTCTTCACTTCGACGGTCCCTGCGCGAAGGCCATCATAGTCAGCCTCATCGATGTAGCGCAGGTCGCGCGCGAGCAAGGGCCAGTACTCGAGTTCGCTGGCGGAGCCGAAGCTCAACTGACAGAATCGGGCCAATTCGGCGTCTCCCGCTCGACCACAGCCTTCGGCGATGTTCGCGGGAATTGAACTCGCGGCCCTACGCATCTGGCTGGCGAGACCGTAGAGTTCCTCGCGCGGAAAGCGCTGCGTCGCGCGGTAGATCTCTAAGGTGAGGATATGAGCCTTCTCCCACGCCTTGATACTCCTGAAGTCACGCATGCATTCCTCCCTGACTCGCGGGAGGTTAGCGCGGCGGGGCGGCGGCTCCAAGTGATAAGGCACCGATGATGACAAGCAGAGCGATGGAGGACGCCCGCACCGCCGGATCGGCTGATTGGCTGACGGGCTGACTAAAGAGAAACGAGGGCGGCATTGCTGCCGTCCTCGCTTGTCTGTCGAAGGCCCCGCCTCCTTCGACACAGATGAAAACACGCGTGCGGGCGGGGCATTACAGGGGCGGAGGGCGCGGGCCGGGATTGGGCGCCGTGCGGACCTGTCAAGTTCAGAGGCGGCGCGTATACTGGCCGCCACCATGCCTCGTCGTCCGCCTGATTCTCGCTTGTCCGAGTTCGCCGCAGGGGTGCGCGCGCAGCTTCCACTGCTGCTGGGCGTGACGCCGTTTGGCCTGGCATACGGGGCGTACGCGGTCGATGCGGGGATCTCGCCGGGGCTGGCGCAGGCGATGTCGGCGGTGGTGTTCGGCGGGGCGAGCCAGTTCGTTGGTGCGCGGCAGATGGCCGGGGACGTGCCGGGGATCGTGATTGTGCTCACAACCCTGCTCGTGAACTCCCGGCACATGCTGTACAGCGCGTCGCTGGCGCCCTTCGTCGACCATCTGCCCGGGCGGTGGCGGTGGGTTCTGGCATACCTGCTGACGGACGAGGCGTACGCGACGGCGGTGGCGCGGTTCCGGCGGCCGGGGCCGGCGTTCCACGCGCACTGGTTCTTCTTCGGCACGGCGCTGGCGCTCTGGGTGGACTGGCAGATCGCGACGGCATTCGGCGTATTCGTGGGGCGGGCCGTGCCGGAGGAATGGTCGTTGGGATTCGCCCTGCCGCTGACGTTCATCGCCATCGTGATCCCGGCGCTGCGGGACCGGCCGGCGATTGCGGCGGCGCTGGTGGCGGGAGTGATCGCAACGATGGGGTTCCGGTGGGAGTACGGGGTCAACGTGCTGGCGCCTGCGCTGGCGGGGCTGGCCGCCGCGATGATCGTCGCAACGACGTGGGGTGGCGGTCCACGGAAGGACGCAGAGAGTACGGAGTGGTCTTGACGGGGAGCGGCAGCGCCGATGGCAGACCGAGCTATCACAGCACCTCACCCCCGGGCCCCCTCTCCACGATGTGGAGAGGGGGAGGATAGCGATCGGGAAAGCGCATGACGTTGTGGGTCGTCGCCCTGGGGATGGGCGTGGTGACGTACGGGATCCGGCTGTCGGTGCTGGTGTTCGTGCATCACAGCGCGCTGCCGGTTGCTGTGCGCGACGCGCTGCGCTACGTGACGCCGGCGGTGCTGACGGCGATCATCGTACCGGCCGTGGTGTACGTGGACGGCGCAGGCGCGTTCGACCCCGGGCCGGGGAACGAGCGGGTGCCGGCGGCGCTGGTGGCGGCGGGCGTCGCGTGGGCCACGAAGAGCGTATGGGCGACGATCGGGGTGGGGATGGCGGCGCTGTGGCTGGTGCAGTGGGCGACCTGAGCGGCAGGGGCAGGGCGCCGGCTTCGCATCGGGTGGAGCCGAAACGCTACAATGACGCCCACTCAGCCCCCGGCGAGGACCAGGCCATGACCATCACGGCATCGGAAATCGAACTGAAAGCGCAGGCGGCGAAGCGGGCGGCGCGCCGGCTGGCGACAGCGTCGTCGGAGGTGAAAAACGCGGCGCTGAACCTGCTGGCCGAGGGGCTCATCGCGCGGCAGGACGAGATCCTGGCGGCGAATGCGCGCGACGTCGAGGCGTCGGAGCGGGACGGGCTATCGCCGGCGAAGCTGGACCGGCTGACGTTGACGCCGGACCGGTTGGCGGCGATCGCGAAGGACGTGCGGAACGTCGCGATGCTGGCGGACCCCGTGGGCGAGATGATCGAGATGCGCCGGATGCCGAACGGCATGCAGGTGGGCAAGATGCGCGTGCCGTTCGGGGTCATCGGCGCGGTGTACGAGAACCGGCCGAACGTGACGGTGGACATCTCTTCGCTGTGCCTGAAGGCGGGGAGCGCCTGCATCCTGCGCGGCGGGAAAGAGGCGCTGCAGTCGAACCTGGCGATCGGGAAGGTGATCGCGTCGGCGCTGGCGGAGGCGGGGGCCCCCGAAGGGTCGGTGCAGATCGTGGAGAGCAACGACCGGGCGGTGGTGGCCGAGCTGCTGACGATGAAGGAGTACATCGACCTCGTCGTGCCGCGCGGGGGTGAGGAGCTTATCCGCTTTGTGGAGAAGAACGCGACGATGCCTGTGCTGATCGGCGGGATCGGCGTGTGCCACACATACGTTGACCGGGAGGCCGACCTGGCGAAGGCACGCGACATCGTGGTGAACGCGAAGACGCGGCGCTACAGCATCTGCAACGCGCTGGACACAATGATCGTGCACGCGGATGTGGCGCGGGCGTTCCTGCCGGAGGCGCAGAAGGCGCTGGCGGCGAAGGACTGCGAGCTGCGGTGCGACGAGCGTTCGTTCGCGATCCTGGAGGGCCGTGGGGGCGTGACGCGGGCGACGGACGAAGACTACGGCAAGGAGTGGCTGGCGCTCATCGCCTCGGTGAAGGTCGTGGACTCGTACGACGAGGCGGTGGACTTCATCTACCGCTACAGCAGCGGGCACAGCGACGCGATCGTCACGGAGAACTATACGACGGCGATGAGATTCCTGCGCGAAGTAGACACGGCGGTGTGCTACGTGAACGCGAGCACGCAGTTCACGGACGGGGCGCAGTTCGGGATGGGGGCGGAGATCATTGACGCGACGCAGAAGTTCCACGCGCGCGGGCCGGTGGGGCTGCGGGAGATCTGCACGTACAAGTGGGTAGTCTTCGGCGACGGGCAGACGCGGCCGGCATAGGGATCCCCTTCCGGTCAATCGCGATCACCGCGGCAGGCGCCCGGACCCCACAGGGCGGGCTCTGGGGCCGCCTTACGACGCTCGGACGGGCAGCCGGGGAGCACAGGACGGCCGAATAGCCCGCTGACGGGACCGTTTGGGCGGCGGGCACTTTCTTTACGTCCCCCGGCCCGATGGGCCATGAGGCCCGGCGAGACGGGCCATTTTACATTTGCTTGATAGTTGCTCCATACGGGGGCGTGCTAGGATTGCTTCAACTTTCTGCAACAACCCTGTAACACCCCGTACCTGGAGGATGCCCGTGTTTCGACGGCTGAGCATGGCGGGACTCGTGCTGCTGGCGGTCTTCGCATCGATGCAGCAGGTAAGAGAGACCTCGGCGACGGCGCCGATCAACTTCGCGCGGGCGACGCTGGCCGGGTCGGGATTCTCGACCGCGGCGCCGACGTCGATCGCGTTGGGGCCGGACGGGCGGCTGTACGTGGCCGAGTCGAACGGGCGCATCCAGGCGCTGACGCTGGACGCGAACCAGAACGTGACGGCGGTCCAACAGATCACGACGGCAACCCAGCTTCAGGAAGTGTTCGGGATCGCCTTCGACCCGACAGACTCGAGCAGCCCCCCGCCGATCTACGTTACAAACACGATCTCCGGGTTCGGGGACGCGAGCCCGGGGCCGGCGAGCGGTGACCCGGGGTCGTACGCCGGGAAGATCACGAAGATCCACGGGGCGGGGTACGCAACGCGGACCGACATCATCACCGGCCTGCCGATTTCGAACTCGGGCCACGAGGCGAACGGCCTGGCGTTCGGGGCTGACGGGAAGCTGTACATCGCGCAGGGCGGGACGACGAATGCGGGCATCATCAATCCGGGCGGCGGGCTGTTCCAGCGGGCGGAGGTGCCGACGGGCGGCGCCATTTTGGTCGCGGACATCAACGCATCAGGCTTCGACGGCAACATCACTTACAGTCCGCCGGACATCTACAGCGACACGGTGCAGCAGACGGGCGGTGACGTTTCCGTTTACGCGTCGGGCCTGCGCAACCCCTACGACGTCGTGTGGCACAGCAACGGACGGCTGTACAACACCGACAACGGCCCAAATGCGGGGTACGGGCCACCATCGACGGGCTGCAGCACGCAGGGATCGTCGGACGCGGGCGCCCTGGACGAGCTGAACCTCATCGAGGCCGGGAACTACTACGGCCACCCGAACCGCAACCGCGGCTTCAGCGATGCGCGGCAATGCGTGTATCACGCGGGCACCGAGCCGAGCACGGTGGACTACACGGCGCCGATCGAGGCGAACCTACCGGCCTCTTCCGACGGCCTGGCGGAGTACACGTCCGGTGTATTCGGCGGACAGATGCAGGGGAACCTGCTGTACGTGGCGTGGGTGGACAGCGAACTGCACCGCGTGCAGCTCGGCCCGAGCGGCACATCGGTCCTGGAGGATTCGACGCTTGCGACGGGCCTGCAGAACGCGCTGGACGTCGCTGTCGGGCCGGACGGCACGATCTACGTGGCGGAGTACGGCGGAAACAAGATCACGTACTTCAAGCCGGACGAGACGCCGGTGAGTTCGATCAGCGTCACGGGCATCTCGCCTAACACCGGACCGATCGGTGGCGGTCAGACGGTGACGATCACGGGGACGAACTTCACGACGACGGCCGAGACCACGTTAACGATCGGCGGGGCGCCGGCGGCGGACGTGGTCGTGCAGAACTCGACGACCATCGAAGCGCGGACGCCGGCCGGAGCCGTAGGCGCCGCGGACGTGGTGGTGACGAATTCGATCGGTACGGGGACGCTGACGGGTGGATACACGTACGTTGCCGGTGGTGGGACCACACCACCGGTTGCGGACGCGGGCCCCGACGTGAGCACACCGATCGCGCACATCGACCACGCGCACGTCACGCTGGACGGCCGCGCGTCATATGACCCGGACGGGGCGATCGCGACGTACCAGTGGACGGAGGGCACGACCGTGCTCTCGAACAACGCGGTGGACTCGGTGCAGTTCGTGGAAGGCGTGCACATCGTCACGCTGACGGTGACCGACCTGGACGGCTATACGGACGCGGACGACGTGCGCGTGGTGGTGACGGCGAACGCGGAGAACCCGCAGCCGTACTACTGCTTCGACGTAAACGGCGACACGCGCGTGAACTCGGGCGACCAGCTCTCGGTAGTGCAGGTGTTCGGGGCGCGGTTCGGGCAGCCGGGATATACGCGATTGCGGGACTACAACATGGACCGCGTCATCAATTCGGCGGACATGCTGGGCACGGCGATCTGGTTCAACGTGACGTGTCCGCTGGTCGACCAGCAGATCCGGGCGGCGACGGAAGGCATGATGCCGTACCAGAACGTGGATACGGCGATGGCGGCGGGGTACTTCCAGATCACGCCGTACATCCCGGGCCAGGGGCGGCACATGATGCGGCTCGGTTCGACGGGATCGGGGCTGGGTGGGCACGATCTCGTCTTCGAGCCGAACAACCCGGAGAGCCTGCTGTACAAGCCGGACGCGAGTACGCCGGGTGGCTGGCGGCTGTCCGGGGCGATGTACATCATCCCGTACGACCTGACGACGATACCCCCGGACGGGTTCGCGACGAACGACGATGCGTGGCACTACCACGAGTGGCTGTGCATCTGGAACAACTTCAACTCCGTACAGGAGGGTGTGTCGCAGGCGGACTGCCTCCAGCGGCCGGGTAACCCGGTGTGGAACGACACAGCGGGCTGGCTGGTCCACCTGTGGAACTACGTGCCGAACCCGGTGGGGCGGTTCGTGGAGATCAGCGTCAACGGCTAGGCGCGGCGGTACGGGAGCGCAAGAGGGCCGGGTCGCTTTGACCCGGCCCTCTTTTGGCTACTCCCAAGCTACACGGGAGCGCCGCGGGCTTTCGACGCGTGCCGCGGGGAGGTTACTTGCAACGTCAGGTGCCAAGGAGGGCGTAGCCGCCGTCGACGAGCAGCGTCTGGCCGACGATCATGCTCGCGGCGTCTGAGGCGAGGAAGGCAACGGCGTCGGCAACATCGGCGGGCGCGACGTGGCGGCCGGCGGGGATCCTCTCGCCGTAGGCCTCGACCATCTCGCCGTCGAGCATGCGCACACCGTCGGTGTCGGCGACGAGCCCGGCGGAGACGGCGTTGACACGGATGCCTCGGGGGGCAAGCTCCACGGCTAGGTAGATGGTGAGGGATTCGAGCGCGCCCTTGGAGACGCCGACGGGGGCGTACTTCGGCAGGTAGCGGTGGCTGCCGGGGCTCATCATGTTGATGATGGCGCCGCCGCCGGCCATGTACTTGACAGCCGCCTGGGTAGCGAACCACGGGCCGAAGAGGTTCACGTCCATCGTGTGGCGCAGGTGCTTCGGCAGGGAATCGATGGCTGCGCGAGGGCGCTCGAGACCGCGGGCGGCGCTGTTCACGAGCACGTCGATCCGGCCGAAGCGCTCGCCGGCCTGCTTCACCATGTCGAATACGGCCTCGCGGTCGCCTACGTCGCACTGGATGGCGAGCGCATCGACGCCCAGGGCCCGCAGCTCGGCAACGGCAGCGTCGGCCGATTCGGTGCTGCGGGAGTAGTTGACGGCGACATTGGCGCCGTCGCCGGCCAGGCGCAGGGCGATGGCCTTGCCGATGCCGCGCGTGCCGCCGGTGACGAGGGCGGATTTTCCGTCGAACTGACCCATCGAAGGCACTGTAGCGGCTGGCAGCGCTAACCGCCTATCCTCCAAGCATGGCACTCGAAGGACGGACCGCACTGGTAACGGGCGCGGGCGGGCAGGGCATGGGGCGCAGCATCGCGTTGACGCTGGCACGCGAGGGCGCCAACGTGGTGCTGAACTACCGGCGGAACGCGGAGCAGGCGGTCGCAAACACGACGCTGGTCGAGAAGCTGGGGCGCGCGGCGATAGCGGTACGGGCGGACGTAACGATCCCGGCAGAGGTGGACGCGATGTTCGCGGTGGCGCACGAGCGATTCGGGCGCGTGGACATCGTCGTGAACAGTGCGGGCGGCCCGTGGAAGCCACAAGACGTGACGGAGATCGCGCCCGAACACCTGCGGCGCGTGCTGGCCGGCGAGATCGAGGCGACGTACTACCTGCTGCGGGCGGCCCTCCCAGGGATGCGGGAGCGCGGGTGGGGCCGGTTTGTGAGCATCGGCGGGCAGGGAGTGGACGACTGGCGGTTCGGGCCGCCGGAGGCGCCGCTGGACTACCCGCTGGGGAAGGCGGCGCGTCACTGGCTGACGCGGACGCTGGCGCCGCGCGAGTTCCCGCACGGGATCACGATCAACGCGGTGGCGCCGGGCCCGACGCCGCGGATGAGCGAGGAAGATGCGCTGGCGGCAGCGCGGGGCGGCGTAGGGGCACCCGCCGGACACACAGCGCAGTCGGTCGCGGAGGTGGTGGCGTACCTGTGCTCGGAGGCGGGGGCGCGGGTGACGGGGGCGGTGGTACCGGTGCCTGGAGTGCGCGCCGTCTAGGGTTGTCCCAGCAGGATGGTGAAGCGCTCCTGCTCGAAGTCGTGGTCGGAGGTGAGGATCTCCGTGATCTTCTGCTGGCGGCAGAGGGCCATCGACATGCAGTCGGTCTTGTCGCTTCGGCGGCGATAGAGGTCGAGGCCGGCCGCGAAGGCTTCGCTGGTAAAGGGAACAACCGTGACGCGAGGATCGCGCTGCAACCGGACGACGAAGTCCGCAGCGAGGTCGCGAGCTTCCGGACCGAACCCGGACATGCGCGTCAGAAGCTCGACCAGAACCGCCTCAGTCGTGACGAACACCACGTTGCCGTTTTCGGTCAGTTCTCTGTAGAGCGATTGCGCCCGTGCGCGTAAGCGATCCCGCCGGTTGAGCACGGCCACGTAGAACGAGGTGTCGACGAAGAGAAATCGCACCCTAATACTGCTTTGGTGAGCCGTCGAGGTAGTGATCGAAGTTCTGTGCACCATCCTCGGGCATGCGCTCGATCACCTCGTCGGAGAGCGCGTCGCCGCGCTTCATGAGGTACGCGAAGGCGTCGAACCGCTTCTTGTGCGGCTTGCGGGGGCGAGCAGCCGTTGCGCGCTTGCGGGACTTCTGGGGGTTTCTTGCTGTCGCCATGACGGGGGCAGTGTAGCGGACGTGGTCATGGGCCCGGGGTCACACGGTTGCGGAGGGGGCGGCCGGCGGCGAAGCGGGCGAGGTTGTCGAGGAAGATGTCCATCACGCGGCCCATGTTGAGCGGCGATGGCCCGGCGTTGTGCGGCGTCACGATCACGTTGGGCATCGACCACAGGGCACTGTCTGCGGGCAGCGGTTCGACGGCGAAGACGTCGAGGATGGCGCCGGCGATCCAGCCTTCGCCCAGCGCACGAATGAGCGCCGGCTCATCGCAGACGCGGCCGCGGGAGACGTTGATCAGCGTGGCGGTGGACTTCATCGCGCGGAGTTCGCGCTCTCCAATGAGACGCTCGGTCTGAGGCGTGAGGGGGCAAGCGAGGACGACGAAGTCGCTTTCGCGCAGGAGCCGCTGGAGTCCAGCGGGCGGCACCTGGTCGTCGATCCAACGCGTGCGCTTGGGCGAGCGGCGCATGCCCAGGGTGTGCATGCCGAACGCCTTCGCGAGGCGCGCGACCTCACCGCCGATGGCGCCGGTACCGACGATGCCGCAGGTCTGCCCGGTGAGTTCGCCCGCGGGGAGCTGGTCCCACTCGCCGCGCGCCTGTTGCTTTCTCCACTGCTCGATGGGCTTGGTGCGATAGAGCATCATCGCGAGGACGTATTGCGCGATGGAAGGGGCCGACGCGCCGGACGAATTCGTGAGCACTGTGCCGCGGTCTAGCATCGCCTTGAAGGCGCCGGCGTCGGTCCCTGCGCTGAAAGTATGGAACCAGCGGACACCTTGCAGGCCGAACATCGCGGGCAGGACCAGACGGCGCGACTCGAGATCGAGCCACATGTCCTCCGACAGCAGCGCTGCATCGGCTCCATCGGCGTCTCCGGACCAGCCCAGGGCGCCGTCGCCGGCATACGGCGAGACGAGGCGGGCCCGCGGGACGACCAAGCGGATGCGCCTGCCGTAGTCCTTCGCAACGCGGAGGGAGACGATGAGCTTCATGGCGATGAGGTTAACGCCGGCGGCGCTCACGCGCCCGGAATGCCCGCAGCAGCGGCTCGACGTAGGAGCCGTCGGTACGGAGCGGGATCTCGTCGACGCCGATGGCAGCGAGCGTGCGGGAGCGACGGGCGGCGGCGGCCCGGGCTCGCGCGGCGTAGGCGTCGCGGACGCGGCTGTCCGCAGTGTCGAGGAGCGCGCGAGCGCCGGTCTCGGCGTCCTCCAGCTCGAGCAAGCCGACATCGGGGAGCGAGTCCTCGCGCGGGTCGGAGAGGGTAAGGGCGACCACCTCGTGGCGGAGCGATGCCGCGCGGAGGGGCTGCTCGTAGCCCTGGTCGAAGAAGTCCGAGATGAGGAAGACGATGGCGCGGCGGCGGGCGACCCGGGCGAGGTACGTCAGTGCGGCGCTGAGGTCGGTCCCGCGGCCCTGCGGGTCGTGATACAGCAGCTCGCGGATGATGCGGAGCACGTGACGCCGGCTCTTGCCGGGCGGCACGAACTGCTCGACGCGGTCGCTGAAGGTGAGGAGACCGACGCGGTCGCTGTTGGAGACGGCGGCGAAGGCGAGCGTAGCGGCGACCTCGGCCGCGAGTTCGCGCTTGGTGACGGCGGTGGAGGTGAACGACGACGAGGCGCTGACATCGACGGCGATGAGCACGGTCAGCTCGCGCTCCTCGATGTACTGCTTCACGTATGGGACGCCCATGCGGGCGGTGACGTTCCAGTCGATGAGGCGGACGTCGTCGCCCGGCTGATACTGGCGGACCTCGCTGAACTCGATGCCGCGGCCCTTGAAGACGCTGTGGTACTCACCGAAGAAGACGTTGGCGACGAGGCGGCGCGCGCGGATCTCGATGCGCCGGATACGGGCGAGCATGTCCCGGGGAAGGGGCCTGGAGGTGGGCGGTGGGAGGTTGGAGGTGGCGGGCATGATCAGAAGACGTCGGGAGATTCGTCGATGAACTCGAACGGGATACCAGCCTCGAGCGAGAGGCGTTCGCCGAGGGCGCGAATGCCCGGGACCTCGGTGGCGTAGTGGGTGCCGAGGACGAGGTTCATGCCGGTCTCTTTCGCGAACATGCGGGTGAACATGCTGCCCTCGCCGGTGACGTAGGTATCGGCACCGAGACGGCGGGCCTCATCCATGTCGTTGGTCATGCCGCCCGCGCCGGGGACGATGGCGACTCGGCCGAACGTCTTGGCGTGCTGATGCGCCTCGACCTGCACGCGCAGCTCGCGCGAGGCCCGCTGGATCAGTTCCGGGAAAGAACCATCGCAGGCGCCGATGACCCCGGCCTTGCCGCCGTGGTAGTCGCAGAACGTGCCCTCTACGCGGACGCCGAGTAGCTGGGCCAGCACCCAGCCGTTGCCCACATCCGGCGCGCAGTCGAGGGCTGCGTGGGCGCCGTACAGGGAGACGCCGGCCAGCTTGAGGGCCTGCAGCTTCTCTTCGCGCAGGTGGTAGTCGATGTAGTCCCACGTGGAGTGGTGGACGACGAGGAGCTGAGCGCCGGCCTTCGCGGCGCCGAAGATCGTGGCCAGCGAGGTGTTCACGGCGACGGCGAACTTCGTCACGCCGGGCTCGCCGGTGTGGAGGATGAGGCCGTTGGCATCGGGCTCGGAGTCGCGATAGCGCGGTGCGTCGAGGTGGGCGTCGAGCCAGGCCACCATCTCGGCCAGCGAGGCGTTCGGGTGCATGGCGGCAGTGTAGGGAAGGGGCAGGCGGCTGGCGAGGGCGTACGCGGCCGAGGTCGTACGCGGGCGACGCGCGGATGGGCGTACGGGGGCAACCGGACCGAATGGTCTGAACGCCCTATGGCGCTGGGAGGGGCGAATCTGGGACGATAGGGATCGTATGGACGCCGCCTGGAAGCGACGCACGCGCGTCGTGATGGTCATTCTGCCGCTGCTGCTGGGCCTGTACGTCATCTGGAGCGTGCGGACAGCGATCTTTCCGTTCGTGCTGGGCACGGCGATCGCGTACGTGATCGCGCCGGCGGTGTCGCTCATCGCCGTGCGGCTGCCGTTCTACCGGGCGCGGCCGTACGCGGCGCGCGGGATCGCGATCCTGCTGCTGTACGCGTCGGTCGCGGGCATCGGGACGGGGATCGGGTTCCTGGTGGTGCCGGACGCCATCGACGAGATCCAGGAGTTCAGCGACAGCCTGCCGGACACGATTGACAGCGCACGCGAGCGGCTCACCGAGTTCTACGACAAGTACGTGCCGGCGGAGCAGCACGAGCGGGTCGACAAGTGGCTGCAGGATGCGGGCGACGCGGGCGGTGAGTGGGCGACGGGGCTCGCGCCGGACGCGGTGGCATTCCTGGGAAGCACGTTCGCGATCCTCATCGGCTACCTGACGATCCCGGTGTGGCTGTTCTACACGCTGAAGGACCATCCGCGCGGCGTACGCTCCTTCATCGGCATGTTCCCGCCGGACTGGCGGCACGACGTGCGGAACGTGCTGGGCATCATCGACGCCGTGTTCAAGAACTACATCCGGGCCATGTTGCTGCAGGGGCTCATCATCGGCGCGATGTCGTACGTGGCGCTGGACCTGCTGAACGTGAAATACCCCATCGGCCTGGCGATCATCGCGGGCGTGACGGAGATGGTGCCCATCATCGGGCCGATCATCGGGGCGATCCCGGCGGTGCTCGTGGCGCTGGCGCAGGACCCCATGAAGGCGCTGTGGGTGGCGTTGGCGTTCCTCGTTATCCAGCAGATCGAGAACAACTTCATCGTGCCGAAGATCCAGGGGGACTTCCTGCGGTTGCATCCGGGCGTGATCATCATGCTGCTGGTGGTGGCAGGGGCTCTTGGCGGGTTCATCTTCGTGATCCTGGTAGTGCCGTTCGCGGCGATGGCCCGCGACATGTACCAGTACGCGTACCTGCGGCTGGGCGACGTGCCGCCGGACGAGGCGCTCGACCGGTCGCTGGGGGAGTACGGGGCGAAGGCGCTGAGGGAGCGGCTGCAGCTCGAGCAGGTGGTCCCGGCGGCGGACCTGGGGAATCCGGGGTTCGGGGCCGAGGGGCCGGCAACGCCCCCGGCGGACCCGCCGGTGGAGGCAAGCGAGGGCAGCGAGGGCGAGGAGAGCGCCCCGGCGCCGAAGCCGCCGAGAGGGCGACGGCCGCGGTTCTTGGGCGGCCGGGCGGCGGTGCCGGCGCCGGAGGATCCGGTGTAGGGCGGACTCCGCGGGACTTCTGACCACTGCGGATCGATACCCAACCCCGCGCGGGCTGAAGGCCCGCGCTACGGAGCCACTCAACCAGCGCGGGTTGAAAAGCCCGCACTACGGCGGCATTTGCTGCTCCACGGAGGCCTTGTTACGGGGAATCGGTGGCCGTGTCGACGACGGTGTGCAGGTGAGCGACGGCGGCATCGAGCTGGGGGTCGAGCAGGGCGGCGATGTCCTCGGCCGTGCGGGGGACCAGCTCGTCGGGCGCGACGCCGACGCCCGCAAGCTCCTGGCCGCTGACCGGGCCCAGGTTCACGTTCGTGGTGACGGCCAGCGAGGAGCCGTCACCCAGCTCGCGCACGTCGGTGTAGCCGACGCAGCCGTTGGTGTTCGCGCCGACGACGTAGGCGAGTCCGTACTCCTGAAGCGCGGCGGCGAACACCTCGGCGACGGAGCCGGTGCGGTTGTTCGTCAGCACCACCGTCGGACGGAGGGTGGTGAGCGTGAGTCCGCTCGCCAGATCCTCATGGACGGCGCCGGCGCGGTCGCGGTCGCGGACGATGACACCCTCCCGCACGAAGAGGCTGATGGCGTCGGTATCGAGGCGGCCGCCGGGGTTGCCGCGCAGATCGATGATCCACGACGTGACACCCTGCGTCTCGAAGGCATCGAGCGTCTGGCGGAGGGGTGCGGCGATGCCGCCGTCGACGAAGTTGCGGACCCGCAGGTAGCCGATCGTGTTCTCGACGATCTTCGTCTCGATGTTCGGCGGGTTGACGCGCTCGCGCGTGACGGTGACGTCGAACGGGGCGGGCTCGCTGGGACGCTCGAGGGTGATGGTGACCCTGGTGTTCTCGTCGCCGTTGATGAACTCGAAGGCGCTGGCGGGGCCGCGCTCGCTGATGTCCGCACCGTCGACGGCGACGAGCACGTCGCCCACGCGGATGCCAGCGCGGTCGGCCGGGCCGGCGGTGATGACCTCGGTAACCAGCGGGGGGATGCCGGCCAGTTCGACGCCGATACCGACGACGCCGTTGCCCTCGCGCTGGTCAATGAGGGTGTCGCTGGCGACGGGGCTGAGGAAGTATGTATGGCAGTCCTGGAGCGCCTCGGTCATGCCGCGGATGGCGGCGTAGCGAAGCTGGGTGGGGTCGGCCGACTGGGCGGCGATGGCGGTGTAGGAGGCGCGAAACAGCTCGAAGTCGGCGGCGCGGTCGTCGGCGAAACCGGGCTTGTCGGGGACCTCGAGCGACTCTTCGGCGGCGCGTTGCGTGAGCAGCGTCCAGGCGCCGTCGAGGATGCGGGACGAGTCGAGCGGCTCGATGTACTCGTCGAGCAGGCGGTCGTAGGCGCGCTGGATGGTGACGATGCCGCCATCGCGCAGCAGCTCCGTGTCCGGCGTGGGCGTGGCGGCGACGACGGGCGTGCGGGTGGGCGGCGCGGCCGACGGCGTCGGCTCGGCGGTGGCGACACCACAGGCTACGACGAACGGGATCAGCCAGAGACAGAGAACCGGGACGATGGCGCGCCGGCGTCGGACGGGCGGGGGCGGGTTGGTCATGCGATGCGCTGCTCTCGTGCGTGCGTAGCGAGCGCATTGTAGCGGACACAGTCCTGCCGAGCGTCCAACCGCAGTACACAGCCGGCGACGGCTCCCGCCTTCGGCCAGTCATCGACTGTCACATCGGCCGCGCAACATCGGTAAGTGCACAAGGCGGCGACGGATCAGCCGCGGGTGCGCGAGGGACGGCGAGGAAGGCCGCGACGGATCCAGGCATCGCGGTCAAGCGTGTCGCGATCGTAGATGAGTCGCGTCACCCAGACGCCGGGGCGCGGGAGTTCCGGGCCGGGGCGCGCGTTCGCGAGCACGCGTTTCGCCATGGCGATGGCCGCGAGCACGAGCGCGCCCCACGCGGCGGCGGCCTCGTCGCCGAAGAAGATCTCTCCGAAGGGCGCCGCGAACAGCGCCACGGCGATGAACTGCGGGATCCAGCCGAGCGCCACGCCCACCAGCGAGACGACGATGAAGACCGCGAGGGAGGGCCAGGAGAGTCCGAGGAGGACGCCGATGGTCTGGCCGATGCCGCGACCGCCGGTGAAGCCAAGCCAGGGGTTCCAGTCGTGCGCGAGGACGGCGGCGATGCCGGCGGCGGCCTGGACGCCGGCGCCTTGACCGGCGAGGCGAGCGACGACCACGCCCGCGAGGCCCTGGGCGATCTGCGCGAGGCCGACGGGCACGACGAGCCAGCGCTCGACGCTCTGCCAGACGTTGGATGCTCCAACGTTGCCGCTGCCGACGTCGCGCAGGTCGAGGCCCTTCGTATAGCGCGCGACGAGCTGGGCCACGGGCACGGAACCCAGCAAGTACGAGCCCGCGACGATCGCCGCGGCGACGAGGGCGCTCATGCGTCCGAACGGGGGGCGCGTGCCTGCCAGAGGTTGCGGGCGTGCTCCAGGCCGTGCTCGATCATGTGCTCGACACCACGGCGGGACGCCTCCTCGATACCCTGGTCGTGCTCGGCGAGGTGGACGAGGATGCGGGCGGGCGACCAGCCACCGTCGATGGGTGCTTGCAGGTGAGCTTCGTCGACGTCGCCGACGGCCGACTCCAAGGCCTCATACACGGCGCGGAAGGCGCGGCGATGCGCCTCGTCGGTGTGGAAGTGCGCCATGAGCTGCTCGTGCGCTCGGTGGATGTCTTCGAGGAGGCGCTGGGCTTCTGGGTGGATGTACATGGGTTAGTCGTTGGGCGTTAGCGGCTGGGCGTTGGGGGGACGTTGGGTGCGATAACGTGACTATCCGGGTTTGGGGGCTTGTTCGCGGGCGGCGAGGGCGATCATCTTTGCGGCGATGTTGGGACGGATGCGGGAGGCGTTGAAGCCCACGTCATAGAGCTGTGGGCTGTTGGGTTCGGCCTTGAAATAGTGGCGGTGGAAGGCGTCGCGGTCGCGGTCGCTGCGGGTGATGCGCTTGTCGGCCTCCGCCTGGCCGATCCCCTCGCGCTGCATGAGGTTCTCGACGCGCCACTCTCGCGGGGCTGCCACCCACACGTGCAGCGTTTCCGCCTGATGCTGGAGGATGGCCTGGGAGCCGCGGCCAAGGATGACGACGTTGCCGCGGGCGGCGATGCCTTTGATCACGTTGGTCAGCGTGCGGATGTAGCTCTCGTCATCGAGCTGACCGGCCTGGGTCGCCGAACCAAGCTCGGCTGCTTCGCCGTAGGAGCGGGCGAGGACGGTCTCGAGCCCGCCGCCCGCGAGCGGGTCGGCGGTGCCGGCGGCGGCGCTGCGCTCCATGAGGGTGCGCATGACGGAGGCCAGGCGCTCGCCGACGGTGCTGCGGCGCTCGTCGTGGCGCTCCATGGCGGTGACGCTGACGCCGAGGGCGCGGGCGGCCTCGACGAGGATCTCGTGGTCTACGTAGTCGAGGGAGAGCTGGGAGGCGACGGCCTGCGCTACTTCACGCGCGCCCGAGGCCAGCGAACCGGAGACGGTGATGACGGGCACGGGCAGGACCTCCACCGGAATTGTATGCGGGAGGTGCGACCGGCGTATAGCGGGCGGGCGCCGGGAGACGGCGCGGCGTGTAAAGGCCAGCGCTGCGGCGAGGGCGGCCACACAGGACCGCGCCTACGGCGGCGAAGGCGGCGTGTGGTGTGCAAAACAAAGGGCGGCCACACAGGGCCGCCCCTACGGCGGCGAAGGCGGGACGTGGTGCGCGATGCGAAGGGCGGCCACACAGGGCCACCCCTACAGTCGCGAAGGCCGGACGTGCGGTGCAACGCAAAGGGCGGCCAGAGAGGGCCGCCCCTACAATTGCGATACGTGTGCACCCGATTCAGACGGGGGTGACTTCGCGGCGCTCCTGGCGGTTCAGGGGGATGCTGCGCTGGACGCTGTGGGGGTACTCGAGGCCGCGCTCCAGGCGGTTGATGCGGGTGTCCTCGAGATCGAAGGCTTCGACGATCTTGTCGATCGCGGGGAGGTCGTCGAAGCCCTTGCAGGAGAAGATGTCGACCCACACCTGTCCGTGCCCGGGGAAGGTATGGATGGCGATGTGGGATTCGGCGATGATGACGAAGCCTGAGACGCCCCAGTCTTCGGGCTTGACGCCGGAGTACTCGAAGACGTGCGGCTCCGAGATCTTTGTCATTCCGATTTCGTCCGGATACCGGTCGAGGAGATTGCGGACCAGCTCAAGATTTCCGAGCAGTGCGGGGTTGCCGCCGAACCCATCGATCGTTACGTGCATTCGAGTGTCCTTTCCACCCCGTGCCCGCCGGGGTCCGAATGCCCGGGACGAAACCCGGAACCGCTAGGTGAATGGTGGCACGCGTGTGCCTACTCCGTCGGCATCCATCTCTCGTTTGACAACGCAAAAGGCCCCCGGCAGAACCCGCGCTTCTCGCGAATCCGGCCGGCCAGGCCCCGGGTCGTCTCTCCTATCGAGCGCTGTAGCCTAGCTTCTTTTGTCCGCGGTCCAGTGGACACGCAGCCGCAATAGTAGCAGCGACCTCATCGCCTTGCAAACGGGCTGTTATGTCGACGCCGGCGCGGCGGCGGTCGGCGAGATCGCGAAGCTGCGGCAGCGCGTAACACGATGTTCATCGAAACCACTCGGGGCGGAGATCCGCCAGTGATAGGATTAATGCAGTCTATTCACGGTATTCACCGTCCGAATACTAAACAGGAGGGTCCGGCCACCCCGCCGTGCCCGCGTTACGCCGGAAGGAGACCTGACGCATGGGCAGCATCGGCAGCGGACTGAAGGGTGTCGTCCTGGACGCGACCCGCATCGCCTTCATCGACGGAGACGCGGGCAAGCTGGTCTACCGTGGCTACAACATCCACGACCTGGCCGTACACGCGACGTTCGAGGAGGTGTCGTACCTGCTGCTGTACGGTGCGCTGCCGGACCGCGAGCAGCTTCGTGACTTCGACCGGCAGCTGAAGGCCGGCCGCGCGGTCCCGGAGCCTGTCATCGAGATCATCACGCGGGTGAAGGCAGCGCACCCAATGGACATCCTGCGGACAGCGGTCTCGGCCGTGGTGGGGCTGGACGAAAACAGCCACGAGGCGACGGTGGAGGTGGGGCTGCCGGTCGGTGTGCGCCTCATTTCGCAGGTGGCGACGATCGTCGCTGCGATGCACCGCATCCGGCAGGGGTTGGACCCGGTGAGCCCGCGCGAGGACCTGAGCCACGCGGCGAACTTCCTCTACATGATGTTCGGGAGGGAGCCCTCGCCCGAGGACGCGAAGATCATCGACCTGGACCTGGTGCTGCACGCGGAGCACAGCAGCAACGCCTCGACGTTCGCTGCGCGCGTGGCCGCGGGCACGGCCGCCGATATCGGTTCGTGCATCGTCGCCGCGATCGCGACGCTGAAGGGTCCGCTGCACGGCGGCGCGGCCGAGGCGGTGCAGAAGACGGTCGAGGAGATCGGCGACCCGCAGAAGGCCATCGACTACATCGAGGAGAAGATCAAGGCGGGCGAGAAGGTCATGGGCTTCGGCCACCGCGTGTACAAGAACGAGGACCCTCGCGGGGGCGAGCTGCGCGGCGTCGCGCGGGAGCTGGGCCATCAGCGCGGGAACGACACCTGGTTCCAGATCCTGCAGGAGGTCGAGCGGGCGATGGAGCCGTACCGGGCGAAGGGGATCTACCCGAACGTCGACTTCTATGCCGGCGCGGTGTACAGCCTGCTGGGTATTCCGGAGGAGCAGTTCATCCCAATGTTCGCGGTGGGCCGGATGCCGGGGTGGGTGGCGCACGTGCTGGAGCAGTACGACGACAACGTGCTCATCCGGCCGCTGCTGGAGTACACGGGCCCGCGGCACCTGCGCTGGACGCCGATCGACCAGCGGAACTGATCGCGAACCCCGAACGGACGAACCAGGGGCACGCCGCGGCGTGCCCCTACGACGTCATGCGGGCCGGGTGTACGCTTGCCCCACACTCTTGCTGATGGGCGGTGAGCGATGACGGACATGTCGACGGCGAAGGAGCGCGCACGGGCGGCGGTCGATGCGCTGGCGCCGGAGCTGATCCGGCTCTCGAAGGAGATCCACGCGCACCCGGAACTGGCGTGGGAGGAGCGGCACGCGTACGGGCTGCTGGCGCCATTCTTGAAGGCGCAGGGGTTCGCGCTGCAGGAGCACGCGTACGGGATGGAGACGGCGTTCCGGGGCGAGTGGGGCCACGGGGCGACCACGATCGCGATCTGCGCGGAGTACGACGCGCTGCCGGAGATCGGGCATGCGTGCGGGCACAACCTCATCGCGACGACGGGCGTCGGCTCGGCCGTGGCGCTGACGAAAGCGCTGGACCCCGGGGACGCGCGCATCGTCATCCTGGGGACGCCTGCCGAGGAGGGGAACGGCGGCAAGATCCCGATGATCAAGGCCGGCGCGTTCGAAGGGGTGGACGTGGCGATGATGGCGCACCCGGGGCCGGTGGACCTGGCAGAGTCGCCGATGTTCGGGGTGGCGCACGTGGACGTCGAGTACCGCGGGAAGGCGGTGCACGCGTCGGTGTTTCCGGAGCAGGGGATCAACGCGCTGGACGCGCTGGTGACGGCATACCAGTCGATCGCGCAACTCCGGCAGCACATCCGGCGGGACGCGCGGCTGCACGGCATCGTCACGTACGGGGGTGAGGCGCCGAACATCGTGCCGGAGCGGGCGAAGGGCGCGTTCTACGTGCGTGCGCTGAAGCCGTGGTACCTGGAGGAGCTGAAACAGCGTGTCCGCGCGTGCTTCGAAGCGGGGGCGCTGGCGACGGGGTGCACGGTGACGATGGACTGGCACGAGGAGTCCGAGTATGCGCCGATGAAGAACAACCGGCCGATGGTGGAGGTGTACCGGCGCAATGCAGAGGACCTGGGGCGCACCTTCATCGAGCTGCGCGACCTGACGAGCGGCAGCAGCGACATGGGGAACGTGAGCCAGGTGGTGCCGTCCATCCACCCGACGTTCAGTGTGGGGGCGCCGAAGCTGACGCACTCGCCCGAGTTCACGGCGGTGGCGGCAACGGACGCGGCACATGAGAACATGGTGTCGGTGGCGAAGGCCCTCGCCATGACCGGCGTCGAGCTGGCTCTCGACCCGGAACTGGTGCGGCTGGCTAAGGCGGACTTCGCGGGGAGCCGCTAGCGGATCGGCGCGCCAGCCCATCAGCGGATCAGCCGCTCCAGGTCGATGTCGCGGGCCGCCAGTGCCCCCCAACGAGTTGCGTCAGCCCGGTGTCAGCGGATTGTCACATCGGTTGCGCTCATGGCGCGCCATCCCGTTGCTATAATCGAGAAACCTTCCCTCGCCCAGAGACGTATACCTCTCGTACACCCGCCCCGACCCCGGCCGGAGGAATACATGGAAGACCCCAAGATCGTCGCCGAGCGGATCATCGCCAGCGTCGAGAAGGTGATT
Source organism: uncultured Dehalococcoidia bacterium (assembly GCA_964371355.1). Lineage (GTDB taxonomy): Bacteria > Chloroflexota > Dehalococcoidia > DSTF01 > JACRBR01 > JACRBR01. The sequence goes on from CAYJMG010000013.1 coordinate 24,412, forward strand.
ATCGGGAAAGAGGCCGAGGTCCGGCTGACGCTGATCTCGCTGCTGTGCCAGGGGCACGTCCTCATCGAGGACGTACCGGGCGTGGGAAAGACGATCCTGGCGCGCAGCATCGCCGTCTCGACCGGGTGCAACTTCCGGCGCATCCAGTTCACGCCCGACCTGCTGCCCAGCGACGTAAGCGGCGTCTCGATCTACAACCAGAAGACCGGCGACTTCGAGTTCCGGCCGGGGCCCATCGTGGCGCAGGTGGTGCTGGCCGACGAGATCAACCGGGCGACCCCGAAGACCCAATCATCGCTGCTGGAGGCGATGGAGGAGCGGCAGGTGACCGTGGACGGGGTGACGCACCCGATGCCGGCGCCGTTCATGGTGCTGGCGACGCAGAACCCGATCGAATATGAGGGGACGTTCCCGCTGCCGGAGGCGCAGCTCGACCGCTTCCTGCTGCGCATCCACCTGGGATACCCGTCGATGACCGACGAGGTGCTGATCATGGAAGGGCAGCAGCGGCAGCACCCGATCGACTCGCTGGAGCGGGTGACCGGGCCCGACGAGTTGCTCTCGATGCAGCGGGCGGTGAAGGACATCTACGTCGACCCGCTGATCAAGCACTACATCGTCAGCATCGTCGACGCGACGCGGAAGAACGCGTCGGTGTACCTGGGAGCGTCGCCGCGGGGGTCGCTGGCGTTGTACCGGACGTGCCAGGCGCGGGCGCTGCTGGACGGGCGCGACTTCGTGGTGCCGGACGACGTGAAGGAGCTGGCGTACGCGACACTGGGCCACCGGATCATCGTAAGCCCGGCCTCGCGCGTGAAGAACGTGACCGCGAAGGAGATCGTCGAGCAGGTGCTGGAGCAGATGCCGGTCCCCGGCGCGCGAGCGCGCGGAGGCGGCGACGCATCCACGGAGTCAACGCGAGCAACGAGCCAGCAGAGCCGGTAGGCGGTCGCCATGCGGCGTCTCACGCGCCTGTACCGCACCATCTTCATCGACAACCGCACGCTGACGGGCGTGTTGGTGTTGTTCCTCGTGTGCGCGGTCAGCGCGATCTCGACCGGGTTCTGGCTGGCGTGGCGCCTTTCGTACGTAGCGTTGCTGGGGATCCCGGTGGCGTATGCGTGGGCGCGCCTGAACTTGCAGGGGATCGAGATCACGGCGGACCGGTCGGGTGACCGCCTGCAGGAGGGCGGGACGTACGAAGAGCGCATCACCGTCCGCAACCGGTCCTGGCTGGCGAAGGTATGGCTTGAGATCGACGACCCGAGCGAGATGCCCGGGCACCATGCGCGGAGGGTGGTCACCGTGCCGGCGAAGGGGTCGCGCACGTTCCGCGTGAAATCGACGATTACGCGGCGGGGGCTGTATGCGGTGGGGCCGGTGATGGTACGGACGGGGGACCCGTTCGGGCTGTTCCATCACGAGCGCAGCTACGGACGGTCACAAAACGTCCTGGTGTACCCGCGCGCGACGGAGCTGCCGAACTTCTACGTGCCGCCGGCCAACCTGCCGGGCGAAGGCCGGTTCCGGCGGCGCACGCACTACGTGACGCCGAACGCCTCGGGCGTGCGGCCCTACGAGTTCGGCGACAGCTACAACCGCATCCACTGGGCCAGCACGGCACGCACCGGCGAGCTGATGGTGAAGATCTTCGAGCTGGATCCCGCAAGCGACATCTGGATCATCGTCGACCTTGACCGCGAGGTGCACGTCGGTGACGGCGACGACTCGACGGAGGAGTATGGCGTACGGATCGCGGCGTCGGTCGCGCGATACTTCCTGACGGCGAACCGCACCGTCGGCTTCATGTCGTACGGCCGCAGCTTCGACGTGATCGAGGCGGAGCGCGGCATCGACCAGTACACCCGGATCCTGGAGTCGCTCGCGATGGCGCGGACGTGGGGCGACGTGCCGCTGCACGACCTGGTCGCGAACGAGGCACGCCGGTTCGGGCGGCACACGACGGTGGTGGTGATCACGCCGTCGACGGACGAGCGCTGGGTGGCGGCACTGGGGCTGCTGCACGGGCGCGGCGTGAAGGTGGCGGCGATCGTGCTGGAGACCAGCACCTTCGGCGGGGCCGAGAGTTCGCTGGGCGTGTTCGCGACGCTCGCGGCGAGCGACGTGTTCACGTACATGGTGAAGCACGCGGACGATCTGCAGAGCGCGCTGGGCGGGACGGTGGAAGACGCACCGGCGAAATCGGGGACGTAGGGGCGGACGATGCGAGAAGCGAACTGGGACGAGATCTTTCAACGGCGACACGACGAGGGCGCCCAAGACGAGCGGCTGTCCGCGATCATCCCGTGGGAGGAGTGGCTGACGCTGGGGATCACGGCGCTGCTGTTCCTGGCGTGTGTCGCGTCGATCCAGGGTGCGAACTGGGTGGACGAGATGCCGTCGCTGTACCCGATCGGGTTCGCGGGGCTGCTGGCCGGCTACGGGCTGGCGAAGGTGCGGTGGCCGGGGGCGGTACTGCACCTGGTGGCGCTGGCCGGCGGAGCGGCGCTGGTGTACTTCCAACTGCTGGCGATCCTGCCCGGGGGAACGCCGGCGGCTCGCACGGACCAACTGCTGGACCGCATGTACGTGTGGTGGTCGGCGGCGACACAGGGCGGCATCAGCAACGATGGGCTGCCCGTAGTCGTAGTGATACTGGCGCTGACGTGGATAGGCGCATATGCCTCGGCGTGGGCGATTTTCCGGCTGAAGAACCCGTGGCTGGGGTTGATCCCCAGCGGACTGGCGCTGATGTGGAACATCAGCTTCATCCCGGGGCAGTTCAGCTATGCCTTCGTCGCGTACTGCTTCGGCGCGGTGCTGCTGGTGATGCGGCTGCACGTCGAGCAGAAGCAGATCGCCTGGAACGCGGAGCGCATCGCGTACCCGGAGTTCATGAGCCTGTCGGTACTGCACGTGACCTTCTGGGCGACGGTGGCGCTGCTGTTGGGCGTGTGGCTGATGCCGCTGGCACATCGCTCGGACACGGCGAAGGAGCGATGGGACGACTTCACGGCGCCGCTGACGAGCCGACTGGACCCGTACGCACGCGTGTTCGTGGGCGTGAACGCGAAGAAGCCGATCAACGCGCACAACATCAAGGACGCGCTGCCGTTCCAGGGGAAGATCACGCTGAACGGCAAGGACGCGGTGCAGATCGATGTCGAGCTGACGCCCGAGATGGCGCAGTTCTTGCGGGAGCAGTCGTTCGACGAGTACACGAGCAACGGGTGGAAGCTGAACGTGAACGGCGTCGAACTCCCGCCCGGAGAGCGGACGGAGGAAGGTCAGCCGGTGCCGGAGGCTTCGCGGCAGGAGGTGGCCATCAACGTCACGGTCGAGGGCGGCAACGACGAGCACCTCTTCAGCGTGGGCCAGCCGTTGCAGTCGGACCAGGCCGCCAGCGCGCGCATCGGGAGCGATCCCGGCGACATCAGCAGCCTGAAGCCCGACACGGATCTGGACGACGGCGATACCTACAGCGTGACGGGCAGCGCCGCGATCCCAAGCATCGAGCAGCTCAACGCCGCTGGCACGGCTTACCCGCAGTGGGTGCTGGACCGCTACCTGCAGCTACCGGAGGACCTGCCGGAGCGCGTAGGAGCGAAGGCGCGCGAGGTGACCACGGGCGCGCAGACGCCCTACGAAGAGGCGCTGCTGGTCCAGCAGTATTTGCGGACGTTCCCCAACGACTACAACGTGCCGGCGACGCCGCCCGGCCGGGACGCGATCGACTTCTTCCTGTTCGATGTGCAGCGCGGGTACTTCGATTATCACGCCTCGGCCATGGCGGTGATGCTGCGGACGCTGGGGGTCCCGTCGCGAGTGGCGACGGGGTACGTCATCGACCCGCTGGCGGAGGGCGAGGACAACCACTACACGCTGACCCAGCGGAACGCCTACGCTTGGCCCGAGGTGTACTTCCCGGGCGTTGGCTGGGTGGAGTTCAGCCCGTCGCCCGCGCAGCCGCCGATCCCGCGCCGAAGCGACGCGCCGGCGGCCGAAGCGACGCCGGGCGGCAGCCCCGGCGAACGCGGGCTGGGCGACGGCCTGGACCTGGGCGGCCTGGAGCCGGCGGGGCCGGTGGCTCCGCTGCCGCAGGCGGGCGAGGGCGGCGGCGACAACAGCCTGCCGTTGCTGATCGGGCTGTTCGCGGCCGTCGTGGCGCTGGTGGTGGCCGCGGCAGGCGCGACGTTCGCGTGGGAGTACGGGCTGGGCGGGCTGCCGCAGCCCGTGCGGCTATGGGAGAAGACGATGCGGCTGGCGACGCTGGCGCAGGAACGGCCCGAGTCCCACGAGACGCCGCGGGAGTTTGCTGCGCGGCTGCGACGCGAGGTGCCGGGCGCGGACGCCGCGGGCTACGTAGCGGCGCGCTACGAGCGGTCCCGCTTCGGGCACAAGGACCTGTCGGACGAGGAGAGTGAGCGGCTGGAGTCGGCGTGGACGTCCCTGCGTAACGCCTTATTGCGGCGTGCGCTACGATTGCGTCCACGGAGCTAACGCTTGGACGCTAACCGCCTCACGGAGATCCTGGCCGCCGCGCGCCTGTCGCTGCCAGACCCCGCGTCGATCGAGATCGCCGGTACGGATCCGGTGCTGGGGGCGCGATTCCCGGTCGGCGAAGCAGCGGCGGTGGCCGTGGCGGCGTGCGGGTCGGCGGCAGCCGATCTATGGCGGCTGCGGACGGGGCGGACACAGTCGGTGCGCGTCGAACTGCGGGCGGCGGCGGCTTCGCTGATCGGGTTCGTGCTGCAACGGCTCGAGGGCCAGGCGACGCCGCGGACGGCCGAGGGGAACCCGGCCGTCGCGCTGTACGAGTGCGGCGACGGCCGCTGGATCCACCTGCACGGCGCCTTCCCCGCGCTGAAGGCCGGCACGTTCGAGGTGCTGAAGTGCGACGAGACCGCCGAGGCGATCGCGGCGGCGTTGCGTGCCTGGTCAGCGCAGGATCTCGAGGACGCGCTGGCGGCACGGGGGATGTGCGGCGCAATGGTCCGCACCGCCGAGGAGTGGGCGGCACACCCGCAGGGGATCGCGCTTTCGACGCTGCCTGCCGTTGAGGTGGTGCAGATCGGCGACGCGCCGCCGACGCCGCTACCCGAGGGCGACCGGCCGCTGGCGGGCGTGCGGGCGCTGGACCTGACGCGCGTGCTGGCGGGACCGGCGTGCGGGCGTACGCTCGCCGAGCACGGCGCGGACGTGCTGCTGGTGAACGCGCCCGAGCTGCCGAACGTGCCCGCGTTCGTGCTGGACACGAGCCACGGCAAGCGGTCGGCCTACGTCGACCTGCGCACCGATGACGGCGCGCGCACGATGCGCGAGCTGCTTGGCGAGGCGGACGTATTCTGCCAGGGGTACCGGTCCGGGGCTATGCAGCGGCGCGGGCTGGGGCTGGAGGATGTGGCGGCCATTCGGCCGGGCATCGTGTACGTCTCGATCAACTGCTACGGCCACACCGGCCCCTGGCGCGAGCGGCCGGGCTGGGAGCAGCTCGCCCAAAGTGCGACGGGGATCGCGGCGGCGCAGGGAGCGCCGGGCAAGCCGCAGCTCGTGCCGGCGGCGGCCTGCGACTACACGACGGGGTACCTGGCGGCGTACGGCGTGATGACAGCGCTGGCGCGGCGCGCGACGGAAGGCGGGAGCTGGCACGTGCGGGCGTCGCTGTGCCAGACGGCGATGTGGTTCACGCGGCTGGGCGCGACGTGCGATCCGGCGGCCGCGAGCGGCCTGGGTGATGTGGCGGGGCTGATGATGCAGTCGGAGACGGCACAGGGTGGGCTGACGCACCTGCGGCCGGTGGTGGAGCTGCCGGAGACGGCGCCCAAGTGGGAGCGGCCATCGCCGGCGCTGGGCGCCGACGCGCCCGCCTGGGCTGAATAGAAACGGGCGGCCTCGCGACCGCCCGTCACTCGCCGATCCCTGAGATCCTCTGCGTCCTCTGCGCCTCTGCAGTGAACCCTACGACGCCGGCACGCCCTCCGCCTCCTTGATCCCGGCCGCCGCGCGCAGCTCCTCCGCCCTGTTCGTGCGCTCCCACGGCGCGTCGATGTCGTCGCGGCCGAAGTGGCCGTACGCGGCGGTCGCCTTGTAAATGGGGCGGCGCAGGTTCAGTTCGCGGATAATGGCGGCGGGGCGCAGGTCGAAGTGCGCGTCGATGAGCGCCTGGATCCGCGTGTCGTCGATGCGGCCGGTGCCGAAGGTCTCGACCGAGATCGACGTGGGGCGCGCGACGCCGATGGCGTAGGACACCTGGATCTCGCAGCGGTCGGCGATGCCCGCGGCGACAATGTTCTTGGCAACGTAGCGGGCGGCGTAGGCGGCCGAGCGGTCGACCTTTGTCGGATCCTTGCCGCTGAAGGCGCCGCCGCCGTGCCGGGCGATGCCGCCGTAGGTGTCGACGATGATCTTGCGGCCGGTGAGGCCGGCGTCGCCCATGGGACCGCCGATCACGAACCGGCCCGTGGGGTTGATGAGGGCGCGTGGCGCCTCCTTCACCAGGTAGGCAGGGAGGACGGGCTTGATCACCTGTTCCAGCACGTCCGCCTCGAGCGTCTCGCGCGCGACCTCGTCGTCGTGCTGGGTGGAGATGACGACCGTATCGACGCGCTTCGGCTTGCCGTTCTCGTACTCGATGGTGACCTGTGACTTGCCATCGGGGCGCAGGTACGTGAGCCCGCCTTCCTTGCGGACGTGGGAAAGCTGGTGACACAGGCGGTGAGCGAGCGAGATGGTGAGCGGCATGAATTCGGGCGTCTCATTGCAGGCGAAGCCGACCATCATGCCCTGGTCGCCCGCGCCGGTGTCCAGGTCGTCGGCCATCTCGCCCTTCTTGGCCTCGAGGGCGCGGTTTACGCCCATGGCGATATCGGCGGACTGCTCCTTGATGGAGACGATGACGCCGCAGGTCTCCCAGTCGAAGCCGTAGTGCTGGTTGTTGTAGCCGATCTCGCGGACTGTTTCGCGCACGATGGTGGGGATGTCGACGTAGGTCGAGGTCGTGATCTCGCCGATGACGACGACGAGGCCGGTGGTGCAGGCGGTCTCGCAGGCAACGCGGCCCATCGGATCCTCGCGCAGGATCGCGTCGAGGACGGCGTCGCTGATCTGGTCGCACATCTTGTCGGGATGGCCCTCGGTCACGGACTCGGAGGTCAGGAAGAGCGAGGGGCTGCTCATGAAGGTGGTGGTCATGTGTTTCTCCTGGACGTTGGAAGCGAGAAACGGGATGCGGGATGCGGGATCCCTTAGCCCCCGTCACCGTTTCTAGTGCTGAAATCCTTCCAGTTCTGGATAAGCCGGTACAGTTGCTTGGCTACAATTTCGTACTCCTGCATCAGTGGCTCAATCTCTTCTGAGGTGAAGTACCCGATCGCTTCACCTACCTCCAAGTGAACGATCATTTCGTTTGCAGAACCGAGGGCAATATCGAGAAAGGCGCGAAACTTCGCGGGTGAGCGCTTGGTCCCGTAGCCTTCGGCGATATTGGCGAGAATCGACTTGCTGGCTCGTCGCATCTGACTGGCAAGCTCGTACTGCTCCTCCTTGGGGAGCTTGCGGAGCAACTGATGCACGGGCATTAGGAGGACCTTGGCGCGTTGATACGCCTCAATGTCGCGGTAGTGCTGAATCGGTCTCCGCATGCCTGATCCCGTTTCCCGCGTCCCGTTTCTCGTGTCCAACATCTACGTGCCGCTCTCCCAGCTGGTCAGGTATTTCTGTTGCTCTTCGGTCAGCGTGTCGATGTTCATGCCCATCGCGGCCAGCTTGAGGCGCGCGATCTCGGCGTCGATCTCGCGGGGGACGGAGTAGACGTCGTTGGGCATGCTCTTGTGGTTGTTGGCCATGTGCTCGGCGCTGAGGGCCTGGTTGGCGAACGACATGTCCATGACGCTGGCGGGGTGGCCCTCGGCGGCGGCGAGATTAATAAGACGCCCCTCGCCCAGTACGAAGATCTTGCGCCCGTCGCCCAGGCGGAACTCCTCGACGAAGGGGCGGACCTCGCGACGGGCCTCGGCCATTTCGGCCAGCGCGACGAGGTTGATCTCGTCGTTGAAGTGACCGCTGTTGGCGACGATGGCGCCGTCCTTCATGGCTTCCATGTGCTGGCGGTCGATGACGTTGATGTCGCCGGTGACGGTGCAGAAGATGTCGCCGATCTTCGCGGCCTCGGCCATCGGCATGACGCGGAAGCCGTCCATCACGGCCTCGAGCGCGGGCAGCGGGTCGACCTCGGTGACGATCACCTGGGCGCCCATGCCACGGGCGCGGCTGGCGAACCCACGCCCGCACCACCCGTAGCCGGCGACGACGACGTTCTTGCCGGCGATGAGGACGTTGGTGGCGCGGATGATGCCGTCGAGGGTGCTCTGGCCGGTGCCGTAGCGGTTGTCGAACATGTGCTTCGTGTTCGCTTCGTTGACGGCGATGATGGGGTAGCGCAGCTTGCCCTCCTGGGCCAGCGCGCGCAGGCGGATGACGCCCGTCGTCGTCTCCTCCGTGCCGCCGATGATGTGCGTCAGCAGGTCCGTGCGGTCCTTGTGCAGCCGCGCGACCAGGTCGGCACCGTCGTCCATCGTCATCGCCGGCTTCGCGTCGAGCACCGAGTCGATGTGCTTGTAGTACGTGGCGTTGTCCTCGCCCTTGATGGCGAAGGTGGAGATGCCATACTCGGCCACGAGGGCGCCAGCGACGTCGTCCTGTGTGCTGAGCGGGTTGGAGGCGCACAGGTAGATCTCGGCGCCGCCGTCGCGCATGGCGATCATCAGGTTCGCCGTCTCGGTCGTGACGTGGAGGCAGGCGCCGACGCGGACGCCCTTCAGCGGCTGCTCCTTCGCGAAGCGGTCGCGGATCTGGCGGATGACGGGCATCTCCCGCGCGGCCCACTCGATGCGACGGACGCCCTCTTCGGCCAGGCGCAGTTCGCGTACGTGATGTGCTGTGGTCTCGGTGGTCAAGGTGCTTCCTTTCTTGAGGCGATACTCGCCGTGTCCTCGATGTACCGGGCTGGCTGCGTTCAGTCCGCGCGAATCCGCACGATCTCCTCGTTGGGGCTACCGCGCAGGCGGGCGAGTGTCCGCCGCAACAGCGTCTCGGCGCCGAGCACGTCGCGGCGGGTGGCGGCGCCCTCGATGAGCCTCGCCACCTCCTCGTAGCCCAGCCGTTCGTAGGCAGCGACCGCCGGGACGTTGGCGGGGTCGACGCTGAGCACCACCTCGCGGCAGCGCTCCAGCAGCAGCCGTGTGACGGCGGAGGTGGCGGCCTGCGCGAGCTTCATGTTGCGGTAGCGTGGGTGCGTGTAGACGTTGCCGACGACGGCGATGCCGCTGACGCCGGAGATGACGTGTGTCCCGGCGACGGCGACCACGTGTCCGTCGACCTCGGCGCCGAAGTACACGGCATCGTCGATCTGACGGGGGCTGTAGTACGACGGTACGCCATCCACGCGGTAGAGGCGGTTGATCTCGCGAGCGTCGAGGCCCGTAAGGCGTCGCGCGGCGCCTTCGGCGCGCCCAACGGGGCGGAACGTGTCGCGCGAGACCTGCATGCGGATCATGGTCTGGCGCTGGTCGAGGTCGAAGTGACGCAGCACCGTCTCCAGGTGGTGCGGCTCGCAGGTGAGGAACGTGTGACGGCTGCCGGGGTGCACGCGCAGGGTCGCATCGAGTGCGCCGGCTTCGCCCATGGTGAACGTCGCATGGCCAAGCCCACCGCGTGAGTGCAGAATCAGCGCCTCACGGCCACCGCTGCTGGCCTGCCACCACTCGGTCTGGCGGAAGAGCGACGGCTCGAGCTGGCCGAGGGCGTAGGCGGCGTAGGGGCGGCGCGCCTCGAGCAGCGCGCGGATGTGATCGCGGCTCTCCAGCCGGCGGACGGCGTACTCCGTCCACAGGTCGCGGGCGGCGCCTTTGCGCTCGACCACGGTCATGCCGTCACCTCCGGTCGCACGCGGGCGAGGATCGGAGCCAGGTCGTGTTGCACGTTTTCCGGCACCAGGGCAAGCGGCGTGACGATGGCTGTCGCCAGGGCGTCTTTGCAGGCGCAAGTGCGGGCCGGGCGCGAGCCGGCGGCCCCGGCGACGATCCGCTTGGCGTTGGCGACGTTGCGTTGCAGATTCTGCAGGATCATCTCGACGTTGACGGACTCGTGCTCCGCGTGCCAGGTGTCGTAGTCGGTGACGCAGGCGAGCGTGGCGTAACACATGCCGGCCTCCCGGGCGAGCTTGGCCTCGGGCAGCGCGGTCATGCCGATGATGTCGGCGCCCCACGAGCGGTGCAGCTCCGACTCGGCGCGGGTGGAGAACGCCGGGCCCTCCATCACCACGTACGTGCCGCCGCGGTGCGCGGTCACGCCAGCGCCGCTTGCCGCGCCCGCCAGCGTTTCGCTCAGCACCGGACAGAACGGCTCGTCGAACGCGATGTGCGCGACAATGCCGCGGCCGAAGAACGTCGACGGCCGGCCGTGTGTGCGGTCGATGAGCTGATCGGGCACGACCATGTGCATGGGCGCGATCTCCTCGCGAAGGCTGCCCACGGCGCTGACGGAGATCACGTACTCGACACCGAGCGAGGCCAGCGCCCAGATGTTCGCGCGCTGGGGCAGCTCAGACGGCAGGATGCGGTGGCCGACGCCGTGCCGAGGGAGAAAGGCGATACGCGTATCGCCAAGCGTGCCGAGCACGATGCTGTCGGAGGGCGCGCCAAACGGCGTATCGACCTCGACGGCCTGGACGCCGGAGAGGCCATCAATCTCGTAGAAGCCGGAACCGCCGATCACGGCCATCGTGGCCGCCTTCGTGGCCGCCTGCATGGCGCTCATGGCGTCACCGCCGCTTGCTTCGCCAGCGTCGCGAGCCCTTCGGCGAACGGCGGGCGCAGGACGCCGCGCTCCGTGACGACGGCGGTGATGAGACGCGCGGGCGTGACATCGAACGCGGGGTTACGGGCGAGCGAGTCTTCGGGTGCAGTGCGCGCGCCGCCGAACGTAAGCACCTCGCCCGGATCGCGCTCTTCGATCACGATGGCGTCGCCGTCCGGAGTGCGGAGATCGACGGTGCTGACGGGGGCGACGACGTAGAACGGGACGCCGTGGGCGTGCGCGGCGAGCGCGAGCCCGTAGGTACCGACCTTGTTGGCCGTATCGCCGTTGGCGGCGATGCGGTCGGCGCCAACGACGATGGCCTGCACGTGGCCGCGGGCGACGAGGCCGGCGGCAGCGCCGTCGGCGATGATCTCGTGCGGGATGCCGGACTGTCGCAGCTCCCACGCCGTCAGGCGCGCGCCCTGCAGCAGCGGCCGTGTCTCGTCCACCAGCACCCGCACGGCCTTGCCGTCGGCGTGCGACGTCTTTACCACACCCAGCGCGCTCCCGATGCCGCCCGTGGCCAGCGAGCCGGTGTTGCAGTGCGTGAGTACGGTCGCACCGGGCTCGATGAGCGCGGCGCCGTGGCGGCCCATGCGCCGGTCGGCCTCCCGCTGCTCATCGTGGATGCGCAGCGCCTCGGCTTCGGGGTCGGCCGCGGCGAGGGTGCGTTCGAGCGCCCAGCGCAGGTTGACGGCCGTGGGGCGGGTGGCGCCGAGATGCTCGGCCGCCTGTGGCAGGCTCTGGCCGCGACGGGCGGCGAGAGCGAGTCCGTATGCCGCCGTGATGCCAATGAGAGGCGCTCCGCGCACGGCGAGGCGGCGGATGGCGCCGGCGACGTCCTCGTAGCCCGCGGGCTCGAGGTAGAGAACCTCAGCGGGCAGGCGCGTCTGGTCGAGGATGCGCAGCACGCCGCCGCGCCACTCGACGGGCTCGAACATGGGGCCGGGGACTTCGGGCAATGAAAAAACTTCTCCGCTGGTTGGTGGAGAAGCTGGCTTCTCTCTCATCTCTCTCGCATTCGCGAGTCGGATTTGGCACCCGTCTTCACGGGTTGCCGGGCTTCGTAGGGCCGATCCCTCCACCACTCTGGATAAGAGTTGCTATTCAGTTGTTGGGCCAATTGTACGGCCCACGATGCGGCCGGGTCAAGCGAGACGCGCCGGGCGTCAATCCGGAAGGCGAGCGTAGCGCATGCTGAAGGAGCGGTTGTACTCGATCGTCCGATCGAGGCCGCCGAACATTTCGGCGATGCGCGGGGTGACGCGCTCGAGCAGCGCGGGCATGGCGGCATCGGGGATCTTCCACGAGCTGGAGTAGTCGCGACGCTTCAGTCGGTCGAGCATGCGCTGGCCGGTGGTGGAGCTGGTCCAGCGCGCGAGCTGTTCGGTGCGGGCCTCGGCCCCGGCCTCGCGCAGGATCTCGACGAAGAGCTGCGCGCCGCGCGCGTAGGGGGCCCAGCCGCCGATATCGACGCCGGACAGCTCTTCGACGGTGGCGCGGATCAACTCGTCGGCCTGGGAGCGCAGGCTCTGCTCGCGGTCGTCGCCGGCCTCGATCATGAGGCCGCGAGGCCGAATGAGGGCGAGCGTGCCGCGGATGGTGGCTTCGGGATCCGGCACGAGGTGGAGGACGTGCACGAACAGCGCGGCGTCGAAGGACCCGTCGCGGAAGGGCGGGCGGGCCGCCTCGGCGATGGTCATCCCGATGTCCGGTCGCTTCCCGCGCAGGATGGCCAGCATCTTCGTCGAGATGTCGATTCCGGTGACGCGGACGCCGCGTTCGACGAGGGGCACGGCGATGCGCCCGGTGCCGATGCCAACTTCGAGCAAGTGCGGATCCGGTGCAGCGGCACGAAGAAGCGCCGCGAGCCCGTCGCCGATCTGCTGCTCGGCCTCGGCAGGGACCCCGCGGGTCTCGTCGTACAGGTGCGCGACGCGATCGAAGGACTTCAGGTCGGGCATGGGCTGTTCGCCGTTAGTGATTGGTCGTTGGTCGTTAGGGGCTGGTGTCGCTGGTCGCTGGTTCTGGCGAGTCGCTGGTCGGATGATAGCACCCGGGTTGAGTGCGTCAGGGGGCCGGCCGGACGGGGCTGGGGACGTGGGTGCTGGTGACGGTGCAGAGGAGGCGGCCGTCCTCGCCGGTGACGCGCGATTCGACGACGACGAGGGACCGGCCGCGGTGGAGGAAGCGCGACTCGGATGTGACGACGCCGCTGTTCGTGTTGCGGACGAGGTTCACGCTGATCTGAATCGAGAGCGGGAACGGAGGCTGCTCGACTCCCTCAGCGCGCAGGGCATTGAAGTAGAGGCTGGTGGCGCCGACATCAGCGAGCTGCATGAGGGCGCCAGCCGCGAACACGCCCGTGCCCTGCCGGACCGCCGGCCCCATCGGCAGGGCCATCACCACCCGCTCCGGGCCCTCTTCGACCATGCGCATCCGCATGGAGGCGATGATGTTGCCGCCGCCTTCATCCATGCGGCGATACCAATCCTCGTGCCAGGCGTCGTCGTATTCGGCCACGTATCGCTCCTTACGGGCCGGTCATCACGCGGACCGGCGTTACACGTTGAAGAGAATGTTCAGGCAATCGCCGTCCTGGACGACGTAGCCCTTGCCCTCCTGCCGCACCTGCGCGCGCTTCTTGGCCTCGGCCATGGAGCCGGCGGCGAGCAGGTCGTCCCAGTGCACCACCTCGGCGCGGATGAAGCCGCGCTCGAGGTCGGTGTGGATCTTGCCGGCGGCGACGGGCGCGGTGGCGCCGGCGTGCACGTTCCAGGCGCGGCATTCGTCGGGGCCCACCGTGAAGAACGAAATGAGGCCGGTGAGCTGGTACGACATCCGGATCATGCGGTCGAGGCCGGGCTCTGTGATGCCCAGATCCTTGCGGAACTCGACCGCGTCCTCATCGGACATCTGCGCAAGCTCCTGTTCGATCTTCCCGCTGAGGGCGGCGATGGCGGTCCGCGGTGAGGCAGCCGCGGTCCCCGCCCCTGCTTCGATCTCCGGCGCGCGGGCGGCGTCGGCCTCGTCGATGTTCAGCACGACCAGCAGCGGCTTGTCGGTGAGGAACTGGTAGTTCACCAGCAGCTTCTCCTCCTCCGGCGACATCTCCTGCGCACGGAGCGGCCGGTCGGCCTCGAGACCGGCCTTCAGCCGCTGCAGCAGCGCTGTCTCGCGCTCGGCATCGCCGCGCTCGCTGGTCTTCATCGAGCGCGTGCTGGCCTCGATGCGCTCGAGGCGCTTCTCGATGAAGGCGGCATCGGCGAACGCCAGCTCGAGGTCCATGGCGGCGATGTCGCGAGCGGCGTCGACGGAACCGGCGGGGTGAGCGACCGTCTCGTCGTGGAAGGCGCGGGCGACATGGATGAGGGCGTCGCAGCGGGCGAGCTGGGCGAGGAACTGAGGCGAGGGGCCCTGTCCGGTGCTGAACGCGTCTCCGGGAAAGTCGATGTACCGGATATCAGCGAGGGTGAACTTCTTGGGGTCGAACAGCTTCGCGAGCTGCTCAAGGCGCGCATCCGGCACCTTCACGACGCCGATGTTGGGCTGGACGCCCGCCCCGTAGGCGCCGGTGGCGGCGTTGCCCCTGGTGACGGCGTTGAAGACGGTGGTCTTGCCCGAGCGCTGGTATCCGATGATGCCGAGGTCCATGCCCCTAGGTTATAGGCAGCGCGAGCTTGGGGTTAGGGCGGGGCTATGTCTGTGTAGTTGGTCAGGGATTCTATCTCTGGAGCATGCCCGTCATCTCGCGGAGGGAGCCGGTGACCTCGGGCCAGCCCGCAGTCGAGCTGGCGATGAGTTCGATGGCGTTGCGCTGGTTCGGGAAGACGAAGCGATCGGCCGCGTCCTCGATGGTGCACCACTCGTAGGCGGTGTGTTCCTCGGACACCGTGACGCCCGGGGCGCCGGTGACGAAGGCAGCGAATGTGGGTACGAGATGGACCGCGTCTGTGAAGTCGCTGTAAAAGGTCTCGACGTAGTCCAGCTTGAAGAAGCGCTCGGGGGTCAGACCCGTCTCCTCGACAGTCTCGCGCCAGGCGGCGTCGTAGGCCTTTTCGCCGGGGTCGACCATGCCGTGCACGGCCTGCCATGTGCCGGCGTGCAGGAGGCCCGGTGCGCGGAAGAGCAGCAGGACGTGCGGGCGGCCATGGAGCATCGTGAAGACGTAGGTCGAGATGGAGCCGGTGAGCACATCCATGAGGGCAAGTGTAGCCGCTTCCGACGTGCCGGTATGAGGTTCCGCGAGACACCTGACGGTAGGCGGGGCGATCCATGCAGGGCCTGCGTTGCGGACCGATATATACACAACGTTCAAGTATTTGCTGGGTGGAGGAGCGCTTGGCCAGCCAGACGTACGCGCGTAACCAGATGCTCGCGGACCAGATGCTGCGGCGGAGCGTGCTCGCCTTCCGCTGGTTGCTGTTCGCCGTCTGGGTGGGCCTGGTGCAGACGGGCATCCTGGACGTCAGCACGACCGCCTTCGCGATCAGCGCCTGCATCATTGGGGCGTACGACCTGTATCACACCTGGGCCGAGGTGTACGTCACGCGCACCGCGCGCATCGACGAACGCATCGTGCGTGTGACCCGCTACGTGGACATCATGACCATCACGGTGGCCATGGTGGCGCTGCACGACGTCCGGAACCCGGTCTGGTCGATCTACTTCCTCAGCATCGTAGGAGCGGCGCATTTCGTCTCACCACGCGAGATGCTGCTTTTCGTCGGGTGGGCGATCCTGAACTACCTGTCGTTCGCGGGTATGACGGTCGCACTGGGCCACGACGTGGCATGGCCGTACGCCGCGGTCGTCGCCGTGGGGCTGGCGCTCATGGGGTTGAACGCGGCCATCATCGCCGGGGGCGAGGAGCGGGTACGGGACGTGATCCGGCAGGCGGCAATCACCGACTCGCTGACGGGCCTGCCGAACCGGCACCACTTCCACGAGCGGTACAGCGACAGCGTAGAGGCGTCCGCGAAGGCCACGCGCCCGCTGGCCGTCATGCTGATCGACGTCGACCACTTCAAGGAGATCAACGACCAGCACGGCCACCCGGCGGGCGACGACAAGCTGCGCGACGTGGCGGTGGCGCTGGGCTCGGTGATGCGTGAAGACGACATCGTGGCGCGGTACGGCGGCGACGAGTTCATCGCCATCGCCCATGGCGCCGCCCGGCACGAGGCCGTGGGTCTGGCGGAGCGGCTGCGCGACGCCGCGCGAGAGTGCGGAGCGAGCGTTAGTATCGGCGTGGCCCTCTTCCCGGACGACGGCGCAGACGAGGGGGCGCTCATCGAGGCTGCGGACGTGGCGCTGTACCGCGCGAAGCAGGACGGCCGGAACTGCGTCCGGACGCTCGTGGCGGCCTGATTCGGCCGGCCGGCCATCGGCACGGTTTTTCAATCTCCTCGTAACAATCGGGCAACTCGGGCGACACATCTGCCCGCCATACTGGGTTCACGGGCTAACGAGACGGGCATTTCCGGGGAACAGGGAGGTGAACCCATGCGCAAGAACGCGAGATCGAGCCGGCAGCCGGGTGCTGACCAAGCACGACGGCGGCCGGTGCAGGTACGGGCCACGTTCCTGCGGCTGCAACGGGCGGCCCAACGGGCGCCAGCAGCGGCGTAGGGCGCGGCTCGGGGCCGAACGGCCTGTCCCGCGAGACAACAACGGAGCTTCGAGGCAGGAAGCCTCTTGTCCGACAGCAAGGCCGGCGGCATCGCCGGCCTTCGTCGTTGTGGCGGAGGTTGTAGCGGAGGTCGTCGCGAAGGACGTACGTCACGCGCTGGCGACGACCGACGCGCCCTGGTCGGACGGCGCGGTGACGGCCGTGCGGCCCGCGTAGCCGCGGTCGCGAGCCGCGCGCGCCATGGCCGCTGCGATCGCGTCCTCGCGGTCGAGGGCGAAGGCGGCGATGGTCGAACCACCACCGCTAAGGTACGCACAGAGGGCGCCAGCGGCCTTCGCGGCCTCGAATACATCGGGCATGGCCGTGAAGAGCTGCGAGCGGGCGGGCTGGTGCAGGCGGTCCTGCGTGGCGGCATCGAGCATCGACCACTCGCCGCGGGCGAGGGAGGCGACGAGGAGCGCGGCGCGGCCGATATTGTGGACGGCGTCGTCCTTCGAGAGCTGCGCGGGGAGCAGCTTCCGGCTCTCGTTCGTGGGCATCTCGAAATCGGGGATGAAGAGCACGACCCTCAGGCCCGGCGCAAGCGGCGCGGCGACGTGCAGGTAGCGGTCGCCTTCGCGCACGACGACGCGCAGGCCGCCGAACAGAGCCGGCGCCATGTTGTCGGCGTGGCCCTCGAGCCCGGCGCCAAGCGCGAGCATCTGGTCGCCGGTGAGGAGGCCGCCCATGAGGGCGTTGGCGCCGACGATACCGGCCGCGCGCGCGGCCGCACTGGCGCCGAGCCCCCGGCCGATCGGGATAGTCGACGAGCCGGATGCCGTCAGTTCGGGCACTTCGACCCGGGCGAGGCGGTAGGCGGAGCGGGCGGCGTCGAGCACCAGGCGGACGAGGCCGTCCTGGGTCTCGGGCTGGTGGCCGAGCGAAAGCGTGATGTCCTGCGTGAGCGCGAGCGCGAGGCCGAGGCTATCGAAGCCGGGGCCGAGGTTGGCGCTCGTCGCGGGCACACGGACGGTGACAGTTTGCGGCATGCGGCGAGTTTACCGGAGAACCCGGAACCAGGGACCTAAACGTGCGCAAGTGAAGGTCGGCCCCGGGAACTACCGCGCTGATGACACTCAGTCGGCGATGCCGAGCTGCTCGCGGTAGTCGGGCTCGACGGCCTGCAGGATGCCGTGCTCGACGTAGCGGTCGTACGGCAGCCTCAGCGCCACGCCGATGAGGGCCGGCGGCACGGGCAGGTTGGGCTTGTCGGCGATGGCGCCATCCTCCTGCAGCTTCGCGATATCGGCGTCGCTGTAGCCCAGCTCCTTCAGCACCTCGGCGTTGTGCTCGCCCAGCAATGGGGCGTGGGAGCGCGCCTTCGCCTCGAAGCGCCCGAACTTCGCGGCGACGTGGCGTGGGATCGGCCGTCTGCCCAGCAGCGGCTGGTCCACGATGTCGAACTGCCCGCGAGCCTTGAAGTGCGAGTCGAACAGGATCTCCTTGCCGTCGAGGACGGCCGCGGCCTTCACACCGGCCCGCTGCAGCGTGTGCATCACGTCGTAGTGTTCGCGCGTGGAGGTCCAGGCGGTGATAAGCTCGTCGAGCGCGTCGTGATTCTCTCTGCGGGCGAGTACGGTGGCGAAGCGGACGTCGTCCGTCCACTCGGCGTGCCCCATGGCCTGCGCCATACGGCCGAACTCGGCATCATCGCCGCAGGAAATCACGGCCCAGCGATCGTCGCCGGCGCAGCGGTAGCAACCCTGCGGCGCCGCCCGGTCGCTGCGGTCCCCCATACGCTCCTTGAGGCGGCCGGTCATCTGGTACCCGGTCACAGCCGCGCCCATGATCGGAATCGCCGCCTCCTGTTCGGACAGGTCGATGTACTGACCCTTGCCGCTGCGACGGCGGTACTGGAGCGCGGTCAGGATCGCGCCCGCGCCGACGAAACCGGAGTAGGGGTCGGTGAAGGAGAGGCCGGACCGCATGGGAGGGCCGTCCCTGTAACCTGTGATCGACGAGACGCCGGAGGCAGGCTCCAGGCCCATGCCGTAACCGGCGTAGTCGCGCATGGGGCCGGACTGCCCGTAGCCGGAGAGCGAGCACATGATGATGTCCGGCTTGATCTCCTTCAGCGCCTCGTAGTGCAGGCCGAAGTTCGCCATCACGCGCGGTGTGAAGCTCTCGACCACGACATCGGCCGTGGCGGCGAGCTTGCGGACGATCTCGCGCGCCTCCTCCTTCGCCAGGTCGACGACCACCTCGCGCTTGCTGGCGTTTCGGATGACGAAGTACGACGCGCGGTGCCAGGAGTGATCCATGCCGTCGTTGTCGGTGATGATCAGGTTGCGCGTGACATCGAGCCGGTTTGGTGACTCGAAGCGGATGACGTCGGCGCCCAGGTCGGCCAGGATGCGCGTGCACGCCGGACCGGCGAACACCTGCGCGAAGTCGATGACGCGGATGCCTTCGAGCGGCAGCGGGCTCATATCACCCCCCGGTCGCTGAAAATGTTGAGGTCGTCTTTCGAGTAACCCAGCTCGCCTGCCAGCACCTGTTCGTTCGCGCTGCCGCGGGTGGGGGCGGGCGCGGCCTT
Source organism: uncultured Dehalococcoidia bacterium (assembly GCA_964371355.1). Lineage (GTDB taxonomy): Bacteria > Chloroflexota > Dehalococcoidia > DSTF01 > JACRBR01 > JACRBR01. Next base: position 43,476 of record CAYJMG010000013.1, read on the forward strand.
CAGCGGCGTCTCCGACATCTTGAACGGCTGGCCCGGAATCGTGATCTCGCCCGCGGGCGTGGCGACGCGCGCGAAGTGCTGGCGCTCCGCCAGGTGCTCGTCGGACAGCAGGTCCGCGACGGTGGGCACGAAGGCGAACGGCAGGCGCAGCGCCTGTGCCGTCATCACAATCTCCGTCGCGATGTGTGTCGACAGATACGGCTTCACCAGCTCCTCGAACTCGCGCCAGCGGATCATGCGCTCGCCGGCACCGGTGAACACCGGATTGTTGTCGAGCTCGGGATCTTCGAGCAGCAGCGCCATCGGCGAGACCACATCCGGCTGCAACGGCGAACGGAAGCCGCCAGCGCCAGGAATGACGACGACGTGGCCATCGGCGCAAGGCATGATGTCGTTCGGGTAACCGAAGATGTGGCGCGAGTAGTAGCGCCGGCGGATAGCGCCCTGGAACGCGTACATCGCCGAGTTGTACTCGTCGGCGCAGGCGACGGCGTCGGACATGGCGACGTCGACGCAATCGCCGCCACCATTGTTCGCCCGATTTTCCAGCGCGGCGAGGATGCCGATCCAGAGCTGCACGCCGGCGATGTACTCGCCGGGCTCCCCGCCTGTGCACAGCGGCTCGCGGTCGGGCTCGCCGGTGTTGTACATGATGGTGCTCATCGCCATAGCGGTGAGGCTGTTGCCCTCGTAGTCCGCGTATGGTCCGGTAGCGCCGAAGGGCGAGACCTGGCCAACGACGAGGTCGGGAAAGTCGGACTTCAGGTCGTCGTACGTGAGGCCCCACGCCTTCAGCGTCGAGGCCTTCTCGCCGGCGACGAACACGTCGGCGTTTGCGAGCAGCTTCTTCAGCACCACCTGTCCGGACGTGACGGACACGTCGAGGGTGATGCCGCGCTTGCTCGTGTTGAGGTGGATGTAGAGGCCGGACTTCTCGGGGTCCGGCAGGTCGCCGGGGAAGGGGCCGAGGCGGCGGGCGTAATCACCGGCAGGCGGCTCCACCTTGGTGACGAGCGCACCAGCGTCGGCGAGGAGCTTCGTCGCGTAGGGGCCGGCGATCCCCTGCGAGATGTCGACGACACGCAGGCCGTCGAGGGCGCGTTCGGGCATGGATGTCCGCTCCCGTGTGTGGTGAGGGGAGGATACGCGGCCAACGACCTAGAACCAAGAACCTACGCCTCCAGGAGCCGGCGCATCGGGCGGGCGCCGTTCGTGGCAGCGCCGTTCGTCGACGGGTCGGGCAGCGTGGCCATACGCTCGGCCTCGATCTCGTCTGCGAGCTGGGCGAAGGCGATCATCATGTTCGTCTTCGCGCCCAGCGTCATGCTGAGGCCGTTCAGCAGCCCGAAAACGCGGCCGACCATCAGCAGCTCCGGCGGCATTGCCGTCAGTGGGTTCTTACGCAGCAACGTCGTCGCCTGCTCGTACGACTGCTCAAACTGCTCCATCTTCGCATAGCCCTCGCCGGTCTCGTGCATGCGCTTCGCAATACGCCCGATGTAGGCGTCGCCGAGCTGCTCGTAGCCCTCGGCGGTATCGGCCTTCGTGCGGAAGCCCAGCTCGCGAAACGCCGTACCCATCGCACGCTGGTCGCCACTCACCAGTGTCTTCGTGAACCGCACGAGCGTGTCGCGGAAGGTGGGACCCAGATCCTTCGCCTGACCGAAGTCGAGCAGCACCAGCTTTGGTCCGGGCTGCACCATGAGGTTGCCCGGATGCGGGTCGGCGTGGAAGAAGCCGTGCCGCACGATCATCTCGGCGAAGCAGTGGACGAGGATCTTCGCCACATCCGACTTCGCGATCCCCATACGTTCCAGCGCCACCGTGTCGGTAATCTTCACGCCGTCGATGTACTCCATCGTGAGGACGCGGCGGCTGGTGTAGTCCCAGTAGATTTGCGGGACCACGATGTCCTCGACGTACGAGAAGTCGTGCGCCACGCGCTCCGCGTTGTGCCCCTCGTTGATGAAGTCCAGTTCCTTGGGGATGGTCTGGCGCATCTCGTCGGCCACGAACCGATAGTCCATCGACTTGTCGACCCGGTTCAGCACGCGGATGAAGAACGACATGTTATCGAGGTCGATATCGACGATGTGCTCGATGCCCGGATACTGCACCTTCACCGCGCAGACGCGGCCGTCGTGCAGGATCGCGCGGTGCACCTGCGCCAGCGAGGCCGACGCGACGGGCTCCGGGTTGAACTCGGCGAACATCTCCTCGAGCGAGCGGCCCAGCTCGCGCTCGACGATGTGCTTGATGCTGTCGAAGGGCTCCGGCGGCACTTCGTCGTGCAGGCGGGACAGGACCTCGACGTAGGCCTCAGGCAGGACGTCCGGGCGCGTGCCGAGAAGCTGGCCGGTCTTGATGAGCAGCCCCTGGTTCTTCACCGCCGTCTCGTAGAAGCGCTCGGCGCTCCAGCGGTGGTGCTTCTCGCGGCGGAGATCGGCCCAGTCCTTCCCCTTGCGTTTCTCGCGGAAGGAGATGAACTTGTAGCCGAGGAACACGCGGGCCAGCATCCGGCCGACGCTTACGAAGCGGCGAGGACGGCTCCGAGGGGCGCTGCCCCGCTTGCGTGCGCCATAGGTGGGAGAGGCGGCGGCCATAACATCGCTCCGGGCGACCTAAACTGAACGGCGTTCAGCTTCTATGTTACAGGCGTCACAATCACGGGATCTAGGCGATCCGGGTGCAGTTTCCGCAATCTTTGTCACTCGCGATGGAGGTCAGCGTGGCGGTATGACGCCCAGCTTCGCCATGCCCTCCTTCACCCACGCCCAGTGCATGCGGCCGTGCATCGCGTTCGTCGCCAAGACGCCACCCACCGTGCCGTCCGCCCAGGGCGCGCCCGTTAGCTTCTCGGCGAGCTGGGCGTCGCTCAGGTCCGCCAGCAGCGCGAGCGTTTCGGCGCGGGCTTTCTGACCCAGAGCGACGACCTCGGACAAGCCCTTGTCGCGGTGCTGGACGACCCATGACTCGGTCATCTCGTGCACCGTCGCCATGATCTGGTCCAACGAGCGCGGCGTACCATCCTCGTTGGTGCGCAGGCCAACCGGGTTCGTCTCGCCCGCGACATGCCGGCGGATCATGCGCACGAAGTTGTGCTCGATGCCTGCAAGGTGCGCGAGGTGGTCCTTCGGCGACCACAGCGACGCGGGATCGTGCTCGCTCTTCGTGACCCCGCGGAGCAGATCACTGGGCGGCAGCATGGCGTAGGTCTCGAGGAGCCAGGCGCGGTCGCGGTCCAGCGTGGCTTCTATCTCGATGCGGTCCATTCTGAAGTTCTCAGTTCCCGGCTATCAGTTGTCAGTTCTCAGCACTATCCCCGATGATACAGGGTGGTTGAAATTGGCACTCCTCCGGCGTGAGGTGGCGGCTCTTGTTGAAGTCCGCGGCAAGTACGATGATCTAGCGTTCAGGAAAAGGAGCGGCCGATGACGCTGGCTGAATCGCTGCAGAAGTACCACGAGGGCATGTTTGGCGAGCTGCTGGGCATCCGGTTCGTCGAAGCGGAGCCCGAGCGCATCGTGGCGGAACTCACCGTGCGCGAGGAGCTGTGCACGACGCCCGGCATCATGCACGGCGGCGCGATCATGGCGTTCGCCGACTCGCTGGGCGGCACGGCGACGGCGTTGAACCTGCCGCCGGGCGCCGGGACGACGACGATTGAGTCCAAGACCAACTTCTTCGCGCCCGGGCGCACCGGCGAGACCGTGCGCGCGGAGTGCGTGGCACTGCACCGCGGCAAGCGGACGATGGTGTGGCAAACGCGCGTCACGAACCCGGAGGGACGGCTGCTCGCGCTGGTCACGCAGACGCAGATCGTGCTGGAGGCCAAGCCAAACGAACAGGAGACGCTGACGGCGCTCTTCGCGGGGAAGTCGCGGGCCGAACAGAAGGCGCTGCTGGCGAGGCTGGAGCGTGCCGGCGCGGCGGTGTACCGGGCGCTGGCAGCGGAGGAGACGGACGCGGGTGCGCGTGAGGCGTTGCTGGCGGCCGCGGTGAAGGAAGAGGAGAACGCGGAGACGCTGGAGGCGCAGGCGTAGTGGTTAGTCGTTAGTGGTAGGCGGTTGGCGTCGCGACACGGCCCCTGACAAGCTCCTTGTTCCTCATGACCTTCTGACTCGGACGCGATTGCTCTCCACGACGACAGTGCAACCCTCGTACTGTTCCAGTGAATGCAGATCCAGAAACACTCGGACGAACTCCATGATCGCGTAGGCGTCCTCGCGCGGGGGACGAAACAGGATCACGCCTGCATGATCTCCGGGAGGGAAGCTGCGGATATCGCCGAATCCCTTGTCCAGTGTGAACAGGATCCGACCTTCTCTTCCGGCTGCTTCCAAGATAAGCGGATCGGGTTGACCCTCGAGATCCTCATCGAACACGGTGTGGGCGTCATGGCCCGCTGCGGAACACACCTCGGCGACATACTTTGAGAGGCTCTCGTCGATCTTGACTTTCACGAACGCAGAGGCAGGACTTCCTCGCGGGCAAGGAAGGCGCCGTAGGCAGCGGACGCGCGTATGCCCTCTCGCGTCAGGGAGGGATAGTGATCCAGGATCTCATCCGGTGTCATGCCTGCCGCAAGACAATCGAGCACAACCGTCACGGGAATGCGCGTGCCGCGGACCGTGGCCTGTCCGTGCATGATGTTCGGGTCATTGACGATGAGGTCGAGTAGTTCCATCGTAGGGACATTCTACGCGAATCGACGCCGAACTACACTCTCCTGACGCCGATAAGGAGGCCAGGCATGGAGCTGCGGGAGATACAGGCGCCCATCAAGGAGCGATACAAGGCGGAGCCGGGGGCGGCGCTCATCACGCTGACGGCCGAGGCGCGGCATGGTGAGACGAGTACCGCGTGCTCGGTCGATATCGGACGAGCGGTGTACGACGCACAGGCGCATGCCGGCGTCGGCGGCGCGGGCACGGCGGCGTGCAGCGGCGACCTGCTGCTGGGTGCGCTGGCGGCGTGTGCGCAGATCACGTGCCAGATGGTCGCCGAAGCTTCGGGCGTGCCTGTCGAGCGCGTCGACGTGACGGTGGAGGGCGATCTGGACCTGCGCGGCACGCTGGGCATCGCGCGGAAGGCGCCGGTGGGGTTCGCGGCGATACGCACGCGGTTCGACATCACGGCGCCGGATGCGACCGACGAGCAGGTCGAGCGCCTGCGACGCAGCGCGGAGGCGTACTGCACCGTCCTGCAGACGCTGCTGCATCCGCCGGCCATCGAGACGGCGTGGTCGAGGAACGAGAGCGCGAGCAGCTAGAGGCCGACGCCCAGCAACCACTGGTTGACGACGAGCATCGCGGCGAAGACCGCGGCCGCCGCCAGCATCGCGGCGACTTCGAACGGCAGAAACATGGCGGTCATGGCGTGCCTCCTGTTCGGGTGAACATCCCGAGGCGCCCTGATCGTACCTCTCATCGCCCGGCCGCTGCGAGCCTCAGCGCGGGCCCTGCTGCCAGACCCCGATGACGTTCCCGGCCGGATCCCGGAACGTCGCCACCCACAGGTCACCCTCCGGGTATGGCTCCCTCACCACCTTCCCGCCGTGCTCGATGATGGCCGCCAGCGCGTCGTCGATGCCACTCACGTAGATGTAGGGCAGCACGCCGGGTTCGCGGGAGATCTCCCGGCCGGCCATGAAGGCGCCGCTCACGTCACCGGTCGCATCGTCGAAGCCCACGTGCGAGGTATCGCGGCCGCGGATGTTCCACCCGAAGACGCGTTCGTAGAACCCGGCGAGCGAGCGCGGGTCGGACGCCGGGATCTGGATGTACGAGATACCTCCGGGCCGGAAGAGCGTCCTGCCTGTGCTGGTCTGGCCTTCGGGCGATGTCATTTCCTGTCCTTGAACCCACGCAGCGGGCCTGATCGGCACCAGTGTGTTGGATGGCCATCAGTCTACGCCATGTCACTGCTGCTACTCGCAAGCAGCGGCGAGTTCGTCGCTGGACGCGACGGCGCTGCGCGCGCGGGATCTGGTCCACGTCCAGCTCCGCCAGTCGTCTCCCTCGTCGACGTAACGTCGCCGAAGCTCCTTCGCCACCGCGCAGCGTTCCTCTGCCGGTATCACGTCTAGCTTCCCGACGAGCGACGGCACGGCGTCAGCGCTCAGGCTCAGGGCGTAGTCGCTGTCGAACGGCCGCTCGCCGCCCACCAGCGCGGCGTTTCGCCGGACGATGAAGCCATCGGGATTGAGGACGTTGAGGCCTGCCACGGCCGCGAGCCCGGCCACGAAGATGCCAAACGCAAAGCGCTCGCGCTGCCCACGGAGGACGGTCCAGACGAGCCACACGAACACGACAAAGAGCCACGCCATGAACGCCGTCGTGTACAGCCTCAGCTCGGTCAACCCGAACGCTTCCTGATACAGACGCATCCGCTGGAGAGCCGACGCCATCACGACGAACACCAGGGCGACCAGCAGTCCGGCGAACGCGGCGTAGAACCGGTGCAGTCGCGGAACCTTCGGCAGCAGCCAGTGGGTGAACAGCAGGAATGGGACGACGAGCGCGGCGACCGCCACAAGCTCGAAGAATCCGCGGCGGGCGTATTCCGCATAGGTCAACGACGATGACGACTCCACACGACTGGCGCCACCAAAGAGATACCGAAACTGCACACCCACGAAGATCAGGAAGAGGGCATCGATGAGCCCGAAGACCACGCCGACTTCGATGAATTCGAAGCGAAGCCAGCCTATTCGAGGCGTTTCCGGCACCGGTTCGCGTTCAGCGAGGAGGGCGCCCCAGAAATAACTTCCCGCCAGCCAGCCAAGCACCGCCGACAACATCAGATGCTCAAACGTCTGCTCTGGACTTAACAACAGCGCTTGTCGTAGCAGATCTCGGAAGAAGATGTCGGCCGACGCGAACAGCGCGCCGAAGACCAGCATCGGCACTGCGGCAATCGCCAGCCCTCGACCCAGTGCTCCAAGACGGGCGGACCGTTCGGGCGCGATGACCAGTCGCCAATCGAGGTGATCGCCAAGGAGGACGAACCCGCCGAGAACGGCGTGCAGAGCCGATACCGCTGCATTCGCTACATACTCGGTACCGCTCGCCCGGCGCAGACCGCCTGCGCTGGTCCGGAACGCGACCATCCCCAAACAGAGGAAGACGGCCATGAGGTTGAGAGTCTGAAGGACCGGCGACGATCGCCACACGAGCATGAGCGAGAAACCGAATGCCGCACACAACCACGCGGTGCCACGCGCTCGGGGAAGCCCCAGCCGCTCGAACCGCGGAAGGATCATCGTCATCGCACTCAACCCCATGAGCCAGACGGTGACGTTCAGACCCCAGGGCCGCGCGCGCAACAGAAGATCGCCGGCCAGGCCGAGAGCGAGAGCGGCGGCCAGGATAACCCAGCCACCACCGACCTTCTCAGTCGTACCACTTGCGGGGAGACCAAGGACCTTCGATGAGATCATCGATCGCAGCATCGCGTGAGTGGGGCGCGAGCGGCAATGGTCCTCGTCTGATATTTCCCTGATGCTTATGAGCCAAGTGGGTCAGCCTGACGGCGCTCTGTGCGATTTCAGATTGCGGGCAGCGGGAGTGTCGCTCCAGCAATTCAACAGCAGATTCGCAGCGCTTGGTGTCCGATTACTATCCGGGTGATCGGTTCGTTACACCGGTTCGTACCAACGCGACTCGCCTCAGTCCAGGAACGCGGCCGGACGCATGCAGTTGCAGGGAACGCGGCCGTCACCCACCTGCGACGCTCCTGAAGATGCGTGACCGAAGCCTTGCTGTGCGGCCCGTGCGCTGCTCCGTGCGGTCGGCTGACCTGCCGAGCGCCAACATTCCCCTGATAGCGATCCATCGGAACGGCTCGGGCTCCCATGCCGACGGCACCGTATCGACCCACGCCATCTGCGTACGCAGGGTTGATGCGCCAACAATGAGCTCGGCCAGCGTGCGGCCGGCCAGATTGGTCGCAGCGACGCCCTCGCCGACATAGCCGCCGAGCCACCCCATGCCGCTCGACCGGTCAAGCCCCACAGACGTGCGCCAGTTACGCGGTACACCGATCGCTCCACCCCAACGGTGCGTGATTGCCACACCCTTCAGGACGGGGAAGAGCCGCAAGAGCGCCAGTTCCACTTCCCTGAAATGTGGATCGTCAAACCGGAAGCGATCCTGGATGGAGGAGCCATATCCGTAGTGCCCAGAGCCGCCGAAGGCGATGCGGCCGTCGGCCGTCTTCTGGCCGTAGGTGACGATCCGGCGTCCATCCTGGAACGTCTGTCGTTCGTCCAGCCCGATCTCCTCCCAAACGGCGTCGGGCAGCGGCTCGGTGGCAATCATGAACGTATGCAGCGGAACGAGGTGTGACGCGAGGCCGGGCAGTCTGGCGGTGTACGCCTCCGTCGCTCGGATCACGTACTTCGCGCGCAGTTCGCCGTCCCGAGTCACCACGCGCCCCGGCGCGATCGTGGTGGCGCGCGATTGCTCGGAGATTTGCACGCCGCGGCGTTCGACAACGTCGGCCAGACCCCGCGCGAGGCGGGCGGGGTGAATCGCGGCGCAGTGGGGAGTGAACAGGCCGCCCAGCGCCCCTCGGGCCACCACGTGAGTCGCGCTCTCCTCCGGCGTCAGCCAGCGGTAGTCCTCCGGCCCGAAACCCCACTCGGCGAGTTTCCCCTGCCGGAGTCTCAGCGCCTCGAGCTCCGCTGGTGTAGTTGCGACGCAGATCGAGCCCCCCTTGTGAAAGTGGCACTCGATCCCCTCGGTCCGGCAGACCCTGCCAACCTCGTCGACGGCGTCGCACGCCGCCCGCAAAAGGGCCACGCCCGCGGCGCGCCGGGCGGGCCGCTCCAGCAACGCTTCGACTCCGGCAACCAGGCCGAAACACCAGCCGCCGTTACGACCCGACGCCCCGAACCCGGCGATCTCTGACTCGACGATGGCGATGGTCATGTCGGGTTTCAGCGCCGAAAGGTAGTAGGCCGTCCAGAGGCCAGAGAAGCCGGCGCCTACGATGGCGACATCGACCTCCTTTGAGTGGCTGAGCGGCGGCCGGGGCTCGATGGGTGCGGGCAGGCTATCGTGCCAGAAGCTGATCGATGCGTAGTTGTTCATGACCGCATCCCTCGACGAAAACTCGCATTAGTCACCGCGGGGAACTATAGCCAGCCCGATGACATGCAGCTACGGCAGCAGGCCGGCAGGGAGGCGTCCTCATCACCGGCGTAGTTCAATACTCAAGGCGTGGCGTTACCCAGCAGAACCTCACGTCCGGTGCTTCCGCTACCGCCTCGTACAAACATCACTACCACCAGATCTTGTCTTCGATGTCCTCGGGGAGGTCTTCGTAGTTCGTGGTCCAGAGCTGTGTGCTGAGGTACTTCCAGCCGCCGTCGGCGAACAGACACACGATGTTGCCGGATTCCAGGCGCTCGGCGACGCGCTGTGCCGTCTTCACGACCGCGCCCGCGGAGATGCCGGCGAAGATGCCTTCCTTCTGCGTCAGCTCCTTCGACGAGGCGAACGACGTGCGCGAGTCGACAACGATCTTGCCGTCGAGGATGCTCTCGTCGAGGACGGGCGGGATGAAGCCCTCCTCCAGGCTGCGGAGGCCCTGCACGAGATCGCCCGGGTGGGGGACGGCGGCTACGATCTTGATCCCGGGCTTCTTCTCCTTCAGGTAGCGGCCAGTGCCCGTCAGCGTGCCCCCGGTGCCCATGCCGGCGACGAACACGTCGATCTCGGGAAGGTCGCGGAGGATCTCCGGCCCCGTGGTCTCGTAGTGGGCGCGCGGGTTCATCTCGTTGCCGTACTGGTACGGCATCCAGTACGCCGGATCCTCGGCGGCGATCTCCTTCGCCTTCTCGATGGAGCCGTTCGTCCCGCGCACGCCGTCGGAGTAGACGACCTCCGCGCCATACGCGGCGAGCAGCTCCGTGCGCTCGGAGCTGACGCTTTCGGGGATGACGACCTTCAGGCGGTAGCCCTTGATGCGGCAGATCATCGCCAGCGAGATGCCCGTGTTGCCGGAACTGGGCTCGAGTATGATGCGGTCCTTCGTGAGGACGCCGGTGCGCTCCGCCTCCTCGATCATGTACTTGGCGATGCGGTCCTTCACGCTGCCACTGGGGTTCTGGCCCTCGAGCTTGGCGTAGAGGCGCACGCCCGGCTTAGGCGACATGCGTGGCATCTCGACGATGGGCGTGTTGCCGATGGCTTCGATGATGTCGTGGTACAGCATGTGCCTAGTTCACAGTGGACAGTCGCGTCGAGTGGCGTCTGCCGCGCACAAAGACCCTCATTGGCCACCTGCCAGCGCGGGGAGGATCGAGATGGAGTCGCCTTCCTTCAGCCTGGTGTTGAGCTGGTCGAGGTAGCGGATGTCCTCGTCGTTCAGGTAGATGTTCACAAACCGGTGCAGGCTGCCGTCCTGCATGATCTGGTTCTTGAAGCCGGGATACCTGCCGTCGAGGTCGGACAGCAGCTCTGAGACGCTGCCACCTTCGCCCTGGACGACCTTAGCGCCCGTGAGCTTCTGCAGCACCGATGTGACTTTTACCTCGATCGCCATGTTCCGGATCCCCTCACGTTTGTGTCTTGCCACCAGTACCCGCGGGCGTGCCACAGCGCGCCCCTACGTGTTCGCCTTCAACGCCTTCGCCGCGTCGGCGGCTTTTTGCTCCTCTTCATTCGTGTGACCGAAGGCCCCGCCGCACCACGCGTCGTAGTCGATGAGCTGGGTCACCGTCGGGTTGTCGCCGCAGAGGACGCAGTTCGGGTCCTTGCGGATGCGCACCTGGCGGAACTCCATCGCCAGCGCGTCGTACAACATCAGCCGGCCGTGCAGCGAGTCGCCCACGCCCAGAATCAGCTTCAGAACCTCGGTCGCCTGGATGGTGCCGACGGTGCCACAGAGCGCGCCCAGCACACCGGCCTCGGCGCAACTGGGCACCATGCCGGGCGGAGGCGGCGCGGGATACAGGCAGCGGTAGCACCCCTTGTCGGGCAGATAGACCGTCACCTGTCCATCGAACAGCAGGATCGAGCCGTCGATGAGCGGCTTCTTCAGAAAGTAGCAGGTGTCGTTCACCAGGTAGCGCGCGGCGAAGTTGTCGGCGCCGTTGATGACGTAGTCGTAGCCGCCGATGATGTCCATCGAGTTGTCGGAGGTGATGGGCACCTTGTGCGTCACCACCTCGACGTCCGGATTGTAGGCGTTGATGGTCTCCTTCGCCGACTCGGCCTTGTGCTTGCCCAGGTCGTCGTTCTGGTGCAGGATCTGGCGCTGCAGGTTGCTGATGTCGACCGTGTCGAAGTCGACGATGCCGATCTTCCCGATGCCCGCCAGCGCCAGGTACACCGCGATCGGCGACCCGAGCCCTCCAGCGCCGATGATGAGCACGCTCGACTCCATGATCTTGCGCTGACCGGCGGGGCCCACCTGGGGCATGATGATGTGCCGCGAGTAGCGGTTCACCTGCTCTGCTGTGAGGGCGCCGATGTGCTTTCGTGGGGTCGTGCCGTTGGCGGACGGATCCTCGCCGGAGCCTCCCGCGAGCGCGGGGATGACGGCCACTTCGTCGCCCTCGTTCACCTTCGTCTGGATGCCCTGCAGCGACGAGATCTCCTGCTTGTTCAGGTAGATGTTGATGTGCGCGGGCACCTGGTCGCCGCTGCCGAAGACGAGAGAACGGAAGCCGGGGAACTGCTTGTCGACGTTCGCGAGGACCTCGCCCACGTCGGCGCCCTCGGCCTCGACGTGCTGGCGGTTTCCCGTCATCTTGCGGAACGGCGTGGGAATGTAGACGGAGACTGCGGGCATATCGATACCTCCGCTCTTCGAAACGGCAAGCGGCAAGCGGGACGTCGGCACAGGCAGGTGCGACAGGGGGTCGATCGTTCCGGTCCTTCGGTCGAGGTGCAGGTGTCCGTGATCCATGGCTCGTTCCTTCAAGGTATCAATTCTCAAATGTCTGTTCTCGTCGCTTCTTGATGACCGCGTCCCTCACAAATTGACGCTGAGGTACCGCTCTCCCGTGTCACACAGCATCGTCACCACGCGCTTGCCCGGGCCGAGCTTCTTGGCCACCTGGAGTGACGCCCAGACGTTCCCGCCGGAGCTGACGCCGACAAGCAGGCCCTCCTCACGCGTCAGGCGGCCAGTCATCGCGAGCGCATCTTCGTCCTTGACCGCAATCAGCTCGTCGTAGACGTCGCGGTTCAGCACGCCGGGCACGAAACTCGCGCCGATGCCCTGGATCGCGTGGATGCCCGCCTTGCCACCGCCCAGCACGGGCGACCGCGCGGGCTCGACGGCGATGATCGAGACGCCGGGCGCCTCCTGCTTCAGCACCTCGCCAACGCCCGTGATAGTGCCACCGGTGCCAACACCTGCGACGAAGGCGTCGATCTTGCCGCCAGTCGCCGCGATGATCTCGCGCGCGGTGGTGCGCCGGTGGATCTCGGGGTTGGCGCCGTTGTTGAACTGCTGGGGCATGAAGTACTTCTTGTTCTTTTCGCACAGCTCCTGGGCGGCGTACACCGCACCGCTCATGCCCTCGATGGCCGGCGTGAGGACGAGCTGCGCGCCAAAGCGCGTCAGCAGGCGGCGCCGTTCGACCGACATGTCCTCGGGCATGGTCAGGATCAGCTTGTAGCCCTTCACGGCGCACACCATCGCAAGGCCGATGCCGGTGTTGCCCGACGTCGGCTCGACGATCGTGTCGCCGGCCTTGATCGCGCCTTCCTGCTCGGCCGCCTCGATCATCGAAAGCGCGATGCGGTCCTTCACGCTGCCCGCGGGATTCAGCGACTCCAGCTTGCCCAGAATCTCCGCGCAGCCCTCCGGCACGACCCGCGACAGCCGGAGGAGCGGCGTGTTTCCGACGAGGTCGAGCACGCTGTCCGCGATGAGCGGGCGGGTCTGCGTTGCCGTGCTAGATGACATAGCGGCCACCTGTCCTGTTGTACTCGCGCTCGCGCGCGGCCAGATCCGCGATGGTGACGCCGTCGAGAATGCGCTTCGTCTCGGCCTCGACCGTGTGCCAGACCTCGTGCGCCGCCCGGCACTGGTACCCCTCATCGTGCAGGTGCGACACCGGCGACAGCGAACCCTCGAGCGACTGGATCACGTCGGAAAGCCGGATCTCCTCCGGCGGCCTCACAAGCGCATGCCCGCCCTGTGGCCCACGGACGCTGCGGATGAAACCGGCCTTGCGGAGGGTGGTCAGGAGCTGGTCCAGGTAGGGCTCGGGGATGCGCTGGCGCGCGGCGATCTCGGCGCTCTGGATCGTGCCCTGGCCGTACTGGTGGCAGAGCTCGATGAGGGCGCGGACGCCGTAGTCGCCCTTGGTGGAGATACGCATGCCCGGGGGCCTCAACCCCTGCCCCATCCAGCACCGAGTGGGGCGATTTGAATCTGATTTCGGCGGGAAGTCGGTAAAGTTAAGCGATTACATCAACAATTCTAGCGGGGCCCCGCTGGCGGGCGCAAGGCTAGGGGATCCGCTCGATTTCGACTCGGTCTTCGGGGATCGAGACGGTGAGGCGGAAGTGCTGGACGAAGTCCATGCCGAGGACGGATGGGAGATCGTAGGTCGTACTCGAAGGCTGCACGATGCCAACGGGCATGGTGAACACAGAGGGGCTGGCTTCATCGTCGAACCGAAGGACTCCGATCGTCGCAATCATCCGGATGTCGCCACCGAACCCGGGCACAGCCACGGAACGAACATCCGGAAACAGCGCTGCGGGGTCTATCCCGAGCCTGCGCAAGTCAGCGGGCATCAGCACCGTGACCGTTGCACCGGTGTCGACCAGGAACGAGATGTCCTCTGACCGATTGGCCAGTGACGGTAAACCGACATTCGCGTTGACCCAGGCGAGGCCGTCTTCAGCCAGACCGCGAATCACGCGTGGAAGTGGAAATGGAGCGCCGGCCGGCTGGTCAGAAACTTCACCACCGCCACGGCCGGGTCAATCCCTTCCTCCCGGAGGACGGCCAGTATCGCATCGACGTCAGGCGCATGGAAGAACCGGCCCTCATACATCGCGGTCCACTGGCCGTCGTACTCCTTCAGCAGCTCCTCGCGCATGCTGGCGAGCTGCCGGCTGTCTCGGCTGAATCGGCGGAGGTCGGCCAGCAGCCGCTCCTCTTCCTCGGGCGGCAGCGGATCGCCCAGCTCCAGGCCGGTCGAGGTGAACCGTGGGGGGTGGCTCGTCGTCATGCGCGAAGGGTAACGCCGAGCGCGAACGCAGGACAACTAACCTTCCCCGCGCGTCCAAGGCGGGGCCAAACGCCTCGCGTGGCGCGGACTACGCCATGCGGAGGTTGCGCGTGCGGAAGAAACCCCACGTCACGAAGCTCAACGCCAGCACGATCGCCAGCGCGCCCAGCACGGATATCGAGGCGGTGTCGCTGAACACGTCGGCGCCGGCGCCATCGCGGTTGAGGAAGACGTACCAGAACAGCAGCGTCGCGACGCCGGCCATCACCAGCCACAGGCCCTTGTGCCACTTCCAGATCTTCTCGCCGTCCATGAAGGACAGCGGGATCATGTTGAAGAACAGGCTCTCCAGACCAACGATGACGATGCCCGCGGCGACACTCTCCAGGAACTCCGGCGCCGTGGCGTCCGTATGGTCGTTCAGCGCCCGGAGCGGGATGACGAAGAACCACGCGGCCAGGCTTACGCCCAGCAGCGCCAGCGACGGGATGAACGCCGTCTTCCCCGCCTCCTCAACCGTCATGGTGGAGGGCCGCAGGAATACGGCCGTCCCCACGAACCCGTAGATGATCGCGGGCTCCAGCCCCGCCATCCGCGAGAACCCGACACTGGCCGCGGCGATGCCGACCGCGAAGGGAAACGCCCGAAGGCTGGTCGACTGGCCGTAGCGGAAGCGGGCGATGAAGGCTTCGCCGCCTTCGCTGAGGTACGTGGTCGCGGTGACACACAGCAGCACGCTGACGGCGACGATGAGGCTCTGTCGATTGAACCCGAACCCGGGGTCCGCAAATCCGTAGATCAGCGCCGTCAGGGCCAGCACCAACAACGGGCCCGCGGCGGCGCCCAGGAACGGCGCACGACGGCCCACGCGGTCGGCAGCGCCCGCACCCGCCGACCAAAGCGGCGCCACGCGACGGGCCGCCTTGCCCAGCAGTGCGTCCAGCTCGTCGCGATTCTCGCTGAGGGTGGCGTTGAAGAGCGCCGACGACAGCAGCAACGCGAGCACGGTGATGCCCATCAGCGAGAAATTGGTCGCGATAACGCCGGAAGTCACTGACAGGTCACCAGGACTCGGCAGCGAAAGCAGCATGTCGGGATCGCTGCTGTCGACGACAGGGGCGGGCACTGCGGCGGGCTCCGCCGCGGGCGGCGGTTGCGGTACGGCCACTTCAGCCAACACCTGCCGGACAGGCGTGGACGTCGGAGGTGGAGGCGTCGGAGTCGGGGCAGCGCGTACGGGCTTCCGCGTCGGCGACACCTGGATGCGCAGCTCGCCGCGGGGGAGCGCCGGCGGAACGCCACTGCTCGAGCTGGGAAGGAGTGGTGGCGGGTCGTTACCGCCCAGGTCGATGGCGCCAAGGCCCTCCAGGTTGCCTCCGCCACCGCGCGCTGCAACCCGCGTCGCCGTCGCCGTTGGGCTTGGAGTGGCGGAGGGCGTCGCCGTGGGCGTGTCGGTCGGCGTCGCCGTGGGCGTGTCGGTCGGCGTCGCCGTGGACGTGGCCGTTGGCGTCGCGGTGTCCGTCGGTGTCGACGTCGGGGTGTCGGTCGGCGTGTTCGTCGGAGTGTGCGTCGGAGTGTGCGTGGCCGTGCTGCTGGGTCGGGGCGTCGGCGAGATCGTGCGAGGTGGCGCAGTCTTCGTGGGAGCGGGACCCGGGGTCCTGGTCGTGACTGGGGCTGCCGTGGGCGTCGCCTTCGGCGGCTTCGCGCCGGCCACGGGCGGACGTACCAGCAGGATGCTCAGCGCTATGGCGCAGACCAGCACGCCGAGCGCACCCGGGAGGATGGCGCGAGAGAACATCGCCCTGCCCTCTGGCTATGGGGATGGCGCGCTCCACCCAAACACACTCCCCCCGAAACAGCTTTGTCCAAGAGTGCCATCAGGAGCAGGGGGAGTCGAGGACCGGGGCATTAACTTCAGGTTACGTGGCGTCAGCGACAACGGCTGTGCGCAGGGCGCTACACGACGAGCAGCGCGGCCGGCACGACGAGGATTGCGCCGAGGAAGATGGCGAAGCCGCGCCGGTCACGCGTGGCCCGCGTCGCCGCGTTGAGAATCAGCTCCCGGAAGGGGTCGAAGACGAACACCAGGATGAGGACCGAAACAGCGAAGACCGCGACCATCTCGCTGAAGATGATGGTGAAGGCGCGAGGGGTATCGAGGAGCAGCGTCACGAAGAGCTTGTCGACGAAGGTGCCGATCTGCGCACCCATGACGTACGGGATGATGTCTTTCCTCCGGACGATGCCTTTCATCGAGAGCGGCACCAGGATCGTGAGCGACACCGCAACCGACACGGTCAGGACGGTGATCGCGATGCCCAGCGCAAACATCGTGAACTTCATGTGCAGGCGTTCGACCATGCGCTGGAATCGCGGATCGGTGGATTCCAGCGAAGGCAGCGCCCCGTCGAACAATTTCAACGAGACGACGGCTGCGACGACGCCCGCCGCGAACAAGCCCAGGAGCGGCAGGACATCGTCGAACACGTCGACGAGGGGCTCGTAGGCATCGTTCACGCCGCGGACGATGCCGGGCGAGCCGAATCGCACCTCATCGAACCAGCCGCTCTCCAGGAACACGTACCCCAGCGGGATCCCGAACGCGTAGACGGCCCATGTCGTGAGCAGCGCGACGGCGCCGATGTAGAGGCCATCGGGCTCGCGCCGGCCGCGGACGTAGTAGAGGAATCCCACGAACAGCACGATGAACGAGGCGCCCAGCCGGCCGCCGCTGATCATGAAGTACGTTTCTCCGTCGCTGAGCACGCCACGGCTGAAGAGCGTCAGTGCGACGGAGGCGACGGGAGAGCCGCTCCCCAGGATGTAGGCGTTCAGCCAGCCGAACCCGACGTAGTTCACGGCCCCTGACACGTTGAGGCCGTCGAGGATCGGCGTGATGCCTGTCGCGCCGCGCTTCATGAGCTGAAGCGACAGGATGAACGTCGCGAGAGCAACAAAGAGCACGCCAGATCGCCGGAGGGCGCGAAAACCGGTGAGGTGGAGGGGCACGCGCAGGAGCTGCTCCTCATCGGCGGGGGCGGCATGCGCCCGGAAGGCAGCCTTCTGCGCGTGCTCGGTCATCTCATCCGCCGGCCGTGGCCTTCGCGCGCTCTGCGGCGATCAGCACGCGGGCGACCTCGGGTCGCGAGAACTCGTGCGGGGGCTCGATGCCCTGCGTTAGAAACTCGCGCACCTGCGTCCCGCTCAGCGAGATGCGGTCATCGGCGCCGTGGGGGCAGGTCTTGCTGGAGGCCATGCCCTCGCACCTCTTGCAGAAGAACGTGTGCTCGAAGAACAGCGGCGTGATGCCCAGTCGCTGCGGGTCGAACTCGTCGAAGATGAGCTGGGCGTCGTATGTGCCGTAGTAGCTGCCGACGCCGGCGTGGTCGCGGCCGACGATGAAGTGCGAGCAGCCGTAGTTCTTCCGCATGATCGCGTGGAAGATCGCCTCGCGCGGACCGGCGTAGCGCATCGCGGCCGGCAGGACCGACAGCAGCACGCGGTCCTTCGGGTAGTACCCGTCGAGCAGCACGCGGTAGCACTCCATCCGCACGTCGGCTGGAATGTCGTCCGACTTGGTGTCGCCGACGAGGGGGTGCAGCAACAGGCCATCGGTGATCTCGAGCGCCGCCTTCTGGATGTACTCGTGTGCGCGGTGCACCGGGTTGCGGGTCTGGAAGCCGACCACGCGCTTCCAGCCTCGCTCGACGAAGGCAGCGCGCGTCTGCGCCGGGTCGAGCCGGTACTCCGGGAACGTGGGGTTCGCCCGGCGCCGGAACACGTGCACCGGCCCCCCGAGTAGCAGCTCGTCCTGCGCGTACAGCGCGGCGACCCCCGGGTGCTTCTCCTCGATGGTGCGAAAGACCTTCTCCGCCTCGATGGTCTTGTCGTACCCGAACGTGTCCGTGACCGTCATCAACGCCAGCGGCGTGCCTTCCTCGTCCGTGAGCGCGATCTCTCCCTGGAAGGCCTTCGCCTGCTCCTTCGAAGCGCTCAGCGTCACCGGGATCGACCACGGCAGGCCGTCGGGCAGGTGCATCGACTCGACGACACTCTCGTACTGTGGCGCGGTCATGAAGCCGTCGATGGGTGAGAAGCCGCCGTTGGCGAGCAGCTCCAGGTCCGACAGCTCGCGCGAGTTGAGCTGCCGCTGGGGCAGCGACTTCGCCTTTTCGGCCAGCGCCTTCGCGGCGTCGCCGGTGACCTCGCGCGGGTTGAGCTTGCCGCCGTGCGGGGCGATGAGTCCTTGTTCGGTTCCGTCTGGCATGTGTGTCCTCGGTTGTCAGTGTTCAGTTGTCAGTAGTCAGTCGGTCGGCCGCCGTAGGGGCGCGGCCTGCTGCGCCCGCTTGTTCACGCCGGCGTCTTTGCCGGGACGTAGCCCAGCCCCTCGAGCTTGGCCATCACCTTCGCGACACTGTCGGCCAGCTCTTCCTTCTCGGAGTCCACGAAGATCTCCGGGTTCACCGGCTCCTCGTAGGGGTCGCTGACGCCCGTGAAGTTCTTGATCTCGCCCTTGATCGCCTTCTCGTACAGCCCCTTCACGTCGCGGCGCGTCAGCTCCTCGATCGAGCAGTGGACGTGGACCTCGACGAAGTTGCCGATGTTCGTCTTTACCTCGTCGCGGATCTCGCGGTAGGGCGAAATGGCGGAGGCGAGGACGCAGACGCCGTTGCGCGTCAGCACCTCGGCGACCCAGCCGATGCGGCGAATGTTCGTGTCGCGGTCTTCCTTGCTGAAGCCCAGTCCTTTGCTCAGGTGCGTGCGCACGACGTCGCCGTCCAGCTTCTCGAGCTTCGTGATGCCGCGCTCGCGCAGCAGCGGCTCGATGGCGTCGGCGATGGTGGTCTTCCCGGCGCCCGAAAGCCCCGTGAACCAGACCGTGAAGCCTTTCTGTTCCAACCTGTGTTCCTCCCTTTTCCTACTGATTCAGTGGGCATTCATTCGCCCATAAATGTGGGGCACGGCACGCTCCATGCCCCTGTCTATCGCCGCCATTATGTGCGGTGCGCTCGCTTCACGCACCCTGCCCCGATACAAACGCCGGGGCCGGCGATCTCCGCAACCGCCGATCGCCGGCTAGCCTCCGCGAGCGGCCCTCAAGCCCCTTCCCCGTCCTCGTGCAGACGGTCGTAGCCGGTCTGGCCCTCGGGGACGTGCAGACCGCACTCCACCTTGTCGAACCCCTGCCAGCGACCGCTGCGCGCGTCGTCGCCCGGGTTCACAGGCTTCGTGCAGTGCGTGCAGCCGATGCTGGGGTAGTTGCGGTCGTGCAGGTCGTTGTACGGCACACCGTTCTCGAGCACGTACGTCCACACCTGCGACTCGGTCCACGCCGCCAGCGGGTTCACCTTAATCAGGTCGAACTTCGCGTCCCACTCGACGATCTGGATGTCCGCGCGCGACGCGCTCTGGTCGCGCCGCAGCCCGCTGATCCACGCGCGCTTCCCCGCGAGGGCGCGGCGGTTCGGCTCGACCTTCCGGATCTGGCAGCAGAGGTCCGGGTCGCGCGCCCACAGCTCGTCGCCATACTTCGCGGCCTGTTCCTGGGGCGTAACGAGCGACATGTAGCCGGCAGGCTCGAAGTCGTACTTCTCCGCGCAGAGGTCGCGCAGCCGGTAGGTCTCGGGGAAGAGGAAGTCAGTATCGAGGTAGAACACCTCGACGGACCTGTCGATGCCGTCGTCTCGACGCAGCATCATGTCGAGCAAGACCATGCCCGAGGGCCCGCCGAACGAACACGCCAACGCCAGCCCCGGCCGGTACTCCCCGGCGGCCCAGCGCAGGATCTCCTGCGGCGTCTTGCCCTCCAGCGCGGCCGAAAGCTCGCCCAGTTCCTCTGGCGTCGGTCGCGTCGCGATCGTCTCTTGCGTCACGCTACTCGCTGCTCCCCTGTCGCTTGTACCTGACAGCTAGACTGCGCATTCGCCCTCGCCCATGTCGTCGAGCGTGAAGAACTTGGTCTGGCCCCAGTCGATGTACGCCATTGGATTCTGGTTGAACTCCGGCACGATCTTGTACTCCGACAGCAGCTCCTGCACGTAACCAGTACCGGAGCGCTCCGCCCACGACGCGAACTTCTCCCCCTCGTTCCGCTCGCCCACGTACGTGGCGACAAGCTGCTCGACCGCGTCCGGGATGTACCGCGCGGGTATCTTCATCGTCAGCTTCGCCAGCTTGCCCGTGCCGCGGGCATTGCCGCCCAGCATGAGCTGGAACGCCGGAACCTGCCGCTCCCCCATGCGGATGGCCATGCCGTAGAAGCCGATATCGGCGATGTGGTGCTGGCCGCACGAGTTCGGGCAGCCGCTGATGTTGATCCGGATGTCGTTCACCAGCGGGTCGTCGTGGTACTGGCCGTTACCCGCCAGCAGCCGGTTACGGATCTCGGTGCCCAGCCCCTTCGACGAGGTCACGCCGATCGCGCACGTGTCGGCGCCCGGGCACGTGATGACATCGGAGATCGTCATCGCGTGGTCCTCGGCCAGCCCGATGTCGACCAGCTCGCCGTGGACGGCCGCCAGGTCGTCCTCGTGTACCCAGCGCAGGACGAAGTTCTGCGATGCGGCCGTGCGGATGTGGCCGCCCGCGTACTTGCGCGCCATCTCGGCGAGCGCGTGCATCTGCTCGACGGTCGCATCGCCGATGGGCAGGAGAACGTACACGGTGTAGTAGCCGGGGGTCTTCTGCTTCAGCGCGTTGGTACGCCGCCAGACGTCGAAGCCCTCGCGCTTCGCCTTCACGCCGCCGTTGCGCGACGCCCACGAGCCGTAGCCCGGCGCCTCCTCGAGCAGCGTGAAGTCGGGCTCGCGGTAGCGTGGGTCGGAAGCCGGAGGTAGCGTTGCGAGTTCCAGCTTCCACAGCCGGCGGAACTCCTCGATGCCGATCTTGCCGACGAGGAACTTGATGCGGGCCTTGTTCTTGTTGCGGCGCTCACCGAGGCGGTCCCAGACCTTGATGGCCGCCTCGATGCTGCGAAGCTGCTCGCTGACCGGCAAGAAGTCGGCCAGCACGTCGGCCATCCTCGGCGCCGCGCCCAGCCCGCCGCCAACGCTCATGCGGAAGCCCTTTTCGCCGTTGCGCTCGACGGCCATGAGGCCGAAGTCGTGCATTGGGATGAGGCCGCGGTCTGCCTCGCTGGCCGAGTAGGTGATCTTGAACTTGCGGGGGAGTTTCTGGTTCGTGGCGTTGCGCAGGAAGTAGCGCATCGCCGCCTCAGCGTACGGCGTCACGTCGAAGACCGTGTCCTCGGCGATGCCGCTGAGCGGGTCGGCCGTCACGTTGCGTACGGTGTGGCCGCAGGCCTCGCGTGTGGTGAGGCCGACCTCGGCCAGCCGGCGCATCACCTTTGGTGAGTCCTCGAGCATGACGAAGTGGAGCTGGATCGCCTGCCGCGTCGTCACGTGGCCCAGGCGGCGGGGCGCGTACCAGTCGGCGCAGTCGGCGACGGCGTGGAGCTGCTCGGGCGTCATCGTGCCGTGGGGCACCTTGATCCGCATCATCTGGCGGTTGAACTGCCGCTGGCCGTAGGTGCCGTGCTGGAGGCGGAAGGGCCGGAAGTCGTCGCCCATCCCCTCGCCGGCCCGCCAGGTGAGGACCTGGCGTTCAAAGTTGTCGATCTCGGCCGAGACGATGGGGTCGTTGGTCTTGTCCTGGGCGAATTCTGAAGCTGGACGGGTTTCCGTAACCATGGGACACCTCCCCGCCGAAGCGGGCGATTCTAAAGTGAATCGATTTACTCAACATTATCGATCAGCCGGTACGGACGGGTCAAGTCCAGCGTATCTGGATCGGCCGCGGGGCGACAATCCGCAGTGGGGAGGTAGGAGTTGGGCGAGTCGAGGAAGCGGGCCTGGAGTTCGGAACGTGGAATCGCCAGGGGCATCGGTGGTAGGCTCGCACGCGGAGGCTGTTATGAGTTCGGCCCTCGATCCGATCCAGCTTGTTCGCGGCCCGACGGAGCCGCAGTGCCACCTGCGTTGCGGGTCCTGCTCGACGATACACGCCCTCGACGGTCGCGTCCGGACCGGCGGGATTCCATGTCCATCCTGCGGCGAACAACTGCGCACATCTGACACCGTGGAGTACGCGACACCGCGCGAACGGCTCGCCGCGGCCATACTCGACGGCGTACTGTGGGTCGCGCCTTATGCGGCCGTGACGGCACCCCTGTTCTACGTTGTCGCCATAGGCGAGTTCCTACCTGAGGATGAGGACGGCGACCTCACCAGCAACGCCGTGCTCGCAATGAGGTCGCTGGGCGTAATCCTGGCGATCGCCTACTTCTGGCTCCTCGAGGCCATCGGCAAGACCCCGGGGAAGCTGATCATCGGGCTCTACGTCGTGCGATCACCGTCCTGGACGTCGCCCGGCCTCGGCAGGGGTTTGGTGCGCCTTTTGGGCAAGGCGCTTGTCCTCGCGTCCCTCGGGTCGATCCTGCTGCTCACCCGGCGCGATCCACACCGGCGCGCGGTGCACGACTTCGTCAGCGGCACCTACGTCCTACGGCGCTGATCCAGCTACTTCGCAGGCATCAGAGTGAACCCCTCATACCCCCGCGCGGCATCGGGCCATCGTCCCGTCCAGACTCCTCGACGGGACGATGGCGGCTCGGGCCAACAAGGTCACTCAAGGCGATCCGGCGTCCCCACGATGTCCCTCCTGCAAATGGTCACACGCTCCACGGATCCAGCAAGGTCCAAGCCGGCGTCAAGTTCTGAGAACACCACCCAGACGCGGCCATCGGCCGTGGTGAGCTTCGGGAGATTGAGACCAGCGTTCACACTGAACTCTGTCCTCCAGCTCTGCCCACCATCGAGTGTCGAGACAACCTGAAGAATGCGCGGTAGGCCAGGATCATATGTGACTGCGAATGCCGTCTTGATGTCGATGAAGGTTGGGCCGGCGAGAAACGTCAGGGCGGTTTCCTGCGCCTGCCACGTCACGCCCCCGTCGTGGGTGTAAGTGAAGCGCGAGGTGCCGCCCTCGGCGATGCGGCCCCACCCATCCAGCGACGTGACGAAACCTCCTACCGAGACACCATCGGGCAGCGCACGGGTCTCCCACGTGTCGCCGCCATCGGCCGTCATCCGGAAGGACTGCTCGCACGGCCAGGGGCCGCACTGCGCCGTCCAGCCGTGGTCGCGGTCGATGAACGCGTATTCCGGCCGAGGTGCGACATCGATACCAGCCCAGGACGCGCCGAGGTTGTCGGACCGCCACAGCCAGACGTCCGACGCCAGCCAGATTCGATCGCCGGCAGACGCGATGATCCTGAGCCCCTTACTGAGATCGGCATTTGGCGGAGGCAGCACTTCCTGCCACGAAGTACCACCGTCGGTGCTGCGGTACAGCGGCCTGTCGCCTGACGCCCACACCGCATCAGAGGTGACCGCAATCACCTTCAGGTGATTGGGGGTCACCCATGGATCCCACGTCTCGCCACCGTCGAACGTTGTCCAGGGTTCCCGATCCGCTCCCCCGTCCCCACGAACCGCCACCGCGAAGCCACGCGACGCCGAAGCGAACACGATGGTCTCTAACGGCGGTCGCACGTCCGTCGCGGCTTTTTGCCACGATCCCTTCGCCAACTCATACAGCGCGATGCCACTGGAACTTGCCATCACGACATGAGTTGAGGTCACGTCGAAGTCACCGCCGGTCCCCGGTGGGAGTTCGATGAACGTCCATGTGGTACCGCCGTCGCGGGTGCGGGCGAGCCTACCCACGAACTCGGGCGCTGATGGGGGGTTCGTAGGCGGAGCAAGCCGGGTGCCGGTGAGCCAGCCCTCGAGCTGACTCGTGAATCGGACGTGGTGAATGCTGCCGCTGGATCCAGAATCCAGAACTTCGACCCACGTTTGTCCGCCATCCGAGGTCTTGTAGAGCTGCCCGCCCCGACAGCGGGCTGCGCAACCACCAACGCGATACGCCGTTAGCGTGTCCACCCGCTCGACCTGATCGCCCATCGTGAACCCGGGCTCCGGTAGGGGAGCCCATGATTCTCCGTTGTCGGCGCTGTGAAGCAGCGTCTCGCGGTCAATGCAGGGCGGCGGATCGGTGGATTGCGGGTCTGTCGGGTCGCCGGGGTAGCACTGCGTTGCAAGTACCCAGCCATCCGCGCCGACGAACCAGGCGCCCAGGAAGATGCCATACCCGGGAACGTCGACCCGCTGCCACGTCAGGCCGCCATCAGTCGTATGCTCGAGCGCGCTGTCGCCGTGCGGTGGATAGCCCTGCACCGCAGCGTCGTAATACGTTCGCCAGCCCTCGTTCCCATCAAGTTCCGGTCCGAGGCTTGTCTCGCCTGTAGCGGCCCACGTCAGGCCGCCGTCTGCTGTTTCTTCGACCACGCCACCCATCTGCGCGAGCCCCCGCGCGTCATCGAGCATTCTGATCGTACTCGCACGACCGGCCGGGTGATCGTAGATCCGTGCCCACGCAGATGAGCGTTCGATGACCTCCCCGGAACTCCCGGACGGAACCGTCGGGGCGCGTTCAGTCGCCTGACAGCCGAAGCAACCGACCGCAACGACACCGAGAACCAGCCGCGGAAACAACCCCATGATCCAACAACGCCTGGAGGGAGGATGGGGTTAACCGGCGGCCGATGCCATGCTTCGTATGACCCCCTTCGCGGAGGCACCGCCGCGGCCGTCCTGTCGGCACGATCCGCTACCCCAGCAAGAAGCCTTCGTAGCCGTTGGCGGCCACGTCGTCGCACTTCTGCACGTACGTCCCCAGCCCGCCGATGTACGGCATGAACACGCGCGGCTTCCCCGGGATGTTCGCCCCCATGTACCAGGAGTTCGCCCGCGGGAACAGCGTCAGGTCCGCCACCTGATTCACGTGCTCCACCCACGCCTCCTGCGACTCGGCCGCCGGCTCGATGGTCGCGACCCCGTGCTCGAGCAGGTACTCGACGCACCCTGTGATCCAGTCGACGTGCTGCTCGATGGACACGATCATGTTCGTGAGCACGGAGGGGCTGCCGGGGCCGGTGATGGTGAACAGGTTCGGAAAGCCCGCCACCTGAAGCCCCAGGTACGTCCGCGGCCCCGCCGCCCACGCCTCTCGTAGCTCCAGCCCCCCACGCCCACGGACATCGATGCTCAGCAGCGCGCCCGTCATCGCGTCGAACCCCGTCGCGAACACCAGCGCGTCCAGCTCGTACTCGCGCTCGGCTGTGCGCACGCCCTTCGGCGTGATCGCTTCGATTGGCGCCGACCGCACGTCGACCAGCGTCACGTTGTCGCGGTTGAACGTCTCGAAGTAGTCCGTATCTACGCACAGCCGCTTCGTCGCGAACGGGTAGTCCTTCGGGCACAGCAGCTCGGCCGTCGCCGGATCCGTCACGATGCCGCGGATCTTCTGGCGGACGAAGTCGGCGGCGGTCTGGTTCGCCTCGGGCGAGATCACCAGGTCGATGAACGCGCCTCCCATCCCCAGCCCGCCATACTGCCACCGCGCCTCGTACTCGGCGTCCCGCTCCTCCGGCGTGACCTGCATCGCCGACCGCTCGCTGGGGGCGCGCGAGACGACGCCCGCCGCCGATGCGCGCGCCCGCTGCCGCACCTCGGAGTAGCGCTCCGTCATCCGCCGCTCGGCCTCGGCGTCGATGGGCCCGTTGTGCGCGGGGATGCTGAAGTTCGGCGTGCGCTGGAACACGGTCAGGTGCGCCGCCTGCCGCGCGATATGCGGGATCGACTGGATCGCCGACGACCCGGTGCCGATGACGCCAACGCGCTTCGCCGTGAAGTCGACCCCCTCGTGCGGCCAGTAGCCCGTGTGGTACCACTGGCCCTCGAACGACTCGAGCCCCTCGAAGCCCGGGTGCCGCGCCGCCGACAGGCACCCCGTGGCCATGATGCAGTAGCGCGCCGAGAACCGGTCGCCCCGGTCCGTCTCGATCAGCCAGCGCCCCACACCATCGTCGAACCGCGCCTTCGTCACGCGCGTCTCGAACTGGATGTCGCGCCGCAGGTCCAGCCGGTCGGCCACGTGTTCGATGTACGACAGGATCTCCGGCTGCGACGCGTAGCGCTCGGACCACTTCCACTCGCGCGGAATGTCGTCGTCGAAGCCGTACTGGTACTCCAGGCTCTCGATGTCGCAGCGCGCGCCGGGATACCGGTTCCAGTACCACGTCCCGCCCACGCCGTCCGCCGCCTCCAGGACGCGCGCCGAGAGCCCCAGCCCTCGCAGCCGGTGCAGCATGTACAGCCCGGCAAACCCCGCCCCCACGACAATGACGTCGCAGGCGACGGCACCCTGCACCGGACCGGACGCCGAATGCGGTTGAGCGATCGCCGTCATGCGGATCATCTTAGCAGCAGCTAAGACACGATATTGATACACTCCGCCTCAACCATTCGGCTCCGAATCGAGGTTTGAATGATTCGACCGGTCAGCCTGTTGCTTTCGATCGCCGCCGCACTCATCGCCTTGAGCGCCGCCGGATGTGGAGCCGGAGACGATGAGGCCACTGGCGGCACGCCGATGGCAGACGCGCGCACCGCGGACACCGGTACATCGCCCGGGAGTGAGCCCAGCGTCCCGCCAGACGAGAGCGGTCCGAGCGCCACGCCCGCCCCCAGCGAAACCCCGGAGCCGACAGAGACAAGCACGCCGACCGCGACACCGACCGTTGCGGCCCTGACGTTCACCAGCCCCGACTCCGGCAATGGTTCGAAGACCGACGGGAGCTTCGGGCCGTTCGGCATCGTGTACGCAGACTCGACGTATGGAGTTGTGGTGAACCAGAATCGGGCCCAGGCGTCGGCGTACGTGAACGTGGGGATCAACGAGCGGCCGTCAGCGTCAGCATGGCTGGCGAACCTGTTCCGCGTGCCGGGCGAGGGCACAACGCCAATCACCGCGCAGATCTCGACGGGGGTGAACTGGCAGGGCGTCCTGGCCGGAAACGGGGCCGGTGGCACCCGCGCGGCAGTGACGATCACGCTGAGCGTGCTCGACGAGGACGACAGAGTCATCGCGAGCGAAGAGGTGCATTTTCTCGAGCTTCGGGAGTCAGTGCTGACGCTCGGTGGATTCGACGACATCGACAGGACTGACGTCGACATGGAGGTCGCACTGGTGCCGGGACGCCTGTACGAGCTGCGGCTCACGCTGACATGCGAGGCGAGTTCGGGCCTCATTGGCGTGGCGACTCACTGCATCTACGGACCCAGCGATACGTACGACCCCGGGTTCGTGGCGTGGGAACCGCGCACGATCCTGTTCGTGCCCTGACTCCAACAACCGCCGACGCCGTCCGCCGCCTCCAGCACGCGGGCCGAGAGCCCCAGCCCCCGCAGCGGTGGAGCATGTATAGGCCGGCGAACTCGGCGCCCACGACAATGGCGTCGCAGGCGATGGCACCCTGCACGGGATCGGCCGCCGAATGCGGTTGAGCTATCGGCGTCATGCGGATCATCTTAGCAGCAGCTAAGACGCCATATTGATACACTCCGCGTCAACCATCGGAAGTTGAATCGAGGGTTGGATGGTCCGACTGAGCGGCCTGATCTTCTCGATCGCCGCGGCCCTCATCGCCGTGAGCGCGGCCGGATGTGGAGGCGGCAGCGAGAACGCCGCGGGCGGAACACCGACAGCAGGCGCACGAACCACCGTCCGCGGAACACCGACAGCAGGCGCTCGCACCGCCGACACCGGTACATCGCCCGGGAGTGAGCCCAGCGTCCCGCCGGCCGAGAGTGGCCCGGGCGCCACACCGGCCCCCAGCGACACGCCCTCACCCACCAGCACGCCCGCACCCAGCAACACGCCGGAGCCTACCGAGACGAGCACCCCCACGGCCACCCCGACGATCAGCCAGCTGACATTCGGCTACTCTCACTTCGGCGCTGGGACAAAGACGGACGGGAGCTTCGGGCCTTTCGGCATCGTGTACGCGGACTCGGCATATGCGGTTCTGGTCGACCAGAATCGAGTGCAGGCGTCCGCGTTTGTCAGCGTGGGGATCAACGAACGACCATCGGCGTCGGCATGGCTGGTCAACCAATTTAGCGTGCCGGGCGAAGGCACGACACCAATCACCGCGCAGATCTCGACGGGGGTGAACTGGCAGGGGGTGCTGGCCGGAAACGGCGCCGGTGGCACCCGTGCGGCGGTGCGCATCACACTGAGCTTGCTGGACGAGGACGACAGGGTCCTCGCGAGCGAAGAGGTGCATGTTCTCGAGCATCGGGAGTCGGTGTTGACGCTGGGTGGGTTCGACGACATCGACAGGGCTGACGTCGACATGGAGGTAGCACTGGTGCCGGGACGCCTCTACGAGCTGCGGCTCACGCTGACGTGCGAGGCGAGTTCGGGCTTCATCGGCGTGGCGACTCACTGTATTTACGGACCGAGCGAGACGTACGACGACGGGTTCGTGGAGTGGGGACCGCGCACCATCCAGTTCGTGCCCTAAGCGTGCAGCAGCTTACGCCTTGGTGATCCGGCGGCACCGGACGGTGAAGACGGCGTAGTGCCACACCAGCTCACGATCGACGATCTCGCGCGTCACCAGCGCCGGCCGCCCCGCGACCACGCCGCCTGGATGCAGGTCGAGCCGCCCGTCCTTGAACACCGCAGCCACCCGGACGCGCGTGGTCAAGTCCATCTCCGCCACGTCGTCGACACCGTGCTCGATCGTCCCGTCGGCCCTCATGTCGTGGACGATGCCGCCGCGAGGCGGGCGCCCTGCCGTGATGACGACGCGGTCGCCGCACTGCTCGATGCGCTGCACGCTCCCGTTCAGCGCGTGCTCGTCCACCACCTGCCCGTCGCGCTCGACACGATACGCTCGCCAGAGTCCGCGCAGATCCGGCGCCCCCGCCGCCAGCGGCTCGTCGCACCCCGCCAGCACCGGCGGCGGCATCTCCCCCCGCCATCCTCCCTCCGGCGTATGCGCCACCGGAATCTCATCAGCACGCACGTACCTTCCTCCAGACTTGCGATCGCCACCCTTAGGGAGAGGTGGAGCGGCCGCGTCTCCCCCGATCAGATGCTTCAGGGTGGAACTTCCCTGCGCTTGGGCACAGATCCGTCAGCACGCACTCAGGGCACGCCGGCCGCTGGGCGCTGCACGTCCGCCTGCCGTGCTTGATCAGCCCGATGTGGAAGGCGTAGTAGGCCTCCGGCGGCACCAGCGCTTCCAGCAGGCCGTGTGCCTTCTCCGGCGTCATCGCCGCCTTCCCCGCCCGCTCCGGGATCAGGCCCAGGCGCGTCGCCACCCGGAAGACGTGCGTGTCCACGGGCATCGCCGGCATTCCCAGCGCGAACATCAGCACACACGCCACCGTCTTCGGGCCCACCCCGTGGATGCTGCGCAGCCACTCCCGCGCCTCCTCAAGCGGGAGCCCGCCCAGGAACGCCAGGTCGAACCCGCCCGTGCGCTCGCGGATGTCCCGCAGCGCTGCCTGGATCCGCGGCGCCTTCGTCGGCGCCAGCCCGCCCGGCTGGATCGCCGCGATCAGCTCCGCCAACGGCGCCTCGATCACCGCCTCCCACGTCGGGAACCGCTGCAGCAGCCGCGCGAACGCCCGGCCCGAGTTCGCGTCCGACGTGTTCTGCGACAGGATCGTCAGCACCAGCTCCGACGTCGGGTCATGGTGCGGGCGCCAGTCCGGAATGCCGTGCGCTTCGTCGAGGCGGCGGACGATCTCCGCTATGGGCGCTCCCGCGGGCGTCCCTGGCTTCGCGGCCTTCATGGTGCGAGGTTATAGGTGTCAGGCGTTAGGTGTTAGGGCTCCCACGCCAGCCGCTTCGCCTGCGGCCATCCCGGAAGGCAGAAGGGGCGAGTCCCAGTGACCCGCCCCTTCTTCTGTCGATTCCGAAACGAACGTAGTTAGTTCACGATACGGATGTTCGCGTGGGTGGAGCCGAGCTGGCTCGCCCAGGCGAAGCCGTCCGCCGTGTCGTAGAAGAACACGTCGATCCACGTCGCCGACAGCAGTCCTCGGTCCAGGCACTCGTACACCCGGCCCGTCGGGTCGCCATCGATGGTGAACCGCGTGCCGAACGGCAGATCCGCGCTGCACGCGGCTGCGCCTTCGAATACGGCCAGGCCGCTGGACATGCCACCGCAAAAGCCGCCGCCCCGGCCCTGACAGCCGTAGATCGTGATGCGGGCCGGGACCACGGTGCCTACCGCGTACCCCGATGCCCGGTTCAGGCTCCCCGGCTGGGCCGGCGCCGGCAGACCCAGCGCACGGGCCTCCTCCGCCGTTTTGGCGGCCTTCTCGCGCTCGGCCCAGTTGTAGAGGGCGATGAGCGTGTCGATCTCCCGCTGGCGCGTCACGCCAGCCACCAGCGCCGCTCCCCGGTCAGAAGCCGAGGGGACGGAGGCGGCATACGCCTGCTCCCAGCCGATGCCGGCTGTTGCGCCGGCCCGAAGCTCCGGGGAGGGGCCATACGCCTGGGGTACTGGGCTGACCCCACCGCCCAGGCCGCTCGCCAGCGTGGTCGCCACCGGTGTGAACGACGCCACGACGGCCCCCAGGAGGAGCACGGCCAGCCCTATGAGGCTGGCGTGTCCCATGCGGCGGATCGCCAGCTCGCGGGGGACGGCGGTCGCGCCGCCGCGAGATGGCACGGCAGCCGGGACGGCCAAAGCCGCCTCGGCCAGGGCCGGGCGCAGGGCAGTCCCCTGCCTGCCGCGTTCGTTCAGGAGCGCGAAGCCGACAGAAGCGGCTGTCCCGGCGACCAGCATGGCCGCCCTCGCGCCCGAGACGAGTCCTTTACTCAGAACGTCCTCCTATTCCCTAGCGGGGTGTTGCCCTCATCAGCCCCGGAAGCAGGCGGCCGAGCCTCGCTCGCCCCAAAATAATTGCCTCCCGGGCCGGCCAGCGCCCGCCCGGAGGCGGGTGCAAAACGGGCGCATTATAACCGTGAGCGGCTGCGGATCAAGGGTGATCGGGCCCGGAACTCTCCTGATTTCATGCCGATGTCTACCCCTACTACCACTCGCTACGGAGCCTTTATTGAATCTGAATCGGCCGAAACAGGCCCTTTACATCGCCGTCTGCGAAAAAATTCACCAAAGTGCCGTCCCGGGGCTGGCGCCCCCCGCATGCCGTGCGACCGCTCGCGTTGAAGCAGCGTGTTCGAGCTTCCAAGCACGGTTGTCTGGCTGCCGGCAATCCGTTAGGCCGACGGCAGAACTGTAGTTCAGGTATTCAAGCGACATTGCACGCGAGATCGCGTCCATAGACGGCGCCCCGGGACGATGATCGGGCCGCAGCTATGTGCGTGTCGCGCTGTCGAGGTGCGCGACTGCCTGCATGAGGTGATGAAAAGGGCGGCCCGACCGGACCGCCCTCGCTTTCGTGTCTCGAGCCGTGACGCGCGCTTACACGCGCTCGAAGATCGTGGCGATGCCCTGTCCGCCGCCGATACAGAGGCTCACCAGCCCGTACTTCGCCGCACGGCGCTCCATCTCGTACATGAGTTTCACGGTCAGGATGGCGCCGGTCGCCCCGACTGGGTGCCCGAGCGCGATGGCCCCTCCGTTGACGTTCGTCTTCTCGTCGTCCAGGTGCAGCGCCGTGCTGCACGCTGCGGCGACCGAGGCGAACGCCTCGTTCAGCTCGACCAGGTCGATCTGGTCGACGGACAAGTTCGCCTTCTTCAGCACCTTGTTCACGGCCGGGATGGGGCCGCTGCCCATGATCCGGGGCTCCACGCCCGCCTCGGCGCGGGCCACCAGCTTCAGGCGGGGCTTGAGGCCCAGCTCGCGGGCCTTCGAGGCAGACATAACCACCACAGCAGCCGCCCCATCGTTGATTCCGGAGGCGTTGGCGGCGGTCACCATGCCGCCCTCCTTGAAGGCGGGGCGCAGCTTCGCCAGCGTCTCCATGGTGGTCTGGCGGGGGTGCTCGTCCTTGTCGACGACCACGGTCTCCTTGCCCTGCTTCACTTCCACCGGGACGATCTCGTCGTTGAACCTGCCGGCAGCCATCGCGGCGGCCGCCCGCTCCTGCGACCGCATCGCGTACTCGTCCTGCGTCTGGCGGGAGACCTCGTACTGCTCGGCCAGGTTCTCGGCCGTGATCCCCATGTGCACCTTGTCGAAGGGATCGCCCAGCAGGTGCAAGATGCCGTCCTCCAGGGTGCCGTTCCCCATCCGGTAGCCGGTGCGGCCCTGGCGGACGTAGTACGGCATCATCGTCATGTTCTCGGCCCCCCCGGCCACCACGATCTCGGCGTCGCCCGTCTCGATGTACCGGGCGGCCGTGTTGATGGCCTCCAGGCCCGAGCCGCAGATGCGGTTCACCGTGAGCGCGGGGGTCTCTATGGGCATGCCGGCTTTCACGGCGGCGTGGCGGGAGAGGTAGCCGTCCTCCATCACCTGGCCCACGCAGCCCATGATGACGTGGTCGACCTGCTCGGGCTTGATCCCGGCCCGGGCCACCGCCTCCTTGATGACGATGGCCCCCAGGTCCGACGCCGGGGTGTTACTGAAGCCGCCCTGGAACTTGCCGATGGCCGTGCGGGCACCGCTGACGATGACAACGTCTTCCATATCTACTGTCTCCTGTCGCCAGCGTGGCGCGCTAATAGAGGCCGGTGGCCCGCCTGAGAGCGGATCGAGTATAGGAACGCCGCGACAGGCGGTCAATTCAGACTAGCACCGCCGTCAACCAGGCCCGGAGACCGGCCGCGTCCGTTCCCGGGGCCGCTGCGCCCTACCCCCGGCGCGGCGCCAGCAGCCCGTAGTCGCCGTCGTCGCGCTTGTAAAGGAGCGCGTAGTCGTCGGTGGCCTCGTCCAGGAACAGGTAGAAGTCGTGGCCCAGCAGATCCATCTGCGCCAGCGCCTCCTCCTGCGAGATCGGCTTCGCGGTGAAGTGCTTCACCCGCACGATCTTCCCCAGAACGTACTCCTCTTCCTCTTCGTCGGCCACCGGCGCGGCGGCCGAAGCGGGCGCGTTCAGCACCTCCGCGACGATCTCCTTCGCCCCGGCCGGGTGGTGCCGGTCGTCCAGCCGCTTCTTGTGCCGCCGCGCCTGCCGCGAGAGCACGTCGGCCGCGGCGTCCAACGCGACCCGCGGGTCCGCCGCCCGCTCCTCCGCCCTCAGGATCGACGAACCCGTGCGGACCGTCACCTGCACCGCGTACCGGTGCGCCGCCGCCTTCGTCTCCTCATGCTCGACCTCAATCACGACGTCGTCGACCCGCGGGAGCCACCGCTCCAGGCGGGCCAGCTTCTCGGCCGCGTGCGGCTCGAAATCGTCGAACAGCGATGTGTGGTGGGTGCGAATTGTGAGGTTCATAGCCCGATTATAGGCGCGCGCGAGCGGCGACTACATCTGCCGGTTTCCGGGGATCGCGCCCGGATGTCCCTTGTTTGATCGCGTAATCCCGCCCGCATAGCCTGTTACTAAGCGGCTGTTCATGGTTATGCTGTACGCAGCATAACGGTCCGCACATCAGCCACAGGAGGCTCGCGCACCATGGTCGTCGAGACGAAGGACACCCCCGCCGCCGCCCACGGCAAGACCTACCAGCAGTTCATCAACGGCCAGTGGGTCCCCGGCGCGACGGGCGAGACCTGGCTGCGCTCGAACCCCGCCGACGGCACCCCCGTCGAGACCATCCCCTGGGGCGACGTCGAGGACGCCCGCAAAGCCATCGACGCGGCGCGTGCCGCCTTCGATGGCGGCGCCTGGTCGAAGGCCCCCGCCCAGCAGCGCGCCAACGTCCTGCGCCAGACCGCCGCAAAGCTCCGCGCCGAGCTAGTGCCGCTCGCCCAGCTCCTCTCGAAAGAGGTCGGCAAGCCCCAGAACATGGCCATCGCCGAAGTCGCCATGGCCGCCGACGTCTTCGACTACTACGCTGGCCTCGCCCTCGACATGAAGGGCGACGCCATTACCAACTTCGTGCCGGACGCCATCGGCCTCACGGTGAAGGAGCCCGTCGGCGTCGTAGGCATCATCACGCCCTGGAACTTCCCTGTCCTGCTCATCACCTGGAAGCTCGGCCCGGCCCTCGCCACCGGATGCACCGTCGTCGCCAAGCCGTCCGAGTTCACCGCCGGCACCACGTTCGAGCTGGCCCGCATCATCACCGAGGCGGGCGCCCCGGCTGGCGTCGTGAACGTCGTCACCGGCCCCGGCAACGTCGTCGGCGCCGAGCTGGCGGCCAGCGATCGCGTCGACAAGGTCGCCTTCACCGGCTCGACCGCCGTCGGCAAGACCATCATGCAGGCGGCCAGCGGCAACCTGAAGAAGCTCTCGCTCGAGCTGGGTGGCAAGTCGCCGAACGTCGTCTTCGCCGACGCCAACATCGACGCCGCAGTCGGCGGCTCGTTCTTTGGCATCTACCTGAACACCGGGCAGGTGTGCCAGGCCGGATCCCGCCTGTTCCTGCAGGAGGCCATCAAGGACGAGTTCCTGACCAAGCTGCAGGCGTTCACGAAGACCGTGAAGGTCGGCAACCCCGAGGATCCCGCCACCACCATGGGCCCCGTCATCAACGAGCAGCAGCTCGAGAAGGTCGTCCGCTACGTGCACGTCGGCCAGGAGGAAGGCGCGCAGATGCTGTGCGGCGGCGGCCGCCTCACCGGCGACGCCTACGACAGGGGCCTCTTCGTCCAACCGACGATCTTCGACAACGTGAAGAACGACATGGCGATCGCCCGCGAAGAGATCTTCGGCCCGGTGCTCTCCGTCCTCACCTTCCGCGATGCCGACGAAGCCCTGCACCTGGCGAACGATACCGTCTACGGCCTCGCCTCCGCCGTCTGGACCAAGAACATCGACACCGCGTTCAAGATGGCGAAGGGCCTCCAGGCGGGCACCGTGTGGGTGAACTCCTACCACAGCGCCGGGCTGCCGTTCATGCCCTACGGCGGCTACAAGCAGAGCGGCGTGGGCCGCGAGCTGGGCCACGAGGGCCTCGACGAGTACATGGAGACCAAGGCCATCCAGATCAAGCTGGGGTAGCTGTTGGCTGTCAGACGTCAGCGGTCAGCCCTGCAAGCCTGTCCGCTCGCGCGACGAATCTCCTTCGTACACGGGCTCGGCCAACGGCGCTCAGTCGCTGATGTTCGCCCACGACGTACCGGCGCCGTTGGCCGAGCTGAGAGGCCCGACGTCGGACGTCGATGAGAAGTCCGTATAGTTCGTCACTCCCCCGTTTCCCCCGCTCTGCGCCACGTTCCCGTACATCACCGTGTCATCCGCTCCGGCGTCGAGGTAATACGGACACTCGTCCCCGCCGCCGAACACGGCAGTGTT
Organism: uncultured Dehalococcoidia bacterium; assembly: GCA_964371355.1. Classification (GTDB taxonomy): domain Bacteria; phylum Chloroflexota; class Dehalococcoidia; order DSTF01; family JACRBR01; genus JACRBR01. The sequence goes on from CAYJMG010000013.1 coordinate 78,921, forward strand.
CCGCTCGATGACGTTACCGGTGCCCACCACCCAAAGATCCGCACAGCCGAACGATGTGGAATTCCCGGATAGCTGATTGCGACTGATACGGTTCGCGGCGCCGACGACCTTGAGTCCTTGCGCGTTGTTGAAGCTCACGGTGCAGTCCTCCACCACGGAGTACGTTCCCGTGACAACGATGCCCAGGGCGGCGCCGTTGCTCCAGTTCACGACGCAGTCGCTGAGCCGCGAGCGATGGCCCAGCACCAACTGACCGCCGCTAGCCGTCGGGCCGTTCAGCACCACTTGCAGGCCGGAGAGCAGGCTGTCGGCCGCGCCCGCGACGTCCACGCCGCCACCCGGCCACTCGGTCACCTTGCCGTTGATCAGCGTCAGTGCTGAGTTGCCCGCGACGACGCCCGTCAGCGCCGCAGGTGCGCCCTGAACCGTGAACCCCCGGAGGTCCAGCGTCACATTGCCTGTATTGATCTGAATACCGTCCTTCGCGCAGCCGCCCGGCATCGTGATGTTCTCCGCCAGAGCGTACGAGCCGGACTGCGTGATGGAGATGGGAAAACCACCGCAGTCTGCCGGCTGGTAGATCAGGTTTGCTTGCGTCGGCCCCGGCGGCCGCGGCGGGTCGACCGATCCACCCTCCACGACGCGGGCGAAGGCCGCGATGACGGCTACCCCCAGCACCGCGACCAACGCCCAGGACAGCTTCTCTCGCGCGCGCATCATGTCGTCCTCCAGTGGCGGGGTGTTGCGTGGATGGCGCGATCTTACGCTCGCAAGGGCCAGGGTTGCAACGGGATCGTCATCGTCAGGCCCGGGGTGGCTACGTGCTATCCTGCCACATGCCGGACCCACTCTCCGCGCTCTACACCCTCGACCGTGACCTCACCCGCGAGCAACTCATCGACGCGCTGGCGGCGACACCCGGGCGCTTTCGGCAGGCCCTCGAAGGACAGCCACACGCCGCGCTCACCCGCCGGACAGCCGGCGGCTGGTCGGCCCTCCAGACCTTCCTCCACGTCCGCGACGTCGTGCAGGTGTACGGCATGCGGTTCAAGTGGATGATCCTGCAGGACGATCCCTTCCTCCCGAACTACGACGAAGACCGCTGGGTGGCCGACAGCCCCGACGGGCCGGCCGAGCTGACGACCGTGTTCGCCGAGGTGGACGCGTACCGGGCCGAGACCGTGCGCCTGCTGCGAGCGCTGCCGCCGGAGGGTTGGGCCCGCCGCGGGAGGCACGAGGTGCTGGGCGCGGTCGAGCTGGAGCCGTACGCGCGCCACCAGTTGGCCCACGAAGAGCAGCACCTGGATCAGCTCACCGTGGCCCTGCAGACACCATGAGTCCGGCGCCCTACAACGAGCTGACGCCGGAAGAGCGCTCTGTCATCGAACAGAAGGGGACGGAGCGCCCATTCACTGGCGAGTACGACGACTTCTACCAGCCGGGCACCTACATCTGCCGCCGCTGCAACGCGCCCCTGTATCGCTCCGACGACAAGTTCGACGCCCACTGCGGCTGGCCCGCCTTCGACGACGAGATCCCGGGGGCCGTGCGCCGTCTGCCCGACCCCGACGGCATGCGCACCGAAATCGAGTGCACGAGCTGCGGCGGGCACCTGGGCCACGTGTTCGAGGGGGAGCGCCTGACCCCGAAGAACACCCGCCACTGTGTGAACTCGCTCTCCATGCGGTTCGTCCCCGGCCCTGCGCGCGCGCCGGGCCAGTGATCGATAATGACGGGATGACAGAGGAGCGCGGCCACCGCTGGTTCGCCGCCGTCTACGACCGCCTCAACGCACGCGCCGAGCGTGGCCCGCTGGGACGCGCCCGTCGCGGGCTGCTCGCCGGCCTCGCCGGCGACGTCCTCGAGATCGGCGCCGGAACCGGCGCGAACTTCGAGCACTACCCCGAAGCCGCGCGCGTCATCGCCCTCGAGCCCGACCCGCACATGCTGCGCCGCGCCCGCACGCGGCTCGATGGGCTGGGCCGGTCGAACATCGAGCCGCGCGGCGCCCCTGCCGAACTCCTGCCCGTCTCCGGCGAATCCTTCGACACCGTCGTCTCCACCCTCGTCCTCTGCACCGTCCACGACCCCGCGCAGGCCCTCGCCGAGGTCCGCCGCGTACTGCGGCCCCAGGGCTGCCTGCTCTTCATCGAGCACGTCCGCGGCGACGGCGCGCTCGGCCGGTTCCATGACATCATCCGCCCCGGATGGTCGTGGATGGGCGCCGGCTGCCAGATCAATCGCACAACGGCCGACACGATGCGCGCCGCCGGCTTCGATGTGACGATCGACCAACGCACCCGCGCCATGCCGATCCTGCCCGTAATCATCGGTACGGCTATCCGCCCGGTATGAGCGCGACCGTCCTGCTCGCATCGACGCCCCAGCAACGCGACGATGCCTTCGCCGTCCGCATCGCGGTATTCGTCGGCGAGCAGGGCATCTCTCGCGACGACGAGCTCGACGAACTCGATGACACCGCCGTCCACTGCGTCGCCTACCTCGACGGACGCCCGGTTGCCGCCGGCCGCCTCGTCGCCCTCGACGGCTACGGCAAGATCGGCCGCATGGCCGTCCTCGCCCACCACCGCGGCGCCGGACTCGGCGCTTCAGTCCTCGACGCACTCGAGCGCGAAGGCGCCGCCCGCGGCCTCCGCGAGTTCCGTCTCAGCGCGCAGCTCACCGCCCGCGGCTTCTACGAGCGCACCGGCTACACGCCCGATGGCGACGTCTACGACGAGGTCGGCATCCCCCACATCGCGATGCGCAAGCGCGTGCCCTGACCGCCCGCGCCGCTACTGCGGGTCGTGGCTCGTCCCGCCGCGCACGCACAACGCCCGCAGCTGCGTTGAAGGATCGGCCTGCGTGACGTTCCCGAAGCCGGTGAAGTCGACGTAGATCCGGTACGAGCCCGTGCCGCCGTAACGCGTCGTCGTCCAGAACGACGGCGACGATCCGAGGCTGAACGGCCCGGGTGCGTCCGCAAGCAGCAGCGTGGTCAGCTCGTCGACCGACGGCATGCGCCACCCGTACCGCTGTCCCTTGAACGTCCCGTTGCAGTTGCTGAGCGAGTTCGACCAGCTGTCCATCTTCGCGCTGGGAACGCGCGTCCACACCAGCCCCGTCTCGCGGTCCAGCACGGCCGCACCAGTCGGATTGCCGTTGTCGGGCAGCACGCACTGAAACCGCGCCGTGTTGCAGCTATCCGCCCCGATCGCCGTAAGCTGCTTGTCCCATGCCGGCAACAGCTCGTCCATGGTCCGCATCGTCGAGCCCACCGGTCCCGGCGGGTCGATCGGCCCCGCCTCCAGCGCGCGCGACAGCGCCAGCACAGCCAGCAGCCCAAAGGCGCCACAAAGCGCCCAACCAAGTCGGTGCAGCAAGGGTCGCCTCCAATCGAGGAGGCCATGGGGTCGCGCCAATCCTACGATCCGCCGCCCCCCGTTTCAACCACCTCCTTGACGGAGGCTCGGGCAGCGTGATCCATGGTCGATGCGCCGCGGCGCGCACCGGCCCGCACCGGCGGGGAGACCCGCCTCGAACAGCTCAGCTTCGCCCCGCTTCACCCGCGCCCGGAGCGGCCCTATACTAGCGCCACTGCCACAGGAGCGAACGCAGCAGGGGCGGACCACATGAGCGACAACCGACACAGCGGGCCCCTCGCGGGCGTCCGCGTACTCGAATTCTCCGAGATCATCGCCGCACCCTTCGGCGGCATGCTCCTCGCCGATATGGGCGCCGACGTCATCAAGGTCGAGCCACCCCTGGGAGAGCCCTGGCGCGGCTTCCAGCCCCTCGGCCTGCGCGAGGGCCGCGGCTACATCTCCCTCAACCGCGGCAAGCGCGGCATCACCCTCGACCTCACCACGCCCGAGGCGCGCGAGATCGCCCAGACGCTGGCGAAGCGCGCCGACGTCGTCATCATCAACTACCGCCCCGACGTCCCCGCCAAGCTCGGCATCGACTACCCCGCGTTGTCCGCCCTCAACCCGCGCCTCATCTACTGCGACAACACCGCCTTCGGCCGCAAGGGCCCGTACGCCCACCGCCCGGGCTACGACCTCATCGCCCAGGCCCTCACCGGCCTCATGACCGTCGAGGGCCGGCGCGAGGAGAGCGGCGTTCCGCTGCTCAACGCCCTTCCCTCCGCCGACATCTCGACCGGGCTCGCCATCGCCTGGGGCATCTGCGCCGCGCTGTACTCGCGCGAACGTACCGGCCAGGGCCAGTACATCTCGACCTCGCTCATGGCGAGCGCGCTCGCCATCCAGAACACACGCCTCATGTCGATCGAGGCCGTCGACACCGAACCGCGCGAGACCGCCATCACGAAGATCAACGAGCTGCGCCAGCACGGCGCGCCGTACAAGGACCAGCTCGACGTCATCGCCGGCGTCCGCCCGGCGCTCGGCAACATCTACTACCGCTGCTACCAGACCGCCGATGGCTTCATCGCCGTCGGCTGCCTCAGCACGCCGCTGCGCAAGAAGCTGCTCGGCGCGACCGGCCTCGAGGACTGGCGCGTCGGCAAGCGCCCGGAGGAGATCGACTACACCGACCCCGAGGTCCTGCAGTACTGCAAAGACCTCGTCGCCGAATCCGAGGCCCTCTTCCGCTCGAAGCCGACCGCCGAGTGGCTGCACATCCTCGACAACTCCGGCGTACCGGCCGGCAACCTCCAGTTCACCGAAGAGCTCCTCGAAGACCCGCAGGTGCTGGAGAACGGCTACATCACCACCTTCGACCACCCGCTCATGGGGCCCATCCGCATGGCCGGCCCGATGATCCAGATGAGCGAGACGCCGCTGGCGCCCCAGGGCCCGTCACCGACCCTGGGCCAGCACACCGACGACATCCTGCGCGACGAGCTGGGCTACGACGACGCCCGCATAGAGGCCCTGCGCGCCGCCGGCGTCCTGGGCCAGGCGCAACTCGCCGAGTAGCACGCACGTTACGAACGCGTGACCATGTCTGCGGATCGAAGCCGGTGAGCCGAACGGCCCTACACGGCCTTCCTCCGGCGGCACGACAATGAAGGGAGCGAGGTGGAGCGATGGGAAACGGCACGGAAGAGCAGGAACAGAAGTACCAGAACATCGAGCTGGCGTTCCGGACCCTCAAGCAGGAGTGCAGCCGCTGCGCCGCGCAGATCCAGCCCGAGTGGCAGTTCTGTGCCCACTGCGACGCCCGCCTCGCGACCGAATGCCCCTCCTGCGGCGTCCCCCTCCCACCCGCCGGCGCCACCCACTGCGGCCATTGCGGGTTGGTGTTCTTGCGCCAGGTGTGACGGCCGTGCCCGCCACGCAAGACGATTGCGGCTAGCAAACCCGTACTAGCGGGGCTTTAGCCCCGCCCGCCACAAGCGTGCCGCCCGAGAACGGCCACCTCCCGCCGGCCGCGACAAGTCCGGCCCGAACCGGGTTGCCAAGGATGTAACTGGCGATCTCGCGCGCATTATCCCCGCGCCGGACGATCCGATCGTAGAAGCCAGGCAGCCACAGGTAGTGTCCCGTCCGACGCCTGTACTCGAAGCCTGGCCGCTGTTTACACGCCGCCACGAACCTAACCACGTCGGTGTCCGGCTCCTCACCTTGCACCAGTGCATGCACATGGTTGGGCATGATCACAAACGCCAGCAGTTGATGCTTCGTCTTCCGCGCCGCCTCGAGGACGGAGCGCATCGCGATGTCCGCAATATCACCCGCAAGTAGTGCGCGGTGTGCATTCGTGTTGAACACGATGTGATACGCGTGGTCACCGTCATAGGAGAAGCCTTTGAGACGCGGTGTGTCCCGCCAGCGCTTGATTCGTGGGACTTCGTGCTCGGCCATCTCGTCCCCTAAGAATCGCCAGCTTCTTCCGTTGGTTCATTCGGAGGGGCTAAAGCCCCTCTAGTACTGCCGCGAGGCGTCCCCGTGCCCCCCGCCGGCGCCACCCACTGCGGCCACTGCGGCCTCGTCTTCCTCCGCCAGGTGTAGGTCGCCCCGTCATTGCCTTGAAAGTCCCAGTAGCGGCGGAGCTTCAGCTCCGCTCAGTGCCTCAAGCGCTACCGGATGCTCGACTTTCATCCTCTTGTGCGCGAGGCGCAAGCCTCGCATGGACGATTCCGAGCGCAGCGAGGAACCTTGTCGTGACACGCCGTAGGATCCATGCGACGGCGCCACCCGCCAGCCGCTAGCAGAACCCCTCCGGGTCGTACCGGCACGAGTGTGTCGCGATAAACTCCATCACCCCCTCCTCGTCGTAGTCCTGATACCGGAAGTTCATCACACGCGTCCACGCCGACAGCCCCATCTCCCCGACCGGCAGGTCCGTATCCCGCGCCATCACGACCCGGTCGTCGAAGTTATCGATCCGCTCGTTCACCACGTCCTCGATCCGCCGCACCACCTCCTCGCAGGCGGCATCACCATCCGCGCAGTTGTGCCCGACGAACACGCCCGAGTGCTCGAGAATGTGCGGGATCGCATCGCGCGGGATCTCGACATCATGCGGGTACACATCCGGATCCGGCGGGATGTTGATGATCCGCCCGCCGCCAATGTCCACATTTCGCTCGACCCCTATGTGCGTACCCGAGCTCGGCGGGTTCGATGCGTAGCAGAACTCCGGATCCTCGCGTTGGTACTGAGACGGGGCACCCGGGCTGATCGGTGTGATCGGGGCGGGCGTTGGCTTCCGGTCGGCCAGATCCGAGCGCCGCACCCCCTCACAGAACAGCGTCATCACTTGGTCCATGAACCCGCTCTCGAAGTGCCCGCGCCCCTGCGACGGCACGAACGTCCCCGGAAGGTCGGCGCTGTCGTCTTCCTCTGCTTGCTCCGCCTCGGTCAGCGGATCCGGCGTCAGCCGAATGACGCCTTCACCCCGCACGTCGCCGTTGCGAGACCGCGAGGTGTTCGCGTCACTTTCGTTACCTGAGTCATTGAAGACCGCGACGGCTGCTACGATGCCCGCACCCACCAGCACCGCCATCGAGGCGATGAAGCCCGCGACCAAGAGACTTCGACTCCCCATCACGCTCGGCTCCCGCTACACCACGTCCAACAACCGCTCCCGCAACGCCTCCACCAACCCCCCAACCGGCACCCGCACCTGCGCCATGCTGTCGCGCTCCCGGATTGTGACCGCGTTGTCTTCCTCCACCGTCTGGAAGTCCACCGTCACACACAGCGGCGTCCCGATCTCGTCCTGCCGCCGGTACCTCCGGCCGATGCTCTGCGCGTCGTCGTACTGCGTCATCCAGTGCTTGCGTACCAGCGCATGCACCTCCCGCGCCTTCGGCGTCAGCTTCTCGTTCCGCGATAGCGGCAGCACCGCCACCTTGATCGGCGCCAGCGCCGGGTGCAGGTGCAGCACCACCCGCTTCTCGCCCTTCTCATCGACCTCCTCGTCGTACGAGTCCGTCAGGAACGCCAGCATGCACCGCCCGACGCCCAGCGCCGGCTCGATCACGTGCGGCACGATGTGCTCCTTGCGCTCCTCGTCGTAGTACGACAGCGCCTTGCCGCTGTGCTGCGCGTGCTGCGTCAGGTCGAACGCCCCGCGGTGCGCGACGCCCTCCAGCTCGCCCCAGCCCATCGGGAACAGGTACTCGAAGTCCGACGTCGCCTGCGAGTAGTGCGACAGCTCCTCCTTCGCGTGCGCCCGCACCCGAAGGTTCTCCATCTTCAACCCGAACCGCGCGTACCAGCTCCGCCGCTCCTCGATCCACGTCTCGTGCAGCGCCAGCGACGCCTCCGGGTAGCAGAAGTACTCCATCTCCATCTGCTCCAACTCCCGCACCCGGAAGATGAAGTTGCGCGGCGTGATCTCGTTCCGGAACGACTTGCCGATCTGCGCGATGCCGAACGGCAGCTTCCGGCGCATCGAGTTCAGCACGTTCTCGAAGTTCACGAAGATGCCCTGCGCCGTCTCCGGCCGCAGGTACACCGTCGCGGCGTCGTCCTGCACCGGGCCGAGGAACGTCCGCAGCATGAGGTTGAACATGCGGGGCGCGGTGAATTGCCCGCGCTGGCCGCAGGTCGGGCACTCGTCCGACTGCAGCTCGTCCTCGCGGAAGCGCGACTGGCAGTTGCGGCAGTCGACCATCGGGTCGACGAACGTGTCCACGTGGCCGCTCGCCTTCCACACGTTCGGGTGCATCAGGATCGACGCGTCGATGCCGACGACGTCGTCGCGCTCCTGCACCATGGCCCGCCACCACGCGCGCTTGATGTTGCTCGTCATCTCCACGCCCAGCGGTCCGTAGTCCCAGGCGCCCTGCAGCCCCCCGTAGATCTCGCTCGATTGGAAGATGAATCCGCGCCGCTTGCACAGTGACACCAGGGTCTCCATGTCGAGGCGCGGTTTCTGGGCGTCTGGTTCTGACACGTTCGGTGCTCCTGAGGTGATAGGTGTTGGGTTGTAGGTTATAGGGGATCCCCCCGCCGGGACAGTCGAGCCCACCGCCACAACCAACCTTCGGCGCCTCGCCTCGCACGTCTCACCTCTCTCGCCCGCATCCGGCTTCCCGTTTCCCGCATCCCGCTTCCCGCCTCCCGCATCCCGTCTCCCGCTTCCCGCCTCCCACTGCTCACGTCCCACCTCCCCGTTTGACGCCTTGATCCCGCCGCCATACCCTGCCCTCAGCCGGGGTTCGGACGGAGGCGCCGTGCAGGAGCACCTGAAGCTGGTCATCATCATCGCCGCGGACGCGGATGCCGAAAAGCTGACGCGAAAGCTCGTCGAGCAGGGCTACCCGGCGACCAAGGTCAGCAGCACCGGCGGCTTCCTCCGCAAGGGCAACGCCACCATCCTCTCCGGCGTCGAAGCCTCCGAGGTCGACTCCATCATCGCCATGGTCCGGTCCGAGTGTTACGCCCGCTCCGAATACGTCCCCGTCCAGACCCTCCCCTTCTTCGGCGAGGGTTCCGTCATGCAAGAACCAATCGAAGTCCGCACCGGCGGTGCCATCGTCTTCGTGATGGATGTCGAGCGGTTCGAGAAGACGTAGATCGTGGGTCGGACTGGCTTCTGGTCTGTCGCTAAATACGCAACTCCGATCTGCATCTTCGTCTCCGTCAGTTGCTTCGAAACCAGCAGCTGGGAGTTGCCGCCGGACACACGGACCCGTGCGGTCCCCTCGCCAAGTGACCCGGCTTTGGAGGCCGCGCTTCTTCACGAGTCCGACTTGGGGAAGGGCTGGAACCGGTCTGCGGCGAGTCAGATCAGAATCACCGTACCCGACCACATCTACTGCGGCAGAAAGATGGATTCGCTGCCCCACACGGCCCACGCGGTCTATCACGGAATCAAGGACGATGCCTTTCAAGTGGATGAGGTGCTGTCACCTCGACCAGACGCGGAGGCAGCGCACGATTCGATGCGACAGCTGGCGGACGCGGTCGAAGGGTGCGGGTCCCTGACCGCGATGGATGGCACCGCGGAATCCATGTATAACATCGAACAAATCGAGTTCCCGACGATTGGCGACGAATCAGTCGCATTGAGGGTTACCGGGAGAATCGAGGTTCCAGAGGATCGATCACCAATCCCCATACCCGGGCTGCCGGATTCTCTGGAGATCTACTTTGTGCAGGCAAGATTCGACTCGCTAATCATGCAACTCGGTGTCGAATACCTGGGCACTGGAGACCCGGAACGAGCGAAAGAGATCGCCCTCGCGGCAAGCGAGCGCTACGAAGCCGAACAGACACCATAGCCAGCCTCACAGTCTGCCTCGTACTCCTCGATTCGCCTGCGAATGAGCGCATGATCTTGATCGCCTCCACGTGCCCTTGGCGACCACGCCCCTTGACGGCCCGGCCATCTGGTTTCCCAACCGACCTCCAAGACGCAATTCTCTTCACCAATGTGATCCAACGCGCTTGGAGATCGCTGCCCGCGCCCCCTACGCTCGCCACCACGGCGCAGTGTCACCCGACGCCCGTCGAGCCACCGAAAGGCCAAGTACCCATGCCGCGAATCGCGAAAGCGAAAACTGCCGAGCAATGTCCGCCCAGTTCCCGGGGGCCAGATCTGCCGAGCAATGTCCACCAGTAGCGGCGGAGCTTCAGCTCCGCTCAGCCCCCGGCAACGAGATCTGCCGAGCACTACGAAGAGAGGAGCCGAGAGCATGTCGCGCTTCCAGCAAACGATGACCCGAGGACCAGCCGCGATCGCGACCACACGCAGCGCGGCCCTACCAGCGCGCCTTGTGCTCCTCGATCCACCCGAACACGTCCGCGATCTCGATCGTCTCCCCCGTATCCGGAACTACCGTCCCGGTGTACCGGCCGAACATCTGGTGTACCTCAGACATGAGCACGCCGGTCTTCGCCTTCGCGACGCGCTCGTAGAATGGCACGAACCGCAGGTGCACGCGCTTCGACCGCGACCCGATCCGCCACGGCTTCATGAAGTCGCGCTCGTCGTAGGCGAACGGGATGTCTTCGCCGATCTTCGACAGCGCGCCGTCGAGGCAGATGCCGTTCTCGGTCATGCCCGTGCCGTCCGTCCATTTCGCGCCCAGGTTCAGCCCCAGCGTGCGGCCGTCCGGCAGCCGCGTGCTGAAGGCGCCCCAGTTCCACGCGGTGCTGTACTTCCACACCCCACGCCCGAAGTCCAGCACGCCCCAGGAGCTGCTGCGCTCCAGCCGGAACTTCTCCTTGCCCAGCACAATGTTCCCGTGCACCGGCAGCGTGTTCTGCTTCGACGTGAACTGGAAGCGGTCGCGGTTCCACGGGATGACGACGTTCAGCGTCTCGTGGCCGCGCCGCTGCTCGGCCAGCAGGTCCGCGTGCAGGTCCACCTCGCCGAAGTCCGGCCAGTCGACCTGGATCCGCGTGCCCCGCGGCGTGTCCAGCAGCGCCACCCGCCGTTCGCCCTGGTCGAACACCACGCTCTCCCGCACGGTCGGCGGCAGGTCCAGTCCGCCCGGCGGCAGGATCGCCGTCCGCTCGATGAAGCGCCCCCGGGCGGCGTGCGTAGCGAACTCCAGGAAGTACACGAACGCCAGCACGTAGTGGTCCACGTCGGCGATGGTCGCCGAGAAGAACACGCGGTCGTCGTGGACGGCCCAGTAGTTCCAGCGCTTCTTGCGCGGCTCGTGGCCGGAAAGCTCGCACGTGTGCAGCGGCTGCCGGCTCCACCCGACGGCGTCGCGGTTCAGCCGTCCGCTCGCGTCGCAGAGGTCGACGGGGCCGGTGAGTTCGGGCTCGTGCGTGGGTTCGAGGCGTGGCATCGCCGCAGCTTATCCCACGCGCCCGGTTCACCGCAGACCCGCGGAAGACGCAGAGGTTCAAGGAAGGTGTTCGAATCAGGAGGCTCTCGTATACTCGAACCAACCCTAAACCTAGAACCTAACACCTAGCACCTACGAACATGGCCTTCGACCCGGCATACGCTAGCATCTTTCCCCGGACGACCACCGTCGAGGGCGGGCGCCTGCGCATCGGCGGGCTCGACGCGCAGGAGCTGACGCTCGATTTCGGCTCGCCGCTGTACGTGTTCGACGAGACGGAGCTGCGCGCCGGCATGCGCGAGTACCGGCAGGCGTTCCAGAGCCGCCACGCCGACACGGAGGTCACCTACGCCTCGAAGGCCTACCTCAGCCGCTTCATGGCCGCCGTCTGCCGCGAGGAGGGCATCGGCCTCGACATCGTCTCCGGCGGCGAGTTGGCGATGGCCCTGGCGGCCGGCTTCCCGGTCGAGCACTGCCACTTCCACGGCAACAACAAGGGCGAGGAGGAGCTGCGCGAGGCGCTGGCCGCTGGCGTGGGCCGCATCATCGTCGACAACTTCCACGAGCTGGAGCTGCTCGACCGCGTCGCCCGCGCGATGGGCAAGGTCCAGCCCATCATCCTGCGCCTCTCGCCCGGCGTCGACGCGCACACCCACGCCAAGACCACGACCGGCACGCTCGACACGAAGTTCGGCCTGCCCATCTCGACCGGCCACGCCGCGCAGGCCGTCGCCGACGCCCAGCGCATGGCCGGCGTCGAGCTGGTCGGCCTGCACTGCCACCTGGGCTCGCCGCTGTTCAGCATCGAGCCCTACGACGAGGCCAACGCCGTCATGCTGTCGTTCGCGGCCGAAATGGTCCGCACGAACAGCCTGCGCCTGCGCGAGTACAGCCCCGGCGGCGGCTTCGCGTCGCAGTACGTCCGCGAGCGCCCGGCGCCCGACATCAACGTCTACGCCGAGGCCATCGTCTCGTCGTTCAAGCACCGCTGCGAGGAGAACGGCCTCCCGCTGCCGCACCTGTTCGTCGAGCCCGGCCGCTCGCTGGTCGCCCGCGCCTGTGTCGCCCTGTACACGGTCGGCGCGCGCAAGCAGATCGAAGGCCTGCGCACCTGGGTCTCGGTCGACGGTGGCATGGCCGACAACATCCGCCCCGCCATCTACGACGCGAAGTACGAGGCAGTCGTCGTAAACCGCGCCGACGACGATCCCGTCGAGACCGTCACCATCGCCGGCAAGTACTGCGAGTCCGGCGACGTCCTGGTCAAGGACGCCCGCCTGCCCGCCACCTCGCCCGGCGACGTAATCGCCATGCCGGCCGCCGGCGCGTACGCCATCACCATGTCCAGCAACTACAACATGGCGCTCCGCCCCGCGATCGTTGTCGTGAGTGACGGTAAGGCGCGCCTCATCCGCCGCCGTGAGACCTACGACGACCTGCTGCGCACCGATGTCTGGGAGCCCGCATGACCGGCGATCGCCTGCATGTGCTGATCACGTTCGCGCTCGAGGACGACCTGGTCGCCCGCATCCGCGCGGTCGATCCTCGCATCGAGGTTACCGTCCTCGGATCGGAGCAACGGAAGCTGCTGCGCGGCTTCTCCTACCCCAGTGAGCGGGAGCGCGCCGCGGTCGCCGAGGGCCTGCACGGCGCCTTCGGGGCCGCGGACGTCGTCTTCGGGTTCTGGGGCGCCGAGCTGCACCAGGCGTTTACCGGCGCAGGCACGCTATCGGACGTGGCGCCGCGGCTGAAGTGGATCCAGCTCACCAGCGCCGGGGCCGACCGCCTGCTGGGCAGCGGCTTCATCCAGCAGGGCGTCACCGTCACCACGGTCAGCGGCCTGCACGCCACACCCATCGGCGAGTTCATCCTTCAGTCAATCTTGCTCATCGCGAAGAAGGCGCCGCAGTACATGCGCTCGCAGGCTCGCCACGAATGGTCGCGCTTCATGCCGCGTGAGCTGTACGGATCGACCGTCGGCATCGTCGGCATCGGCAACATCGGCGCCGAGGCCGGGCGCCTCGCGAAGGCGTTCGGCTGCCGCGTCATCGCTACGAAGCGCTCCGCCACAAAGTCCGAGACGGCGCCCTACGCCGACGAAATCCTGCCCCCGTCGGAGCTGCCGCGCCTGCTGCGCGAAAGCGACTACGTCGTCCTCAGCATGCCCCTCACGCCCGAGACTCGTGGCATGATCGGCGAGACCGAGCTGCGCATGATGAAGCCGACCGCGGCGCTCATCAACATCGCCCGTGGCCCCGTCGTCGTCGAGGAGGCGCTGATCCACGCGCTGCGCGAGGGCTGGATCGCGGCCGCCGCGCTCGACGTGTTCGAGAAGGAGCCGTTGCCGGCCGAAAGCCCGCTGTGGGACATCGAGAACGTCATCATCTCGCCCCACATCAGCGGCGGCACCGAGATTTACAACGTGCGGGCAGTCGAGATCTTCGCCGAGAACATTCGCCGCTACCTCGACGGCCAACCCCTCCGCAACATCGTCGACCCCGCGCGGGGTTATTGATTGCACCGCAGAGCCGCGGAGGACGCAGAGGAAACGGGAATGCAGCTCTGTATCGATGCCGCCGACGACCATCCGGGCATTGCGTTGGCCGTGGACGGCGTCGCGGGGCCGACACTCACGTGGGAGACGCAGCGGAACCACAGCGTGGAGCTACTTCCAAACATCGACCGTCTGCTGACCGAAGCCGGAAACACGAAGAATGACGTCTCGACCGTCTTCGTCGATATCGGACCGGGCGGATATGCGGCGCTGCGCGTGGGCGTCAGCATCGCGAAGGCGCTGGCGCATGGACTCGGCCTTCCCCTCGCCGGCGTCGGCCGCCTCGAGCTCGACGCCTGGGGTGCGGCACGCGACGCAGGCCTGACCGCCGGGCGCATCGTCGCGGTGCATCGCGCCGGACGCGGTGAGCTGGCATGGGCGGCCTACAGCCGCGGTGACCGGGAGTGGATGGAGGAGCGGGCGCCCGCGATCGCGAAGGCCGCCTCCGTCGAGCCGGAGCTGCACGTTGGCGACGTCGTGACCGGCGACGTCGACGATGCGCTCGCCGACGCCGTGCGTCGCGCCGGCGCGACCGTCGTGCACGCCGACCACCACCGGGTGGTCGCGCTGGCCGAGCTCGGCCATCGGCGCCTGGCCGCGGGACAACTCGACGACCCGACGGCGCTCGTACCAATGTACCTGCGCGCGCCGGCCATCGGGCCGCAACGGTGAGCGTCCGCTATAGTGCGCGCGCAACATCGGAGATCGCGCGCTCGCCCCGGCGGGCGCTCGCTGTGTATCGGAGGAGGCACAACAGATGGCTATCGAACGGACGCTGCTGCTCATAAAGCCGGACGCGATGCAGCGCGGGCTGGCGGGTGAGATCATCGCCCGGATGGAGCGGCGCGGACTCAAGATCGTTGGCATCCGCCTGATGAAGGTGTCGAAGCCGCTGGCGAAGAAGCACTACGCCGAGCACGAGGGCAAGCCGTTCTTCCCTGGGCTGGTCGAGTACATCACCTCGTCTCCCATCATCGCCGCCGTCCTTGAAGGCCCGAATGCCATCCAGGCGATGCGCCAGACCATGGGCAAGACGAACCCGCTGGAGGCCGAGACGGGCAGCATCCGCGCCGACTTCGGCCTCGAGAAGGGCCGCAACCTCACCCACGGCTCCGACTCGCCCGCCAGCGCCAGGCGCGAGATCGCCCTGTTCTTCGGCGACATGCCGCCAATCTCGTGGAGGCGGGACACGGACCCCTGGGTGTTTGAGTAGCTCTTCCCCGGTGTGATATCATTTTGCTATCACACCGGGAGGGCAGAGGACATGGCTCAGATTCTGGTCCGCGGTCTCGCCGAAGATGAGCTCCAGCGGCTCCGCAAGCACGCCAGGAACAATGAACGCTCGCTCGAAGCGGAAGCACGCGTCGCGATCCGCGAGGCCGCACTCCGCCCTACCCGTGAAGATCTCGCGGACTTCCGAGAATGGGCAACGGCTATTCGCAAACGGTTCAAAGGCAAGGTGCGCGGCGACAGCGCGGACATCATCCGCGCCGACCGTGATTCTCATTGACCGCCACGATCGTCGATGCGAGCGTTGCGGCGAAATGGGTCTTAGACGAAACACACTCGCTACGCGCTTCCTCGCTGCTGGTGGATGGCAGCGATCTCGCCGCGCCCGATCTCCTCGCACTCGAAGTCGCCAATGTCCTGATTCAGCGGCTCAAGCGCGGCGAGATCACCGAAGATGCCGCCAGGCAGATGCTCGAGCGCGTTATCGGAGCCATACGGCGGCTATGGCGGACCGATGCGCTAGCCGCTGGTGCCTTCGAACTCGCTCGTCAGTTCGACATCACACCTTACGACGCATCGTACGTGGCCCTCGCACTCCGGCAGGACTGCCGGTTCGTTACGGCGGATCGGCGCCTCTTCGATCGCCTGAGCGCCGATCTCCCCGAAACAATGGTCTGGATCGGCGACCTGGCAGAAGCCGACGATCCCCCTACAGCAGGATCTTAAAGCCAATGTGCGTCGGCTCGAAGCCCAGACGCTCGTAGAAGCGGTGCGCGTCCGCCCTGGCGCGACTGCTGGTCAATTTCACCTGTGCGCAGCCGTGGCGCCGCGCCTCGTCGATGGCCCAGCGCATCATCGCGGAGCCGATGCTGAGGCCGCGGGCTGCCGCGTCCACGATCACGTTCTCGACCATCGCCACTTCGCGTCCATCCGGCCGCATGTCCGGCACGAACGTCAGCTGGAACGAGCCCGCGATCGTGCCTCCGACCTCCGCCACCAGGAGGCGGTTGCGCGGATCGCGTTCGATCGCCTCGAACACGGCGTAGTAGCCAGGCTCCACGTCCGCGCCGGCCGCGCCCTTATGCTTTCGCGTAAGCTCGTCCGTGCGGTACAGCGCCACGATGCGTGGCAGGTCGTCCCGGAGCGCGTCACGCACGACAACGCCCTTTGACAGCACGTCCTCCGACACGATCCATGACGTCACGGATGGAGTTTACAGTTGACGGTGGCCGGCTGATAGGGGTCAGATGCGTTCGACCACGAGAACACGCCCGGCGTACTCAGGCGCCGAATGTTCGGATTTCCTCGAACATGCGGTCTTCGACTGCGAGCATGACCGGTGCCAGCGCCCCCCAGTCGAACTCGATGCCCTTGATCTGGACGCCGGGCGGCAGGTCGCTCTTCACGGTCTCGACATCGAGCTGCACCAGCGCGCTGGGGACCGGGCACTGCGCCATCAGTTCCTTGACGATGCGGGCCTGCCCGCGCACGCCGAACACGAACCCGTCGCCGATGACTTCGAGCATCAACGCCGGTCGCTCGCGCAGGTGGGCGAGCGTGTGTGTGCGATGGTCCAGCGCGAAGCGGATTGTGTGCGCGTCGATGGCGACCACGGAGTTCATGACCATCGTGTAGGGCCGGCCGTCCGCGTCGATCGTCGCGCCGAAGACGAGGCGGCCGCCGGCCAGGTACTGGGCCAGTGCATCGGGAAGGGTGTCACGCGCGTCGCCACTGCTCATGCCCGGAAGCGTGCGGCGTGCGCCGCTATGCGCGATGCGTCCGAAGCATGTCTCATGCCCGAACGCTGACGCAGGGTGAACGGCTGTGCCACTGGCATCAGCGCTTCTTGAGGCGGGCGGATCTGGGGCCGCGCGACGCAGGGCGGCGTGACTGCGCTTTCGACGCGGCGCGCGAAGTCGGCCGGGCAGCAGTCGAGGGCGCGGGTTTCTTCGCGGCGGGAGCGGCCTTCGCCGCGGCCTTCTTCGTGGGAACCGGCGCCGCCGCGCGCGTCTGCCGGCCCCGGATCGGCGTGGGCTTCCTCGATCCGCCCTTCGCGGGCCTCTCGCCCTGCGCCGGCTCGATACCGTCGAGCGTGCCCTGCTCCGCGGGCGGCTCCCCGCCGTCGTCGTCGCCGCCCTTCGGCCCGCCGCCCGGGCCCGTGGCGCCCATTTCGATAGTCGCGAGCGAGGCCACGGAGTCGCCGGTCGCGACATTGATGACGGACACCCCCTGCGCGGCTCGACCGGTCATGCGGATCTGGTCCATGCGGGTCCGGATGACGATGCCGTCCTTGCTGATGACGATCAGCTCCATGCCGGAGTGCACCGTGCGCGAGGCTACGACCTTCCCGGTCTTCGGCGCGATCTGGTAGTTGCGGACGCCCTGTCCGCCGCGGTTCGTAATGCGGTACTCGTCGAACGGTGTGCGCTTGCCGAACCCCTTCTCGGTGATACTGAACAGTTCGTGCCCGGCCGTCACCACCTCGAGCGACATGACGCGGCCGCCCTTGTCCAGCTTGATGCCCCGGACCCCTCCCGACGTGCGCGAGGCCGAGCGCAGCACCGCCACCGGGAAGCGGATGGCCTGCCCGTTCGACGTTATCATGACGATCTCGTCGTTGTCGTGGACCAGCTTCGCGGCGACGAACTGGTCGCCCTTCTCCAGGTCCATGGCGATCTTGCCGTTGCGCCGCACTTCCTTGAACTCCGAAAGCGGCGTCTTCTTCACCTCGCCCTGCGCCGTCGCCATCACCATGAAGTCCTTGGCGTAGTCGCGGATCGTGACGATGGCGGTGATCTCCTCACCCGGGTCGCAGTCGATGACGTTGACCAGCGGGATGCCCTTCGCCTGGCGCTTCGCGTCGGGCAGATCCCACGCCTTCGACATGAACACGCGACCACGCTCCGTGAAGAACAGCACGTTATCGTGGGTGTCGCACACGACCAGGTGGCGAACCGCGTCCTCCTCCCGCGTTACCATGCCCGTGATGCCCTTGCCGCCCCGCCGCTGCAGCCGGTACGACTCCAGGGGCAAGCGCTTGATGTAGCCACGGTTCGACAGGGTGACGACGGTCTCCTGGTGCGCGATCAGATCCTCTTCCGAGATCTCGTCGACGCCGGTCTCGACGATCTGCGTGCGGCGCTCGTCACCGTAGTCTTTCTTGATCTCGACCATGTCGTCGCGGATGAGGAAGTCGATCTTGCGCGGGTTCTTCAGCAGATCCTCGAGGTAGTTGATCCGCTTCATCAGCTCGCGGTGCTCTTCTTCGATCTTCTCGCGTTCCAGCTTGGCGAGCCGGCGCAACTGGAGATCGAGCACAGCCTGGGCCTGTCGGTCGCTCATCTGCCACGGCTTCGCCATGAGCTTCGTCTTCGCGTCGTCGGCCGAGTCGGCGGCGCGGATGGTGGCGATGATCTTGTCCAGATCCTTCAGTGCGATGAGATAGCCCAGCAGGATATGCTCGCGATCGCGCGCCTTCTCCAGCTCGAACTCGGTCCGCCGGCGGATCACGATGCGGCGGTGCTCGATGTACGCCTCGAGCATCTTCTTGAGGCCCATCGTGCGGGGCTGACGCTTTTCATCGAGCGCGACCATATTGACGGGGAAGGACATCTGCATCGCCGTGTGCTTGTAGAGCTGGTTCAGCACGTGGGCGGCCTGCCCCTCGCGTCCCAGCTCGATGACGATGCGCATGCCGTGCCGGTCGGATTCGTCGCGCAGGTCGCTGATGCCCGTGATCTTGCGTTCCTTCACCAGGTCGGCGATTTTCTCAACGAGCGCCGCCTTGTTGACCTGGTAGGGCAGCTCGGTGACGATGATCTGCCAGCGATTGCCCTTCGCCATCTCCTCGATGGTCGCGCGCGCCTGCATCATGATGCGGCCCCGGCCGTCGGCGTACGCCTCCTTGATGGCGTCGCGCATGAAGTCATGGCGCTTGCCCTCGTCATCGAGGGCGGAATCCTTGCGCATGCGGAAGATGATGCCGCCAGTCGGGAAGTCCGGACCCTTGACTATCGACGCCAGCTCCTCGGTCGTCGTCCCAGGATTCTCGACGAGGGTGATCACAGCGTCCGCGATCTCATTGATGTTGTGCGGTGGGATCTTCGTTGCCATTCCAACGGCGATGCCATCCGCGCCGTTTACCAGCAGGTTGGGGAAGCGCGCTGGCAACACAACAGGCTGCGTGAGCGATTCGTCGAAGTTCGGCTCGACATCGACCGTGTTGCTGTGGATGTCGGCGAGGAGTTCCTCGGAGATGCGCGCGAGGCGCGCCTCTGTGTAGCGGTAGGCGGCCGGTGGGTCGCCGTCGACACTGCCGAAGTTGCCTTGGCCGTCGATCAGCATGTAACGCAGGGAGAAATCCTGCGCCATCCGGACCATCGCTTCATAGACGGGGCTGTCGCCATGCGGGTGGTATTTCCCGAGAACGTCACCAACGATGGCCGCGCTCTTGCGGTAGGCCGCGTTGGGGCGAACGCCCATCTCGTAAGCGGCGTAGAGGATGCGGCGCTGCACCGGCTTGAGGCCGTCCCGGACGTCTGGAAGCGCGCGGGCCACGATCACGCTCATGGCGTAGTCGAGGTAGGACGAGCGCATCTCGTCCTCAATACCGCGGTCGCGGATGTTGCCGAAGGGGGAGTCCGTGGTCATGCGGGATGGATGCTCGCGACGTCCTGCGCATGGGCCGGGCAGCTTCGCCGGACCCGATTCTGATGCCTTATCTTAGCAGTTTTGGGCGCCGCCGAACAGCAGGATCATTGCAGCCGGAGGCAGGTGGAGCGGCAGATTCTGAAGCTGAAATACGTCGTTCTAGGCCGGGATCTCGGCGTAGGGCGGGGCGGGGTCGTACTCCATGAACTTCTGCACCTTTCGTGCCTCCTCCGGTCCCTTCAGCACGCCCACCACGTACAGCGCCATGTCGATGCCCGCCGAGACGCCGGCGGCTGTCACGACGTTGCCGTCGTGCACCCAGCGCTCGTCCACGAGCTGTACGTTGCCACCGAGATCGGAGAGCTCCTTCTTCGCGGCCCAGTGTGTCGTCGCCCGGCGGCCCTCAAGGAAGCCCGCTTTGTGCAGCAGCATGGCGCCGGTACACACCGAGGTGACGTACTGCGCGGCCGCACCCGTGCGCCTGATGTAGGCGATGAGCTTCTCATCGTTCATGCCGGGCCGCGTGCCGAAGCCGCCGGGGATGCAGATGAGGTCGGGCTCGGGAGCGTCCTCGAACGTGTAATCGACGACAACGTTCATGCCCAGGAACGCCCGCACAGCCGGCTTCTCGGCAACCGTGAACGGCTCCCACGTCTGGTCGACGTACTTCGCCGCCATGCCGAACACCTCCCACGGGCCGGCGAAGTCCAGCTCCTCGAAGTCTGGAAACAGGATGAAGGCGATGCGGAAGGGCACGGCACACCTCGCTACCAGAAACAGGCACATGCGGGATGCGCCCAGTCTAGCAGCGGGAGTTTGTTTCTGAAAAAGGCCGTGTCAGGCGCCCGGGGGGAGGTCCGTGGGCGCCGCTTCTTGGATTCGCTCGGCGCGGACGACCAGGCGCTTGTCGTACTGGTGCGTCACGGAGTTGAAGGTGCCGCCGCAGGTGATGAGCGTGACGGACTCCTTCGGCGTCGGCCCGACGATCGTGTCCACGGGGGCCGTCGCGGCGTCGTACTGTTGCTTCAGGGTCACGGCGTACCGGTAGACGGTACCGCTAACAAGATGCACCTCGATGATGTCACCCTGCTCCAGATCCTTGATGTTCCAGAAGACGGCCGGGCCGACTCGGATGTAGTCGACGTGCCCGGCGAACACGGCGTTTCCCCCGAATCCGGGCGCCGCGCTGAAGTCGTACCAGGCCACGTCATAGGCGTTATCGGGCGCGATCATCACCCCGGCCGTGTCCACTCCCTTGACGATGACGGGCGCGTCGATCTCCGCCTTCGTGATCACGATGCGCCCGATGGCGGCGGGATCGCCGGGCGGGAACTCCGCGGACGGCGTGGGTGACGGGCCCGGCGTCGGCGTGCTGATCTCGCCGAACCCAACGACCGTCTCGAGGTCGGAGCTGTGGTCCCGGGGCTGGTTGGTCAGGATGAACGCCATCAGGCCGATCGCCGCCACGATGAGCAGCGTCCCGACCGTGATCAGGATGATGGACAGCTTGTTCTGGTTCACCGCCACGCCACCTCGTCAACATCCCCCATACACTCTACAGAACGCCATCCCGTCTCCGAACGCTACACCCGGACCCCGCGCACGACGATGCGGTTGCTGTAGTGGCCTCCGCTGAACGAGCCGATGCACGTCACCAGCGTGATGCTCTCCTGCCCGTTCTGGGCCACGTAGGCCGAGAAGTCCGCGTACGGGTCCACCCAGTCGTTGAACGTGATGGAGTAGTTGTAGGTGCCCGTACTCGTGTTGACGGTGACGATCGTCCCGGGGGCCAGATCCCGGATCGACCAGAATACGGCCGGTCCCACACCGATGTAGTCCACGTGGCCCGCCAGCACGACGTTCGCCCCCGGCTCGCCGGGACGCCCGCCCACGCCGATGAACGACGGCGAGAAGTCGTACCAGATCACCTGCCAGGGCCCGCCTGGGTCGCCCATCTGGCCGTTCGTGCCGACGGTGCGTCCGTAGATCGTCGCGTTCACGCCGACCGAGGGGACGGACAGGGTCATATCCGTGCCAGTGATCGGCCCGGGGCCCGTCTGCGTCGCTCCTTCGCGGAGCGGTACGCCTCCACCGCCTCCTCCGCCACCATCGGAAGACTCGGTGTAGTCGCTGCTGTAGTCGTACGAGCCGTCGTCCTGCAGGCCGGCGCTCACGGGCTCCGGAGTCGAGGTGGCCGTGGGTTGCGGAGTGGCGGAGGGAGGTACCGACGTGGCTGTGGGCGGCGCGGCAGTGGCCGTCGGGGCGATGACCTGCTTCTCATCGCCACCGCCGGACACACCGGCGTAGATCCCGCCGATTGCCCCCAGCGCGATGATCACGGCCGGGACGCCGGCGAACAGACCCCGCTGCAGCGGCGTCGCCCGCTCCCACAGCCGTTCTAACGATGCGCGCATGCGGTCCCCCTCACTACTCACGTTCTATGGTCAGGCCGCCGTCCGGTGGCGGCCATCAGCGAACACCCGTACTCCGTGCGGGTGCCGCTCCTAGGCGCTCTTCGGCTATGCCGCCTTGCGCCTTCCCCAGATGATCTGCCGGTTCGAATAGTGGCCCGCCGAGAACTCACCGCTGCAGGTGATCAGCGTGACCGACTCGTCCTGCGTCGCCTCAACGATCGAACTCCAGTCGTCGGAGTTCGGATCGATCGTCTTGTTGAACTCGATGACATACGTGGCGATCGTGCCGTCCGCCATCCGGATCTGTACTTCGTCGCCAAGCTTCAGGTCGCGCAGGTTCCAGAACACCGCCGGCCCGTAGTTGATGTAGTCGACGTGCCCCGCCAGCACGATGTTCCCGCCCAGTTCGGGAAGCCCGCCGAGGCCCGGCCACTGGGTGAAGTCGTAGTATGCGACATCCTCCGGGCCTTCCGGGTTCGGCATCTGGCCATCGCCGCCCACCAGCTTGTACGTGAACGGCGCATCAACCCCGATCGACGGAATCAGCAGCCGCTCGCCGGTGAACTCCCCGCGGCCAGGCTCCCCGCGTCCGCGCGACGCCAGGTCCTCCTGCGTCAGGTAGTCGCCGGCCGAGAACGTGATCGGCGTCTGAAGGCCGACGTTCTTCCCGGGTGTCGGCGTGCCGGCGGCCTTCGTCCTGGTTGCCGAGGCCTTTGCGGTCGGCGTGGCCTTCTCGTTGCTGCCACCTCCGCACGCGACGGCCCCCACGGCTACGCCCAGCGCCGCCGCAACGACTGTCACGGCCACCAAGCCGCGTGCTAGCTTCCGCCGGCGTGGGCGCTCGATGGCGCCCGCTGCGTTCGTTCCCTGCATGTGTTCCGTTCCCTCGTCTCTCCACCCACCCGGTCCACCCCGGGCCGGGATACCCCGCAACCGCCCAACATCTTGCCATATTTCGCGCCGCAAGGCCTTGGCCAACAGCGCTCGCTTACCATCGCCTGCCACGGCCGCGTCCCTCTAGATACGGCCCGGCGCCGTGGCCGGATGGCCGGAGGCCCCCTCGGATGAGGGGGCCTCCTGACTCAAGACATCCGTGTCCGGTTTCCGGAAGGTGAGATTACTTCGCCGCTCGGCGAGCAAACGCACCACCGGCCACCAGCGTCATGCTGCCCAGCACCAGGGCGATCAGCGTCCACATCGGGAAGCTGCCGCCGTCCTGGCCCAGGTAGCCGCCGTTACCGGTGTCCGGAGGAGTGATCGGCGCCACCGGGACAGGCGGAGCCAGCGTCGGCTGCGTGGCCAGCGGCAGCGCGCAGTCCACGCGGATCGACTGCTGCACCGGCGAAGCGATGCTGCTCGATCCAGCCGTCACGATAACCGTCACGCCCGCGCTCGAGTTGGAGAGCGGGGTCACGACCGTCGAGGCCTGACCATCCTGGGTCACCGTGTTGATCGGGTCCGCGGTGCCGAGGGCAACCACGCTGAAGTTCACCGGCACGCCGTCAGCAACGTCGTTGCCGTCGGAGTCGGTCACCTTCACCGTGACGGTCGCCTTCTCGGAGCCGTCGCACTTGATCGTCGAGGGCTGAGCCGTCAGTGAGAGCGCACTCGGCGCGCCGCCGACGGTCAGATCCTGGTTCGACTGGTCGTCGTCGGCATCGAGGTCGCCGTCCGAGTCGATCGAGGCGCGGATCGTCGTCTCGCCCGTGCCGCGGCCACCGCAGACGACGCGGTAGTGCCCGATGGGGAGACCGTCGCCCGGGTCGATCGTCAGGGACGTGTCACCAACGACATCGTTAACCGCATCACCCTCGCCCAGAGCGGCGAGCGCCTGGTCGTCAGCTGGAGGCTGGACCGTGATGGTCACCGGCACCATCGTCAGTTCGGTGTCGTCCTGGTCCACCGCCACGGCGTACGCCAGCGTGGCGTTCGGCGGAGCGATCGCGTCGCGGACGTCGGTGTCGGCCACGCAGTCGTCCACGCCGTCCTGGTCACTGTTGGTCTCGACCAGGCTCTCGGCGAGCGTCAGCTTGACGTCGTTCGGAGCGCCGACGGTCAGCATGTCCTCGGACTGCTCGACCGCTTCCTGGCTGATGACCACTTCCTCATCGTCGCCACGTTCCGACGCCGAGGCGCCGTCGTTGAAGACGCGCGTGTAGACAACCCCGTCGCCATCGCTGGCCGGCGTGTCGTCACAGTCCGGGTCCTCGCCGTTGTCGTCGCAGAGCCAGTTCGTGGTGTTCGCACCGGCCACGAAGTCGTCGACCTGGTAGCCAGCACTCGCGTCGAAGCTCACGGGCGACTCGTCATCGACGAACGCGAACACGATGTAGTTGCACAAGTTCGCCGGCAGCGCCCCTGTCGGGTCGGTCGGGTCGATGAGCCCCGTGCAGCGCTCGTCCATCTGGTTGGCATCGAAATTCTCAATGCCGGCCAGGTCACTCTTCTCGAGCACGCCGTCGCCATCGCCCAGCGGATCCTCGCCGGGGTCGAGATCGGATCCGGCCATGATGGCCCAGTCGGCCGCATCAAACGTGATGTTGCAGGCCCTGGCGAGGTCGTTGTCGACCCCGTCGGCGGGCCCGGTCGTCACGTCGTTCGAATTACCGTCGATGTAGGGCGCAAGCAACAGGCAGTGCACGACCGAGATGTCGGTCGTGACCGCTTCCGCGGAAGGAGCCGCCCCGCGCACGCCGAAGCCCAGTACCAGGGCCGCGATCGCCGCCAGGCCGCTCAGACCAATCATTTTCAACAAAGCTTCTTCCTCCTGATGTTACGCGCCGCTCCGCGGCGCTCGTCTGGTTCTCTACGTTCTTTGCTTCTTGCGGGTGGCGTTCCCGGGGCCTGGGTACTGGCCTCACGTCGTCCTCGGCCGAGTTATGGCGACGCGATGGTCGCATCCACGCCGTCCGGGTTGCCTGGCTCCTCCTTTCCTCCTCCTCCAAGTGCGGGGGACTTCATCACCGCATCCTGCGGGGTCGCACGGACGCACACAGATTCGGCCTGCCGGCCTCTGCGCGCCATCCGTATAACGCTTAGGACGCCCCCGGGGTTAACCGGCCCGACGGGGTTTCTCCCTACGTCGAGCCTCTACCCGGGCATAGACAGAGGCGACCACCCGGCCGCCTCTGTCTTATGTCACTCTCAGCTTCGCTACGCCCTGCGTCGCGCCAGCCGGCCGCCTGCCGCAAGGGCCGCGCCCCCGGCCACGATGGCCGCCACGCTCCACCACGCGAACCCGCCCGGCCGGCCGGCCGGGCCCGAACCCGTGTCCGGCGGACGGATCGTGCCCGTGGGCGCCGAGCCTCCGGCCGCGGCGTTGCCCGTGCCCGGGGGCGGCGGGCCGCCCGAACACTGCACCAGGATGCTCTTCTCAACCGTCGTCCACGTCTGGTGGAGGTCGTCGTCGTGGTCGATGCCCTCGTCGAATTCGATGGTACCGTCGTGGTTGTCATCGACCGGATCCTTGACATCGATCTGGCCGTTCGCCCAGACCCGGACCACCACGCCCTGCGGCTGGCCGTCGGCCGTCAGGCCGTTCCCGCCGCTCAGCGCCGTGATGGTCGAACTCGCCGCTCCATCGGCCGTGTCCGCCTTCAACGGGTTCGCCGTCCCCAGCGCCAGCACCTCGAAGTTGACATCCAGCCCGTTCGCGACCGGATCCCCCAGCGCGTTGGTGAACATCGCCTTCACGGTCGACGTGTTCGACCCGTTGCAGTCCAGCACCGGCGGCTCCGCCGTCAGCGTCACGTCAGTCGCGGGGCCCACCACTTCGATCTGGATGGTCTCGTCGGCCGTCGTGCTCGCGTTCGGGTCAGGGGTCAGGAAGAAGTGCGTGTAGAAGTCCAGTACGCCCGGCTGCCGCCCGCCGCACACGAACTGCGGGAACGAGATGCCCAGGCTGCCCGTGTCCAGCGTGGGCGTCTGCGGCAGCGCCACACCACCCTGCTCGGCGAGGTTGGGGACGAAGCTGAGCGCCCCCTTCGGGGTGCCGTCGACGATGTTGTCCGGGTAGTGCCGCGTCATGTTCCACTCGATGAACGCGCCCACCACCTCGTTGCCGAAGTCGTCCAGCGCCTTCGCCACGATGACGGTCTTCTCCGCCGCGTTCACGGCCCCCAGCACGCCGTCCGTCGTGGCGGCGAAGTTGCAGTCGGTCGGGTCCGGCGGTTCGTTGATGTGAGGGAACGTGCCCGGCGTGCTGAGCGTCGCCCCGGTCTGAATCCGGCTCTTGCCGAACAGCGGCGTCAGCGTGATCTCCTTCGGTATGCCGACCGCGGTGACCTCGATCGGGAAGCTGACACCTTCCTGGATCACATCGATGTGCGCGGTCGCCCTGCCATCGGAATCCATTGCGGCGTCGAGCTGAGCCTGGCTGAGCGTCAACGGTATGGCGATCACGCCGTCGCCTTCGGTCGCGGGGTCGCCATCACAGTCGTCGTCGGGAAAGTCGCCGAGACCGAGGGCGTTGCACTCGACATCGTTGTCATAGGTTGTGCCGCTGAATAGGAAGCTACCAAGATCGGAGTGGAAGCGCACAGGGAAGTCATCGTCCACGAAGGCGATGATGATCGAGTGCTGCCCGGGATGGAACTGGTTGCCATCGAACGGGTCCAGGCCGGCGAAATCCTCCGGTGTGACCTGCACGATACCCGGGATGGCCAGATCGCCGTCGGGCTCCGCGCTCACGAACTGGCAGGCGTGCTTGCCCTGTGCCGGCACGAAATGGCCGCGCAAGCAGCGTACGTACTCCTGCATGTGCGGGGAATCGAGCTGGTTCGTGGTGCAGTCGGCCGCCGCGGTGAGGGAGTCCAGCCCGCCGAACGCGACGCCCAACCCGAGACAGATACCCGAGTTAAGGGAGATCGCACGGATCGGATCTGCATCCGCCTCCCGCGGCGGCGAGGAAGGCATGCCGATGACGAACGCCGCAACAGCCACCAAACCCGCGAGCCCGAGCTTCCCAGCCATGCCGAACAGTCTGCTCATCAATGTCCCCTTCGTCATGACTAGTCCTCCTCCTGGCGGCGGCGGGCGCTGAACCACATGCCGCTCGCGATGCCAGCCGCGCCCAGCGCGGACGCGCCCGCCAGAAGTGCGATCCACGTGCTCGAACCGCCCTCGTCGGACTGGCCGGTGTCCGGCAGGGTGATCCGGCCGGCGCCTGCGCCGCCGGTGGTACCGCCGGGCGCGCCGCCTGCCGGCGGCGGGGGCGGGGGTGGCGGCAGCGTCGCCTCACCCGAGGTCGTCGGCTCCGTGCCCGGCGTGGGCGTCGGGCAGTCAGTCGCGCCCACGGGGCATGGCGTCGGCGTCACCGTGACGAACGCCTGCGACGTCGCGGTGGGGCACCCGGGAGTATCCACGGGACAGACCGTCGGGGTCACCGTGGGAGTGTTGGTTGGTGTGAACGTAGCGACGACTGCGCCGATGACCATCTGCGCGTCGTTGCAGGTGCCCGAGACGCCCAGGACCGGGTTGCAACTCATGAGTTCGGAGGCCGTCTCGTCAAAGACGGTCGCGTCCTTCAGGGTCAGGTCTGAGAGGCCATCCACTGCGCTGTACGACACGCGGAACAGTAGGATGGAGTTACCGTTGGCAAGCGCGGACGAGTTGAGGTTCGAGTTGATGCAACTCAGGCCGGAGTCCGCGTTGTTGGCCGATGGATCCTGGTCAGCAAAGACTGGATCACAGGACCAGCCGGTGCCCCCCAACCCCTCATTAAAGTCGGGGTTGCAGTCGAGGCGTGGCGGAGAACAGGCGGGCGTAGTCGGTGTCAGGACCAGCTGGCTTGCTCCCAGCGTAATCGTCATGCCGTTAATGAAAATGCTCGAGCCGGAGCCGTTGGTCAGGTAGACATCGGCCGCGAACGTCGTGGTCCCGCTGGCATAGGTGCAGTTGCCTAAACCTGCCTGGATGCCACCAGTGCTCACGTCGCAGTCGACTGATAATGAAAGGCCACTACCACCGCCCGCCTGGACTGAGGGCGCTCTGCCTCCCGCCAAGCCGCCGATGCTTAGTGCTACCAGTGCGGCCATGGCGATGGCCAGCCGTCTCCTCATGAGGGATCCTCCTCGTTCTTCCTTGACCAACGGTGCGAACCATACCATCGTGTCGGAATCTGGGGCAATACGGTTTGCGAGCAAACGCCAGCTAAGCCGCGCCGGGCGCGGGTCCTTCCGTTCGAACGGATAACGCCCTGAGACGCGGCGAAGTTAACCGCCCCGGCATCGAAAAACCGCACAAGATTACGGGAATTGTGTTGCAGCTAATGAGTAAGGGCCCTCATGGCGAGGGCCCTTACTCATTATGTCCTGTTACCGGCGATTATGTCGCGGGCAGCCTAGCTCCTCACCCGCCGCTTCATGATCACCACCCCGTACAGCCCCATCCCGGCCGCCGCGATGGACAGCACCGCGATCATCCAGTCGCCCGCACTGCCGGAGCCACCCTGGCCCGAGTTCGGCAGTGCCGTCGCACCACCGGCGCCGCCCGGCCGCGAGGTGCTGATGCCGGCCACCGTGCTCACCGCCGTGGCCGTGCTGGCCGGCCGGGTCGAGGTGGACTGCGGCGTCGACGTGCTCGCCTTCGGCGTCGGCGTGTGCGTCTTCGCCGTCGTCGTGTGCGTCGCCGTCGCCGTGTTGGTGGCGGTATTCGTCGGCGTGCTGGTCGGCGGTGGCGTGTTCGTGCTCGTCGGCACCGGCGTGTCCGTCGGGTCCGGCGTCTGCGTCACGCCCGCCGTCTGTGTGGCTCCGGGCGTCCTCGTGCCCGGTGTCCCCGTCGTCTCCGCGGTGACGCTGGCCTCCGGCGTGTCCGTCGCCGTCGGGACCGGCGTTTCGGTCGCGTCCGCGATCTCCGTCTCGGTCGCCGTCGGCTCAGGCGTGTTCGTGTTCGTCGGCTCCGGCGTGTTCGTCGGCTCCGGCGTGTTCGTCGAAGTCGGTACCGGCGTGTTGGTGCTCGTCGGCAGCGGCGTGTCCGTGCTCGTCGGGGTGTCCGTGGGCTCCGGCACGGGCGTATCGGTGGCCGTGGGCACGCCCACAGCCGTGTTCGTCGCCGTCGGCGTGTTCGTCGGCGTGTTGGTCACGGTCGGCGTGTTCGTGTTCGTCGGCTGCGGCGTGTTGGTGCTGGTCGGGCCGGCCGTGTTCGTTGCCGTCGGTGTGTTGGTGTTCGTCGGCAGCGGCGTGTTGGTGCTGGTCGGCTGGTTGGTGCGCGGGCTGGTCGGCGTCGGCGTGTTGGTGTTGGGGGGGGAGC
>CAYJMG010000014.1:0-77243 GCA_964371355.1 uncultured Dehalococcoidia bacterium
CGGTCGGTGTCGGTGTATCCGTCGCCGTCGGCACCGGCGTGTCGGTCGGCGTCGGCGTATCCGTCGCCGTGGGCACGGGCGTGTCGGTCGGCGTCGGTGTGTCCGTCGCCGTCGGCACCGGCGTGTCGGTCGGTGTCGGTGTGTCCGTCGCCGTCGGCACCGTCGTGTCGGTCGGTGTCGGTGTATCCGTCGCCGTCGGCACCGGCGTGTCGGTCGGCGTCGGCGTATCCGTCGCCGTGGGCACGGGCGTGTCGGTCGGCGTCGGTGTGTCCGTCGCCGTCGGCACCGGCGTGTCGGTCGGTGTCGGTGTGTCCGTCGCCGTCGGCACCGTCGTGTCGGTCGGTGTCGGTGTATCCGTCGCCGTCGGCACCGGCGTGTCGGTCGGCGTCGGTGTGTCCGTTGCCGTCGGCACGGGCGTGTCGGTCGGTGTCGGTGTATCCGTCGCCGTGGGCACCGGTGTGTCCGTCGCCGTCGGCACCGGCGTGTCGGTCGGCGTCGCAGTGTCGGCCGGCGTCTCCGTCGGGGTCGCGGTTTCGGTCGGCGTCTCCGTCGGCGTCGCAGTATCCGTCGGCGTCTCCGTCGGCGTCGCAGTGTCTGTCGGCGTATCCGTGGGCGTCGCAGTGTCGGCCGGCGTGTCCGTGGGCGTCGCCGTCGCCGCCGCGATCGTCAGGTCCGCGTCGTCGCAGATGCCCGCCAGCGTCAGCGGGTCGTTGCAGCTCATGATCTCGTTGAGATCGCCGTCGTAGGCCGCCGCGTCCCGTAGCAGCAGGTTCGACATCCCCGGGCTCGTTGTGTAGTGCACCGTTGCCAGCAGCAGCGAGTCCCCCGCGTTCAGCAACGGCCCGTCGCCCGGCGGCGCCACGCCGTTGAAGCAGGAGATCGACGAGTCCGCGATGCTTGCGCTGGCGTTCTCGTCCGGGTTCGGGGCGGGCGGGTTACACGCCCACGCGCT
Source organism: uncultured Dehalococcoidia bacterium (assembly GCA_964371355.1). Taxonomy (GTDB): domain Bacteria; phylum Chloroflexota; class Dehalococcoidia; order DSTF01; family JACRBR01; genus JACRBR01. Next base: position 953 of record CAYJMG010000014.1, read on the forward strand.
GCCCGCCATGCTCTGGTCAAGGTCCGGATTGCAGTCGAACGACGGCGCGCTGCACGACCCCGGTACCACCGGATCCAAGACCGCCTGGTCGGCCCGCACGGTGAAGTTGAACGCCGCCAGTCTCCGCGCTGAGTCGCTGATGTTCGTGATGTACACGTCCACGTCGGCCGAGGCGGGCCCCGAGACCGTGCACGTGTCCTGGATGCCCGGCGTCGCCGTGTCGCAGTCGATCCTCATGGCCCACGCCGTCGTCGTAGGCACCGGCACCGGCGTGTTCGTCGGCGTCGCCGTGTCCGTCGGCGTCTCTGTCGGTGTCTCTGTCGGCGTGGCGGTGTCGGCGGGCGTCTCGGTCGCGGTCGGCGTCGCCGTTTCCGTGGCCGTCGGCGTGTTGCACAGGTTGGTCGTGTGGGCGCCGAAGCCGCTGGACGTGCCCTGCGCGAACCCGTCCCACTCGGTGGCCGGGTCGAACGCGTCGGACCCGTTGGTGTCACCGATGAAAATGCCCGGCTTGCGGCGAAGCGTGTTCGCGTTGGTGCTCGTGAGGCCGCTGCCCCACTCAGTGCCCGGATCCTCGCCAATCCTGCCGATGGCGTCGACGATGGTGCTGGCGCCCTTGCGCAGGACGATCGCATCATCCCCGCCGAAGTCCAGGGTGGAAGCGGTCTGGTCCGGCGTGATGCCCGTGATGCTCGTCTCCACGATCACGAACGTCGCACCAGGCGCGATCGAGCCCGAGAGCGCGACGATGGGGGTCGCCGTCCCGCTTCCCTCCATATAGTGGTCGATGAAGTAGTTGCCGGTCAGCGTGACGGTCGAGCTCGTCGGGTTGTAGAACTCGAGCGCCGCCTCGCTGCCCGAGTCGGCGTCGTAGTACTCCGAGATGAAGATCTCCCCGCCGCAGATCCCCGGCGTCGCCGTCGCCGTGAATGTTGGCGTTTCCGTCGGTGTGGGCGTCGGGATGTTGTCTTCGTTGATGTTCAAGCCGACCATGGCCCATTCGTCAGACGCCCCAATACTGCCCCATGAGTTGACAACCGATGCTGCGCCCGGTTCCGAGCTACCAGAGCCACGAATGTCGTTAGCGTTACCAGATCCGCCAGTCGACACGTCCCAATGGGAGTTCTGATCCGCACCGAGCGTTACACCGCCCTCGTCCTCGACTCCCAGAACACCAAACACCGTGTCACCCGCCGCTGATGCGACAGTGACCGACGCCGTCGTTCCGACGTCACCCGACGCCAATGATGGTGAGTCGAGCGGCGTGGTTTGATCGACGTTGGCAAACGAGGCCGCGCCGCACGCGATAGGCGAAGTCGCCGTTCCGCTGCGGTCGATAGCGATTGTGCCATTCGTCCCCGTCGCCGGGTTGAGGAGGCTCCAGATCTCGACGCGTAGGTCCTCAGTGGTTCCGGCGATGGCGTTGTCTTGCAGAGCCCCGGGCACGAGCGTGAGCGCCACAGGCAGCGCACCACCTGCACCATCGGAATCCCAAGTCACCGTGCTCACGGTCTGTGTGTCGCTATCTCGCCGGAAGGAAATGCCCACCAGGAGCAGTCGGTTACTGCCGCTCCCTACGTCGTGCGTCGACCAGGAAACCGTGTTCGCCGTCGTTGCCGAGCAAGCAGACTCCGAATCAAACGCCACCGGAACCGCGTACGTGACCCGCCCGCCGCCCTGCGCGAAGAAAACGCCTCCCAGCGCCAGCACTGCCAGCACCAGCGCCCCGGCGCCCAGGCCGGCGCCGCGCAGCACTTTCTTTCGGGTTGTTGAGTCCCCCACCCGGATCTCCCTGCGCGCGTGTAGGCGCGCCTGACCACGAGCGCGCCATGACACCGCACGGCGCCGCCGAACACTGCATTTGAATCTGATAGCGGGGTAGCGACCCGGCGCGGGGTTGCCGGACGCCCAAGCGTAGGGGTCAATAACGACGCACGTCAAGAGGTTCTGTCAAGCCAGAGGTGCCCTGCCGTGATTCATCAGGCTGTAACGCCTCCCGTGGCACCAGCCCGTAGCGCCAGCCCGTAGCACCAGCCAGTAGCACCAGCCAGTAGCGCCCAACGTGTGGCGCGGCGGGCGACCGCGCTCTACGGGCAGTCACCCACGCGCGAGCCAGACCGCAGTGCGACGAGGAGGATATCCAGCGAGTTCACGGCCCCGTCCCTGGGCGGCGGGCCCTGGTTTGCCCGCGCGTTGCCCGGTGGGACCGTGCCGAAATTCACGGCGACGAACAACAGGTCACCCGAGTTCACACGACCGTCCCCGTTCACGTCCGCGCGCATGGTCGCGCAGTAGGACTGCGGGTCTTCGCCCAGCTCGCCCTCCCGGGCGTCGGTGTATCCATCCCCGTCCGTGTCCACGGTCGATGGCGTTGCTGTTGGCGTCATCGTCGGCGTTGGCGTCGCTGTCGGCGTGGCCGTCGCTGTAGCGGTTGCGGTTGAAGTTGAACTGGAGGTAGCTGTTGGGGTCGCGGCCGAAGGCGGCCCGTGTACGTCGCCGCTACCGCTGTCGGTGAACGTCTGGCCGGCTACGGGTACGAACTCCCAGTCGTAGCTGTCGTCTTTCAGCGTCACCATCAGCACGCCGTACGTCGTTGCGTTCCGCACCTCGCTGTTCGGCCGTATCGTCCCGAACGCTACGTGTGACGCCCCACCCGTCCCGGCGATGATCTCACGCACGCCATACGTGGTGTCCAGCGCCCCCGCAGCGTCCTGTGGCGCGAACCGCTCGTAGACGTGGTCGTGCCCGTTCAGCACCAGCTCGGCGCCGTAGTCGTACAGCGCGGCCCACAACGCTTGCATGCCGGCATCATTCCCGTGCGAGCCGCTGCTGAAGCGCGGCTTGTGCCACATCGCGACGACGTGCTTGTCCGCGTGCGCCGCCAGGTCCGCCCGCAGCCACGTCTCCTGCGGCGAGCCCACACCGCACCCGCCGATCTGTGCGCACTCGCTGTTCAACACGATGACGTGCCACCACGCGCCCACGTCGTAGCCGTAGTACCCCTTGTCGCGGTCGCCCGCGGGGCCCGTGAACTGCCCCGCGCCGTTGAAGTAGTCGTAGTATCCGGTCGCCCCGGCGGTCACGTACTCGTGGTTGCCGCTTGCAGGGCTGGTCCGCGCCTTGTGCCGTCCCCATGTCGGCGCATAGCACGTCGCGAACTCGGCTGCTGTCCCCGAGTTGTACACCGTGTCGCCCAGGGTGTAGACGGTCCCGGCGATCCCGTCCAGCAGCACTGCGGTGGCTTCGTCGTTGTTGTTGTCGCAGCGCGAGATGTCACCCGCGCCCACCAGCACCACGCCTCCCTCGTCGGCGGCCGCCCTCCGTCCCGCGCTGTCGCGCCCCCACGCCAACAGGACCGCGCCTGCCACCACGGCGGCCGCGCACAGCGTCAGCCATCGCCCGCGTGCAGGCCCGGATCTCTCGCGTCCCATCGCAAGCCCCCATCAGCCGTCCCATGCGGTGCGCCCCGTGCGCCGTCCTTCAGACGCCGGCACCTCAACGCACCGTTATGGAAAACAGCACCCTCGGTGCCGCACAGCGTACGCCGCTGCGTGGCCGCCCGGCAACGTCGCCGTCAACCGTCTGGCTCGGCCTGTGCTGCCCGCTTCCGGCCAGGGAATTTCCCCAAACTGATCCGGCGCGCTTGGAGATCCTTCGCCGATCGCCGCACGCTCGCCCCGGCGTCATCCAGGGGCCTGCCTGCCGCCTGGCCGGACGCCCGGCGGACCGCAGGGCCCGCCAGCACGAAAACTGCCGGACACATGAATCTGAAACGCGCGCAGTCAAATCTGACGAAAGGCGACAAGATCGAACAAACCGAAGCCGCTATGGGGGTCGCCGGCCCATCCGGAACTCAAAACTGCCGAGCAATGTCAACTGGAAGGAGCGCCCGGCAGCCGGAACCCCAAAACTGCCGAGCAATCTCCTGCGCCTGGTCGTCAGGACAGGCACCTCAGAGCGGTCACTTCCGTGTCTTGAACTCCTCGAGGTGCTGGCCGATATCGATGAACCGATCAGCGACCCCGCGCAGCTCCGTCGCCGCCGCTTCCGCGAAGGCGCATACCTCCACGCGCACGCCCCGGCTGGCCACCAGCTCGACCACCCGCACGAAGTCTCCATCGCCCGACATGAGCACCACCACATCCAGCCGCTCCGACATCGTCAGGATGTCCACCGCCAGCTCGATATCGAAGTTGGCCTTCATGCTCCCGTCACTGAACCGCTTCAGCGGCTTCGTCACGATGCGGTACGGGTGGCCGATGAAGTGGTGCGCGAACCGCTGGCTCTCCAGCTTCGCCTGCGGGTCGTCCGTGATCGGCGCGTACGCCGTCGCCCGCACCAGCTCCCGCCCCCGCGTGAAGTACTCCAGCACCCGCCCGAAGTCGAGGTCGATCTTTCGCCGTTCCGCCGCGTATATCAGGTTCGGCACGTCGACGAAGATGCCGACACGCGGGTGTGCGGTCGCGCCGGCTCCGCCTCCGTCGCCTGCCCGCGACTGCATGTCCGACACCGCCGCCTGCAGGGATTTCAGCGTCGCCCCGATCTCCCGCGTGAACTGTTCCAGCACGGCTGCCTGGTGCGCAACGACAGCCTCCAGCGTCCCTGCCTCCAGCTCGGGCAGCTCCGGTAACCCCTCCGCCTCCGCGGCCAGGGCGCCGGGCTTCTTCCGCCCGCGTCCGCCTCGCGTCCCGCGCCTGCGCTTCGCCGGAGATGTGCTCCCGTCGTCGTCGCCCGAAGGCGCCACCGCCAGCGACGACGGCGCCGGTGACGGCGTACCGATGGGAACGGCCGCCGCTTCCGCCGCCCAGTCGCGCCGCGGTGGCCGCACCGCCGGAGCACGCCGCGTGCGGCTCGTCGTCGTCTTCGTCGCTCCCGCGGCCGTCGTGGCTGTCTTCGATGCGCTCGCCGTCGTCTCGACCGCCGCCGACTTTGCGGCCGCCGTCTTCCTTGCCGGCGGTCCCGGCGGCGCTGCGGCAGCGCCGTTGCCCGCGGCCGGCTCTACCGCCGCGGGCCCTGTCTTCGATCTTCGCGTGTCCTTGCGTGGTTTGCCGAAGAACTTAACCAATCATCACACTCCCGCTGCATACTCCAACACACTGCATCGTGCCGCCACCTGCTTCGCGACATCCATAAACGCCCGCGCCTGCGGGCTCTCCGCCGCCGATACGACGATTGGCGTCCCCTCGTCTCCGGCGCGCCGCGTGTCCGGATCCAGCGGCAGCTCGCCCAGGAACTCCAGCCCCAGGTCGTCCGCCGCCTGCCGCGCCCCGCCGTGCCCGAAGATCTCCGTCCGGTCACCGCAGTGCGGGCACACGAAATAGCTCATGTTCTCAACCACGCCGAAGATCGGCACATTGAGCTTGTCGAACATCGACACGGCTTTCGCCGCATCCTCCAGCGCGACGTCCTGTGGCGTGCTGACGATGACCACGCCGGAGATCGGCGCCTCCTGCGTCATGCTCATTGCGGCGTCGCTTGTGCCCGGCGGCAGGTCGATGAGCAGGTAGTCCAATTCGCCCCAGGAGATGTCGTGCAAGAGCTGCCGCACAGCCGTCCCGATCATCGGCCCCCGCCACACCACCGGCGTACCGCGCGGCAGCACGAAACCGATGGAGCAGACCTTCACGCCGTGCCGCTCCTCCACGCGCAGTCCGCCCGGTCCCTCGGCCTGCGCGCCCTGCGCTATCCCCATCATCGTGGGGAGGTTGGGCCCCGTGATGTCTGCGTCCAACAACCCCACGCGTGCGCCCAGCGACGCCAGCGCAACCGCCAGATTTGCCGACACCGTGGACTTGCCGACGCCACCCTTGTTACTGGCGATCGCGATGAGGTGTCGCACGCCTTCGACCGGCCGTTGCTGTCCGCCGCGGTGCTGCGGCACACTCGCCTCCATCGTGACGGTTGCCTCGCGCACGCCCGGAAGCGCCAGCAGCAGGTCCCGCGCGTCGCTTTCGATCTTGTCGCGCACGGGGCATGCGGGTGTCGTCAGGACGATACGCACGTTCACCGCACCGTCGTTGATTTCTGGCGGCTGTACGAACCCGAGGGACACGATGTCCCTGTGCAGATCCGGATCCTCGATCGCGCTCAGGGCCCGCATCACGTCCTGCTCGCTAACACTCACAGCCCGCTCCTCCCATCCACTACAGAGGCCGATTCGCGTTCCCGGACGGCATACCGGCAGCACACAGCACAACCCGAAAGAGCGTCTGATTCGGCCCGCACGTCCGCGTCCAGCAGCGCGTTCAAGAACGGCTCGTGCCAGGCACACGGTCCCGTCCGCGTGACGATCTCGCGATACACGCACCCAAAGTCGCGGATCTCCACCTCCTGGCCGCGGCTGTGGAACTCTGCGAACCCGCCGTGCATGCGCAGGATGCCGACAGCGCGCTCGGCCTGCGCGGCAGTCCCCAGTCCGTGGAGGTCCGCGCGATGGCGCTGGGCCAGCGCTTCCGCCGCCTTGCGGAACAGATGCTCGCGGCGTTCCGCCGGCGTAGGAGCCTCGCTCCCATTCAGGAGGCCGGCCTGTTCCACCAGAAGCGCCACCAGCCGGTCATACCCATCCGAAAGCCGCCGATGCCCATCTTCCGTTAGCAGGTACCGGAAATGCGGCCTGCCCGTGGGCCGCCGGACCTCCTCGGTCCGCACAGCTCCATCGCGCTCGAGCGCCATCAGGTGTTGTCGTACGGTCATCGGGGCCAGATTCAGGGAGGAGGCGATCCCATCGACGGTCGAACCGTCGTTGCGCTTGAGATGAGCCAGGATTTCGGTCTTTGTCGAATGCATACAGGCCGGTTTGCGCCGCCAGCGGCAGTATAGCCGAGGCCGATGGGTGAAGCCCGATTCCAGTTTAGCAATTCGTTACAGATGAAACCGTCCCAGCCTTGACACTGTACAAAGTACCGTGCCATACTATGGCACCAACCCCTCCTCTCGCACGTATAAGGAGATGAGGCGTCTTGGGAAGGAGGACTTCATGAAGATCGCAGTCAGGGAAGAGAAGAAGACCAACGCAACAGCATCGGCTGCCCACGCGCACCACTGGGTCATCGCGAGCCCCAATGGTGAGTTCAGTACGGGCGCCTGCAAGATCTGCGGGAAGACCAAGAAGTTCCCCAACTCCGCCGAGGACAATCTCTGGTCGCGCAACGTACCGCAGTCCCGCTGGACCGGCCGCGGCGACGGAGACATCGCCGGCTACTAACACGACAGCCGCCACACCCCCGCGGAAGAGGCCGTTCTCCACAGGGCGGCCTTTTCCTTCCTGCCTCTTCCCGACAGCATCACGCGGATCCCGCTTCGGTATGCTGCCTCCACTACGAGTACAGGAGGCGACCGCATGCTGAACGTAGGCCAGGACGCGCCCGACTTCGAACTACAGGACGAACAGGGCAACCACATCCGCCTGGCGGACTTCCGAGGCAGGTCGGCGGTTGTCCTGATGTTCTATCCGGCCGATAACACGCCCGGCTGTACTGCGCAGCTCTGCGCTGCACGCGACGACTACGACCGCTACCAGACCGCCGGTGTCGCAGTGTTCGGCGTGAATCCGGGGAGCGCGAAGGCGCATCAGCACTTCGTCGAGAAGCACGGCCTACGCACGCCCCTGCTGCTTGATGACGGCGCGCGCGTCTCGCGGGCTTACGATGCGTTGATGCCGATTCCACTCCTGACGGTCGTGAACCGCACGGTCGTGGGCATCGGGACGGACGGCAGGATCCAGTTCTACCAGCGCGGGATGCCCTCCACCGAGACGATCCTCTCGGCGATGGCGCAGGAGTCGGGCGCTGCCGGCTGAGTGTCCCCACCTATCCGGGCATCCAGCCAACGCGCCGCACAAGGAAGTACTCGAGGGAGTCGGCCAGCGCCAGCCACGACGCTTCGATGATATCGGTGCTGGCGCCGACGGTGGTCCACACGTGGTGCCCGTCGGTCGATTCGATGAGCACGCGCACGGCGGCGTTCGCGCCGGCGGCGCTGTCGATGATACGCACCTTGAAGTCGATCAGGCGAATAGCGGTCACCGACGGGTGGAATTTCACGAGCGCTTTCCGCACTGCGGCGTCGAGGGCGCTGACAGGACCGTTCCCTTCCGCAACTTCCTGTAGCGCCTCACCGTTCACGATCACCTTGGCGATGGCCTCGCTTTCGATCTCGCGATTGTGGCGGGACGTCGCCGAAAGGGCCCGCTCCACGGTCCGGTAACTGTCGAGCTCGAAGGGCGCGGCATAGTCGGGCCGGTGCCGGCGAGCGAGCAGGTAGAGCGAGGCGTCGGCGCCTTCGAATGAATAGCCCATCGACTCCAGGTTGTTGATCTCCTGTTGCAGCTCGCGCGCCTCCGCCCGGCTAACCTCGAACTCGTATCCGACTTGCTTGAGCTTCTCGATGAGGCCGCTGCTGCCGCCGAGTTCCGATACGACCATGCGTTGCTGGTTGCCCACGACCTCGGGTGGCACGTGCTGATACGTGCGGTCGTTCTTGAGCACGGCGGCCGTGTGCAGCCCGCCCTTGTGCGTGAACGCGCTGGAGCCGACGTACGGCTGGTACGGGTTCGGCACCATGTTCACGATTTCGCTCACGTAGAGGCTGACATCAGTGAGCATCCGGAGCTGGTCATCGGACACGACGTCGATCCCGAGCTTGAGTTTCAGGTTCGCGATCACGCTCATGAGGTTCGCGTTGCCGCAGCGTTCGCCGTAGCCGTTCACGCACGCCTGGATCTGCTGCACGCCCAGCTCGACGGCGGCAAGCGTATTCGCCACGGCCAGATCGGCATCGTTGTGCGTGTGGATGCCCAGCGGAACACCGGGCAGCTCCTGTTGCACGGCGCGCACAGCGTCGACGATCTGCTGCGAAGTCATGCCACCGTTGGTATCGCAAAGCACCAGGCACTGGGCCCCGGCCGATGCGGCCGCCTTCAGACAGCCGAGCGCATAGGCGCGGTTGGCGTAGAATCCGTCGAAGAAGTGTTCCGCATCGAAGAAGACGGTGCGCCCCTGTTGTGCGATGTATCGGACGGAGTCCGCGATCATCGCCAGGTTCTCCTCCAACGAGGTCTCCAGGACGTCACGTACATGCAAGTCATGTGCCTTGCCCACCAGCGTGACGACCGGCGTCCGCGCGTCGATCAATGCGCGAAGATTGGCATCGGTCTCTGTGGCCCCTCCTGCCTTCCGCGTTGAACCGAAGGCCGCGAGCCGGGCATGCTGGAAGTTCAGGGACTGGGCGCGAACGAAGAACTCAGCGTCCTTCGGGTTGCTGCCCGGCCAGCCGCCTTCGATGTACTGGACACCGAGTTCGTCGAGCTTGATCGCGATCTTGATCTTGTCTTCGACGGACAGCGACAGCCCTTCCATCTGGGCGCCGTCGCGCAGCGTGGTGTCGTATAGCTCAAGGGTCATGTCGGGATTGCTCTCCTGATTCGCCCACGCATGGCGCGGACTGGCTGCCGGACGTAGGACGCCTAGCAGCCAATGGCTCGCCGCGGCGATGAACCGCGGCCGAAACACCTCTCAGGAGTGAGTCTGTCGTGCATCACGGCAATCCTACCACAGTCGTTAGCCGCCCGGCATGTTAGGGATTACCCGGGGAACGCTCGCGCGAGGCTTCGAGCCGAGACATACTTGAAGACAATGAAGGTGCGAACCTGTGCCTGAAGAACACCCCCCTGACAATGCCGGGACAGGCAACCCCGGTGGTCCGGACAAGTCCTCGGCACCAACCGACGAACACTCGCGCGTGAAGGTACCCCGCCGTCAGACCACGCCTGAGGTGGAAGGGACGGAACTTGTCCACGGCAGGAAGGCGGGCACGGTCTATGCCCGGCGGGTCCGGGAGAGCGAACGCCGGTTCCAGCGCGGCGACGAGGAAGGCACCTTCCGCGCGACCGAGCGCGCGACGGCCCCGCGGACTTCGGCCGGCCGGCTTTGGCGGCGCATCCGCCGCGTAGCCGTAGGTTCGCCTATCGCCTCCGAGGAGGTCGAAGATCAGCGCCTGCCCAAGTGGAAGGCGCTGGCGGTCTTCTCGTCCGATGCGCTCTCCTCGAGCGCGTATGCCACGGACGAGATCTTGCTGGTCCTCGTGGGCGCGAGTGTCGGCGCGCTGACCCGATCGATCCCCATCGCCCTCGCCATTTGCACGCTACTCGCAATCGTGACGTTCTCATACCGTCAGACGATCCGTGCATATCCCAGCGGTGGCGGCGCATACATCGTCGCACGCGACAACCTCGGCGACGTCGCGGGGCTGACAGCGGCTGCTGGGCTTTCGGTCGGCTACATCCTCACGGTCGCCGTCTCGATCGCGGCCGGCGTCTTCGCCGTCGTATCGGCGTTTCCCGAACTCGCCGACTTCAAGGTGGCGATCGCGGTGATCGCCGTAGGCGTCATCACGCTGCTGAATCTTCGCGGCATTCGTGAGTCAGGCACCATCTTTGCGATTCCGACGTACGGGTTCATCCTGGCCTTCGTGGTTATGATCGCGGCGGGTTTCATACGCCTCATCGTAGATCCCGACCTGAAAGCCGAGCCCCTGGACAGCTGGGAAGAGGCCGGCACGTCGGCCCTGACCTGGTTCATCATCCTGCGAGCGTTTGCCTCAGGCTCGGCGGCACTGACAGGCGTCGAGGCGATTTCCAACGGGATTCCCGCATTTCAGAAGCCTGAGCCGCGCAACGCCTCTACCACTCTGATGTGGATGGCCATCATCCTGGGCGCACTGTTTCTCTGCATCACCATCCTCGCTCACCAGCTCGGGGTGAGGCATTCGACGGAGGTTTCGGCGCCGGCCCAGATCGCCAAGACGGTCTTCGGCGAGACGCCCATCTTCTATCTGATCCAGACATTTACGGCGCTCATCCTGTTTCTTGCTGCGAACACGGCCTACGCGGACTTTCCGCGGCTCGGCTCGATCCTTGCCCGGGACCGGTTCCTGCCACACCAGTTCTTGTTCCGGGGCGACCGGCTGGCCTATTCGAACGGAATCGTGGTGCTCGGAATCGCTTCTGCGGTGCTGCTGGCTGTCTTCAATTCGAGCGTGAATCGGCTGATTCCTCTGTATGCGTTCGGCGTGTTCCTTTCCTTCACGCTGTCACAGGGTGGAATGATCATCCACTGGCTTCGTGTCAGGGAGCCCGGCTGGAAGCCCAGCATCGTTGTCAACGCCGTGGGCGCGACCACAACCGCCGTGGTAGCCGTGATCGTGGGTAGCACCAACTTCACGGCCGGTGCTTGGATCTCGATGATCATGATCCTGATGGTGGCGCTGCTGCTCTGGTCGGTCTACCGGCACTACATGGGCGTCGAGCGCAAGCTGCAGGTCCCGGAGAATGTTGTCTTCGGGTTCGGGCCGGAGGCGCGTCACGGGCAGGCGGTCCTCGTGCCGGTTGACGAAATCAACCTTGCCGTTCTCCGGACCGTGGACTACGCCCGCTCCCTCTCACCCAATGTCACGGCTCTTCATGTCACGGACAACGTGGAGGAAGCCAACACGCTTCGGCGGGAGTGGGAGAGCCGAGTGCTGGATATCCAGCTCGTCGTGATCACCTCGCCGTACCGATCCTTTGTGGCGCCGGTGCTCTCGTACATCGACGCGCTCGATCGCGCCGATCCCGGGCAGTACGTCACCGTCGTGCTGCCCGAATTCCGGACGGCCTGGCCATGGCAGCGATACCTGCACAACCAATCGGCAAGGCGCCTGAAGAACGCGCTCATCGAGCGCCCGAACACGGTGATCGTCGAGGTGCCGTATCACCTGAGCGGCAATGCCGACGTCGATGCCGCCGGTCCCAGGGGACCTCACTAGGCGGTAGGTGCCGGGCACAAGACGACCAGGGCGCCAAGTCTAGTGACGGGGATTGTCGCGCCCTGGTCTCTTTGAAGAAGCCCCATCTGCGTGTGTGCTCTCCACAGCAGCGGGTTACATCTCCAGTATCGGCACAGCGTGTTAAGGATCGATGAGCGGAGATCTAAATTCCGCCCGCTGTACCGGCGCCGAAGGCGGATCCCGACGCGACGGTATGAGTCTGTAATTCGCTGCGGCCAACTGACGTTCTGTTGTTATAGTGACCGCGCCGCCTGAGTGGCCGCGTCACAGGAGACAAACTTGGATTCGAGGCGTTCGTGGCCCAGCTTCCTGGCCGTCGCTGCCGTGCTGGTGGTGCTCCTGGCCATAGTGGCGTTCGACGCCACGACCGGAGGTGAGGCAGAACCCGCGGACCCTCCTGGGGAGACGAAAGCGCAGCGGTTCCCCTACGTGCCGTCCACAGCGACGCCCGAGGGCTTGCAGCCGACCCCGATCCCCAGACCCACCATCACCGGGGCACGGCCCGGCGACCCCAATGAACGGGACGAACGGCGCCGCGCAGACCTGTTACAGCTCGTCGGTGCCGCGGCGGATTACAAGAACCAGAAGGGGTCCCTTCCCGCCACGAACAACAACATCCAGACGCTGTGTGCGTACGAAACCCTCGACCAGGGGTGCGCCCTGCGGGACGTGCTGTCTCCCCTGCCACTGGATCCGCTCGGATCACCAGTTCAGAACGGATACTGGTACTCATCGGACGGGGCGAGGGCGAAGTTCTACGCCTCGCTGGAGGGTGAGATCCCGGACGACCAACGCTGCACCACTGATGACGCCGAGCTGAAGAAGCGGGCCTATCTCATCTGCGTCGAGACGCCGTGACCCTGTCGGTCCATGAGCCCGATGGCCATCTCTTCTTCGAAGACGTAACGTACGCTAGCCAGCCTGCACGGTAACTGCAGGGACAGCTTGATTGTCCCCCGTGATACAGTGGACAACAGCGCAGGAAGGACGCACGATGGCTCTCGATCTCTTCAATCAGCGCGCGCGCAAGGACCGCAGCCAGTACGGCGACCGGCTGCCACCGGGGCAGAAGCTCACGGACGGATGGCCGGTACTGCACTATGGCAGCATCCCTGAGATCGACCTCGCCACGTGGAAGTTCTCGATGGTCGGACTGGTCGAGGACGAGGCCCAATTCTCCTGGGAGGAGTTCCAGGCGCTTCCACAAACCACCGTGCGGTCCGACATCCACTGCGTCACGCACTGGAGCAAGTTCGACAACGAGTGGACGGGCGTCAGCATCTCAGATCTCTTGTCGAACGTCCGGTTGAAGCCGGCAGTAAAGCACGTGATGGTGCACAGCTACGGCGGATACACGACCAACATCCCGCTTGCCGAGCTTACGGGCGACGATGTGATCTTCGTCCATTCACACAACGGTGCTCCCCTCGAGAAGCAGCATGGATGGCCGCTCCGTCTCGTCGTACCCAAGCTCTACTTCTGGAAGAGCGCGAAGTGGGTGCGAGGATTGGTGTTCATGGCGGACGAGAAGCCCGGATTCTGGGAGATGTACGGGTACCACATTCACGGCGACCCGTGGACCGAGGAACGCTATTCCTGAGTGCCGGTCGCGACGGACTTCCTGCTTGATTCGCGGAAAGGCGGGCTGTAGGTTTCAGCGAAACAGGCAGGCGCCACCGCGTACATCCGGCCGGGGTTGATGTGCCATCGTTCACCATTGTCCCGCACAAGGTTTCCTCACGTTTAACCGATCCCATTGTTTCTCCACTGGCGCGCCTCGGTATTACGCCCAACATGATCTCCGTAGCCGGATTCGCCGGAAACGTCGGCGGCGCCGTAGCAGCGGCATCGGGACTGTTCATCCTGGCCGGATCGATCATGCTCGTGTTCAGCGCGCTGGACCTGCTCGACGGGGCGCTGGCCCGCAAGACGGGCACCGTGACCCGCTTTGGAGCGGTGTTTGATTCGGTGCTCGACCGATTATCGGAAGCAGCGATCCTGGGAGGGTTGCTCTATCACTTCACGCAGATCGGATCCCACACCACCGAGGTCGCGCTGTGCTATGCCGCGGTTGTCGGCTCGATCATGGTGAGCTATGTACGCGCCCGCGCGGAGGGCATCGGCCTGGAACTCCGCGAGGGGCTGTTTACGCGCGCGGAGCGTGTCCTGCTGCTGGGCGGCGCGCTGATCCTGGCGCCGCTGACCCACGAGCTTGTCCTCTCAGGTGCGCTCTGGATTCTGGCCGTGTTCTCCTTGCTGACCGCGAGTCAGCGCGTCGTTGCAGTGCGGCAGAAACTATCCGAGGGCGACCCACGATGACGGCCGTGGCCGGCGTCGAATCGCCGCAGCGACGCGACGCGCTGGACGCTGTCACCCGCGCGTTCAACTTCGATCTGGCGCAGCCGCTGGCGTTCGCAGTGTTGGCTGCCCTGTATGTCGCCACACGAGCGCCGTTTCTGAACACCGGATATGGCACCGATCCGGACGCCTGGCGCGTTGCCATCTCTGGATACTGGCTGTGGGACCACCACGAGTTCTACCCGTCTCGCCTCCCCGGATACCCCATCCACGAACTGGCCAGCGCGGCTGTCATCAAGGGAGGCTGGCTCGCGACCAATTCGCTCACCGTCCTGGTGTCCCTTCTCGGCCTGTGGTTCTTTGCAAGCCTCGTCCGCCGGCTCGACGTGCCGAACAAGGCGGTCATCGTGGTGGCGTTCGCGTTCACGCCGCTGATCTGGATCAATAGCATGACGACGATGGACTACATGTGGTCGCTGTCGTTCGTGCTGGGAAGCTACTATTTCCTGCTCAGCGATAAGAGCGGCCGGGCAGGATTCATGCTTGGCCTTGCCGCCGGGTGCCGCCTGCCGTCCCTCGCGATGCTGGTGCCGTTCGTGGTCTACCTCTGGCGAGACGACCGCAGGGATGAGATTCGCGATCTCATAACGTGGACCCTGTTCGTCCCCGTTGTGGCGTACTCTCCAATCGCATGGAAGTACGGCTTCCACTTTCTGAACTTCTACGATGCGAAGGTCCGCTACCTCAACGTCTTGCGGCTGCTAGGCAAGGACACGCTGGGGCTCCTGGGATCGATGTCAGTCCTCGCTGCAATGGCAGTCTCGCTTCCCCGCCTGTCGCGTCTGCCACACGACTTTCTGTATGACAAGCATGTCCAGCTCTCGACGCTGGCAATCGCGATAGGCGTGCTGGGGTTCCTCCGACTTCCACACGAAGCGGCCTATCTGCTGCCGGTCTATCCGTTTGGCTTCCTGCTCATGGCCAAGTACTTTCAGCGCTGGATCCTGGCGGGAGTCATCGCCACGATTGTGCTATCGGGATTCGTCGACCTCACGTCGCCCGGGGACGAGATCACGGCCGAGACGTTCACCAGCGCGGAGCTGGGTAAGGGGCTGATCCTCTCGAACCAGGAAACGCAAGAGTTGCAGCGTACATTCGTCCGCGACATCGCAAGGCAGGAGATACAGGGTCACAGCGTCGTCAGCCTGGGGTTCATCTACCCGCAATTCGTGATCCGCAACCGGGGCCATCTGCAGCTCGGCATTCTGGAGGATGACAGAGACTCCATCAGCCAGCTAAGCGACAGGGGAAAGGCGACGGATACGTCGCGCGACATTACGTACGTCTGGCTCCTCGAGTGGGACGAGTTCGATTCGTACCGTTCCCAGGGCTACGCCCTGTTCCACACGCTGGACGCGGGGCGAAGCACCGCGGGGCTCCACGATTACAGGCCAGCACTCCTGGGCTCGACGTCGATCGACCTCGGGCGCGGGCCATCGGGTGGTTCCGGCGCCGCACGAACGGACCGCTAGAGTTATTGCACGAACCGTGCAATAAGTAGTATCATCGCCGCCATGACGCGTACGACGGTGGGGGATCCACCAGCGAGCATGCCGACCGACGGCCGAACGGCGCGCCGGGAGCGGACGCGAACGGCAATCGCCGACGCTATGCTCGCCCTGTTCGAGGAAGGTGTGCTCCGGCCCACAGCACCTCGCGTGGCCGAGCGAGCCGGCGTATCGCTCCGGTCGGTCTTTCAGCACTTCCAGGACATGGAGGCTGTGTACGCGGCTGTGGCCGACCGCCAGATTGAGCGCGTGCTGGCTACGGCGAGGTGGATAACACGGGACGGGCCTGTCGCGGAGCGCATCCATGCGTTCGTGGCCGAGCGCGCCCGCATACACGAGGCCGTAGCACCCGTTCGCCGAGCAGCACTTCTTATGGAGCCGTTCTCGTCGGAGATCGCGGCGCGGCTCCGCTGGGTCCGCCAGCGAGGCCATGCCGAGGCCGCCAAGGTCTTCAAGATCGAGCTGGACCGGCGCCCAGTCGCGGAACGTCGCGAACTTCTGGAGGCGCTAACAGCCGCGGCCGGCTGGTCGACCTGGGAGTCGTTACGGATACACCAGGGGCTTTCCCAGGGGCAGGCACAGAAGGTCATGCGCCTCATGGTCACGTCACTCGTCGCACAGCCGGAAAGGAACTGATAGTGGACTTCGTACGCACTCCAGACGATCGTTTCGAGAACCTGCCGGGATATGGATTCGCCCCGCACTACGTCGACGCGGACGGCCTGCGGATGCACTACCTCGATGAGGGTCCTGCGACCGCGGATCCGGTCCTGCTGCTGCACGGCGAACCGTCGTGGTCGTATCTGTATCGGAAGATGATCCCGATCCTCGTCGCTGCCGGCATGCGCGCCGTGGCGCCGGACCTCATCGGGTTCGGGCGCAGCGACAAGCCAACGGCACAGGGTGACTACTCGTACCAGGCGCACGTCGACTGGACGACCTCGCTCGTTGTCCAACTCGACCTGCGGAATGTCACGCTCGTCTGCCAGGACTGGGGCGGGCTGATCGGACTTCGGATCGCGGCGGAACACCGGGAGCGGTTCTCGCGGCTCGTCGCGGCCAACACGTTCTTGCCGACCGGGGACAATGCCCCGGGCGAGGCGTTCCTGCGCTGGCAGACGTTCTCCCAAACGGCTCCGTCTCTCCCGATCGGGAACATCGTGCGCGGCGGATGCAGGACAGAACTCGCCGCGGAGGTGATCGCCGCCTACGACGCGCCGTTCCCCGATGACACCTACAAGGCTGGGGCCCGCAAGTTTCCAGCGCTGGTGCCGACGCGGCCTGACGATCCCGCATCAGCTCCGAATCGCCAGGCGTGGGAAGTGCTGAGCAAGTGGGAGAAGCCGTTCCTTTGCGCGTTCAGCGACGAGGATCCCATCACGCGCGGCGCGGATGCTGCCTTTCAGCGCCTGGTGCCGGGCACGAAGGGTATGCCGCACACGACCATCAAGGGCGGCGGTCACTTCCTGCAGGAAGACAAAGGCGAAGAACTGGCGAAGGTGGTCGTGGACTTCATCAACGGAACCCCGGTCGGCCGGTAGACCCAGGGAGCGAGTGACACATGCCGCATATCAAGCCAACACGCGAGCAACTCTTATGCCTTGCGGACGACCCGAATGGCGGTCCCGTGGTGATGCTGAATCTGCTGCGGTTCGCAGACCGCACCAGCGGGGAAGGCGACAGCAGCGGCGCGCGCTCGTTTGAGACATACGGCGAGCAAATGCGCGAGATCATGGCGCGGCGAGGCATCAAGCTGCTCTGGCGCGGACGCGCCGACCAGGTCGTAATCGGCGACGACGAGGCGGACAAGTGGGATCTCGTCCTCCTCGTGGAGTATCCGTCCCGCAAGGCGTTTCTCGAGATGGGACGAAGCGAGGAGTATGCAAAGGTCGGCACGCACCGAACCAGCGCACTGGTGGATTCGCGCCTGATTGCCTGCACGGAGCAGTTGCGGGCGAAGTAGCGCGAAGCGAACCGCCGCCACGATAACGACACGATTACGCCGGGTCATGAGGAGCGAGCGACCTTGGGCTACTGGGACAGCATCGCAGCGAGGCGCGTCACCCGACGGCGGATGATCCAGGTCGCGGGTGCCGCGGGCACTGCCACCGGGGCGATGTTTCTGGTCGGATGTACGGGCGGTGGTAGCGACGACGATGAGAGCCCCCAGCCGACGGCGACCATCCTGGCAGGAGGCGATCCGCGCGGGCCCGACTACGCAAATCCGCTTGATCCTCCTGTCGCGGGAGGCCGGCTTCAGGCCGTCGCTCCAGCCGCCTTCGACTCGTTCGATCCGCACAGAGGGGTGGGCGCATCCGTGGCCGTGTTTCCGCGGGTCTACAACGTCCTCGCGCAACAATCGGCGCAGCGACCCCAGTTCACTGTCTTCGACCTTGCCGAGTCGGTCGAGAATCCGGACGAAGTCACGTGGAGGTTCAGACTCAGGCCGGGGGTGCGGATCGGACCGAACGATCTGGGCGTGCCCGAGCGCGACCTTGATGGCGACGACGTCGTGGCGACGTTCGAGCGAATCAAGAGTCTACCTGAAGCGCCGAACGGAGCATTCGTCAAGGAGTTTGTCGCCAACGTCGTCGCCACCGAGGGCGTCGTGACCATCACCACGACCAAGGCATATGCCTGGCTGCTGAACCGCGTGGGGAACTACGTGAACGCGATCCCTCCGCGCGAACTCATCGCGGACGAGGCTGCCATCTCGAGCATGAATGCCGGAAGCGCTGGCGGGGGCCCATATCGCCTGATCTCGGCAGCGGAAGGGGAGGCAGCACGCCTCGACCGCAATCCGTCCTACTACGGCAAGGATAGTTCGGGCGCCCAGCTGCCGTACCTGGACGGCCTCGACATCCGGATCATCACGGATCGCGCGGCCTGGCGGACGGCGTTCCTTGCGGGTCAGGTGCATCACTACGCCGCCGAGGGAAAGGGTGAGGTCGATGCCCTCTCCGGCGATTTCTTCGTCCTGAAGGATCCGCTGGCCCAATTCGTCCCCGTGGTGATGAACCCGGAGAAGCCGCCGTTCAACGATCCAAGGGCGCGTCGGGCCGTCGCCCGCGCAATCGACCGAAGGCAGTTCGTCGACCGGATTTACAGTGGTGACGCGAAACCGAATGGGCTTGTCCACTGGCCCGCGGGCGAAGACACCTACGCATTCAGCGAAGCGGATCTGGGAGAGCTACAGCCGTTCGACCTGGCCGAGGCGCGCAGCCTTGTTGATGCGCTGGGCGGGCTCACCGTGAAGCTCGTCTACCCTTCGCAGGCGAATGTCGCCCAGCACTCAAGCCATGTGCCCATCTTCCTCGAGCAGATGAAGAACGCGAACATCAAGATCGACGACAACCCGTTGGAGTTCACGAACTGGCTGGCGGCCTATCGTGCGCGGGACTACGAAATGAACCTGGGCCTGACGCAGATCATCGAGACGCCGGAACAACCACTGAACTGGCACACGTCCATGGGGCCGGTCGGCGACCGTTCATTCGGAGTGGGACTAGGCAATCCTGAGATCGACGCGGCGATCGAGAAAACGAAGACGACGCTGGACCTGGATGAGCGAATCGTCGCTGTACGCGAGGCGCAGAAGCTCATCTATTCGAAGGATCCCGCCTTCCTGCCACTCGTGAGCGGTTTCAGTTTCAGCGTGTACAGCAATCGTGTGCACAACCTTCCATCGGGTATCGGGACAACTGCGTTCTTAGTGAACTCCATGTGGATGGAGACGTAGCTCCGAAAGGGGGCGGATCATGCCCGGCTTTGACGTCATCCTGCTAGGAACAGGGAGCCCTCTGCCGAACGCGGACAGATGCGGGGCCGGCCAGCTCGTGGTGGTTGGTGACGAGCGCATCCTTGTGGACTGCGGATGGGGCGTGGCTCGCCGCCTCTTCGCCGCGGGCGCACCGCCGCCGCTCGTGGACACTGTGGTCTTCACGCACATGCACTCGGATCACATCACGGATGTGCCCGACTTCCTGATCATGCGGTGGGCTGGCGGCGCAAGGAAACCGCTCACGGTGTATGGGCCGGAGGGAACGCAGAAGATGATCGATGGCTTCCTCGCGGGCCTGGAGCGGGATATCGCGTTCCGATTCGCCCATCACGGCGAGAAGCTCTCGCAAGAGGGCATCCAGTGCTCCGTGCGCGAGATCCCGGCGACCGCGGATCCGCATCGCTTCGCGGATATCGCGGGGCTGGTTTTGGAGTCGTTTGAGGTAGACCATTTTCCGGTGGTGCCCGCGCTCGGGTTCCGATTCAGTCGGGATGGCCACAGCCTCATCGTTTCGGGAGACACGAAGCGCTGCGACAACCTGGCTCGCGCGGCGATCGGTGCTGACCTGCTCGTGTGCGAGGCGCTAAACGCACAACTGTTCAGCCTTATGGTCGAGCGCATCAAAGCGGCGGGCAACGACCACAGCGCCGCCGTCATGGGCGACGTGCCCGACTATCACATAACCACAATCGACGCGGCGGAGATCGCGCGGGACGCAGGTGTCAACAAGCTGGTGCTGTCCCACCTGATACCACCCGTACCAAACGACGGGCCACTGGCCGAGGCATTTGCGGCCGGCATGAGTGCTGTATTCTCCGGCGAGATCGTCGTCGGGAAGGATCTCATGCGCCTCCACGTCGGCCCCGACTAACGGAAGCGCGGCGCCACTCGCCGTTCGGGGGATCGCGGACTGGGCGCTCCCAGCGTTATGAGCGGGCGCGACCGCGGGTGCGCAAGCCCCGAACCGGAAACTCGTTACCGGAAACGAGCTTCCCCTACAATTGGGTCGCGCTCCTCGTTACAGTGGTAGGCGGAGGGATTGCGACCCGCAGCGGTTGAAGACATCCTGCCGGGACGCGAGAGGTAGTCGATGGTCACAGCGGAAGCACCAGCCACAACAACGTTCTCCCTGGATCTGAACGAGGATCAAATCCAGCTCCAGAAGTGGATCCACGAATTCGCCCGGGACGTCGTGCGCCCCGCCGCGCATGAATGGGATGAACGTGAAGAGACCCCGTGGCCCATCATCCAAGAAGCCGCGAAGGTCGGCATCTATGGCATCCAGTTCATGGGCCATCTCACCGGCGATGCCACGGGTCTCATGCTCCCGATCGCCATCGAGGAGTTGTTCTGGGGAGACGCAGGCATCGGTATGTCGATCTTCGGCTCAGCGCTCGCGCTGGCGGCGATCACCGGCAATGGCACGCCCCAGCAGATCGCCGAGTGGGCGCCCCAATGCTACGGCACACCAGACAAGGTGCAGCTCGGAGCCTTCTGCGTCTCCGAACCGGACGCCGGCTCTGATGTGGGTGGGATGAAGACGCGCGCTGTCTACGACGCCACGAAGGACGAGTGGACCCTGAACGGCCAGAAGACCTGGATCTCGAACGGTGGCATCGCGGACGTCCACGTCGTCGTGGCGTCCATCGACCCTTCGCTGGCCACGCGCGGTCAGGCGTCGTTCGTGGTGCCGCCCGGCACGCCGGGCCTCCGCCAGGGCGTGAAGTTCAAGAAGCACGGCATCCGAGCATCGCACACCTCCGAGGTCTATCTGGATGACGTGCGGGTGCCAGGCAGCTGTCTGTTGGGCGGCAAGGAGCGGCTGGATGCACGCTTGGCGCGCGCCAAGGAGGGCGCCCGCTCGGGCCAGCAGGCTGCGCTCGGAACCTTCGAGGCGACGCGACCTGCCGTTGGGGCGATGGCCGTGGGCATCGCCCGGGCGGCGTACGAATGGGCTCTGGACTACGCGAAGGAACGGAAGCAATTCGGCCGGCCGATCATCGAGAACCAGGCCATGAGCTTCATGCTCGCGAACATGCGGACGGAGATCGATGCCTCGCGTCTCCTGGTGTGGCGCGCGGCGTGGATGGCACGAGCCGGCAAGAAGTTCGCGGCCGCCGAGGGATCGCAGGCCAAATACAAGGCCGGTGAGACGGCCGTCTGGGTGACGGACCGCGCGATCCAGATTGGCGGGGGGATCGGATACGTTCGGGAAGCGCCGGTGGAGCGCTGGCATCGCGATGCCAAGATCATGACCATCTTCGAAGGGACTTCCGAAATACAGCAACTGGTCATTGCGCGCGCTATTTCCGGTATGCATCTCCCTTAGGCTCCAAGGCACCGCGAGACATCGAGGCACGCCGATCGGCGTGCCTCTTTCATGAAGGCGAAGCCGTGACGGTGCATGATGCGGACGGCCCTATTCCCGGCTACTTCGATTGTCGCTTTCCCGGCGAAGATGGCGGCCCGCGGCGCCAGATGATCCCGCGATCGACCGGCCTCGGGCTTCGCGACGGCGAGACACTCCGCGTCGTATCGCGACCGTCGATGATGACGACCATGGTCGTGCTGCGGCGACCCGGCGAGGTGTACGTCCAGGGGAACACGCCTCCATCTCCATCCTCGAAGGGATGGGTGGAGAAGGTCGATCCGCATACGTTGGAGACGGTGGTGCGTTCGCCCGACCTCGAAGGGGGGCCATTCTGGCCCGGTGGCTTGCTGGCCCACGAGAACGGGTTTCTCTATATGACTTTCGGGCGATGGTGCCACAAACTCGATCCCGATTGCCAGCCCGTGGCCAGTCATGAGCTTCCACGCGCCATGCCGTACAACAGCTTGCTGGCCCTCAGCGACGGGGTTCTCGTGATGAAGAACTTCGTGCGTGATGGATCCTCGCCATCGTACTTCACCCTTCTGGATCCAGAGTCGCTCTCTCCGGCAAGTGCGGAGGTCGCAATCCCCGAGGGCTCGATCGCGAGGATCTCGCGCGACATCGACAATGGCGATGAGTTTGTCTACGTCGTTGGTGACCACACGTTCTTCCGCTATCGATACGAGAGCGGGCGCCTGAAGCGAGATGATTCCTGGAGCTGCATGTACCGGATCTTTCCGGACGCCGAGCAGTCGTACGGCTGGGATCCGGTCATTGCAGATGACTCCGCCTGGTTCCTCGACAACGGCGACAACCGGTTCCGCGGGAGCCTCCGTAGTGGAGGTGTCGCCAGTGGGCCGGTCCACCTTCATCGCGTGAGCACGAAGGATGCCCGCGCCTACGACATGTTCACGCCTTTCGGCGCAGCGCACGGGACGGTCACGAACCCGCCGCTTGTCGATGCGGCGCGTCACATCGTTGTCCTCTATGACAGTGGCAACTCCCGGATCGGTGGCTTTCGGTACGGGAACTCTTCGTACGAACGGCTGTGGGAGCACGAGTTCGGTGCGGCGAATCACTTCCTTCTCTATGGCGACACGGCGGAGATCGTGGTCAACGACTTCGACGGAGTGGCCGAGCACCTCGTGGTGCTGGACATCGAGACCGGCACCGAGAAGGCGCGTGTTGCCACCGGCAGTGCGATGCAGTCGGTCGTCTTCCAGTCTCCCGGGTGGGAGCGTGACATCTATACGACCAGCCTTACGACGCTGTCGCGCGTCTGGGCGGAATGAGCTTGCGCTGGGCGGAGCCGGCCGTTAGCCTCCGCTGGCGAACAACACATCGCAAGCCAGCGACGAAGGGAGCACTACGTGAACCTTGTGGAATTCATCCAAGCCGAGCTGGGCCGATTGCACGCAATGCTGGATCGGACAGTGGCGGACCTTGCGCCCGAGCAGTGGCACGCGATACCGGCTGACAATCCGAAGGCGAACCACATCGCGTTTGAGTTCTGGCACTATGTCCGTACCGAGGACAACATCGTGCGATTCATCCTGCAGGATCGACGACCGACGGTCTGGATGGAAGGCGGCTGGGCGGAGAAGCTCGGCCTGCCGCCCGTGGCTCAGGGCACCGGGATGCCGTCGGAGGATGCGCAGGCGCTCCGCATCAACGACATCGGTGGATTC
The DNA here is from genome assembly GCA_964371355.1 of uncultured Dehalococcoidia bacterium. Lineage (GTDB taxonomy): Bacteria > Chloroflexota > Dehalococcoidia > DSTF01 > JACRBR01 > JACRBR01. The sequence continues at coordinate 24,479 of CAYJMG010000014.1, forward strand.
CTTGAGTACCGGCGGCAGGTCTGGGCCAGCACCGCCGATTGGCTTGCTAACCCGGACGCGAGTGAGTTCGACAAGGTCATCACGGTGAAACCGCTGGGCGAAATGCCGAAGATCCGCGCACTCGGTCAGGTCTGTATGACACACGGCTTCACGCACCTCGGCGAGCTGGAACTCATCAGGACGCTCCTGAACCTGCCACCTGCGATCGGCGTCTGAGGTCAGAGCAGTCATGAAGAAGCGGATGACGGGCGGGCCATAGGATTCGCCGCCCGTCACCGCGCGTCGTCGCCCGGGTCTCAGGGACAGGCGCCCAGGTGCTTGATCATGAACAGCTGATCCCCGGAGTTGATCGCGCCATCCTTGTTCAGATCGATGTTCACGACCTTCGCTGGTGGCGGCAGGCGGAGGATTTCGGTCACGATCAACAACTGGTCACCTGAGTTCACGGCGTTGTCGCTGTTGATTGAGGCCACCTCTCGCGCGTCGCCGCAGAGGTCGTTGTCGGAGTTCGCGAGCGTCATACTGGTGTTGTAGTGGCGAAACTCGATCCCGTCGCGCAGGCCATCATCGTCGCTGTCGGGATCGGTCGGATTCGGGTCGAGCTGATCCGGGACGCCGTCGGAATCCTGGTCCGGCCCGACAATCGCAGGGGGCTTGCTTGCTGGCGAGCCGGGATCGTATCCAAGCTGGCATTCGGCGCCATCGAGTACACGGTCAGAGTCGCTGTCCGCAACGAGGGGGTTCGTTGGACCAACCGCAGACGGGCAGGATGGTATGGGCAACGCACCCTCGAGCAGATCCAAGAGGCCGTCATTGTCGTCATCGTTGTCGCAGGCATCCCCCATCTCATCCGAGAACGCGCGCGTGGTGTCGTCAACGGACTTGGGCGGGGTCTGGTCGATGAAGTTACCGTCAGCGTTCTCCTGGAAGGGGTTCGCAACCCCAGGGCAGTTGTCGAATTCGTCGACGACGCCGTCGCCGTCACCATCCACGTCGATGATCGGCGTGTTGGTAGGCGTTGGACTCTGCGTGGGCGTACCCGTCTCGGTGGGAGTGTTCGTGGGGGTAAACGAAAAGACGGGCGTCTCAGTGAACGTGGGACTCGGCGTCGCGGTGCCCGTGTTGGTTGCTGTGGGTGGAACCCCGCCAATCGAGACAGCAGCGCCCGCGCAGATACCCTCGTTCTCCAGGATCGGGTTGCAGGACATGAGTTCATTCGCCGCCTCGTCCGTCACCTGAACTTCAGCGAGATCAAGAGTGGCCGACCCGTTCGTCGTGGCGTAGTGCACGGTAGCCAGGACGAGTGAGTCGCCACTATTCATCAATGGCCCATCCTGGTTCGGGTTGATGCACGAAATGAGTGAGGAGGCGATATTTGGGTCGGGGTTGCGGTCCGCGATGGGCGTCGGAGCGGCGCACTGCCATCCCGATCCCGTCATCGAATTGTTGAAGTCCGGGTTGCAGTCCAAGCCGGGGCTGGTACATGAACCAGGCTCGGTCGGGTCCATAACAGGCTGAGGCTGGGCCACGACATCGAACCCGAAGGATCCAATTCGGCGTGGCCCGGCGCTCAGGTTCTCGAGGACGACCGCCGCATCGAGGTTCGCGGTGCCACCCGGGAGCGTGCACGAATCCTGGACACCCGCGAGAGACGCATCGCAGTCGATTCTAAGAGACCAGGCCACGGGTGCCGCGCGCACCCTGCCGGAGCCGGCGAGGCCGGCGACCAACCCGACGGCGATGCCCGCTAATACAAGAGAGGCAAGGAGAAGCAGTGCTGACCGGTGTGACATTGTGATGAAGCTCCGTTTCCGTTCCGGAACACCGACGGGTCGGGACTCTCCCCCAGGACGATGACCAGAATAGAACTGCAAAACCGCTACGAGTGTGAAAAGGAGGGGCAGGGATTGATAACAGAGTCATATCGAAGGCTCTGCTTTACGGATCCGCCGCCCCCGGGCCGGCGTTAATCGCCCCTTAACGCTCCTGCGGTAGCCTGATGGCCGTAGTTCGTAGCAGCCGGAGGCATTTGGTGACTGATACACAGGCCGGATCGAGCGGCAGTGCGGGCGATGCGGAGCAGGTGGCGAAGATCGAGGATCGAGCGTCCCGGCAGCGGATCCCCGGACCATTCGACATCGCGTTCCTCTCGGGCCGCGAGGACATCACCGAACTCCTGCTCGTGCGGCACGGGCAACAGGAGATCAACGACGGAATGTCCGTCGGGGAGTTCACCGACCCCCCGTTAAGCCAACTGGGAGAGAGCCAGGCCCGACTCATAGGCATGCGGCTCTCGACTGAGCGGGTTGATGCGGTCTATGCCAGCCCGCTGCGTCGCGCGCGCGAGACGGGGGCACAGATCGCCCGTCACCACAGATTCGAGCCAATCATTCTGGACGACCTCAAAGAAGTTGGGCTCTTCCGCGATCTGCCCTCAGACAAGACCCCGCTCGATGCCATTGGCCGGCTCCAGCTAACCGGCACCAGGCAACGGATGATCACGGAAAAGAGCTGGGACGTATACCCCTTCTCGGAGTCAAGCGCGGAGTTTCGCAAACGCATCATCAATGCGATTGAAGGCATCATCGCGCTGCACCCGGGCGAGCGGGTGACGGTCGCATGTCATGGGGGAGTGATCAACGCGTACATCGGGCACGTAATCGGTTCGAAGTTCGACATGTTCTTTCGCCCGGCGCACACGTCGATCAACGTGGTCGCGGCCGCGGAAGGCATCCGCGCGCTGTACGCGCTGAACGACATCACGCATCTCCGCACGGCGGAAGGCGATTTCCACAGTCTGTGAGAAGTCAGGAAGACTTGCACAGACCGAACAGGATGACGAGCGTGAACATATCACCGGAATTGATGCCGCCATCACGGTTCACGTCGAATTGCGGTACGTATTTTGGCCCGCTCGAAGGGCCGAAGGCCAGGACGATCAGGAGCTGATCGAGTGAGTTGACCGCAATGTTGCCGTCGATCGAAGCGACTTCATACCCGTCCGCACAGCGATCGGCGTCGGAGTTTGTGGAGTTCGGCCGGCTACCGTAGAACTTGAATTCGATGCCGTCGCTAATCTTGTCGCCATCGGTGTCGCGCTTGGCCGGATCGGCGCCGATAGCGGGCTCGATCGAGTCTGGCAGACCATCCTTGTCAATGTCGCCGGCCGGGGCGTTTGGCGGCCGGGAACTCGCGGAGGCGGGGTCGTAACCGAGGGCACACTCCGCACCATCGAGCACGAGGTCCCCATCGGAGTCGCGCAGCAGCGCATTCGTCGCTCCAGACGCGCTCGGGCAGCCGGAGGCGATCGGGTCATTCTCGGTGGCGTTCGCCAGTCCGTCGTTGTCGGCGTCCATGTCGCAGGCGTCGCCCATCTCATCAGACTGCGGCCAGGTGAGATCGTTGAAGGGGTAGCCCCAGGCCGAGAGGTCCACGAAGTTCCTGTCGACGTTGGCCTGGTCAGGATTGTAGGCAGACGGACAGTTGTCTACGACGCTATCGACGCCATCACCGTCGCCCTGGGCAAGGCGAATCCGACCGACCTTCTTGTCGTGGAACAGTGCGACCCAGACCTCACCGGTCACGGTGTTCGCAGCAAGGCCGGAGAGGCCGCCGGAGCTGGCGGTACCGGTGAGTGTGAGAACGGTAGTTCCATGGGTGGTGGAGACGTAGCTGAGGCCATCCGCATGTGTGAACCAGACGCGGCCGCTAGACGTCGGTAACACGGTGTGAAGCGCCCGGTTGTCGTAGCCGTCCGAGTCGACGAACACCTCCTCGACACACGGGTTGCCGCCATCCGGAGCCAGTTGGGTGCAGTCGTTCGTGTCAGCGAGCGAGGGGCGGAATCGCACCACCGTGGCATCGTAGAACTCCGACAGCCACAGATCTCCAGCCGCATCGAAGCCAAGCTCCCACGGCCCGCTTCCCGCATAGATTCCAGGGCCGATCCGCACGATCGGTGCGGGCATCGGGAACTCGGTGATCTGGCGCGTGCCAGGGTCGAGGCGCCCTATGCGACTGGCCCAGTATTCGGCGAACCAGATCGATCCATCGGGCGCGAGGGCGAGATGCGCGGGCATACGGAAGGTCCCCGGAAGCAGGTGACGATCGTGGCAACCTGCCGTCTGGCCTGCCTCGCAGATAGCCGGGCGCGCACCGCTGCCAGCAGGATCCCAGAGGCAGTCGCCGGTCATGCTGTCAGGATGGAACGAGGTGATCGAATTGCCATTGACGAAGTCGCCTTCCGTGTACCAGACGAGATCGCGCTGCTCGTCGATGAGCAGCGCGACGACCTCGGCGTCGTCGACCGGCACGGCGAAGCACGCGAACTGACCCGTAGACGGCGTGTAGCGGACGATCCGGCTCGTGTTGAAGTGCTGGCCTACGTACAGCGACCCGCCGCCTTCGGTGAACCACACCGACCCATCGCTGGCGACATCGATGTCCTCGCCGAGCACACTGAGACGGGTCTGTGTATCGGCAGCCCCGTTATTGGGCTTCGACGCGAATATCCCAGGGCCGGCAGCCTGCGGGATCGTCGCCTTGCCCGTCGAAGCAGGCGAGGTCCCAGTCGCGGGCGTGAGCCACTCGAGGGTTGTGTGGGCTTCCTTGTTCACCCAAACCCGTCCGGAGGGGTCGACGGCCAGGGCGAGGGGGAACTCGCTCTCACCGGTGCCTGACGGCAGGGGAAAGGTCGTGTACTCGAACACCTCGACATCCACGGGCGCGCTGGACAAGCCGTCCACGAGGATACGAAGTTGGCCAGTGCGGACGGCGGGTGGAAGCGCGATCCTGACTTCGCTCGAGGTCCACATGGTGATGTTGGCGGACTCTGCTCCGACGACCACCGTTTCCGCGCCAAACTCGAAGACGACGGACCGCGGCGTCGGGTCGATTCCCAGGCCGCTGCCTGTCAGCCGCACCTCCCCGGCGACGAGGGTCGCGACGATCGCCTGATCGATGACGGGCGCGGGTAGGCCGGCGCGAACATGGCGCGGCGGGGCGGCGCCGAGCAGGAAGCAGAGGAAGGCAAGGACGACCAGGGCGGCGCTTGCGTATCGCACGGGGGCGGTTCCTACGGATTACGAGCGCGGGGGTCTGGCAACCGTACAGGCGGCCGGGGTCTTGGGTCAACGGCCAGGGGGCCCGGGTCAGGGCGAGATCGTCGTCCCCCGGATGGGCATAGCGTCTGCCGCCCAGGGCCAGGATTCTCGCGACGCTGCGAAGTCACCGGGCTGACCACGGATGATGGCATCCGCGATGCGGGCCGCGTGAACATGAGCGCGGACATCGTGGACCCGGACGATATCGGCGCCGAAGGCGACATTGAGAGCGGTGACGGCCACCGCGGAGGGGTCACGGTCCTGCGGTGGGAGGCCAAGGACACTGCCGATGAAGTGCTTGCGCGAGGCTGCGACGAGGATGGGGCGGTCAAGGGCGCGGAATTCGTCCAGCCGCCGGAGAATCTGAAGGTCTTCGTCGTGGGACTTACCGAAGGCGATACCGGGATCGACGACGAGTGCATCGAGGGCAACGCCTGCCGTCACCGCGCTGGAGATCCGGTCCCGCAGGAAGGCGAGATGGTCGCCTATGAGATCCGCGTATTGTGGTGGTTCGGAGGGCCGGATCTTGGGGCGCTCGTACGTATAGTTGATGACCAGCGCGGCTCCACAGCGGGCGGCTGCCTGGGCGGTGGCGGTATCGTACATGAAGCCGCCGATGTCGTTGACTATATGCGCACCAGCGCTCAACGCGGCCTCGGCTACTTCACCCTTGTAGGTGTCCACCGAGATCATGAGGTCGGTCTCCGACGCCACCCGTTGGACGGCCTCCGCCACGATCGCGGCTTCCTCCTGTGTGTCGCGCACGGCCACATCAGCGCGGGCGCTTTCAGCGCCGAGATCCACGATGTCGGCACCATCGGCCTGCGCGGAGACCGCCAGGCGCGCCGCTTCGTCGAGGTCGGAGCCGACGCCATCGCCCGAGAAGGAGTCGCGGGTGAGGTTCACGATGGCCATGACGTACGTCCTGACACCCATCGGGAGGCTTCGGTCACGGGCGCGAAGGGGTGGGCGTCCTTCCAGGGGCTTCATGACTACGCCTGGTCGTCCAGGGCCGGCATCGTGCGGAGTACGAGCTGCGCGAATTCGTCCTCGGGCAGGCGCTTGCGCAGGTCGGAGAGCGCCTCGGCATCTTTGCCAACGACGTAGTGCCGCTTCGGACTGTGCTCCGTTGCGGCCTGGATGATCGCATCAACGACCGGCGCCGGGTCGACGCGCTGGGAGCCTGCGGGGACACGCGAATCACCGGGCTCGTACTTCGCCAGTAACGGTGCGTAGGCGGACGTTTCCTGGCGGCGCGTTCGCATGCGGTTGGCGTCGATGGCCGTCTCGAAGAATCCGGGCTCAATGACGCTCGCGTGAATACCGAAGGGGTACAGCTCGTACGAGAGCGCCTCGGTGATGGATGCCAGGGCGCTCTTGGACGCGGAGTAGATCCCCCGGAAGTGAGATGGCACAACACCGGACATCGAGCCGATGTTGATGATGCGCCCGGACCAGCGGGCGCGCATGTGCGGCAGGACCGCACGGATGAGGCGAATCGCGCCGAAGAGATTGGTATCGAAGACTCTCTGGATCTCATCATCGTCGAAGTCTTCTACCGCGGCGACGGCGCCTATCCCCGCGTTGTTCACAAGGACATCGATGGATCCGGCCGCGGCGATGACCTCGACGACGGCGCGTTCGACGGACGCCGGGTCAGTTACGTCGAGCTGGAGGATCTCGACGTGCACGTTTGCCTCTGACGCAGCTTGCTTCAGCGGGCCGGCTTTTCCCGGATTGCGCATGGTCGCGAACACGGTGTCGCCCCGACGCGAAAACGCTACAGCCGCGAGCTTGCCGAACCCGGAACTACAGCCGGTGATGAGTACGACTGCCACATCTACTCCTCCAGCTAGTCCGAGGCTCCAAACTCAGGCAGGTCGCGCAATGCGTCGTCGTCGATGCTTACGCGCACGATGCCCGCGACGATCTCGACGATGGAGCGGGCGGGGAGGACGACATCCTTCGAGAACAGGAATCCCCTGCGGACCACGAGGTCCTGCACCTTGCCGGTCTCTTCGTCGAAGATCACGCGTTCAACCTCACCGACCTTCTGGTGCGGGCGCAGCCGCCAGACCGGCGCGTCCTTCGGTATCTCGACTTCGTCCGGCCCGATGGTCCGCTTCTCCAGCATGACCCAGGGCCCCGGTTCACCCGGGATCGATGAGGTGAGCCGGGCAACGTCGCCCATATCCACGCGGCCGGGCGAGAGGTCGGCCATCTGCTCGAAGTACTCCTCCTCGTAGTCGGCGGAGTGCTCTTTGAACTCGTCGGCCGTCATGGTGAGGTCGATCCGGTCTGACGCGAGGTGCGCCACAGCGCCGAGCGGCAGCACACGATCATGGGACAGGCCCCAGCCGCCCTTCCAGAGCGGCTCACCGCTTCGGAGGATCCCTGTGTCCACGACCACGTGCGTCAGGTTCAGGGTGGTCGCGTTGACCACGAACTTGTGAAGCGTGCCGAGCTTGTGGCCGTCCTGACTCATCACGCTGGCGCCAATCCGCAGGTCTTCGAGTCGCATGGTGACATGCTACCGGACGGGTTGCGAACGGGCAGGCACCAACATCGAGACGGCAATAGCACCCGCCCGGTGAGACGGGCGCCTATGCGACCCTCCACCCGACACCGGACAGCGCCTGCAGGAGCCCTCAAGGCGGCGCCAGCCCCTACGGGCGCGGTTTGCAGCGCATATTCCCAATCCGGGAACGCCCGGGGGAAGCTCAGGAGATGGGACAGGACGGTCGATATTGAGAGGGAGCATCATGCGTAGACTGGTCCATTTCGCGCTTCTGGCGGGATTCTGGCTGTACTGGACCCCGTCCTTCATCCGCTGGTGGGCCCGCCCGGTGGCCGTCTTCTTCGGACGGCGGACGATGTGGTGGGACGCAGAGGACTTCTCGGTGTTCTACTCCGCAGGCGAGCTTGCGTCGCGGCGTGACTTCGGGCTGCTGTACTCGGAGGACGCGCACGCTCTGATCCAGCTGCCGCTGCTGACGGGTCACCAGGAGCCGCTCGGCTTCTACAATCCCCCGATCTTCTCCCTGCTGTTTCTTCCGTTTTCGTGGCTGCCTTATGAGCAAGCATTTCAAGCGTGGAGCCTGGTGAACCTGGCGCTGGCTTTCGTGGTTTGCGCCCTGCTGTGGCGGATCGCGGGGCAACTCCACGTCGGATACCGGCTGGCGATCATCGTCGGCTTCCTGACGCTGTACCCACTGACGTTCGGGCTCCGGCTGGGGCAGTTCTCACTCATCTTGACGGCATCGTGGGCCGCCGCGTACCTATTCCTTCGCGAGGGCCGAGACCGCGCGGCGGGAGCGGTGCTCATACCGGTGTTGCTGAAGCCGGAACTTCTGATCCCGATCACGCTATTCCTTGCGTGGAAACGCCGATGGGAGGCGCTCCGCGTGTTGATCCCTGCGTCGGCTGTCGCGGTTGGCCTCTCCGCCGCGATGCTGGGGCCATCGGGAACGCTTGACTACGCCAGCCACATCGCTTCGGCCGCGGGGAGCGGGACGGGCAACATGTACGGATGGAACGGGCTGCTGGCGCCGATGTTCGCGCCGGACGACCCGGGGAGCATGACGGCCTACGCGTTGCCGCTGGCGATCGTAAGCCTGTTGGCGGCGGCGTACCTGTGGTCGGGCAGACTAGAGACAGGCGGCAGCGCATTCCCGATGCAATGGCTCGCACTCACTGTCGCGACCGTCCTCTGGGACGCGCACTTCTACCTGCAGGACCTGATCATCCTTGCTCCTGCTGCGGCGGCGGTCCTGGCGACGGCGTCGGCGTGGCGCGCGTATGTCTGCTCGGTCGCGAGCCTCGGGGGGTGGGTGATCCTGGGCCTGGGGAGCGTGCCGAGCGCGATCTGGGGATTCAACATCTTCAGCGCCTTTCTGGCCGCCTGCCTGTTGGTGCTGGTCGCCTGGAAGGCGGGAGCGGGGTTCCTTGCCAACCGGCAGGTCGCCGTCCCAGAGGCCGCACCGGCGTACGAGTTCGCGAGGAGGGCAGCGTGACGACCCTGCCGCGACGGGCGAACTGGGGTGCATTCGCGGGCCGGCTTTCAAAGCTCCGGGAGGACTACAACGCGGGCGGCTGGAAGCGGCCGGCCAGCCGGCTGGCGATGTGCATCCCGGCCTATGCCCTGTTCTTTGGTGTGAACCTGGCCCACGCGACCTTTCGGGGCTTCGGCGAAAACATCGCGCCGTTCAAGGCGGTGGACGTCGCGCAGTGGGACAGCTCACTCTTCGGGCAGCTTCCATCGGTTTGGTTACAGGACGCGCTGGGGAGCGCGGGCTTCTGGGCCGAGACGGCGTTCCTGTACTGGACGACGTTCTTCTGGATCCCGACCATCCTGATCGCGGTGGTGGCCATCACGCACGACAAGTCGTTCTTCCTGCGGCTGCTCCTGCTGCACGCGACGCTCGTGATCAGCGCAGACATCATCTACGCGATCGTGCCTTCGCGGCCGCCGTGGATGAGCGGCGAGCTGGTCCGGATCGTGGCGGTGCAGTCGCAGGACGGCGTACATCTCGACCGTAACCCGCTGGCGGCGTTCCCGAGCCTGCACGTAGCGGTGCCGCTAGCCTTCGCGCTGTGGTTCCGTGGGTTGGAGGAGGCGAGCCCGCTACGGCGCCTGGCCCCCGCGCTGACGGTGTGGTCCTTCGGCATGGCGTTCAGCGTGGTGTACACGGGCGAGCATTACGTGGCCGACGTCGTCGCGGGATATGCGTGGGCGGCGCTTGTGTTCGTGGTGCTCAGCCGGCTGGGGTTGCTGCACCCACGGCAGATCCCGGCACACAAGGCTTCGCACGCGGCCGTCCACGCGAACACGGGCCAACTGGTGCCGCAGCCCGTCAACGCCGCAGCGCGCGACCGGGCCGCGTGAGCGCAGCCGCAGTCACGCCGCCTGGGTGGACGATGCGCCGACGCTGACGCTGCCGGCGAGGTGGCGGCGCTCTCCTCGGGAGCTGAGGAGGTAGATGCCGGCGATGGCGGCGATGAGTGCGGCCTCGATCAGGCACAGGGCGCCCAGCATGAACGTGGCGTCGCGCCAGAACTCCTCAGGGAACATCTGGATGAGGTGGTCGGTGCGCGGATTGAGGCGCCAGAGGTCGTTCGAAAAGGCGACCTCGTGGAACTTCTCGAAGGCGGCGTCGAATCCGACGGCGGCGACGGCGCCCACAGCCCCGATGGCGAGGAAGCCGAGGAGCAGACCGGCGAGGGACTGGCCGGCGAGCTGGCGCAGGTTGCCTTCGGGCGACCAGACGAAGAAGACGATGCCGTAGGCGACGACGAACATCACGCTGAGCATCTGGAGCCGGTTGAGCCAGACGACGAGCTGCTTGACGTCCTCCATGTGACGGGTCTCGCGCGCGTTGAACACGGGCGCCGGAAGGCCGTTCTCAGTAACGGAGTAGTAGAAGGTCTTCTCGCTGTTGTTGAAGTAATCGCGGAGGGCGGCGCCGGTGCCGTCGAGGTCGTCGCGAGAGAGGCCGGTGGTCTCTTCGGCATCGTAGCGGTCGAGGGCGTAGTCGTAGACGAGCGGCGCGTTCAGCAGGAGGCGAACGTTGGTGGTGAGGATGGCGACCGGCAGGGCGACGACGAAGAGGATTGTGGCGAGCGAGCGAGCGAAGCCCATGTGGGTTCCCCCCTGCCGCCCCGCCACCGCGACATGGCCATTGTCAACGGACGGATCGACGTTGTCAAGCAGATCGCCGGGATCCGGATCGAGGACGTCATCGCTCATCGCGCTTGAGGGTAACGCGAGAGCGCGGCCAGTGTCGATCACAGACGCGCGCGGCGCGGCGCGGCGCGCGTCAAGACGAGAGTCCCGCGACGGCTACCACGGGCCCGGCGGCGGGCGGATAATGGCCGCGTGGCGGAGACGAAGCGGGCGGACATCACGATCGTCGGGCTGGGGCCGGGCGATGCGTCGCTGCTGACGATCGCGGCGCGCGACGCGATCGCCGGCGCGGGCGAGGTGTGGCTGCGGACGCAGCGACACCCGACGGTGGCCGGGCTGCCGTCCGGACCCGCGTACCACTCCTTCGACGACGTGTACGAGGCCGAGGCGTCGTTCGGTGACGTGTACGAGCGGATCGTGGCGCGGGTGCTGGAGCTGGGGCGGCGTCCGGGGGGCGTCGTGTACGCAGTGCCGGGCCACCCGATGTTCGGCGAGGCGACGGTGCAGGCGCTGCTGCTGTCGGCGGCGGAGTCGGGGCTGACGACGCGCGTGGTGGCGGGCGTGAGTTTCGTGGACACGGTGGCGGTGGCGCTGGGCATCGACCCGTTGACGGACGGGCTGCTGGTGCTGGATGCGCTGGCGCTGGGCGAGCGGAAGCGGCTGCTGACGCCGCAGCGGCCGACGATCATTGCGCAGGTGTACGACCAGCGGGCGGCCTCGCAGGCGAAGCTGGCGCTGCTGGAGTCGTACCCCCCGGACCACCCGGTGCGCGTGGTGGGGTCGAGCGGGACGGGCGAGGAACGCGTGATCGAGACTACGGTAGCGGCGCTGGACCACGACGGGTCGGCGTTCGACCATTTGGCGACGCTGTACGTGCCGCCAGTGGGGCTGGTGGACGATACGCGGTCGTTCGAGGGGCTGCGACGGGTGGTGGCGCAGCTGCGGAACCCGGACGGCGGGTGTCCCTGGGACCTGGAGCAGACGCACGGGACGCTGAAGCGGTACCTGCTGGAGGAGGCGTACGAGGCGCTGGAGGCGCTGGACGCGGGCGAGCCGCACAGGCTGGCGGAGGAGCTGGGCGACCTGATGATGCAGGTGCTGTTGCACGCCCAGGTGGCCGAGGACGAGGGCGAGTTCACGATCGAGGACGTGGTGACATCGATCGCGACGAAGCTGGTGCGGCGGCATCCGCACGTGTTCGGGGACGTGGAGGTCTCGGGGTCGCAGGAGGTGCTGCGGAACTGGGATGCGCTGAAGCAAGCGGAGCGCGCGGAGAGCGAGGCCCCGCCGCTGGACCACGTGCCGAAGGCGATGCCGGCGCTGGCGCAGGCGCAGTCGCTGCAGTCGCGCGCGTCGAAGGCGGGGGGCGGGGTCCCACCGGCATCCGGCGAGGCGCTGGCGCGGGTGGTGCGGGAGCTGGCGTCGGCGGACGAGCCGGCAACGGCTGAGGGGCTGGGAGAGCTGCTGTTCGGGATCGTGGAGCTGGCGCGGGCACGCGACCTCGACGCCGAGGAGGCGCTGCGGATGGAGCTGCGACGGTTCCGGGCGCGGGCCGGGTAGCCGCTCGCGGGCTGTCCCGGCGGGGCCCAATGGCAAAACAGTTCATTCGGGCAGCCCTCGGAGCTCCTCATCCTGACTTCGCACGATTCGTGCTTCGGCGGCCGCATTTTTCGCAGGATGGGCGGCGGCGCGAGCGCTCGCTGGCTGGCGAACATTGCTCGGCAGTTTTCCCATCCGCGTGGCTGCACGCGGCCGGCAGCGGACATTGCTCGGCAGTTTTCGGTCGCCCGGGGGCGAACAGTCAGTGGCGGCGGGATACGAGACGCGCTTCATGTGCGCGAGCGTAGGCCGTTCGGGCAGGGATCTCCAAGCGCGCCGGATCACTTTGGTGAGATTTCTGCTGGCGACGCCGGACGGTATCGAGCCAAATTGCGGGCTGGGAAGCGGCCGTCGGGGCTGGTGGAGCCGGCGGGGGGCTTTCGGCCCTACCGGGCACTGGCGCCCGCGCGTACGTTGCGCCCGCCCGGGCCCTGATGCCCGGCGGGAGGCAGCGCGATGGTCACCGAGAATTGGGACGCGATTGTCGTTGGGTCGGGGCTAGGGGGGTTGACGGCGGCGGCGTACCTGGCGACGAACGGGCGGCGCGTGCTGGTGCTGGAGCAGCACTATGTGGCCGGCGGAAACGCGCACGTGTTCCGGCGCAAGGTCAACAAGCAGACATTCGAGTTCGACGTCGGCGTCCACTACATCGGCGACTGCGGGCCGGGCGGCACGATCCCGAACGTGCTGCGGGGGCTGGGGCTCGACGACAAGATCGAGTTCCTGGAGATGGACCCGGACGGCTTCGACACGATCATGTATCCGGGGCTGACGTTCCGGGTGCCGAAGGGGTGGGACCGGTACCGGGAGCGGCTGGTGGCGGCGTTTCCGGACGACGAGACCGCGCTGCACGGCTGTCTCGACATCTTCGAGGCCATCCTGCGCGAGATGCGGGCACTGCAGGCGGCGGGAAGCGGCGTCAATCCGGCACAGCTCGCGCAGGAGGCGCCAACGCTCCTTCGCTGGGCGACCAAGCCCGTATCGGCGCTGTTCGACGAGTGCGGACTGGGCCAGAAGGCACGCGCGGTGGTGCTGGCGGAGTCCGGAGCGTACGCGGTGGCGCCATCGCGGACACCCGTGGTGATACACGCGGGGCTGCTGGACCACTACCTGAAAGGCGCGTACTACCCGAAGGGCGGCGGCCAGGTACTGCCTGCGGGGCTGGTGGAGGTGATCCGGGCGAACGGCGGCGATGTGCGCACGCGGACGCGGGTCGACCGCATCATTGTCGAAGACGGGAAGGCCGCAGGCGTGCGGCTCACGTCGGGCGAGGAGTTGCGCGCGGGGGTCGTGATCTCGAACGCGGACCTGAAGCGGACGCTGCTGCAGATGGTGGGCGCGGAGCACCTGTCGCCGGCGACGGTCACGCGGACGGCGTCATACCGGATGTCGCTGCCGATCTTCTGCGTGTACCTGGGGCTGGACATCGACCTGCGTGAGCGCATGCCGAACACGAACTACTGGTACTGCGGGTCGTACGACATCGAGGGCATCTACCAGGCGTGCTATGACGGGCGGTTGCCGGAGGCGTTCCCGCTGCTGATCACGACGGCCTCGGTGAAGGACCCGCACACGCGGTCGCTGGCACCCGCTGGCTGTTCGAGCATGGAGATCATGACCTGGGTACCGGCGGAGTACGACTTCTGGCGCGTACACGAGGGCCCGGCGGCGGGCGAGAAGTATCACCAGGACCGGACGTACCGGGCGAACAAGGACGAGCTTACGGAGCTGATGATCGCGGGGGCGGAGCAGGCGCTGCCGGGCATCCGGGAGCACATCGTCTGGAAGGAGGCAGCGACGCCGGTGACGCAGGAGCGGTACACGCTCTCGACGGGCGGGACCTCGTACGGGATCGAGGCTGCGCTGGACCAGTTCGGGCCGGGGCGTCCGGGTCCGGCGACGGAGATCGCGGGGCTGTACCTGACGGGCGCGAGCACGACATCGGGCCACGGGATCGTCGGGGCGATGCGGGGCGGTGTGGCGACGGCGGGGGCGGTGCTGGGGCGGAACCTGACGCGGGAGGTGGAGGAGGGGGCGGTGTTCGGGGATCCGTCGCTGGTAGGCGCTTGCGCGGAGCGGGATCCGTGGGAGTACAGCCGGTAGGCGATCCGCGGAAGAATACGCACGGCCCACGAGAAGAGACCGCAGCGGGACGGGGCACCTCACTCCCATGGGCAGATTCTCATGCCGACGGGCCAGCGCCCGGGACGGATGACAAAAGCCGAGCGCGCCGGATGATGCACCAGCGTTGTAACGGGGCTGCTGAGGACAGGTCTAAAGACCGGTCCGTACGGGTGGTGGGGGGCCTGCGGCGCAGGGGAGACCGCCCACGCCTCTTCTACGTTGCGGCACATCGCGGGGGCGGGGGTGCCCGCGCTCCATTCAGGCTGGGCGCAGGGCGTGGGTCAGGGGCACTGGCCTGAAGGCGAGATGAACTGGGCGATGAGGAGCTGGTCGCCAGCGTTGACGGCGCCGTCTTTGTTGATGTCGTAGCTGGCGAGGCGGAGGGAGGGGGTGGACTCGCGGAGGATCTCGATGACCATGAGGAGCTGATCGCCGGCGTTGACGACGCGGTCGTTGTTGAGGGAGGCGGCCTCGCACCCGTCCTTCGTGAGGCCCTTCGTGGGGTAGCCGTCCTGGTCGGCGTCGGTGTCGGCGCTGTTGGGGTTGGTGTTGTATCCGCAGACCTCGGCGCGGTCGCTCAGGCGGTCGGCGTCGGCGTCGGTGGTGGGGCCGCAGGCGGCGGGCGCCGGCTTGCTGGCGGCGCTGGTGGGGTCGGCGCCGAGGGCACACTCAGGTCCATCGAGGATGCGGTCGCCGTCGGTGTCGCGGACGAGGGGGTCTGAGGGGATGGTGGCGCAGGCGGCGCCGGAGGCTTCGTCGGCATCCGTGAGACCGTCGTTGTCGTCATCGGGGTCGCAGGCGTCGCCGGCGACATCGGAGTTGGGCCAGGTGCGGTCGTCCTGAGATGCAGGCGGGGTCTGGTCGATGAAGTTGCGGTCGGTGTTCTGCTGGGAGAAGTTGGCGTCCGCGGGGCAGTTGTCGGCGGCGTCGGGGATGAGGTCGGCGTCGGCGTCGGGCAGGGCGTAGCTGGTGAAGAACGACCAGATGAGGTCGGTGGCGACGATCTGGTGGGTGGTGTAGCCAAGGCTGGGGACGTCGAAGGAGCCCGACCAGGTGTGGCCGCCGCCGTCGACGGCGTAGAGCCGCACCAGCGCGCCACCGGTGCAGGAGGCGTACTCGACGAGGCGGACCTCGGTGTCGATCTGGGTCTCGGTGCGGGCTCCGGCGCAGGAGTTGTGAATCGCCCAGTCGGACAAGACATCCTCGGCGGGCGTATTGTCATCCTGTGGCAGCCGGTAATCGACGTTGCCGCCCAGGCCGCCGTTGAAGGGGACGGTGGTATCGGCGGTGCCGTGGAAGGCGATGACGGGCACCACCGCGGCATCGGGGCAGGTCTCGCCAGGGTTGACGTTCGTCGCCATGGGCGGGTAGTAGGCGCCGGCGACAGGCGCGACGGCGGCAATGCGACTGGAGAGGCTGCAGGCGAGGCGCGTCGACATCATCCCGCCGTTCGAGATGCCGGTGGAGTACACGCGGCTCTGGTCGACGCAGAGCTTGTCATTGATGGCGTCGAGGATGGCGCCGGCATAGGCGACGTCGTCGGGCTCGGGCGGGCTGGCGAGCTGCCAGGCGTTGAAGTGGGCGAAGGGGATGCCGGCGACCTTGCCCTCGGGGTAGGCGACGACGAACCCCTCGGCGTCGGACTTCGCGGATAGGCCGGAGTAGACCTCCTGCTCGAAGGCGTTCGAGCTGGCGCCGTGGAAGGCGAGGACGACGGGCACGGGATCGGCGCCCGCGTACGACGGCGGGACGTGGAGGCGGTACGAGCGCGAGCCGTCGAGCGTGGAGACAGTCTGGACGGTGGTGCCGGAGGCGAAGGGCTTCGCGGGGGCGCAGGTCTCGCCGACGGCGAGGGCAGGGGCGGGACCGCGATTGTGTTGGGGCCAAACGAAGATGATCGCGGCTAGCGCGATCGTCAG
This sequence comes from uncultured Dehalococcoidia bacterium, assembly GCA_964371355.1. Taxonomy (GTDB): domain Bacteria; phylum Chloroflexota; class Dehalococcoidia; order DSTF01; family JACRBR01; genus JACRBR01. The sequence continues at coordinate 40,906 of CAYJMG010000014.1, forward strand.
CAGGAGTCCGGTACGGAGTGCTTGCCGTCGGATCATGGGCACTGTCCCGAGGGTGAGATGAACTGCGCGAGGAGGAGCTGGTCGCCGGCGTTGACCGCGCCGTCCTTGTTGATGTCGTAGCTCACGAGACGGAGCGACGGGCTCAGCTCGCGCAGGATCTCGATGACCATGAGAAGCTGATCGCCCGAGTTTACCACTCGGTCGCCGTTCAGGGACGCCGCCTCGCACCCGTCGTTCGCGCCGTCCAACGCGAGGTCGCCGTCGGTGTCGGTGTTGCTATCACTGGTGTTGTATCCGCAGAACTCCGCCCACTCCTTCAGCCTGTCGCCGTCGGAGTCGACATTCGCGCCGCACATCGCCTGGGTGGGCTTGGTAGTGCTCGACGTCGGGTCGGTCTCCAGCGCGCATTCGGCGCCATCCAGCACGCGGTCGCCGTCCGAGTCGCGCAGCAGCGGGTCGGTGGCGGCAGCGGCGGATGCGCACGGCGGGCCACCGGTCTCGGCGGTGTCGGTGAGGCCGTCGTTGTCGTCGTCGGGATCGCAGGCGTCGCCGGCGGCGTCGGAGTTTGGCCACGTGCGGTCGTCCTGTGACGACGGCGGCGTCTGGTCGATGAAGTTGCCGTCGGTGTTCAGCTGGGCGGCGTTCGGATCATTGGGGCAGTTGTCGCCCGCATCCGAGACGCCGTCGCCGTCGTTGTCAGGCGCGGCGACGAATGCGTAGACGCCGCCGACGATTGTCGCAACATAGATCGTGCCGTCAAGTCCAACACTCGTGCCAACGCTGAAGACACATGTGTCGGGCAACGGCTCCCGATCGATTTCGGCGCCGGTGGCGCGGTCGAGGACAACGAGATCGCACCTGTACTGCCCGGCATCAATCGTGACGTAGACCCTGTCGGCGCCGGTCTGGGTTGTCCCGCCCCGGTTGAGCATCTCGTCGTGACGCCACGCAGTCACACCGCTTGCCCCGGTGTCGCGTATCGCAAGCAAGGGGCTCGATCCGCCTCCGGCGGGGACGATGAGCCCATCGGGCGAGAGGGAGGGGCTACCGCCGGCCGCATAGCCGATCGGAATGGACCAGAGTTCGTCACCTGTTTCAGCATCGAGCGCGTGCAGGCTGCCCGCGTTGTCCGTGACGTACACTCGCGATCCGTCGCCGGAGAGAACCGGACTGGACCCGCTTCCGCCCGGCAGCGCGGAGTTGGCCCAAAGAGGCGCGAGCGCCGGCTCCGGATCGTCGCTGTATGTCATGGCCCGCACCGAAGCCTGGCTAGCCCCGGGCTCCCAAAATGTGAAGAAGAACCGGCCGGTGGCTGGATCCACGGCCGGCGTGTTGGCAACCGGACAGTCCTGCGTCCCTTGCTTGCACGCGTTCAGTCCGGTCGCAGGGTTCCATGTCGCTCCACTGATGAGTTCGAACGTTGGCAGGACAGGCGCGCCGGTGTCGCGATCGAGCACCATGATGTTGCCGATGTGCGTGATGAAGATCAGGTGGCCTTGTGATGTGAACTGCGCGGAAAACGGCACGCCGGCGATTGGCGTCTCCCAGAGTTCTGTCCCGCTTCTCTCGAAGGCGTGCATGGCCGCGCCGTCGGCGAGGAATAGACGTCCGTCCTGGTCGAGCGAGGGTGCGGACGCAACCGCGAACGGGTCGAGGTCCTGGGCGCACCATCGAGTTTCTCCTGTCGCGGCGTCCAGGGCCTGAAGGTAGCAGCCGGTCACCGTGGATGACACGTAGACCTGGTCAGCGTCGACTGTGGGGCCGAGATTGATCGTCCAAGGAAGCGGTCCGATGTACACACTGCCCTGCAGCTTGCGCCCCCACAACAGCTCGACATCAGCAGGGCCATCCACGCTGACATAGTTCGTGTTCGCGTGGTCCGCGTGCACCACCGACCATCCGTCGAGGTATGGAGCGACGGTCGACGGCACAGCGTCGGGATCAGACGCACGAGCGCTGAACACGCCAGAGCCAACCCACCACAGGGCGAGGAAGACGCCGAGGACCAACAATCTTGCTGGGTGGATTAGTCGAATCATTGCCCACCACGTCTCTTTGTCCGACGGAAGCAGTTATGCGGGATATAATAGTATATTCTAACCGTCTAGTCAAGAACTATGAGCTTGCCCTGCAACGTGGCTCGTGGCAAGGCTTGAAAAGCTCTCGATCTTTTCTAGTCGTGCCGTCAATATCGCTCCCGCGCGGCGAGCGGAGCGGCCCGCTGACCTCAGAGCAAGTGCGGATCGATGAGGCACGTAGAGGATTCCCGGCCTCAGGGCGGGCGGCGCAGCGATCACGGGGCGGGCGTGCGGAGACGCCGCTCGGCGATACTGGCGGCCTCGGATTGACGCTTCCGATGCAGGTGGCGCGAGCGGCGGTGAAGCCAGAGAGCGGTCATGAGGCGAACAAAGCTTGTGCGGCGCTGAGCACCTCGCCCTTTCGGGGTGCTCAGCGGGTCATGGGCACTGGCCGGAGGGGGAGATGAACTGGGCGATGAGGAGCTGGTCGCCGGCGTTGACGGCGCCATCTTTGTTGATGTCGTAGCTCACCAGGCGGAGTGAGGGGCTCGGCTCGCGCAGGATCTCGATGACCATGAGGAGCTGGTCGCCGGCGTTCACGACGCGGTCGTTGTTCAGCGACGCGGCTTCGCAGCCGTCCTTCGTGAGGCCGGCGGTGGGGAAGCCGTCCTGATCGGTGTCGGTATCGGTGCTCAGCGGGTTCATGGCGTAGCCGCAGTACTCGGCGCGGTTGCTCAGGCGATCGCCGTCGGCGTCGGTGGTGGCGCCGCACTGGGCGGCGGTGGGTTTGCTGGCAGCGCTGTTGGGGTTTGTGCCGAGGGCGCACTCGGGGCCATCGAGGACGCGGTCGCCGTCGGTATCGCGCAGGAGCGGGTCGGTGGGCGCCGACGCCGAGGCGCACGGCGGGCCACCGGTCTCGGCGGTGTCGGTGAGGCCGTCGTTGTCGTCGTCGGGGTCGCAGGCGTCACCGGCGGCATCGGAGTTGGGCCACGTGCGGTCGTCCTGCGATGAGGGCGGCGTCTGGTCTATGAAGTTTCGGTCTGTGTTGTCCTGCGACGGGTTCGGGGCCATGGGGCAGTTGTCGGAAGCGGTGAGGACGCCGTCGCAGTCGCTGTCGTCCGTGCAGGCGGTACCGATCTCAACGACCTGCTGGAAGGTCGGGCGGTTGATCCAGTGGAAGGGCGAGGCGGTGGCGATGCCGATGGCGGACGAGCGGACCTCGTCGCTGGCGACGGTGCGTTTCCAGTCGGCGACGGTGGCCGATGCGAACTCGGTCTGGAGGAGCGGGGCGGCGTCGGAGAGGGCGGTCCAGAGGACGGTGGCGCAGGCGGCGAGATTGCCGCTGCCGCAGTAGGTGCGGGAGAAGGGGTCGGTCACCGAGAGGCCGAGGACCTGACGGAGATCCTTCTGGACGTGGGAGTAGGTGCCGCCGCCGAAGGCCGAGCCGTTGTGTCCCTGGGGGGCGTCGTTGAGTGAGATGCCGAGGTTGCTGATGGCGTTGCCGGAGTCGGGGTCGAAGATGTCGTGCGAGAGCAGCGACCACCACTTGTCCATGATGGCGGGCGGCTGCGGGTCGTCGTACGCGCCGTCGTGATCGAGATCGCGGCGGTGGGCATCGGCGGCGGCCCACGTGGCGAGGCGATCGCGCATGTCCTGCGTGCGGGCGTCGAGGCCGCCGGGGGCGGTGGGGCCCATGACGTCGAGCAGCAGGGGTAGCACCTCCTGGCCACGGAGGTCGACGGTGCCGGCGTCCTCCATGGCGTCGACGAGATCGGCGCGGTCGATGGGGCCGGCGGTGATGGCAGCCTCGATGCGGGTGTTCAGCATCTGGACGCGCTGGACCGGGCCCTGGGAGTAGCCGCGGTCGTCGGCCATGAAGTCGGGGGCCTGCTTGTTGTTCCACGACGTGATGTAGCCCTGGGCGGGGTCGAGGACGTTGGGCTGGGAAGCGAGGGGGATGTAGCCGGTCCAGTCCCACGCGCCGGTGCCCCAGGCGGGCATGTAGGGGTCGACACCGGTCGCGCGCTGGGGGCACTTGCAGGAGTGCTGGTAGCCGATGTGTGCGCTATCGACGTAGAACCAGTTGAAGCTGTAGTCGATGCCGCCGCCCATGTTCGTTTGGAAGTCGCTGAAGCCGCTGGTCATCTTCGCGGGGTCGTTCACGCGGTAGAAGCCGAAGGCGGAGCCAAGCTCGGCTCCGTAGGTGGAGCGCTGGACGGCGATGGCGATGGGCGTGCCATCCTCGAGCGTGCCGCGCTCGGTGATGGGGCCGTAGTCGGGGGTGCGTTCGACGCGCCATGAGATCGCGGCCGTCGTCGCCTGTGTGTGCTGGTAGGTCTCGATGGGGACGCAGGTGCTGTTGTGCACGTAGCCCATCGAGTCGACGGTGGGCGCGCCGCCCAGGGGCTCGCAGAGTTCGAGCACCCATTGGTCGACGTTGTCGGCGCCGGACGACGTAGCGGACCAGGCGTAGTCCGTGCCGCGGCCGAGCTGTACGTACAGGTCGACGCCGGCAAAGGAGGCGCCGCGTGCGTCGATGCCGGGGCCGTGGACGTCCTTCTCGACGAGGAGTTGAGGCATGAAGTAGCCGGTCTGGGGGCCGAAGACGGCGATGGGGTGGCCGGAGACTGTGTTGGCGGCGGAGACGAGGAGCGCGTTGCTCATGTCGTGCGCGCGGAAGTCGCCGGCGAGGTCGACGAAGGCGAACGCGCCACCACCGCCGCTGTCGATGACGGCGGTGAGTGTGGCGCAGTCGATGTCGGGGTGGGCGGCAGGGTCCACGGGCCCGAGGCCGGTCATGTAGGGGAAGGAGCCGGGGGCGGTGGTGACGGCCTCGCTGTCGTTGGCGAAGTGCATGTCGTCGAAGACCTGGCGGGCGGTGGTGGCGTTGCCGATGGCGGCGGTCATGTCCTTCAGGCCGCAGAAGTTCGAAACCTCGCCGCCGCCGCCGCGGCCGAAGATGGCGCCGACTTTGGATGCGATGGCGATCATGTCCTCGGCCACCCAGGGGTCGAGGGTAAGGCCGAGAAGTGTGTATTCGACGGGAAGCTTCGAGGAATCGGACAGAGCCTCGGTGATGTACTGGTTGACACCGTCGGTGTACGCGAGGGAGTCGTCGCCTATGGCCTGGCCTTCGGGGCCGGAGGCAATGAGCGCGGCGCGCTGGGCCGTGAGATCGGCCTCGGTGTACGGCGCAGCGGCGAGCTGCTCGCGGTCGAGCGCCTGGTTGTCGGGCGTGGGGCCGAGGAACTCGGACAGGCGGGCGCGGCCGAGGTGGCGGAGGACGTCCATCAGGAAGAGTCGGTCCTCGGCGGCGGTGTAGCCCTGGGCGAACATCGTGGCGTACCGAGTATCGCCGAACACATGGGCGACGCCGTAGGTGCGGTCGCGCACGACGGTGACGCCCGTGGTGGGGGAGTAGACGCGCTCGATGTCGTTGTCGGGCACGCCGAAGGAGGCGTCCTTGTAGTACTGGGAGAGGTCGCTTTCAGCGAGGCCGGGGGCGTTGTAGACGAGGTCGGCGTACATGGCGAGCTGGTCGCGCATGTGGGGCTGGTAGGCGGCGGCGCCGAGGTTGAACTCCTGGAGGCTCTGGGTGCCGTCTTGCCCGGGCGGGAGGATGTTGAGGAAGCCGGCGGCGTCGCCGAAGTCCTGGTAGCGACCGGTGCCGGGCGGGAAGGCGGAAGCGGGGCGCGCGGCGCCGATCACGGCGACGTACGCGGCGACGAGCCCGAGCGCGGCCAGGAGGAGACAGCGTTTCATACGCGAGAGTCCTCGATGCGGGGGCGGGGAACGTTGCGGCGAGTATACCCGGTCGCCGGAAGCCTGCGCCTCCGCGGCCTGTCGGGCCGAGCGCGCTGGCGCAGGCGGCTGGGGTGGCGGTTCAACCGCCGATGGGCGCAGCAGGCAGCGCCCCTACATAGTCGTGAAACGTCACCGGTCAGCGGGCTCACTCGTAGCGCATCGTCTCCGCGACGGGGACGCTGGCGGCGCGGGCGGCGGGGATGACGGTCATGACGACGGCGGCGACGACGCAGAAGACGGCGGCGATGCCGATCTGCAACCACTCGATGTAGAAGGTGGTGGGCTGGAAGCCGAAGTCGAAGGCGTCGCCGAAGAGGAGCCGCTGGGTGAGGGCGAGGCCAAGGACGATGCCGCTGGCAACGCCGAGGAGCGACAACAGTGACGACTCGAGGACGAAGCTGAGAGCGACCTGGGTGCGCGTGTAACCGATGGCCCGCATGACGCCGATCTGCTGGCGGCGCTCGACGACGGCGCGGAAGGCGATGACGCCGACGGCGGCGATGCCGACGAGGAGTCCGAGGCCCATGAAGCCCTGGATGAGCCAGAGGAACCCCTCCTGCACCTGCTGTGCCTCGTCGATGAGTTCGCGCAGCGAGTCGGCCTGCACACCCTGGGCGAGGAGGCCGCGCTCGATGTTGCGGGCCTGCTGCCGGTCGTCGGAGCCGGGCACGAGTCGCACGAAGCGGATCGTCGACTCGGGTGCGCCGTAGACCTCTTCGATCACGTCCGTGCGGACGAAGACGCCCATGAACACCTGGCTGGGCGCGGTGGCCATGATGCCGATGACCTTCACGCTGCGGGTGGCGTCGGTGGCGGCGTTGTGGACCTGGACCTCGATGGGCTCGAAGCCCGCGTCGCCGGTGCTGATGCCCTCGAACACCAGAGGCGAGGCGCCGACGCCGGTGAAGTCCGTGGGGAGGACGTTGCCATCGATCACGGCGAGGCCGGGGTCGGCGGAGAGCGCGCTCCACACGTCGCGGTCGGTCGCGTAGCCGGCGGCGCGGAGCTGGAGCTTCACGTCGTTGTTGGCGACGAACTCGTCCGTGGCGCCATAGACGGGGTAGGTGTTGTACTCCTGCGGGACGGTGGCGCCGGGGAGGACCTCGCGGACCTGGGAGACGGCGCGGTTGGCGGAGGTGACGCCGTCGACGCCGGCGATGACGCTGGTATCGAAGCCGGCGCCGTCGAGTGCAAGCGGCAGGTCGTCGATCGGGTTGCCGGGGTTCTCGGTGACGACGATGTCGTAGCCGCCGCGGGCGTCGTCGTTGAGGAAGAGGTGGTTGAAGTTGGACTGGATGGTGGACATGACGACGAGTGAGAACACGACGATGGCGATCATGGCGATGGTCATGCCGGTGCGGAAGCGGTTGGCGCTGGGGTAGGCCACAGCGGTGACGATGGGCGGGAGCAGCCAGCCGTACACGGCGCCGGGGAGCGCGAAAAGGGCGAGGAAGAGTTCGAGGTTGTAGAGCAGGACGATGGTCGAGGCGCCGATCATGCCGAGACCGCTGAGGAGGAACATCTCCCAGCCGCCGTTGAGTTGGGGCTCGAAGGGGACGTCCTGGCCGGCGCTGGCGAGCCAATAGGCGAGGACGAGGGCGCCGGCCGACGTGAATACGGCGCGGCGGGGGACGCCGAGACGGCGGGCGACGGAGGCGACGGCGACGATGGTGAGCATCACGCCGATGGCGTAGGGCCCGCCGGCCTTGGTCATGGCGCCGAGGGTGATGAGCGACGGACCGCCCGCTGCAGCGAGGGCGATCCAGATGATGCCGGACCCGCCGCGGCGGGCAGGGGGTTCGGGGATATCGCGGATGGCGCTGACGATGTTCAGCTTGCTGACACGCCAGGCGGAGAAGGTGACGGTGGCGAAGGTGAGGACGACGCCGAGGGCGTAGGAGACGACGAGGCTGCGCAGGGTAACGTTGAAGGTGATGACGATGTCGAACTGCGCGAGCAGCATCATCATGACCTTCACCATGCCGATGGAGACGAGCACGCCGAGCGCGCAGCCGACGAAGGCGGCGCCGACGTTGTAGGCCATGCCTTCGGACGCGAACATCTCGATGAGCTGGTTGCGCTTCGAGCCGAGGGCGCGGCTGATGCCCATCTCGGGCTTGCGCTCGGCAGCGAGCATGACGAAGACGAGGAAGACGAGGAGCATGCCGGCGGCGATGGAGAACGAGCCCATGAGCAGAAAGATGAAGGTGAACTGGCTGGAGGCGAGTTCTGCGGCGTCGATCTGGTTCTGCTTGGTGGGGCTGGCCTCCCACGGCGTACCTTCGAGCACCGTCTCGATGCGTGGCATCACCTGATCGGTGCCACGCAGGCCCTCGCGGACACCTCCGTCGTTCGAGACGACGATGGCGTCGACCTGGGCGGCGCGGCCGAAGACACGCTGGGCATCGGCGAGGGGCAGGACGAAGCCTTCGGGGATGAGGTCGGCGGCGCCGGTGAGGAGGCGGTCCTTCACGACGGCGCGCACACGCAGCTCGTGGGGCTGGCCGCCGGACAGGAGCGTGACGGTATCACCGGGCGCGAGATCGAGGGCATCGGCCGCGGACTCGTTGGCGAAGACTTCGCCCTCTTGCAGGCTGGCGAGGTCGAGGACTTCGCCGTCGACGGACTCAACATCGGGGAAGCCGGACGTGGCGGCGGGGTCGACGCCGACGAGGACGGTGTAGGGCTCGCTGAGGCCGGCCTTGCGGTGGGTGGCGGGGACGGGCCCGCGCATGATGGCGGCGGCGCCATCGACGCCGGGGAGGGCGGCGATGGACTCGACGAGGCCGGCAGCCTCGTCCTGGGGGATGGGGCGCGGCGAGATGATGGACGAGAGACCGACGACGAAGGGGTCTTCGGACTCGGTGAAGGCCTGGACGGTCTCGTCGACGCTGTGGAGGTGGTCGTAGGCGACCTTCGAGACGCTGTAGTGGAAGGTGTCGCCCATGGCGAAGGCGGAGGTGATGATGAGGGTGCTGAGCATGAGGCCGATGACGATGAGGATGGTCTGGGAGCGGCGGCGCGGGATGTTGCGAAGGCCCATCATGAAGAGAAGGCGGTGGCGCAGGGCGACGAGGGTGATGCTGCCAAGGGCGACGCCGAGCAGGACGAGGAGGACCGTCATGATGGCGGTCATGGAGATGCCGAAGAACTCGTCCATGGGTGCTCCGTGGCGGCCGGGTTGGCCGCAGGAGTCAGGTTAGGCATAGGGGCGGGGTGTCCGCGCCGGCCGAACGGCTCTGGTTGGGCGGCGGTTGGGCCCTCGGGAGGTGATCCACGAAGGAACACGAAGGACACGAGGGGATCGCGGGGGAACAAGGAGGGAGGATGAGGGACCGTGGGACGGCATCGGCGCCGGGACTGCGCCTCACCCCGGTGTCTGCGGATACGGCAGCGTCTGCCCCCTCGGTCTCGTGCAGCGACCATGCGGCCCACGAGGGGATACGGCGACGCTGGGCGGGGATGGCTGCTCAGATCAGGGGCACTGGCCGGAGGGGGAGATGAACTGGGCGATGAGGAGCTGGTCGCCGGCGTTGACGGCGCCATCTTTGTTGACGTCGTAGCTGACGAGACGTGCCGACGGGGTGGGTTCTCGGAGGATCTCTATGACCATGAGGAGCTGGTCGCCGGAGTTGACGACGCGGTCGGTATTGACGGAGGCTGCTTCGCAGCCGTCCTTCGCGCCATCGAGCGTGCGGTCGCCGTCCGTGTCGGTGTTGGCGTCGCTCGTGCCATAGGCGCAGTACTCGGCGCGCGCACTCAGCCGGTCACCGTCGCCATCGGTGGTGGGGCCGCACTGCGCCGGGGTTGGCTTGCTGGCGGCCGACGTGGGATCGGCGCCGAGGGCGCACTCGGGGCCGTCGAGGACGCGGTCGCCGTCGGTGTCACGGAGGAGAGGGTCGGTGGCGTGGCCGGCGCAAGCGCCGCCAGAGGCCTCGTCAGCGTCAGTGAGGCCGTCGTTGTCGTCGTCGGTGTCGCAGGCGTCGCCCGCCCCGTCGGAGTTGGGGTGGGTGCGGTCGTCCTGGGATGCGGGCGGGGTGTTGTCGGTGAAGTTGGCATCGGTGTTCTGTTGGGTGGGGTTGGCGACGAGTTCGCAGTTGTCGAGGGCACCGATCACGCCATCTGCGTCTGCGTCGTCAGGTTCGATTACACGTACACGGGTGAAGCCCGCAGTGTAGACGCGGAAATCGGCATCCACTGCAATATGATAGTCACCGGCGAGACTCGCTAGTGTCGCCGGGCCGTTGTCACCAAGTTCTTGGCAGTCGCCGTTACCAGCAATGCGCCGAACAATCCCGTGCTTCACACGAAGGATGTGACATGCGTTCAACGCACTGATATAGAGATTGCCAGCAGGATCCAATTCAATGTCGGTCGCGTATCCAATGGTAGCCTCCTTCGCGAGGCCTCCCTCACCACCGAATTGGTAACACTGAGGGGGAGATCCCGCACCGGCAATGGTTGTTATGATCCCGTTGCTCACCTTACGCACTCGACACTGGTTCCCCTCGGAGATGTAGATCGCGCCTTCGCCATCGACCTTGAGACCATGTCCGGCCGTGATTCTAGCCTGTAGGGCTGGGCCGTCATCACCGTCTAATCCACAGACTCCGGTTCCGGCCACTGGCGTTGTGATTCCTTCAGGAGTCCGTTTCCAGATTCGGCACGACTCGGAGTAGTAGAGATTACCTGCATCATCCACATCGAACCCGAAGCAACCCCCTGTCGCGACGGTATCGATAGTACCCGCGGTTGTGCCCCGGATGCGGCATGGGCCCTGGTCACCGACGTACACCTCACCGTTAGGACCCTGGTCGATGGCAATTGGCCATAGGAAGGTCGCCAACGCTGCGGGACCCCCATCGCCCGCGCTGTTACATGTGCCATCGCCATACAGGGTTGAAATCGTCCCGTCCGCAACCTGCCTGATGCGGCAGTTGCTCTGGTCGGAAATCAGGAGCGTCCCGTTCTTACCGATTGCCACACTGGCGGGGCTCAGGGCGGCATCGGCCGCAGGCAACCCGTCTCCGTAGAACGTACAGGTTCCGTTGCCGCCTTCGGTATGAACGATGCTCTGTTCGTCTATACGGAGAATCCTGCAGCCATCGCGCTCAGCGATAAGTAGGTCGCCATTGGGCGCCCTCGTGACCCCTGTTGGTGCAAAGAGGCTTGTCTCTAGCGCAGTCCCACCATCGGGGCCAGACTCGCACGAATTCGTTCCAGCTATTGTCTGAATGACACCACCCGCTATCAGGCGTATCCGGCACGCCGCAGCATCGGCCACGAGAAGACCGCTTGCGTCGGCGTACAAGCCATACGGCCAGAGGCTTGCGTTTTGCGGCGGGCCTCCGTCCCCAGACGAACTGCACGACGTTCCGACGCCTGCAAATGTGTCGATGATGCCGGCAACGACGCGACGAACACGACAGTCCATCGTGGAGAAGTAGACCACTCCGTCAAAGGCCGCAATGGCAAAGACGTCGTCGATGTATGCATCTATCGCCGAGCCCCCGTCTCCTCCATACGCGCACGCCCCGTTGCCGGCGAACCTCGTGATGATGCCGCCCTCGATTTTCCTCACTGTGCACGCGCCCGAATCAGCGACAAACACTGCACCGGTTTCGTCGACAGCAACGGCGTGCGGTACCACCGACGCATCAGTCGCTAGCTGACCATCTCCGGCCGAAGCGCATGTACCATTTCCGGCTATCGTCGTTATTGTGCCGTTGTGAACCCGCCGGACGCGACAGCTGTACGTGTCGGCAATGGTGAGATCACCGTTCAGTGATGCTACGACGGCCCAGGGGGACCTAAGGCTGGCCTGCGTGGCGTCTCCTCCGTCTCCCGCGTACTGGCAGTAGCCGGTGCCCACCGCGGTAGAGATCAGTCCGGCAAGGATGCGGCGCACCCGGCAGTCGCCAATCGTTGACGCGTAAACGCTGCCATCAGGGCCGGCGGCCACTGACCAGGGGTATGGGATGACCGCATCAGCCGCGTTTCCGCCGTCACCGACCCCTCCGCCGGCGAAGGTGTATATGTAGCCGGCCTGGCCTGCGGCCCGGGCGTCCGGAAGGCTCCCGCCGAGGAGGCAAGCGATAAGGGCAAGCATTGCAAGTCCGACCGTCTTCATGTCTCTGTTCCTAACAGGCAGCTGCGCCAATCCATTACCGGTTCGTAGCATCGATGGTAGCTACTAGCCTCTGACCAGCCTCTCACCACGCGTTCCCAGGGCGCCGATGTCGCGTTGCTTGACGAGGGAACTGGAGGCGGCGGTTTGCAGCGGCTGCTCGGTCAGCCTTCCGCCGGTTCAGCGGGCCCGGATGCTTCGAGGTGAGCCTGGAGGAGGGGGAGCCAGGCGCGTTCGGCGTCTTCGTTGAAGTCGTACCAGACTTGCTCGCCCTTTGTGGTGACGAGGCAGAGGCACTGGTTGAGGCTGGTGCGGCCCATGGGCGCGTGGTGCCAGCGGTAGAGGCCGGCTTCGCGGACTTCGGTGTAGGGGACGATCATCCACTTCGCTTCGCCCTTCTGGGCCTGGAAGATGAGGCGACGGTTGGTCATGTAGAGGGCGCCGGGGACCTTGTCGGTGCCGTGGAGGAGGGTGGCTTTTTCCGAGTATTCGATGGCCTCGCCGTCGGGGAGATCCATGTCGGGCGCGGGGAGGCGGTTTGTTGGTCGGTGGGGTTTGCGTTTGAAGAGGGGCATTCGACTCACTCGGACACTGAGCGGAGCTGTCTCCTTCGGCGACTCTGCGAAAAGCTCCGCCGCTACTGGCTTCTTCATCGTAGCGAGGTGGACCACTTCATGGCGGGGCGGAGGTGGGTGGTGTGGTGGCGTTCATGGTGGGGGAAGGCGAGGACGTAACCGGCGACGGTGCTCTGACGTTGGTCCTCGGGGAGCCACCAGAGGGTGATGGGGCGCTGGAGGTGACGCGGGGTGAGCTGGGCGAGGAGGAGCAGGGTGGCGTGGCGCATGGAGAGGTACTCCTCCACGAGGGCGTTGACGGTCGTGAACTTGCGCTCCTCGATGCGCTCGGCGTTGCCGGCGTCGACATCGGCCCAGGGGCCAACCTCGCCGGTGGCGATGATGTGGCGGAGGTGCGTCTGGAAGACCCAGTCGCCGGTGGCGATGTGGGCGAGGAGGTTGCGGTTGGACCAGCCGGGGACGACGGAGGGCATCTCCCAGCGGGTGGGGTCGACACTGTAGATGACGTAAAGGGCGGGATCGGGGGAGAGGGCCTCGACAGCCGGGACGATCTCGGTGTGGAACTCGAGCTTCGGGGGGCGCCAGTCCATGCGGAGGGCGCGGCGGACGTCGGCGGCGTGCAGGCGGTCGTGGTAGCCGAGCCAGATGCGCTCGTGCACGGAGTTGTGCTCGTCGCCGTAGGAGCGGAGGGCGAGCGCGAGGTGGCGTGGCTCGAGCAGGTCGTAGAGGCCGAGGAGGAGCTGGCGGCGGCGGTCCATCTCCTCGCCGAGCTGGGCGACGGGGCGGGAGCGGCCACGTTCGATGGTGCGGACGCGGGCGGCCCTGGCCTCTTCGGGGGTGAGGGGCGCGGTCGTGGACTCGGACTCTCCCTTCAGGAGGCCCTGGGCGGCGAGGGCCCACGCCTGGTCGGCGCCGGCGAGGTGGGCAAGTAGCTCGTGCAGGGTGCGGTGTCCGTACGGGATCTGGCGCTCCCACTGTTCGGGGCCGACATCGTCGAGGGCGGCGAGCAGCTCGTCGCGGGCGTGGAGCATGTCGAGGACGGCGTCGTGGACGTAGGCTTCCATCGGTGCAGTCTAGAGGTGGGATGTGGGAGGTGAGAAGTGCGACGAGGCGGCTCGGAGCCGGAAGCTGGATGCCGCGGGCTGCGTCGGACCATTGGCTGACGGTCGGCGGACGACGGACAACTGGCGACTGATCCGGGTGACGGGCGTGTTACGAACGTGATCCATTTGTGCGGCTAGACATAGGCGGGGAGCGCAGTTGAGCGGCCGGCGGCATACTGTTATGACTGGGGCGAACACGAGCGAGGTGGCGATGAAGGACGTTACGGACGACGAGCTGCGAGCGGGACTGCAGGCATTCATCGACAACGCGGTGGCCCCGGCCTCGGGCGAGGTGTCGGTCGCCGTGGCGGGCGGGGTGGTGACGCTGACGGGGCAGGTGGCGACGGCGACGCAGCGGCATGCGATCCGGGACCTGGTGTCAGCGGCGCCGGGGGTGCGGCACGTGCTGTACGCGATCGAAGTGGCGGGCGCCGGCGCCGTGCACCAGCCAGCCTGACCCAGGGGCCGCTCGACACGGGCCTATGAACGCGGGCCGCACGAACGGGTCAGTTCACGCTACAATAGGGTTCGGCCGAATGTCCGTCGCTCTCGCGGCGGATGACCCTAGACCTCCAGTCCCATATCTTCGGAATCTTGTAGCAGCGGGCGATACATCGCGGCCGTCGCTTGATGCTACAGAGGTAGATACCATGCGCATCCTGCAAATTGCTCCTCTCTGGGAGCGGGTACCGCCGCCAGCCTACGGCGGGACGGAAGCCGTCGTAAGCGTGCTGACGGAGGAGTTGGTGCGCCAGGGGCACGAGGTGGTGCTGGCGGCGTCCGGAGATTCGCTCACGAGGGCGCGTCTGGCTGCGGTGTATCCGCGTAGCCTGCGGACGGCGGACCTGTCGAATCCGAACCCGTACGACTGGGTGCACATCGGGGAGGCGCTGGCGCTTTCGCGCGACATAGACATCGTCCACAACCACGCGGGCGAGCTTGTGATGGCGATGGCGGGCGCGATCGACACGCCGATGTTGACGACGATGCACTGCCTGGCGACGCCGGACACGGCGTTCGTGTGGCGCCGGTATGCGGGGGCGTACAACACGATCAGCCGGTCGCAGGGGCGGTCGCTGCCATCGGACGGGCCGGCGCGGTTCATGGGCCACGTGTACAACGCGATCGACGTGGATAGCTTTCCATTCGAGGCCGAGCCGGGAGAGGACCTGCTGTTCCTGAGTCGGATCGCGCCAGAGAAGGGGCCGCAACTGGCGATCGAGGTGGCACGGCGGGCAGGGCGGCGGCTGATCATGGCGGGGAAGGTGGATCGCCACGATCAGCGGTTCTACGACGAGGTCATCAAGGACCAGATCGACGGCGAGCAGATCGTGTTCGTGGGCGAGGCGGACGCAGGGCAGAAACGAGAGCTATATGGGAAAGCATTCTGCGTCCTGATGCCGCTGACGTGGGAGGAGCCGTTCGGGCTGGTGATGCCAGAGGCGATGGCGTGCGGCACGCCGGTGATCGCGCTGAGGCGCGGAAGCGCGCCGGAGCTCATCGCGCAGGGGAAGACGGGGTTCGTGGTCGACACGGTCGACGAGATGGTGGAGGCAATCCCTGCCGTGAGATCCATCAAACGGGACGCGTGCCGGGCGTACGTGCAGCGCAATTTCTCGCCAGGGATCATGGCGGAGGCTTATCTGCGGGTGTATCAAGAGGTCCTTAACTCGGGCGGGCGATCGCCGGTGATCAGGGAGGGGATCGTGCCCGCGGGTCCTGGGGGGCAGGCCGTGACGGCGGCGTGACTCGCGCCGCGGGCTGGCTGCACCGACAATGATCGTGGCGACGGCCGTGGAGCCATCGCGACCAAACCCGATTGAGGACCCCAATTCCGTGCCACGACCCCGCGGACAACGGCAGGAGCAGGTTCCCGACCCGAACGCCGGCGCAGGGCCGCAAGCGGTGGACGACGCGCTGACATCTCCGGCGACGACGCCGGAAGGCGTGACGTACACGCTTCCGTCCGGCGAGCCGATGCTCATCGAGGACATCCGAGACGCGCTGGTGATACGGGAGCGTTCGGTCTTCCTGCTGACCGACCCGGACGGCAACGTGCCAGCCGACAACCAGCAAGGCTTCGGGTTGTATCACGCTGACACGCGGCATCTCTCCACGTATTCACTGAGCCTGAACGGCATCGAGCCGGTGCTGCTGTTGTCCACGGCGGAGCTGGGGCACGCGATGGAGCAGGTGCTGACGAACCCGACGCTGGTAGCGGCAGGCGAGCGGACTGTGAAGCGGGGGAGCTTCGAGCTTCACCGGCAGCGCGCGGTGGCCGACGTGGTGGAGGAGCGGCTGCGGATCACGAACTTCGACACGCAACCGATCACGCTCAACCTGCGATACGAGTTTGGGGCCGACTTTGCGGACATCTTCGACGTGCGGGGGTACCAGCGGGTGCGGCGCGGGACGATGCACGAGCCGGTGATCGAGACGCGCTCGATCACATACGCGTACACGGGCATCGACGAGCGGGAGCGACGGACGGAGATCGTGTTTGACCGGAAGCCTGACCGGCTGGACGCGGGAAGCGCGCTGTTCCAGGTGGCGCTGGAGCCGCGGCAGCAGACAACGATCCGGACCGTGATCATCGCGGACGGACACCGGATGGACGTGTCGCACATCAACCGCTTTCGCTCGGTGGAGGCGGAGCACCGGGAGTGGCGCGAGGCAGCGACGCAGATCGTGACGGACAACGAGTTCTTCAACCGCATGATCGACCGGTGTATCACCGACGTCCGGATGCTGATGAGCCGGACGGACCAGGGACAGCCTTACCCGGCGGCCGGGACGCCGTGGTTCGACGCGCTGTTTGGGCGGGATAGCTGCGTCGTTTCGATGCAGACGCTGGCGTACCAGCCGGAGGTCGCGCGCTCGACGTTGCGGCTGCTGGCGAAGCACCAGGGCACGAAGCTGGACCCGGCACACGACGAGGAACCGGGCAAGATCCTGCACGAGCTGCGGTTCGACGAGCTGTCGCGGGCAAACGAGCTGCCGTATGGGCCGTACTTCGGGAGCGTGGACTCAACGCCGCTGTTCTTGATGCTGATCGCGGAGTACTACGCGTGGACGGGGGACCTTCGGCTGGTGCGGGAGTTGCTGCCCGCGATCAAGCTGGCACTGGAGTGGATGAACGTCTACGGCGATCCAACGGGCACGGGTTACCTCTCGTACGAGAAGCGGAGTGCGAAGGGACTGGTCAACCAGGGGTGGAAGGACTCGGGAGACGCTGTGGCGCACACCGACGGGACGCTGGCAACGGCGCCGGTCGCATTGGTGGAGGCGCAGGGGTACGCGTATGCGGCGAGGGTGCGACTCGCGCCGTTGCTGGAGCGGCTGGGTGAGCGGGAGCTGGCCCAGAAGGAGCTGGCGGCGGCGGCGCTTCTGCGCGCCCAATTCAATGACGGGTTCTGGATGAAGGAAAGACGGTACTTCGCGATGGCGCTGGACGGAACGGGGCGGCAGGTAGCCTCGATCTCGACCAACCCGGCGCACTGCCTGTGGACGGGGCTGGCGGACATGTCACGCGGACAGGATATGGCGGGGCACCTGATGTCGGAGGAGATGTTCACGGGGTGGGGGATCCGGACGCTGGAGCCAAGCAACCCGCGCTTCAATCCGATCGGCTACCACGTTGGGAGTGTGTGGCCGCACGACAACAGCATCGCGGCGATGGGGCTGAAGATGTACGGGTTTGAGGAACAGGTGAACGCGATCGCGACGGCGCTGTTCGACACGGCGGTGGCATTTCCCTATTTCCGGCTGCCCGAGCTGTTCGGGGGGGACGCGCGGTCGGAGCACCGTTCGCCGGTGCCGTACCCGGTGGCATGCCGGCCGCAGGCGTGGGCGGCGGGGGCGATGCTGCTGATCACGCAGGCGATGCTGGGGCTGAAGGCGGAAGCGGCCGACCGCCGGCTGCGCATCGTGAACCCGCGGCTGCCGAACTGGCTGCACTCCGTACAGGTACGAGGCCTGCGGGTGGGAGGGGGGACGGTGACACTGCAGTTCCGGCGGACGGGGCGCAGTACGAACGTCGAGGTGCAGAAGACGACGGGGGGCATCGACGTGATCGTGTCGAAGCGGTGGCCGATGGAAGGGCAGTAGCAGCGGGGCTCTCTTCGACGTTTCTCGCGAGAAGGGCCGCGCCTATCGCGGCGCCGCGCGGGCTGTCTCCCATCTCCACGGCGACTCTGCGAACGGCGACTCTGCGAGAAAGCCCGCGCCACGGAGTTGTGCGCTCTGAGAGCCCGCGCTACGCCCGTTACGCGCGTAGTACGAACGTCTCATAGCCTCAGTCGGGCATCTGTGATACCAATCACATGCTCCGGAGGGCCGACTCGCGGTCCGTTCATCCGGCGGACAGGGAGAGACGGTTGTTCAAGAAGATCCTGGTGGCGAACCGCGGCGAGATCGCGCTGCGCGTGATGCGGACGTGCCGCGAGATGGGCATCGCGACGGTGGCCGTGTACTCGACGGTGGACCGGAACATGCTGCACGTGCGGTACGCGGACGAGGCCTACCACATCGGCGAAGGGCCGCCGCTGGAGAGCTATCTCAACTACACGAAGATCCTCGAGGTCGCCGTACAGGCGGGCGTCGATGCCGTACACCCGGGATACGGGTTCCTCAGCGAGCGGACGGAGTTCGCGGAGGCGTGCGAGGCCGCGGGGATCACCTTCATCGGCCCGAAGCCGGAGTCGGTGATCCTCCTCGGCGACAAGGTGAACGCGCGGCGGACGATGATGGCGGCGGGTGTGCCCGTGGTGCCGGGGACGGAGGGGCGGGTCGAGTCGGACGAGGCGGTGCGGGCGGCGCCGGGGATCGGGTTCCCGCTGATGATCAAGGCCTCGGCCGGGGGCGGTGGGAAGGGGATCCGGCTGGTGCGCACGCCGGAGGAGATCGAGAACGCGGTGCGCGTTGCGTCGAGCGAGGCGCAGTCGGCGTTCGGCGACGGTGGCGTGTTCCTGGAGCGGTATCTCTCGCCGGTGCGGCACGTCGAGGTGCAGGTGCTGGGCGACAAGCACGGGAACGTGGTGGCGCTGGGCGAGCGCGAGTGCAGCGTGCAGCGGCGGCACCAGAAGGTGCTGGAGGAGTCGCCGTCGCCAGTGGTGAAACCGGAGACACGGCGGAGACTGATGGAGGCGGGCGCGGCGGCGGCGAAGGCATCGGGGTACTACAACGCGGGGACGGTGGAGTTCCTGTTCGACCCCACGACGCAGGAGTTTTTCTTTCTCGAGGTGAACACGCGCCTGCAAGTCGAGCACCCGGTGACGGAGTGGCTGACGGGGCGCGACCTGGTGCGGGACCAGATCCGGATCGCGGCGGGTGAGCCGCTGGGGTTCACGCAGGACGACGTGGTGCTGCGAGGGCACGCGATCGAGTGCCGTATCGCGGCGGAGGACCCCTACAACAACTACCTGCCGTCGCTGGGACGGATCGACTTCGTGAGCGAGCCGCAGGGGCCGGGCGTGCGGGTGGACAGCAGCATCTTCAGCGGGATCGAGATCCCGTACTACTACGACCCGATGCTGGCGAAGCTGATCTGCTGGGGGGCGGACCGGACGGCGGCGATCGAGCGGATGAAGCGGGCACTGCACGAGTACGTGATCCTGGGTGTGAAGACGAACATCCCGTTCCACCTGCAGCTCCTCGAGGACGCGCGGTTCGTGAACGGGGAAGTGCACACGGGGTTCCTGGACAGCGAGTTCAAGATGGTCGAGCCGGAGGGGCTCGGCGGGGCTGACGACGTGGCGCTGCTGGTGGCGGCGGTGATGTCGCACCAGCGGCGGCAGCGGAACGGCGCACAGCCGGCGATCATCGTCGGGCCGAGCCAGTGGCGGGAGGCGGGGCGGGACCGGCAGATCGGGAGTCACACGGGGATGTCACAGGGGAACAAATGGCGGCGAAGTACCGGCTGAGGCTCGGCGACGAGCTGCACGACATCGAGGTGGAGCCCGACCGCGCGGGCGGCTGGCGCGTGACCGCGGGTGACGTGACGCGGACGGTGAGCCTGACGCGCATCGGCGACGGCGCGCGGTACTCGGTGATCGTGGACGGGCGGCCGTACGACGTGTTCGCGGAGGAAGGGCCGACGGACTACCGCATCCTGGTCGACGGGACGCGCGTGGTGGTGGGGACGCAGACGGGACGGAAGGGCGGCGCGGGGAGCGGCGACGACAGCTTCGCGGTGGACGCGAGCGGCGAGTGGGTGCTGAAGTCGCCCATGGCCGGCGTCGTCCGCGAGATCCGCGTGTCGGCCGACGACGAAGTGGAGGAGGGGGACGTTCTGGTGGTGGTGGAGGCGATGAAGATGCAAAACGAGCTGCACGCGCGGCGGGCGGGTCAGGTGAAGGCGGTATACGTGAGCGTGGGGCAGCGGGTGGATCAGGGGACGCCGTTGCTGGTGTTGGTGTAGGGCGGCGGGTCTTCAGTCGTCAGTTGTCAACTTTGAACTTCATACATCGTTGCCGTATAATCGCCGTCCGTAAGGAGGCGAAATGGCTCACGATCAGAACCTGTTCGACGGCGAAGAGGGTTGGCAACCTGCGCGTCTGATTCCCACGTCCGGCATAAAGGGGGTAGATGAGCAGGAGAAGCGCGCCACGTCCGCGCTGCTGGCTGTGATGAAGGCAGTGCCAGATTTCGGGCACTCGTTACTCCGAAAGGCGAGTGCCCCTAAGGGGAGCATCACGACATCGATCGAGCCGCAGTTCACGTTGGCGACCGGTCAGAAGGTCCAGCCTGACGGGGCCATTGTCGTGCGGCGCGGCAGTACCCGCTGGTGCTCGCTCGTAGAAGTCAAGACTCAGAACAACGACCTACGACGTGACCAGGTGGAGGCATACCTTGACGTCGCACGTGAATGCGAGATGGATGCGGTCATCACGATTTCAAACCAGATGATGACGGCGACAGACTCCCATCCCGTCGCTGTGGACCGGAAAAAGACCAAGAGGGTGTCGCTGTACCACTGGTCATGGGTCGAGGTTCTCACTGAAGCTGTCATTCAGCGCGAGCATCGTGGGATCGATGATCCAGACCAAGCCTGGATCCTGAGCGAACTCATCGCGTACCTGAAGCATCCACAGTCCGGCGCGATGCAGTTCCAGGACATGGGCCCACATTGGGTTACGGTACGAGAAGCGGCGCGAGAGGGCGCGCTTCTACCGCACGACTCGGGTGTGGGCGAAGTAGCCGTCAAATGGGATCAATTCATCCAGTATCTGTGTCTTCATCTGGCCGGCGATCTAGGAGTCGAAGTCGCACAAGTCCTTCCCCGGAACGAGGCAGGGGATCCAGCCGCACGGAAGTCCTCGCTTGCACGAGAACTTGTTCAATCGAAGTCATTGACGGGCATCATCCGCATCAAGAACGCGATATCGCCGATAACACTGTCAGCATCACTTAGCGCACGCACGACGACAGCATCAGTCACGATCGACGCGCCATCCGAAGGCAAGCCTGCAACGCGAGTGAACTGGCTAACCCGCCAATTGAAGGATGCACCCGATACTGCTCGACTCACGACCTCATTTCAGGGGGTCCGTGAGCAGAAGTCCGCCCGCCTAGGCGACCTGCGTACAGACCCAGCGGCCATCCTGTTGCCTGACCGTAGCCGCATGCCCAAGACCTTCACGCTCAGCGAGACAAAGGAGATGGGAACTAAACGCGGTGGCGTCAGCGGCTCGTTCATTGGGGAGGCGACCGATCTTCTCCTCTCTTTCTACCGGCTGGTAGTGCAGCCAGTGAAGGCTTGGTCAGCGCCTGCCCCGAAACTCCCACTATCACGAGACGCATCAGACATCGCCGAAGAGCCAACGAATGTCGTTTCACGCGTCGCGGCGACAGAAGCTGCTCAAGCCGTTGCGAGTCTTGGAGAACCGCGACCGGACGGCGCCAGCGATGAAGATCTACCGTCGGTTAGTCGATCGCCCGGCGAGTCCTAGATTCAGAGCTGCGCGCTCGTCTGGCGATTGACGCACCGTGACGGGAGGGCTGCCAGTGTCGACTGCCTCTCGTCCTACAGGGCCAGTTCCACAAAGTGGTTTCGCTTGAGGAAGCGAACCTCATCGCAGCACGCAGCCAGCCTGAATGAACGACGGTTGCGGAACACGAAGTTGACGACGCGCTTACCGGCGGCCTGAGCCTCTTCGACGGCAGGCTGGAAGTCGCCGTCAGCCGAAACAAGGGCAGCGACATCGTACTCGTCTCGATACGCGCCGAGCGCGAGATCCAGTGCGAGCATGACGTCGACCAGTTTCTCGACGGGTCTGGGGCCCGCATCCATCAGGTAGCCTTTCTTGAAGACTACGCCTGTCTGCGTTTCGATGTGTGCGTAGTAACGCAGTTGGCGCCAGTACTCGGGCTCGTGGTTGTACCGCTGTAGTGGCGTCGCGTTGTAGTAGCGAATGACCCGAAGATCGAAGTGCGAGGCAATCGCCGACCCGAACATCGCGACATCGTAGTATTGCGGCCACCGAAGTTGGCGAAGGCCGTAGTGTACGTTCCGCCCGTCGATGAACACGGCAAGCCGCAGCCGCATCACATTCGCTTTCGCAATTGACACCGGCGGTCCGGCGGGGATAGGATTGCGCATCACCTCACTGTGGCCTCACGGCAACGGTGAGTGACGGGAGTCCCCGGCTTCGGCCTCGGCTCCCGTTCTTTTTGCCCCGCGCGTCGCTATTAGTACATTTGTTCTCCCTATGATCAAGCCCAGGCGGCACAATTCCCACATGCAGATCACTCGAGGGCGGAAGGGCGACACACTCACTCGCGAGCAGGTCCTCGAGATCGTCGCGGCGTATGCCGGAGTAACGATCGACGTGGGCGCCGGGGACGGCGCGTGGGCGTACCGGTACGCCGCCGCACACCCGGAGCGCTACGTCATCGCGCTCGATCCGGTGCGGGAGAACATGCGGGAGTGGTCGGCGAAGGCGGGGAGGAAGGCGGGGAAGGGCGGGCTGGCGAACGTGCTGTTCGTCGTGGGGTCGGTGGAAGCGCCGCCGGAGGAGCTGCGGGGGATTGCGGACGAAGTGTTCGTGACGCTGCCGTGGGGGTCGCTGATGCGCGGCATCATTCTCGGCGACGACGTGGTGCTGGGCGGGATCGCGTCGTTCGCGCGGCCGGGGGCGACGGTGCGGATCGTGCTGAACACGCGCATCTTCGACGACCCGGTGCCGATCGAGGTGCGGGACCTGCCGGAGGTCACGCCAGAGTACGTGATCGGGACGCTGGGGGCGGCGTTCTCGCGCAACGGGCTGCGGGTGGTGGAGTCGCGGTGGATGGATGCGGACGAGGTGGCGGCGATCGGGACGACGTGGGGGAAGCGGCTCTCGCACCGCTCGCCGCCGCGGTCGGTGGAGGTCGTGCTGTCCGCAGAAGGCACAGCGGAGCAGTTGCACGGTTAGTCGATGGAAAGGAGACGCGGCGGCGCCAGCTTAGGCGACGACTGGCGCGGGAGATTCGATTTCCTTCATGATCCCATCCGCAAGATCGCGAGGGTTTCGGCGAGCCACGACACGCACGCCTAGCTCCCTAGCGAGTTCGAGAAGGTCTCCCGACACGGATAGATTCGTTGCAATGACAGGAACGGCGGTGCTTCCAAGGGCTTTGGCATAGGCACTCACTTGAGCTAAGTCCGAAAATGTCGTGTCGCCGGCTGAGCGCCCCTTGATCTCGACCACGTACTGCGCGCCACCCTCCCGGCTGGCGACTACGAGATCTGGCCTCAGGTTCTGACCAATCTCAGGTTCTTCGCGAAGCTCCCAGAGGTTCTCATCGGAACGCTCTTTCAGGGCCGTCACCGTGTCCTGGATGAACTTCTGCCACTGCGCGATACGAGCCATCTCGACCTCCTATTCGCTAGGATACCACTTGATCCGATCTGCCCGACCTCGAATGATCGCTGAGAGAGCTAAGATGACCATCGAACTCGCCGGCGCCACATTGCCGGCCACAAGAGACGCCGCCTGGCTCTTCCACCAAAGAAGACTCACCGCAGTGAACCCCGCAAAGACGACAATCGACCCAAGAATCCCATTCCGCGTGTCCGCCTCAAGTAGTTCCGCCAACATTCCGCGACGTCCTAGCAGTATTGGTCGCTTGTCAGAATATGGCTTGAGCTCAGCGCTCTTGAGACTGGACTTTATGGATGAGGCGTTGAGAGCACTCAGGACGCGTTCCAGAGTCTGATCGCAGGCGTCTTCAAAGGGGATTTGGTCCGTTATCTCGACAGCGACCTGGAATTGACTAGAACCGTTTACCCAGACCAGGAAACAGAAGTTAGGATCCTGGTGGCCAAAACAGACCTTTCTCTTCCAGAGAGACGCGTTTCTTGAGAACCATTCGCTACCGTCGATGACGGCTGAGGCGTCATCCGTCTTGAAGTGATCCCGTAAGGCACGCGCTATCTTCTCCTCGTTCTCAGGTTGATTCCCGGAGGAGATGCGGTATCGAACGATCAAGTCGGCACGGAGAACGAATCCCATGCGCACATGGTAGGCGGTTAGCTCGAGTATGGGCAAGGTGAGGCCAGTGGCCGAAGACGAAGAGAGCGCCAAGAAGGGGAGACGCGACATGCCACGGATTACGGCTCTGAGTTTTGTGGTGCCGGTGCGGGATCTGGAGGCGGGGGTGCGGTTCTACAGGGAGGCGTTTTGGGTTGGAGGAGGTGTTCCGGGCGGAGCAGATTGTGTTTGTGGGGTTGCCGGGGACGGACTCGGCGTTGGGCGTGGTGCCGGACCCGAAGTATGCGGGGAGCGGGCCGATGAACGTGGGGTTTCACGTGGACCACGCGGTGCCGCAGGACGATGCGGTTCGGGATGTGATGTCGGCGGGCGGGACGGTGGTGGAGCGCGGCGAGCACGCCCTGGGGATCGCCTGGGCGCGGGTGGCGGACCCGGATGGGGATGTGGTGTGGATTTGACATGGCGGGGCGACCCGGCCGGTGGGCTACAATGGCGTGCAGAGGTGTCCCATGGTCACACAACGGCCGATCCACGTGAAGGTGCTCACGGAGCGCGACGCAATGGCCGCGATCGAGGCTGTACGTGAGGACGGTGTGCCACGCGAGATCGAGCGAGATGGCGAGATCGTTGCTGTTGTCACGCCAGCCCCATCGAAACGACCCGACTGGAGGCCCAGTCACCAGGCGATCGAACACACGTTGGCGGCCGCCGGTTCGTGGAAAGAGTTCCCCGAGCTCAGCGACCTGGCCGAACGTATACACAAATGGCGTGAAGAGTCACCCCCGAGCGAACCCGTCACTTGGTGATCACGCATCTCGTCGACAGCGACTGGACCATCGACTATCTCAATGGCCGCACAACGGCCGTCGAGCGGCTGAACGACCTAGCGAAAGACGCGGCGCTCGCGACTTCGGCGATCGTCGTCGGTGAAGTACTTGAGGGTGCCGCGAAGAATCCCGCGGCTCAGGCGAGATACGAGTCATTTCTCGAAGGTGTGGACGTGGTCGAAGTGGACTACGAGGTGGCAAAGGTCTATGGGAAGCTACGAAGTGTGCTCCGGGCCAGCGGGCAACTCATGAGCGACAACGACCTTTGGATCGCTGCGACCGCGATCCACCAGGACCTCGTATTACTGACGCGCGACAAGGCGTTCGATCGGATCGTGGGCCTCAAGCTGCTGGGGTAGCTTCGTCGAGGCCATCCCGACCACTCCTGACACCTCACGTCAGTACTCCATCGACGCCACGAACACCCGTGCTAGAATGGGCGTCCGGAGCGATCACCCTGCCCTGCCGGGCGCGGCTGGCCGCGCCTCTACTCTGGCAGACTGAACACACACGCCACGGACTTCCCAGGAGACCGCATTCCCATGCCGCTGGACGCTATCGTCGTCAAGGGGGCCCGCGAGCACAACCTGAAGGACATCGACGTCACGATCCCGCGCGACAAGCTGGTGGTGATCACGGGGCTGTCGGGGTCGGGGAAGTCGTCGCTGGCGTTCGACACGATCTACGCGGAAGGCCAGCGGCGTTATGTAGAGTCGCTGTCCGCGTACGCCCGGCAGTTCCTGGGGCAGATGGAGAAGCCGGACGTCGACTACATCGAGGGGTTGTCGCCGGCGATCTCGATCGACCAGAAGGGCGCAAGCCACAACCCCCGCTCGACCGTCGGCACCGTGACGGAGATCTACGACTACCTGCGGCTGCTGTACGCGCGCGCCGGCACGCCGCATTGCCCCACCTGCGGGCGGCCCATCGAGCGGCAGACGGTGCAGCAGATCGTGGACGCGATCCTGGCGATCGAGCCGGGGCGGCGGCTGATGCTGCTATCGCCAATCATCAAGGACCGGAAGGGCGAACATCTGCACGTGTTCGAGGACGCGCGTCGGGCGGGGTTCGTGCGCGTGCGGGTGGACGGACGGATCCGGGATCTGGACGAAGAGATCGCCCTGAACAAGAAGACGAAGCACTCGATCGAGGTGGTGGTCGACCGGCTGATCACGTCGAGGGCGGACGCCGACGGGTCGGCGGCGAGCGCGAGCCGGCTGGCGGAGAGCGTGGAGCAGGCGCTGAAGCTGGGTGGCGGGACCGTCCTCGTCGATATCGAAGAGCCTGCCCGGGACAACGCGTCCTCCACAGAGAAGGGGCCAAAGGCAAAGGCCAAACAGCAAACGTCAAAGGTCACGCACGAGGAGCGGTTGTACTCGGAGCACTATTCGTGTCCGTTTGACGGGACGTCGATCGGGGAGATTGCGCCGCGGAACTTCAGTTTCAACTCGCCGCACGGCGCGTGCGCGGAGTGCACGGGGCTTGGCGTGAAGATGCAGATCGACCCGGCGCTGGTGGTGCCGAACAAGTCGATCTCGATCGAGGCGGGGGCGATCGCGCCGTGGTCGCGGGCGGCGTCGACGAACACCTGGTACATGCGGATGGTGCAGGCGGTGGCGAAGAAGCACGGGTTCAAGCTGAACGTGCCCGTGAAGGAGATGAAGAAGTCGCACGTGGACCTGGTGCTATACGGGGACGCGGACCAGATCCAGATCAAGTACCAGACGTCGGGCGGGCACACGAACCGCTGGGACACGAAGTACGAGGGTGTGATCCCGAACCTGGAGCGGCGGTACAAGGAGACGGACAGCGAGTACATCCGCGGGGAGATCGAGAAGTTCATGGCGGCGGTGCCGTGCCACGCGTGCGGCGGGGCGCGGCTGAAGCCGGAGACGCTGGCGGTGACAGTCGGCGGGAGGAACATCAAGGCCTTCACATCGATGGACGTGCGCGAGGCGCTGGCGTGGATCGAGGAGCTGGCGGGGCCGAAGACGCCCCTTTCCGAGCGCGAGCAGATCATCGCGCGGCAGATCATCAAGGAGATCCGTGAGCGGCTGACGTTCATGTTCGACGTGGGGCTGGACTACCTGACGCTGGACCGGGCGGCCGGCACGCTTTCGGGCGGGGAGGCGCAGCGGATCCGACTGGCGACGCAGATCGGGTCGAGCCTGATGGGCGTGTTGTACGTCTGCGACGAGCCGAGCATCGGCCTGCACCCGGCGGACGACGAGCGGCTAATCAAGACGCTGCTGCGGCTGCGGGACATCGGGAACACGGTGCTGATCGTCGAGCACGACGAGGCGATGATGCGGGCGGCTGACCACATCGTGGACATGGGGCCGGGCGCGGGCGAGCACGGCGGGCGCGTGGTGGCGGAAGGCACGATCGACGACATCATGGCGTGCGAGGGGTCGATGACGGGCGCGTACCTGAGCGGGCGGCGCCAGGTGCCGCTGCCGGACGCGCGCCGGCCGGGGAACGGGCACAACATCGAGATCAGGGGCGCCCGCGAGAACAACCTGAAGGACGTCGACATCGACATCCCGCTGGGGAAGTTCGTCGTGGTGACGGGGGTCTCGGGCAGCGGGAAGAGCACGCTGATCAACGAGATCCTGTACAAGAAACTGGCGCAGGACCTGTACAACTCGCGTGAGCGCCCGGGCGAGGTCGATTCGGTGAAGGGCCTGATTTACATCGACAAGGTGGTGGACATCGACCAGTCGCCGATCGGGCGGACGCCGCGGTCGAACCCGGCGACGTACACGGGGGTGTTCACGCCGGTACGCGAGCTGTTCTCGAACTCGCCCGAGGCGCGGCTGCGTGGGTATACGCCGGGGCGGTTCAGCTTCAACGTGAAGGGCGGGCGGTGCGAGGCGTGTGCGGGCGACGGATACATCGAGATCGAGATGCACTTCTTGCCTGACGTGACGGTGCCGTGCGAGGTGTGCAAGGGAAAGCGCTACAACCGCGAGGCGCTGGAGATTCTCTATAAAGGGAAGAGCATCGCCGACGTGCTGGACATGACGGTGAACGAGGCGTGCGACTTCTTCAGCGCGATCCCGCAGCTCAAGCGAAAGCTGGAGACAGTCCGCGACGTGGGGCTGGGGTACATCCGCCTCGGGCAGCCGGCGACGACGCTCTCAGGCGGCGAGGCGCAGCGGGTGAAGCTGTCGACCGAGCTGTCGAAGCGAAGCACGGGGCGGACGCTGTACATCCTGGACGAGCCGACGACGGGGCTGTCGTTCGAGGACACGCGGGCGCTGCTGGAGGTGCTACAGCGGCTGGTGGACGCCGGGAACACGGTGGTGGTGATCGAGCACCACCTGGACGTCGTGAAGAACGCGGACCACATCATCGACCTGGGTCCTGCCGGGGGCGACCGCGGGGGGCGGCTCATCGCGGAGGGCACGCCGGAGGAGGTCGCGTGCGTCGAAGGCAGCGCGACGGCAGACTACCTGCGGCGCGTGCTGCCGCCGGAGCGGTGGCAGGAGCGACCCGCCCGGAGGAACGGGCGCGTGTCGTCGAACGGCGCCGGGCCGAAAGCCGTCGCGAAGAAGGCGGTCGCCGCCCGCAGCGCCAACAGCGGCGCGAAGGTCGCTGCGAAGGCACGGCGGTAATCGTAGTCTCAGGCGGGCGAAATGCCAGAAACTGCAACTCTGCGAAACAATTTCCCTTCGATCAGGTGCGTTTTTCGAAGGACCGGACAGACCTCGTGACGGCTTCACTGAGAGAACCAGGCCAATGACCAGGGACGAACTGCTGGCGGCCATCAAGACGGACCGGGCGAAGCTCGAAGCCGTGGTCACTCCTCTGTCTGACGCGGAGCTGACCACGCCCGGCCATGAAGGTTGGTCCGTGAAGGACCACCTCTCCCACGTCGCCGCCTGGGAGCGAATGATCGTCGCCCACCTCACCGACGGTTCTGACCCGGCGGTGGTTGCGATGTCTCCCGCCCAGTATGCCGCCGCGACGCTCCAACAGATCAATGACCGCCTCTATGAGCTCCGCCGTGACGACTCGTTAGAGGAGGCACGTGCCGAGTTCGCGTTCGCGCACGCAGCCATCGTTGACTTGATCGAGGAACTGCCGGAGGAACGTTCTGTTGAGCGATACTGGGAAGACGGCCCCGAACGCACTGTGCTGGAGAAGATCGCCGGCGACAGTTACCTCCACTATCAGGAGCATGCCGGCTGGATCCGCGGGATCCTCGCACGCACGGCGGAGGCGCGATGACCCGCGATGACCTGCTCGCCAACATCAAGCGCGATCGCGCGCGCCTCGACGAAGTGATCGCGCGCGTGCCGGCGGGTCGCCTGACCGAAGGCACGCTCGACGACGGTTGGTCGGTGAAGGACGCGCTGGCGCACGTGACGGCCTGGGAGCAGCTCTGCATGAAGTGGATCCGCGAGGGCCGGCGCGACGAAGGCCCCTTCGACGACGCATCCATCAACGCCTTCAATCGCCGCCTGTACGAGGAGCGGCGCGAGATCCCGCTGGCGGACGTGCTGGCCACGTCAAAGCGCTCGACGGGCGAGATGGTCGAGATGGTGGAGGGCCTCTCGGAAGACGTGCTTGCCGCGGAACCGGCATGGAACGCCGTGCCGCTGTGGCAGGTTGTGCGCTGGAACGCCGACGAGCACTACCGGGAGCACATCGAGCAGATCGGCCATTGGCTCGACGCGAAGACATAGGGATGCGGGGCGGCCACGATGCGAGGAGCGACAAACCCATGGATGACGCAGTGCGGAAGTTCCTGGAGAAGCACCACTCGGCGGCGATGACGACACTGCGGTCCGACGGCACGCCGCACACCGTGCGTGTGGGCGTCGCGCTCGTCGACGGCAAGCTGTGGAGTTCGGGCACGCAGACCCGGAAGCGGACGGCGTGGCTGCGACGGGACCCCCGGTCGACGCTGATGGTGTTCGACGACGCGTGGTCGTACCTGACGCTCGAGTGCCGGGTGCACATTCTCGACGGGTCAGAAGCGCCACAACAGAACCTGCGGCTGTTCCAGGTGATGCAGGCGGACATGAACCCGGCGCCCGCTGAGGGCAAGATCCTCTGGTACGGCCAGGAGCGGACGGTCGACGAATTCCTCCGGCTGATGGTGGAGGAACAGCGGCTGTTGTACGAGTTCGAGCCCGTGCGGACGTACGGCATCTACGGTGAGGCGACGGGGCGATGACGGCCATGACGATGGCGGCCATGACGATGGCGGCCATGACGATGGCGGCCATGACGATGCCGGCATGACGCTGGCGGCCGAGCCGAGGGCCATCTTCTTCGACATGGACGGGACGATCCTCGACTGGACGTCGGGGATGGAGGAGTCGTGGCTGGAGTCGTGCGAGCGGCATCTGCAGCCGGGTTGGGGCCACACGCCGGCAGAGCTGCACGGGGCCATCCGCACGCGGCGGGCGTGGTTCTGGGCTGACGCCGCGCGGGCGATGCGCGGGCGGATGGATCTGGACGGGGCGAGCCGGGAGATCGTGCGGACGGCGTTCGCGGACCTGGGGCTGGACGCGGGAGAGACCGCGCATGAGCTGGCGGACTATTACCGGGCGCTGCGGTCGACGCGGATCTTTCCGTATCCGGGGGCGATCGAGACGCTGGCGGCGTTTCGCGAGCGGGGGACCCGGATGGCGCTGCTGACGAACGGCGAGGCGCGGAACCAGCGACGGAGCGTCGTGCGGCACGGGCTGGAGCAGTACTTCGACTGCATCGTCATCGAGGGGGAGTTCGGCGTGGGGAAGCCGGACGAGCGGGTGTTCCGGCACGCGCTGTCGGCGGTGGGGTGCGAGGCGGAGGACGCATGGATGGTGGGCGACAGCCTGGAGGCGGACATCGCGACGCCGCACCGGCTGGGGATGCATACGGTGTGGGTGGACGAGGCGGGTGCGGGGGTGCCGGCGACGGCGGCGGTGCGGCCGCACCGCATCGTGCGCACGATCGCCGAGCTGGTGGGATAGACGCGCGTCAAGGGAAGCTTGCCGCAAAGAGTTACAATCTGGCCATGGAAACCACCGGCGTATTCCACGTG
Organism: uncultured Dehalococcoidia bacterium; assembly: GCA_964371355.1. Classification (GTDB taxonomy): domain Bacteria; phylum Chloroflexota; class Dehalococcoidia; order DSTF01; family JACRBR01; genus JACRBR01. Next base: position 71,872 of record CAYJMG010000014.1, read on the forward strand.
ATCAAGCATGGTGTGATCTACGAGCTGGAGCGCGAGCCCGAAGGTGGGTTCTCGATTGCTGTTCCAGCACTTCCCGGCTGTATCACCTACGGCAAGACGTTTGAAGAAGCGATGGAGATGATTGCGGACGCCATGGAGGGTTGGCTCGTCGTCGCAAGGAAGCGAGGAGTACCGATTCCCGAGCAATTCGAACAACTGGCGCGAGCTTCGTAGTTGGCCGGACGCCTTCCTTCACTGCGACCCACGCAAATCATTCGCGCTCTCGAGAAATGCGGAGTCATCGTCGACCATCAGACCGGCGGGCACGTAATCCTGTGGAAGGAAGGCCTGCTCCGCCCTGTCCCCGTCTCGCGTCACAACGACGAACTTCCCCCGGGCGTGATCCGCAAGATCTTGCGACAACTCGATGTGTCAGAGGATGAGTTCCTTAAGCACGTCTGATTACTTTGGCATGACTTCGGCGCAGTCTAGATCCTCGATCGCCGACGTGCGGCGGGTGAGCCACTTGTCAAATAGGGCCGAGCCGCGCTCGTTGGCGGCGTCGAGGGTGGCGATGCCGATCACGGTGTAGATGTTCGTGTACAGGACGCCCTGCCGGTAGTTCAGCAGCGCCTCGTCCCACGTGTAATCCTTCGAGCCGCCGTCGGTGACGGTGTCGTACCAGAGGCGGAGGAGGCGCTGCTCGTTCGCGCGACGGACGTCGGGTTCGAGACAGCTCGCCATGAAGTAGGCGACGTCGAAGACGCCCCGCCCGCGGGATGAGATCTGCCAGTCGATGGCGGCGACCGGCGAGCCGTCGGGGTGGTCGAAGAAGATGTTATCGAGCCGGTAGTCGCCGTGGATGATCGTGCGGGGCGGAGCCTCGAAGATGTTCAGCAGGTCTATGATGTGCGTCTTCATGCGTTCCGCGACGGGCATGACCTTCGCCGGGATCTGGTCGCCAAAAGCCTGGACGAACGGCTCCCAGGCCTCGTTGTACGACTGCTCGGCCGACTGGTGGACGGGGGCGTTGACGTAGGGCATCCAGTCCATCGTGTCGAGACGCGGGTGCTGCCACCATGGCTTCTGGCATTCGGCCAGCGCGGTTATCGCGCGCTCGGCGTCAGCGACGGGGCAGCTCTGGACCTCGTCACCGAAACGGGCGGGGTTCAGGTCCTCGAGGATGAGGACGTAGTTGTCGCCGGGGATGTCCATGAAGCTGTAGTAGCACTTCGGCGTGCGAATACGCATGTCGGGGGCGATGTCGCGATAGAAGTTGATCTCGCGCTCGTAGAAGCGGAAGAGGTTGCTGACCTCGCGGCCGCCGGGATCGAGCGTCGGGATCTTGAAGATCATCGAGCGGGGAGCGCCCGGCTCGGGCCGGTCGTACTCGACGGACACCTTTGCGAGCTGACCGAGGAAGCCGGCGCCGGCGCCTATGCCCTGCGTCCTGAGGGAGGTGACGCCAGCGTCGCGTAGGACGCCGTTTTCGCGCAGGGCGAGGGTCAGCCAGGCGGGGGTGATCTCTTCGGGGCTTCTGGGGACGTTCGTGACGACCATTGTTGCTCCAACAATCCAGGCGCGCTTCAGGCGGGCATCTGTTCGACGGCGTTCAACTCTTCGATGGCGGCGGCGCCGCGGCGGAGCCAGGCGGTCCAGAGGGCCATGCCTCGCTCGTTGGCCGCGTCGAGGGTGCCGATGGCGATGACGATGTACACGAACATGAAGAGCGCGCCGCGGCGGTAGTCGTCCCAGCACTGCTCGAGGCGATAGTCAGTGACGCCGTTGGCGACGAGCGTATCGTGGTAGAGCTGGACGAGTTCGCGCTCGTGGGCACGGCGGAGGTCGGGCTCGAGGCCGCCGCAGAGCAGGTAAGAGACATCGAAGGCGCCACGACCCCGGGTGGAGATCTGCCAGTCGGCGACGGCGAACTCGGGGCCGCCTTCGGGGGAGGCGAAGAACATATTGTCGGTGCGGTAGTCACCGTGGCTGATGGTTAAGGGGGACGACGCGAATGACGACTGGATCCTGACGACGTTCTGGCCGATGCGCTCGCCGACGGCCTTCACCTCGGGTGAGAGCATGGCGCCGAACATCTGGAGGAAGGGCTCCCACGCCTGCTGGTACGCGCCCTGCGCGATCCGCTGCACGGGAGCGTCGATCATCGGCATCCACTCGGCGATCTCGGCGAGCTGCGGGTGCTCCCACCAGGTCGCGTGGAACCTCGCGATGCTCTCCAGGCCGAGGCGTGCCTGCTCGAGGGTGCATCCGGCGGCGTGGTCGCCGACCTCCGCGGGTGAGAGGTCCTCGATGAGCAGGATGTACTCCTTGGCGTCGCGGTTGGCTGCGCTGTAGTACCGGCGGGGCGTGCGCAGCTCCACGGCGTCCGCGATCTCCTCGTAGAAGCGGATCTCGCGGTGATAGAAGTCGAAGAGATTGCCGATGGTGCGGCCGCCCTCGCTGGCGCCGGGGAACTTCGCGACGAGCGAGGCCGGCGCACCCGGGGCGGGGCGGTCGTAGGTGAGCCCGACGCGGGCGATCTGGCCGATGAAGCCCGAACCCTCGCCGATGGTCTTCACGTCGATGGACGTCACCGAAACGTTTCCGTCGATGACGCCGCCCAGGTGGAGCGCGTCGGTGAGCCACGCGGCCGTGAGCGCTTCGGGGCCAGGTGGAATCGCGATGCCCAACGCTCCCTCCATCGTCTAGAATACGCCCCCTCTAGACCACTACCCGGCTTCTAGAACATGTCCGGGCAGAACGGTGCGTAGTTGGTTCGCCACATTGCGTCCCAAAGATCAAGCGGCGCGCCCGGAACTGCCTCCGCCCGCCCGTAGCGGACGGCGTTCGTCGGAGAGACCTGCCCGTACAGGATCTGCGCGAGGGCGGAGATGTCGAGCGAGAGCTGCGGCGTCTCCTTCGTGCGGGAGACCGCGGCGCCCTCGGGGCCGGCCTCGAGGGCCCAGCGGCCGGCGTTCCAGGGACACATTTCGTCGCGGACCTCGAAGACGACGCGGCCCTCGGCGCCGTATGGGCGGAGGGGGAGCAGGCGCTCGAGATCGAGGATGCGGGCGTGGAGCCAGTCACGGTGCTGTGCGTGCAGCTCGCGCGGGTCCTGCAGGACGTGGAAGGCGGGGTCGTCGACCGGCGCGTTGTCGATGACGATGCGGGCGGCGAGATCGAACTTCCGCAGGTACTCCCACATCGCGCGGTAGGCCGACGGCGAGTTGTACACGTAGTCGCGGACGTAGATGCGCTGGCCGGGGCCGCCGGTATCGGCCGACGAAGGCAGCCATTTCGCCGCCCAGGCGACGTAGCCCTGCGGCTGGCCGCGCTCCTCGTACACGGCGAGCAGGCTGGGGCCGGGGTTGGCGCCATCGTAGGTGCCGCCCGAGAACACCTGGCCGTCCCACATGGGCTTGCCGCGCCGGACGTAGCCGTTCCGGGGCTCGATGAACGCGGTGTACATCTCCTCGAGCTGGGCGCGGTCATCCTTCGTGACCTCGCGCCACGACCCGCGCGGCTCCGGCATCGTGGGGACGAAGGCGACCCACCTCGGATCGATCTCGAAGCGGACGGCGGTGGAGACGCAGGCATAGCCGTAGCGCTGGTAGATGGCGGCGACGGAAGCGAGGAGAATGGCGACGGGCTCGAGGCGCTCCTCGTAGCGGCGCTTGAAGTCGAACTCCATGATGCGGCGCAGGTGGCCGCGGCGGCGGAACTCGGGCAGGGTTCCGACGACGGTGACGCCGGCGGCGCGCGTCGTGCCGCCGTTCAGGCGCTGGGTGAAGGGGAAGGCGGCGTAGGTCGTGGCAAGCTGGCCATCCTCGAATGCGCAGAGCGACCACTCCTGCTTGATGAAGAACTCGGCTCGCTCGGGGTCGCGGGGCTGGCCGGTGTAGTTGCCGAAGACGATCGCGGGGACGCGGTAGAACGCCTGCTCCTCTTCCTCGCGATAGGGTCGGATCTCGAGCGCCACGGGGCCTCCATTTCGATGGGTGTTGGAGTCTATCAGTTGACAGTGGACAGTTGACAGTGGGACAGTCCTCCTGAGGAGCGTAGTGGACGAGTAGGAGCACGTACATGGCACCGAGGACACGGGCGCCGGCCGCGGACCCGACCGAGATCTTCCCGTTTCCGGTGGGGCAGACGCCGCCGGACGACCGGGCGTACTTCGAGATGCTGACGTGGTTCGTGTTCGGGGCGGGGCTGAACTGGAAGGTGATGCGGGCGAAGTGGCCGAACTTCGAGAAGGCGTTCCGGAAGTTCAACCTGAACACCGTGGCGCGCTTCACGGAGGCCGACATCGACCGGCTGCTGGCCGATACGGGGATCGTGCGGAATGGGAAGAAGATCGTGGGGACGATCGAGAACGCGCGGGAGATCAAGGCGATCGCCAAGGAGCACGGGGGGATGACGCCGTGGATCCGCGGGTACGGCCGGGACGTAGAGACGCTGATCAAGGACACGAAGAAGCGGTTCCACCACATGGGGGACACTACGTCGCGCCTGTTCCTGTCCTGCGCGGGGGCGCTGGAGTATCCGACGTGGAAGCCGACGCGGGAGCAAGCGCGAGGGAATAGGGAGTAGGGAGTAGGGAACAGCGGTGAAGGTGGCCGACGTGCCTACAGGCGGCCCTCTCCGCGACAGTAGCTGCAGTAAAGGAATCCTCTTCCCTCGGGACCGTGTTCGTTTGTCAGCCGGTCAACGAGTTCCTTGAGGTTTCGACTGCAGATCTTGGGCACGCTTGTGCGAACACCGCTAAGCGTCTTGTTGAGTTGATTGCAGTCAGATCGATGCACGCGATGTTCGGCCGGCCCATAGCCGAGGTTATTGCAGACGAATGCCAAGCCCTGTCGCAGCTAGCTGGCGTACTCTCGTTCCTGATTGTGGAACTGTTCGATGGCCACCGATCACATCCGTATCTTCACCTTCACCCCAGCTTCACCGCCGTCCCGGCGGCCGTCACCATCAGCATCGAACCGCCGACGGTCTCGTAGTCGATGTCGACGCCGACGATGGCGTCGGCGCCCAGCTCGGTGGCCTGCGCCTCCATCTCGGAGATCGCGGTCTCGCGCGCCTTGCGGAGCTCTTTCTCGTAGCCGGCGGCGCGGCCGCCGGTGATGTTGCGGATCTGGGCGCCGATGTCGCGGAAGACGTTGGCGCCGAGGATGGTCTCGCCGGCGACGACGCCGAGGTACTCGCGGACGGGGCGGCTTTCGACGGCAGTGGTAGTGGTGACGATCATGTGTTCCCTCTCACGATCAGCGTGCTGCGTTGCTGGCGGCAGCGTACAACAGCGGAGGGCGCCAGTGCGGGTGGGCGCGTCAGTGCGTCAGCGCGTCAGTGCGTCAGCGCGTCAGTGCGTCAGCGCGTCAGTGCGTCAGCGCGTC
>CAYJMG010000014.1:77343-103353 GCA_964371355.1 uncultured Dehalococcoidia bacterium
AGTGGCTCGGGAGGTGGACGCGGAGCTGGCGGGCGACACGCGCTCAGTCGAGGCTCATGCGATATATACTTATGTATAGCACTATGCGCTCGGCGGTGATAGAACGAACTGATTGCGGGTGGATGCGGATCGTGGGTGGGACTTGGAGTCTTCTGTTAAGAACGGCATTTTGTTGTCGATAACGGGCGATTATGTACGCCCGGACCTCTGCCGGATGGGCCGGGGCCGCGGTAAAATGCCCTCGGCTGGCGCGCCCCCCGTGCCGGCCACCCGAGTTCCAGCACTGAGTGCGGTCCTCGGGGACGCTTCCGACGATCCAGATACGAATCCGCCGCTCACGCGTCGGATTTCATAGCAGCTACGAGGGAATCGTGGTCAATCGATCACTCAATGGCGAAGGCTACATGCTTCCGCTGGGCGGTCCGGAGTTCTGGCTGCAGGCGGAACTGCAGGACGCGATGGACCGGCTGATCAAGTCGCACTTCCGCGATGTCATAACGATGCCGCGCGCGCCGTATCCGCGGCTGGAGCTGAGCGCGCGGATGACATCCAGTGCGGGGCGGTGCTATCCGGACACCGGCGAGATCAAGCTGGCGACGCTGTACCACCGCGACCACGGACTGGACGCGACGCTGATGGTCTTGAAGCACGAGCTGGCACACTGGGCGGCTCGTTGGCGGTACGGACGGCGGATCGCGCCGCACGGCCGGGAGTTCCGGGCGGTAGCGCACGAGCTGGACCCGCGGATCACGATCACGTGCCCGCCGTTCGCCGCGAAGGAGCGGGCGCAGCGGCGGGTGTGGCAGATGCAGTGCCCGCGCTGCCGCAAGCGGTACACGCGGGGGCGTCGCGACAAGGTCGCGTGCCGGAGTTGCTGCGACGCGCACGCCGGCGGCAACTACGACCGGCGGTTCGGGCTGGTCGTCGTGTCGCGTGCGGAGTGACCTGGCGGTCCTCTTCGACCTCGACGGCGTGATCGTCGACAGCCGCGCGTTCCACATGGAAGCGTGGCATCGTTGGGCACGCGAGCACGCGATCGCGCACGACCCCGACTACTTCCACCGGATGTTCGGGCATCGCAACGACGCCATCATCGGCGGGTTGCGCCCCGCGATCCCGCTCGCCGAGCTGCAGGGCCTCGCCGAGCACAAGGAGGCGCTCTTCCGCGAGATCGCGCGCGGGCGGGTGGTGGCGCTGCCGGGCGTGCGCGAGCTGCTCGACTCCCTCGACGCGAACGGCGTCCCCCGCGCGATCGTGACATCGACGCCACGGGCGAACCTGGACCTGATTCTCGCCTCCCTGGGCCTCACCGAACGCTTCCAGGCCCTCGTCGCCGAAGAGGACGCATCGAAGGGCAAACCCGACCCTGAAGGCTTCCTGGTGGCGGCCGAGCGCCTCGGCGTCTCGCCCGCGCACTGCGTCGTCATCGAAGACGCCCCCGCCGGTCTCCAGGCCGCGAAGGCCGCCGGCATGCGGGCGATTGGGGTGACCACAACGCATCCGGCGCCCGACCTCGCGGATGCGGACCTGGTGGTGGACACACTGACGGAGGCGGCGGTGCGCGTGTTCGTGTTGCGGGGCGCGTAGGCGGCTACGGGAAGTCGGAGGGCATCCTCCCCACGTGCGTCCGGTGGTGCTCGCCGGACATAGTGGAAGTCGCCGCAGGTGAGCCGGGGCGCCGGCCCACGCCCGAGGAACGGCACCTTCGCGAACAAGGCCGCAGCAGGCCGCGCCCCTACGGCAGCCGTTGTGGGCCATCTCGAAGGTGGTGGGCGGGATGCCACCACTCTTCGTCGAACTTGTCAGGCGAATGTGCGGGCCGCATCAGTCGTCAACTGCGTCGGCGTGGTATCCTCGCCACACTAAATCCTCAGATACGACGTAGGTCAATGGTGGCAACGGAGACCGGCGTGGAAACCGCGGACGACATGCGGGGGCGTCCCGCCGTATTCGCGCGCAAGCGGTGGTCCGACGCCGGAGCCGCGTACACCCGGTGGGCGCTGCTCGCCGTTGCGGCGACGGCGGCGCTTTCGGGAGCGACGCTGCTGGTCGCGCGGCAGCTCGGTTCGTCGTCGACGACGACGCAGGGCCAGCCGCTGCCCGTCGAGGCGGCGCCGCCGGTGGTGTACGCACGGGAGCTGTGCACGCTATCGAACGAGGACGCGAAGGCGGCACTGGTGCAGGGGGCCGACGGCGGCATGTCGGTGGTGGTGGGCGTCCGGACGTGGTGGCTATTCGGCGACACGCTGTTCCTGGCGGAGTCGGGGAAGCAGATCGAGCAGAACTCGATCGCGTGGTCGGAGGAGCTGCGGCCGGATGGCTGCCCGCGGCTGCACTACTACGCGCCGGACGGCGCGGCGCTGCCCTTCCTGCCAAAGGACGGCTCGCTGACGGTGTGGCCGGCCGGCGCATGGCCCGTCGACGACCACAGCTTCGACTTCTACACGGCGTACGTATACGGGTCGGGGCCGTATGCGTACGTCATCGGCGAAGTGGGGCTGGCGCGGCTGGACACGGAGACGATGCGCGTGACCGTACTGGCGCGGCGGCTGTGGGACGACACGAGCGGCTTCCGCAGCCAGGTGCTGCTGACACAGCCGGTCGAGACCGGCGACGACGGGAAGCTGCGCATCGCGCTGTTCACGGAGGACGGCTCGACGCTGCTGGCGCGCGCCGACCCGGCGCGCCTGTCCGAGGCGGAGGCGTACGAGTACTGGGACGGCGCGAAGTGGTCGCGATCGCCGGGGGATGCGGCGCCGCTGTGGGACCACGCGGAGGCGGAGGCGGAGGCGAACGTCGAAAAGCTGGCGTCGTTCGAGAACGGCGCGTCGATCGCGTGGAACGAGTCGCTGCGGAAGTACGTGGCGGTGGTGAACAAGGGGTACGCGGAGGTGGGAGCGCGGACGGCGAACCGGCTGGAGGGACCATGGTCGGCTCCGGCGCACTGGTTGGACTGCCTGTCGTTCGCGGAGGCGCGGGTACCGACGTGCTACAGCCCGCTGCAGCATCCGTCGATGACGGCTGCCGCTACGGCTGGCGCTACGGCTGCCGCTACGGCGGACGATGGCCGCACGGTCGTGACCACCGTCACCCGCATGGACCGCTACGAGGCGGTGATGCACGCGCTGACATTGGGCACCGCGATTCACGAGTGGGTGCTGGGTGACGACATCCGCTACGCGGAAGCATCGCCGGGGGACGGCTGGCGGGACAACGGCGTGCCGTTCTACGCCTCGGCGGCCGGGCTGCCGGGGTTCGTGCCGGTGTACGGCTGGACGCTCGGCGCGGAGACGGTGTACGCGGCCCAGGCGCCGGGCGGTGAGTGGGTGCGCGGCGAAGCTGCGTTCTACGCAGCGGCTGCTGATCACGTTGCGGGATCGCTGACGGCGTACCGGCCGGTGTACGCGTGGAGGAACGGGACGACGCAGTTGCTGTCGCAGGCGGCTGCGGGGTTGGAGCAGTACGGGTATGCGCGAGGGGACGTAATGTTCTACGCGCCATAGGTCTACGCAGGGTAGGTCGGGCGAGTAATGGAAGGGCGCGCGGCGGCTGAGCGCGGGCCTGGTAGGCGGGAACCAGGAGGAAGTCCATGAACCGGCGGTATACGGGGATCATCATCGGGCTGTTCGCGATCGCGGCGCTGGAGTTCGGGCTGTTGGGCGCGGACGCGGCGGGGATCACGAGCGGTGGCGGCGGGGTGCCGCCTGTGATCGAACGCGGCGTAGTCGAGACGGCGACGGCGACCATCCCGCCATGGACTCCGACGCCGCTGGCGACGGTGACGCCGATCCCGCAAACGCCGGTGTCGCCGCCACAGGTCGACATCACCGGCGCATTCCTGCAGGCGGATCCGCTCACGATCCGATGCGACGGGTCGCAGGAATCGACGGTGACGGTGCGGCTCGTGCAGCCAAACGGCGACCCCGCGCCCGATGGCACGTTTGTGTCCGCGAGCGCATACAACGGCAGCGTATTTCCGTATGGAGCGCAGACCGTGGACGGCTACGCGACGTTCACCGTCAGGTTCTACGACGACATCTTCCCCTATGGGCCGAACTTCCTCGTCCGCTCAGGGCTGTTCGAGGCCGGCATCCGCATCCGGTGCGCGCCAGAGTCAGACGGTGGGTGTCCACCATCGCCACCCGCATCGAGTCCGCCGTGCGGGCCAACGGCGACGCCGACGCCGTACCCGTGTAATCCGTCGCCAGGGAGCGGGCCGGCCAGTCCGCCGTGTCCGACGAAGCCACCGTGCGGGATCTCGCCGCCGTCGGTCAGTCCGCCCTGCGCGACGCCGACGGAGCCGCCTTTCACGTCGTCCATCGCGATGGCGATCGACTGCGACACGGCGACCGAAGAGATAGACGACTACTGCACCGTCGATGTCGGGTCGGGCGAGCATGCTGTCGCGATCTACCTGCGGAACCTGGCCGACTCGCCGGTCAGCGTTTCGGCGTTCGACGCATACGTCGATCTGCCGGAGACATCGAGGCTGGCACCGGCACCGAACGATAATCCGGAGGTAGCGCCCCTTCCCGGCGACTCCGCCTGGGGATGTCTCGTACTTCCCGACATGGATCCGGCGCCCGAGCGGGCCGTTTCATTGGCTTCATGCTTCAACAACGGGCTGGCGCAGCCGATCGAAATCGCTGCCGGAGAGATGCGAAGGTTGTTCTTCGTTCACTACTCGGTGGAATCCGGATCTCTGCCGGGAGACGTTGGCCTCACCTTCGAGAACGGCGACGCGTTCGATCCGTTTGTGACGCCGCTCGGCAGTTGTTCCGGGTCGGAGCTTCTTATGGAGTGCAGCGGAGCGACTCTTCATTTCGATGGCCCGACTGCGACACCGTGTCCCACCCTGGAGCCACTGACGATCGCATCTTGCGGGACGCCGACGACCCCCACGCCAACTCCAACGCCCACCGAGCCGGCAGCGGAGTCTGCATTCGCACTCGCAATCGATTGCGATGTTCGTCCCGGCCCCGGCGCCGTTGGTATCCAGGACGACTGTGTGGCGGACAAGGGGTCTGGTGCGTACGACGTCGATGTGTACGCCGTGTACACCGGCGCTGAGCCCCCCGGCATCGAGGCGTTCGACGCGATGGTGGACGACGCAGATACATCGCGGCTGGCCCCGATCCCGGGTGCGTCTTCAGGATTGAACGAGAATCCCGACTTCCGCCCCGTGGTGGAGCCGACGAGCTGGCAGTGTCCGACCACAGTCGCTGACTCAGGGGCCGGCGGACCGGGACACGCCTTGTCGATGATCTCTTGCCATGACGCGGCGCTGGAGGATCCGATCACTGTCGGCCCTGCCGCGATCACGTGGCTGTTCAGAGTTCACTACGAGTTTCCACCGGACGCGGAGGCTGGTCAGGTGGCGCTGTCCCTTCCTTCGGGCGGCCTCTTCGATCAGTTCGCCCTACCCCTGGGCGGATGCGACGACGGATCTGAGCCGCTCATGGAGTGCCGCGGAGCCACCGTCACCATCGTCGATTGGACGCCCACGCCGACCCTCACGCCCACCGGCACGCCAACATCGACGCCAACGCCCGGCGATTTCGAGCTGGCGCTGGACTGCGACCTCGCGCAGGCGGGCATTCAGGACGCATGCTCGGTGCCGGTGAGCGATGGGACGCTCGATGTCGGCGTGGTGTTATCGAACAAGGGCTCCGACAACGTGGCCATGGCCGCGTTCAACTTCGAGGTGCGGGACGACAGTGAGCCGCTCCTGAAGCCGCCAGCGATCTCCGGGCCAAACCTCGATCAGAACCCGGACTTCAACCAGGCTGCGCTATCGGCGGATTTCAACTGCGATCCCGTGTTGGGCGACCAGCTTCCCGGCAATCCCGCCACGGCCCTGTCCGTGCTTTCTTGCTTCAGCAGTAACCTCGGCAACGCACCGGTGATCGCGGCGGGCACCGATGTGCAGATCGCAACGGTGCACTACAACTTGATTACCGAAGGAGCGCCGGCGGCACTTGCACTCGAAGGCGCGAACTTCTTCGACGCGTCGATCAATGAGTTCGGTAGCTGCAATGACACCGTAACGGTCGCGTTCGCGGTATGCCGTGGTGCGACGATCACCATCCTGCCCGCGGCCACGCCCCCGCCCGAGGAAGCCACGTCCACCCCTACGGTGACCAACACGCCCACACCGGTGCTGACCATCACGGGAACACCCCAGGCAGGGCAGGCGCTCGAGCTGGCAATCGACTGCGATCTGGCCCTCTACGGGATCCAGGACGCGTGCGATGTCCCGCCGGACGATGGAACGCTCGCGGTGGGCATCGTGGTTCTGAACGTTGGGAGTCTGGACAGCACGCTTGCGGCGTTCAACTTTGATGTCCGCGACTACAACCAAAAGGTGCTGGATCCGCCATCGATCCCGGGCAACCCCCTCGACCGTAACCCGGACGTCGACCAGATCAGCCTCTCCGCAAACTGGATCTGCGGCCCGCTGGCTAACGACATCGATGCTGATGATGCAACCGTGGCAGTCTCACGCGCGTCATGCAGAGTCACGGTCCCGTTATCTGGAGACTTGCCCGTGATCTTCTCCAGCAGCCAGTTGAGGGTCGCCACTCTGCACTACAACCTTATCGGGGCCGGCGGGCCGGTGCGGCTTGGAATTGAAGGGGCGGAGTTCTTCGACCGCAACGTCGAGCCCATCGGGAGCTGCCGTCCCGCAATCACCGTGGCATTCGTCGCATGCCACGATGCCTTCATCACGGTCTCCTCGCCAACCGCGACCGCGACGCCACGCGCAACAAGGACCGTCGCATCGACGCGCACTCCCGCGCGGACGCCGACCACCCTGGCGGTCGTTACGGCAACCCGTCCGCCGGCTACGCCGACCGCGATCGCCGGCACGGCAACGGCTCCGACCCGCACCCGCACCGTCGTAGCGACAGCGACGCGGAAGGCGGGCCGCCGCTGCGCCGACGTCAACGGCGACGGGCGCGTGTCCCTGCGCGACGTGCGCCTTATCGCCGAGCATGTGGCGCTGGGCACGTACGCGGAACAGTACGATGTGAACGGCGACGGCCGGCTGACCAGCCGGGACGTGGTGCGGGCGGTGCGCCAGCTGGGACGGAGGTGCTGAGGAGGCTGTCAGCGCCTCAGCCGGTCAGCCATCAGCCAACAGCCGGTCAGGTGTCAGCTATGGGCTCATCAGCCTGTGCGGCGGCGCTGGAAGAGGGCATCGAAGATGCGCCGGAGGTCGGCGACAGGGTCGGGATGGTCGTCGACGCGGATGTCCATGGTGTAGCGGCGCGGGTCGAACACGTCGGGCGGCGGGCCCTTGGTGGGGTCGGCGGGGGTGACGAGCAGGGCGGCTGACAGGCGGCCGCGCTTGTCGCCGCCGGCGGCCTGCCCTGCCTCTAGGGCCGCCATCAGCCGTACGCCCAGCCACTTCCCGGCCGCAGCCTCGAACGCCTCCGCCATCGCCTCCACTACCTCCGCCCCCGCGAGCATGTTGCCTTGCACCGAGTACCCGGCGCCCTCGCGGCTGCCGCACCAGTCGACACACTCGGCGCCGGTGAAGGCAAAGGTGCGGCCGAGTGAGTCGATGCCGGCGACCTGGCGGCGGGCCGCGCGCGGGTCCTCGGCCAGCAGCCCCTCGAGCGCGGCCCGCGGGCTGAGCCCCGTCTCGATAAGGCGAAGGCCGTCAACGCCGAGCCAGATGTTGGTGTCTGACTGCGTCGCGATGGCGCCGACGCCGCTGGCAGCGTGCGGGACCACGGCGCCGACGCAGGGGACGGCCGTGGAGACGGCAACGCCGAAGGAGGCAGAGTCAGTGTCGCGGGCGATGATGGAGAAGGTCATGGGCTAATCGTCAGTCGCCGGTCTTAGTGGTTGTTAGTTGTCAGTCGTCTTTTCCTTGAGCTCGTCCGGCAGTATTCCTACCAGTAACTCGAGCAGTTCAGGGATTCGGATCGTGGCGACGCGCCAGATAGCATCGTCCCTGATCTCGCCGTACTCGTGGGCAAGCACATGGCGCTGGGCGGTGATTGGGCGCCATGCGATCTCGGGATGACTCGCCCGAAATTCGGCCGAAACGCGACCTGCGGCCTCGCCGACGACTTCGATGCATCTCTCGACCGCGCGCCGGAGACGCCAATCCTCGACAAACCCCTCATACTCGATGCCCTGAACGAGCTGCTGCACCTCGCGGGCGTACTTGCGCATGTCCCAGAGGTAGCCAAGATCAGCGTTGTCAGGCCGCATAGACGACTGTGAGATCGCGCTCGATATTGCGGCGCCGATACGGGTTCTGGATGGTACCCGCCTCAACGAGGTCGACGTCACGTCCGAATATGGCGGCGAGTTCGTCGCGCATGGCGACGAAGTCGTAGAGATCCCAATGCGCTGAGGGCAGAAAGCGCGCCATCACGTCGATATCGCTATCGGGGCGCAGTTCGCCGCGCGCGCCGGATCCGAACACGGCCAATTCGACGATCCCGTGACTGCGGCAGAACGCGCCGAGTGCGTCCGCCCTTACGCCGAGTGATTCCAATGACTTCATCGGTGAGAACTATATCCGAATCTCCGAATGGTCTGTCCTAGTGGCCATCTGGGCGGTCGACTACGTCCATGCGGTCGACCACGCCGAGGACCTGGGTGATGAGGACGCGGTCGCCGGGGTGGGGATCCGCGTAGACCATGTCGGCGGAGAGGCGGGCCTCACGCGGCGTGGGGCCATCGCCGTCAAGACGGTAGAGGACGGCCCAGTAGGGTGTGCCGTGCAGCTCGAAGGGGCGCACGTCGACGATCACGCCCGGGGCGGGCTTGGGGCGTTCACCACCGCGGACCCATTTCGGCATGGATCGAGAGTAGCAGGCGGGGGGCGGGTTGCGAGGGCAAGGGCAAAGGGCGGGGCGCTGTTGGCTCACGCGTGGGTGAAACGGACCAGCGTCGCGTCGTCCGACACGTCGTCGAACACCGCCACCAGCGGCATGTCGACCCGCAGCGCCTCGTTCGCCACCCCCACGATGTTGCTCACCATGCGCGGCCCCTCCTCCAGTTCGACGACCGCGTAGTTGTACGGCACGTCCTTCTCGAAGCCCGGGAACTTCTGGTGCATGATGCCGAAGGAGTACAGCCTCCCGCGCCCGCTTGCCTTCGCCCACTCGGTATCGGTGGACCAGCAGTCGGGGCAGCGCGGACGGGAAGGGATGCGCCAGCTCTGGCAAGCTCGACAGCGCATGAGCACAAGCTCGTGGCGGCGCGCGGCCTCGTAGAACTCGCGCGACTCGTCGTCGGCCTGTGGAAGGGGTCTCGCGTAGGTGGTTGCTGGGCGCTGTTCGCTGGTCATCGTCCCGATCCGACGATTCCACGCGCGATGCGGACGGCCGGGTGCGCACGTTGCAGCCGGCCCATCTCGGTGTCGTAGGCCTCGGCCGAAAGGGCCGTCATCAGAGCGAAGATGATCTCTTCGAGGTCGCGCTCGCGACGGAAGCAGATGCTGGCAAGGCCGCGGCCGACCACCTCTTGTAGCGCAGCTGGATTTCGAGCGTTCTTGGCCAACGCGATGAACGCATCGAGAACGTCCACATCGTCGCTCGCAGCAAGGACGCTCGCAGACTGGACGCGGATGTCGGAGGCCGCGGCATCATCCAGCAAGGTCTTCAGCAAGCGATGGCGGTTCGTGACATCAATAACCATGACCTACTCCGCTCGACCGAACAGCTCGTTGAACCTTGAGGCGTCTGCGTCGCTCACCGGATGGGGCAGTTCCACCGTGTAGTGCGCGGGATCGTCTCCCGTCTTGTGCACGCGAAAGTATAGCTCCACTCGCGTGCGCTGCGCCGTGGAAGCGTCCGGACGGTTCGTTCGGCTGCGGGCGGAGACGCCGTGCGGCAGACCAGCTCGCTGAGCCGCTTCGCAAGCCGCCTCCAGCGTCGCGGACGATTCCGACGCAAGACCGAAGCGGAGTAGATGTTGCCCGGGATCCTCGCTCGTCAACGTTGCCGCGCTTTCTCCGCATTCGCACCGCCACGAGATTCAAGTGCGCCGAGGAGTTTCTTGGTGGCGAGGCGGCGCCAGCACTGGTCGAGCAGGCCGGCGAGCTGCCCGGCCTCGACCTTCGAGAGCCGCACCAGGATCGCCGGATGGCCGCGGTAGTGGTCCGTGAGGAAGAACGCCTGGGGCTGCGTCTCCATCAGGAACCGCTGCTCGTCGTCCTCGACCGGCTTAAGCACGAGCACGTCCGGCTCCCGCAGCCGCGCCATGAACTTCGACCCGACGTACAGCCCCGGCGTCCCGTAGCTCGACCGCGCCACCACCCCCGGATACCCCAGCGCCATCCGCTCCACCTGCTCGAACGTGACCCCACGCTTCCTGGCCATAGGACGGCGCATCTCCAGATTCCCGAAGCTAAGATTGGTCGTGGGTTGGGCTTCAGGCTACATCGCCCGTTTACAGCAAGGCCAGACTGTGCGCCTGAGGCCGCGTGGCGCTTCGATGAAAGGCAAGATTGAGTCCGGTCAACTCTGTACTGTTAAACCGGTTGACCCAGCAACCCTGAAGGTCGGCGACATCGTCCTGTGCCGAGTCCGAGGAACTGAGTATCTGCATCTGGTCAGGGCGATCCACGGACAGCGCATTCAGATCGGCAACAACCGAGGCGGCGTCAACGGCTGGATTGGCCCGCGATCCATCTTCGGCAAATGCACGAGGATCGAAGACTAGGAGGCAACTGAGACACTGAGACACTGAGACACTGACACACTTACCCCGCGTGCGGCGACAGCACCAGCGTACTGTGATGGTCCAGGATCCCCCCGTTGCCCGTCACCAGTACCACGTCGTGTTTCGCGACCTGCCGCTCGCCGCCCTGTCCCCGCGCCTGGATCACGCCCTCCGATAGCGGCGTCATGCCCCACATGTAGTACGCGCTGAGCTGGCCGCCGCCGGTGTTCGTCGGCAGGCTGCCGCCCGGCGCCAGCTTGCCGTCGGCGACGAACGGCCCGCCGTCGCCCTTCGCGCAGAAGCCGTAGTCCTCCAGCGTCACCAGCACCGTGTACGTGTAGCAGTCGTACGCCTGGACGACGTCGACATCATCGACTCCGACGCCGGCCATGGCGAACGCTTTCTCCTTCGCCATCGGCGCGCCGGTCTGCGTCTCGACGTCCCACCCCCGCCGCCGCATGTCGCCGGGATGCCCCTGGCCCATGCCCCAGACGTAGGCGGGTGGCTGAGCCAGGTCTTTCGCCTCCTCCGCCCGCGACACGATGACAGCGACGCCGCCGTTCGACACGAGACAGCAGTCCAGCAGGTGGAGGGGCTCGGCGACCCACCTCGAGGCGTGGTAGTCCTCCGTCGTCATCGGCTCGCGGTGCTCGGCCAGCGGGTTCATCGCCGCCCACTGCCGCTCCGCGACCGCGATCGCGCCGAAGTGGTCGTTCGTCGTGCCATACATCGCCATGTGGCGCCGAGCGGCGATCGCGTAGTGCGCGTTCACGCCCATCACCCCGAACGCGCTGTACAGCCCGCCCATGCCCGACGGCCGCGTCGTGCGGCCCATCGCGGCGTACGCGGCCCCGCCGCCGCGGCTGGGTTGCAGGGGCGCGTCGGCGAAGACGCAGACGACGTGGTCCGCCAGCCCGTGCACGACGCTCATGGCCGCGTACTGCACCATGATGTTCGCCGTCGCCCCACCGCAGTTCACGCTCGAGAGCAGCCGCAGGTTCGTGAGCCCCAGGTAGTTCTGGAGGCCGACGCCGCCCATCCCGCCCAGCGGCGAAACGCCCGGGTTCACCAGCAGCCCGTCGATCTGGTCCTTGCGCAGCCCTGCGTCCGCGACGGCGCGCTGGACCGCCTCGGCGGCGAAGTGCTGGGCGTCGTGGCCGTAGACGCGGCCCATCTCGGAGATGCCGAGCCCGGTGATGGCGGCTCTGGCTTTGAGTTCGCGGCCTTCCATGTGAGGGAGGTTATAGGTTGTAGGTTGTAGGTTCCAGAGGGACGCGCGACCGACAGGCGCTGTCGCGATACGTGCGACCCGGCCGTAGAACGGAAGCGGAGGTCTCGATGCAATACGGACTGACGATGCCGAACTTTGGGTCGTACGCCGACGTGCGCGCGCTGGTCGATCTCGCGCGTGAGGCGGAGGCGGCCGGCTGGGACGGCTTCTTCCTCTGGGACCACATCCAGAACAGCGGCGGCGGCGAGGAGGCCGCACCGATGTGCGACCCGTGGGTGGCGCTCGGCGCGATCGCGCTCGCGACCGAACGCATCCGCATCGGCACGATGATCACGCCGCTCGCCCGACGCCGGCCGTGGGTGCTCGCGCGGCAGGCGGTGACGGTCGACCGGCTCTCGAACGGACGGCTGATCCTGGGGGCCGGCATCGGCTTCCCGCGCGACGAATACACGACCTTCGGCGAAGACGGCGACGAGCGCGTCCGCGGCGACAAGCTCGACGAGGGCCTCGACGTCCTCGCGGGCCTGTGGTCGGGCCGGCCGTTCTCCCACGAGGGCGAGCACTACCGCATCGCCGAGACGACGTTCCTCCCGTCGCCGGTGCAGTCGCCCCGCGTACCCGTGTGGATCGCCGGCATGCTCCCCGCGACGCGACCGCTACGGCGCGCCGCCCGCTGGGACGGCATGTTCCCGATCGCGTCAGACCTGCGGGTGCTGGCGCCGGGCGAGATCGCGACGGTGGCATCGGAGATCCGGCGGCATCGCACATCTGACGCCCCCTTCGACCTCGCGGTCGGCGGAGAAACGTCGCCCGGAGGCCCGTATCGCCGGACAGAGCCGCTCTCGGCATACGAAGATGCGGGCGCCACGTGGTGGATGGAGTCGCTCACCGACTGGCGCGGCTCGATCGACAATATGCACGCGTTCGTGAACAACGGCCCGCCCCCGTAGGGGCGCTCCTGGAGTCGCCGCAGGAGACAGCCTGCTGCGCCCACCCGCCGCCGCGCTCGCATCCATCACCCCATGCGGCAGCGCCACCGCGACCTCAATCACGATCCCGATCGCCCCTCTGTGCCCTCGGTGACTCTGTGGTGAATTTGCACGAGCGTGCTCGCCGCGAGCGCGCACAGCACCGGCACCAGTGGCACGTGGTACCGCGGCTCCCCCGCGAACACGAGGTGGAGCGCGAGCCACACCGCGATCGCCGACCACAGCGCGAGCCACAACCGGTCGCGACGTACGAGGATCAACGATGACGCTGCGAGCGCGAGCAGTCCGTACCACCAAACATCGCCGGCGAGCACCAGCGCGTCGCGCGGCCCGCCGGCCGGCGTCCGGCCCAGCGACTCCGACCACCGCATGGCGGGCGCGGCGTCGGAACGCAGCAGCCACCCCACGCGCTTCACCGCCAGCGTCAACTCGCGACCCGGGTGCGTCCGTGCGTACGCCCACGCGCGCGACGCCCCTACCTCGTCCCAGAACAGCTCGCGCTCGTAGAACGAGATCCCCGGGCGCTCGTCCCACAGGTCGCGCGGGGCGATCGACGTGCCGGTCGAGTACGGGGCGTGCGCGAGCCGCAGGTTGTAGCCCAGGTTGTCGTTGATGAGGTACGGCTCCCCCATCACTCGCTGATTCCGCACTGCCCACGGCGCGACGAGCACGGCCACGCCGGCGATCAGCGGCAGCGCCATGCGCAGCATCGGTACGGGCGAGACGCCGGCTCGCCACACGTCCCCGTCCCTCCGCGGCCACACGAGCACCAGCACAGGTACGATCATCAGCAGCCCCTGCGACCGCACGAACGCCGTAGCGGCGAGCACGAGTCCGGCGGCAAGGAACCACGCGAGCGTCCGCCGCTCCCCCGCGTGCAGCGCGACAGCGATCGTCGTCGCCACGCCGAGCGTGAACAGCGGCTCCGAGAACAACGCCGGCGTCCAGAAGATCAGCGGCGGCGCGACCGCGAACAGCGCGGCGGCGACGAGGCCCGCGGCATCACCGGCGAGCCGGCGCGCCAGCAGAAAGATCGGCACGACGGTGAGTGCCCCCGCTAGCGCGTTCAGCGCCTTTGCGGCGCGCTCGTCGGGGCCGAACACGGCGTACAGCGGCGCGAGCGCGAACGGATACCCCGGCGCCCAGAACGCCGTCGGCTCGCCCTCCGGCCCCGCGACGAACCCCCGCTCGTCGACCGCCACGGTGTACCCCCGCCCGTCGGCGAGGTTGCTGGCGGTCGCATGGTAGTACTGCGGGTCGGACAGCGGCGGAATCTCCGTGTCCGTGTACGCCACCCAGCCGAGACGAAGCGCGAGCGCGAGGATCGCAATCGCTGAGAGGGCGAACAGGGGTTTATCCACGGATTTCACAGACATACACGGATGGGTTCAGCAACAGATTGAACAGATGAGAACGGATATCTTGGAGGACGTTGAAGGATTCGACGCAACGCCCTGACCGCACGACTTCGCGAAGTGTATCCGTCACGCTGACGCCCGTTGCTCTCGCGGCGATCGTGCTCGTGGCGCTGGCGGTGCGGCTCGCGTGGGTCGCGTACGCCGACTACCAGCCGACGCTTTCCGACGACGCCGGCCGCTACGACTTCCTCGGCCGCTCACTCGCCGAAGGTGGTGGCTACGCCAACCCGAACGGCAACACGACGATGTTCTGGCCGCCGGGATACCCCTTCCTCCTCGCGGCCGTCTACAAGCTCTGGCCCGATTCCGTGCTCGGCGGCCACGAGGTCACCGCCGCGCTCGCCGTAAACGCGATCGCCGGCGCCGCGACCTGCGTGGTCGTCTTCGCGCTCGCCCGCCGGCTGCCCGCACGGAGCGCGGGCGCCCCTCGAAGAGTCGCCGAGGAGACCGCCCGCGACATCGCCGGCCTCCTGGCCGCGGCCCTCTACGCGCTCCTCCCCAGCGCGGTGCTCTACGCGGGCGTGACGCTCTCCGAGACCTGGTTCACGTTCCTGCTCATGCTCTCCCTCTGGATGCTCGTCGTCGGCGAGGAGCGGCGCTCGTGGCCGTGGCGCCTCGCCTTCGGCGCCGCGACGGGCGCCGTGATCGGCTATGCGGCGCTGGTGCGAGGCCAGGCGCTGCTCCTCCCGCTCGTCGCCGTGCCGTACTGGCTTGTGGCACAGCCGTCCCCGGCTGTGCATCTTCGGCCGGCACTGCTTCGCCGCGTCGGCGCGAACCTCGCGCTCGTCGGCGGGCTGACGGCACTCGTCGTGCTGCCATGGACCGTGCGGAACTACGTCGAGTCCAGCCGGCTCGTCGCGATAGCCTCGAACTCCGGCGTCGACTTCTACATCGGCCACTCGCCGGACGCCGACGGCCGCGGCCGCATCGTCGACGAGCTGGTGCTCCGCTATCCCGAGCTGCACCCGCCCGAGGCGGAAGCGCGCGTGAGCCAGGACGGCTTCCGCGAGGGGCTGGAGTACGCCGTCCGCCACCCTGCGCGCGAGATCGTGCTCGCGGCGAAGAAGGTCTGGTACCTGTACGCCGGCGACCGCGAGGCCGTCGAGTGGACCGACGCCCACCGCGAGCGCGACGTGATGCCGGAGCGGCGGCGCGACGCCCTTGCGGTGCTCTCAGACGCCTACTACGGCGCCGTGATGCTGCTCGCAGCGGCGGGCATCGCGCTATGGACGCGTCGCCGCGGATGGCGTGGCGATGGGGGCGTGGGGGTGCTGCTGCTGTCCGTGCTCGCGTACTGGACGCTCGTGCACGTGGTGTTCTTCGGGGATCTGCGGTTTCACGCCCCGATCATGGGCGTGGTATGCGTTTGGGGTGGTAGTTGCATGCGGACACTTCTGCCACGCTTGGGTATGATCGATACCACTCATTGACTGCGAATCAACCCATTGCCGTGTGGAGCCAATCGCTCAGGTCAAGGCCGTCCTCGATGCACAGAAAACACAAGAAGCCGGTTCAGCAGATCATCACGCTTAGCTTCACCGGGGGGCATCTTAAGCAGCATGTCGGGCGCGTCCCAGACCAGAAGGACGGTGCCGAGCTAGAGGTTGCGCGGCGCTTCGTACAAACACTCAAAGCTTGCGGACGAAACGTCCGGCTTGGCGCGCAATCGGGATCTTTCCCGGACTTCGAGTGCTGGGATGGCAGCAAGAAGTTAGATCTGGAACTCACGGAGGTGACATCTCACAGTAGTGCGCGGGTACCAAAACACCTCGCGGATGTAGGTTCGGAGATTCGCAAATTGGTTCGGCGGTCGATCGACCTTGACTATGTCTCCATTACGCTAGACAACGACGACGAGACCCTCGCAGACCTCAAGGATCACGGCGTGGACGGCTTCACTCGAAAGCTGGCCGCTGCTGTAGAGTCACCCACGGTCGAGTTGTTGTCCAAACGACGTGAGCGTCGGCGACTTTGCGAGATCAGGTTGGCAACTCACTCGTCTCCAATCTGGGCATTCATCGAGAAAGTAGATCGTCGTACCAATCTCGCCGGCGGTTTGGGGTTCCCGGGTGCCCCAGGAGTCATGCCCCTAGGGAGCTTCGCGCTACAGAGGGTGATCCAAAAGAAGATCAAGAAATACGGCCTGTCGGCGGGGTCGAATACGCTATTGATCGCGTATGAGCTGGGGCTCGGCAGCCACATCGGGCCCTCGGACTCAGACGCGATCAATTACGCAAGGGCCCGCCTTGCGTGCGCACACCACGCATTCTCGGAGGTGTACTACTACCGTCCGGCAGAGCCAGGGAACGGCACACTCGTTCGCCTCTGACCGCTACACCCGCACAACCCCCAACGTCACCGCATGCCCCTCGATCTCCCCCGCCTCCGCGTGCGCGCCCGCCGGCGCCCCGCCGGCCAGCAGCTCCTCCGACAGCGTCTCCTGCTTGATGTACGCCGCGTGCTCGTGCAGCACCGACGCGATCTCGTCGTCCGCCGTCACGTACGTCCGGATCCGGTCGGCGATCTCGAAGCCGGCGTCTTTGCGCAGGTTCTGGATCCGGTGCACCAGCTCGCGCGCGAGCCCTTCGCGCAGCAGTTCCGGCGTCAGCTCCGTCGAGACGATGACGACGGCGCCGTTCTCCTCCGCCGACGCGAAGCCCTCCTTCTCGCGCCCGGCGACCAGCAGCTCGTCCGGCTGCAGCGTCTTGCCGGCCACCTCGACCGTCTGCCCGGCCGCGACCGCCTTCGCGATGTCGTTGCGGCGGTCGTCGGGCATCGTCTGCAGGGCGGCCATGATCTTCTGCACGTCACGCCCGTACTTCAGGCCCAGCGACTTCAGGTTGGGCTTCACTTCGAAGCGCAGGAAGTCCGTCTCGTCGCGGACGATCCGCAGCTCCTTCACGTTCAGCTCCTCCAGTACCTGCGGCGCGAGACGCTGGAGCGCGTGCTCCTCCATCCGCGTCGGGACCTTCACGAACAGCTCTGCCACCGGCTGCCGCACCTTCAGCGACGCCTTCGCCCGCGCCGCGCGTCCCAGCGACGCGATCCGCATCACCAGCCGCGTCTCATCCGACAACGTCCTGTCGATGCGCGCGTGGTCCGCCACCGGCCAGTCAGTCAGATGTACGGACAGGTCTTCAGACCTGTCCTCAGAACTGTCCCCTGTCCCCTGTCCCCTGTCCACTAAGTTCCCGTACAGCTCCTCCGCCAGGAACGGTGCGAACGGCGCCAGCAGCTTCGCGAGCGTCACCAGGCACTCGTACAGCGTCGCGTACGCGGCGGATTTGTCCGCGTCCGACTCCGACTTCCAGAACCGCCGCCGCGATCGCCGCACGTACCAGTTCGACAGGTCGTCGACAAACGCCTCCACCGCCTTCGTCGCGCCCACGGCGTCGAAGTCCTGCAGCCGCTCCGTCACCGTCTCGATGAGCTGATGCAGCTCCGACAGCACCCACCGGTCCAGCTCGGAGCGCGCATCTGTCCCCTGTCCCCTGTCCCCTGTCCCCTCCGCCGGCGACCAGCCGTCGATCAACGCGTACGTCACGAAGAACGCGTACGTGTTCCACAGCGTCAGGAAGAACGAGCGCCGTACTTCGTCCGCCGGGCCGTAGCCGAAGTTGACGTTGTTCGCCGGGTTCTGGCGGAAGAACAGCCAGCGCATGACGTCGACGCCCATGTTGTCGGCGGCGTCCTCGAACCAGATCGCGTTGCCCTTGCTCTTGTGCATCTCCTCGCCGCGCTCGTCGCGCACCATCGCGTGACCCAGCACCGTCCGGAATGGCGGCTTGTTCTCCAGCGCCGTCGACATCGTCAGCAGCGAGTAGAACCAGTTGCGGAACTGGCCGGGGAAGGCCTCGGTGATGAAGGCGGCGGGGAACCACTGCTCCCAGTACGCGCGGTCGTCGCGATAGTGCAGCGTCGAGAACGGCACGATGCCGGCGTCCAGCCACGGGTTCCCGACGTCGGGGATGCGCGACACCTTCGCGCCACACTTCGAGCAGGCGATCTTCACCTCGTCGATCCACGGCTTGTGCGGCGAGTGCCCGGCGAACCCCTCCCAGCCCTCGACGGCGCGCGCCTGCAACTCCTGCTCGGAGCCGATGACCTCGAACGCCCCGCAGGCCTCGCAGTCGTAGATCGGCAGCGCCAGGCCGTAGTAGCGCTTCTTCGAGATCATCCAGTCGTCCATGTTCTTCAGCCAGTCCAGCTCGCGCGCGAGGCCGAAGTCGGGGAGCCAGTGGATCTGCCGCGTGACGTCCGCGATCTGGTGGCGCAGCTCGTCCATGCTGATGAACCACTCGTCGACCAGCCGGAAGATCAGCTCCGTGCCGCAGCGCCAGCAGTGCGGGTAGCGGTGGGCGTACTGCTGCGTGCGATACATGAAGCGCTTGTCGCGAAGCTGCTCGAAGATCGCGTCGCGGGTGGCGTCCTCGGACACGCTCTTGCCCGTCAGCGACGCGAAGCCGTCGAGATACACCCCCTCGTCGTCGACCGGCGCGATCACGGCGAGGCCGAACTCCTTGCCGAGCTGGAAGTCCTCCTTGCCGCAGCCCGGGGCGATGTGGACGATGCCCGTGCCCTCGGCGTCGGACACCTCCTTCCACTCGATCACCCGGTGCGTGATGCCCTGCGCGACCGGCAGCTCGTCGAACGGCCCGCGGTACGTCAGGCCGACCAGCTCCGTGCCCCGCACCTCGCCAACGACCTCGAACCCCGGCTTCAGCGCCGACTTCGCCGCGCCCTTCGAGACATACAGCGTCTCGGTGACGCCGTTGTTGTCCAGCGTCACCTTCAGGTACGTCAGCTCCGGATGCACCGCGGCCGCCACGTTGCCGGGCAGCGTCCACGGCGTCGTCGTCCAGACCAGCAGGTACTCGCCGGGGCGTTCGAGCAGCGGGAACTTCACGTACACGCTGGCGTGCGTGACCTCGACGTAGCCCTCGGTCACGATCTCGTGCTCGGAGAGGCCGGTGGCGCAACGCGGGCACCAGGGCATGACGTCGTTGCCCTTGTACACCCATCCCCTATCCCAGCATGTCTTCAGGAAGTGCCAGATCGTGTAGTTGTTCTCGTCGCTGTTCGTGTAGTAGCTGTTGTCCCAGTCCATCCAGTAGCCGAGCCGGATCGACTGCTCGGTCTGGATGGCGGCGAACTTGCGCACGCGCGCCTTGCACTCCTCGACGAACTTGCCGACCCCGTAGCCGAGGATGTCCTTCTTCGACTTGAAGCCGTGCTCCTTCTCGACCTCGACCTCGATCCACAGCCCCTGGCAGTCGAAGCCGTTCTGGTAGCGCTGCTTCTCGCCCAGCATCGTGTGGAAGCGCTGGTACATGTCCTTGTAGCTGCGGCCCCACGCGTGGTGCACACCCATGGGGTTGTTGGCGGTGATGGGCCCGTCGATGAACGACCAGCGGCGCTCGGAGGCGTCGTTGCGGTGGAGGTACTTCGAGATCAGGTCGTGCTCGCGCCACCACTCGAGCGTGCGCTTCTCCATCTCGACGAACGACGGCCGCGTGCTTACGGGTTTCATGTGTCCCTCACCCCCCGGCCCCCTCTCCCACAAGGGAAGAGGGGGAGCCTGTTACTGCTGCCGGTTCCGAAATAGCGCGGCTGTTTCACCGCCCCCTCCCCCTCTCCCACAATGGGAGATGGGGAGCCTGTTACTGCTGCTGGTTGCGAATGGAGCGGCGTATCAAGTCCAAGGCGCGCTCGATGTCCCGTTCCACCATCTCGGCGGGAATGCGAAGGACGCGGACCTCTAGCGATTCGAGGACAGCCTGTCTGTCAGCATCTTCCCGCCGCTGCGTCGGCTCCTCGTGCACGGAGCCGTCGATCTCGACACAGAGACGTTCGCGGGCGCAGTAGAAGTCCACGACGAACGGCCCGAATGGCTGTTGGCGGCGGAACTTCATGCCATCAAGGCGACGATCCCGCAGGGCTTCCCAGAGCAGCGTCTCGCTTCGCGTCGCCGAAACCCTGAGATCTCGCGCGGCAGCGACCATCCTCCGGCGAGTAGCCGCCGGCACGTCGAGCCGGGGGATTCCTCGATCGAGGTGCGTCCGCTTCGTTGCCAACGTTTCGCTCCAGACTGCTCCCCTCTCCCCTACGTGGGAGAGGGGCCGGGGGTGAGGGCCAAACGAAAAGCCCGTCCCTGTTGTAGGGACGGGCTCGAATTGCGAGACCGCGGTACCACCCTGATTGGCCGCCACAGGCGACCCACTCGGCGGGCGCCAACACGCCCTGCCCCTGTAACGGTGGGCCTCCGGGTCCGGCTAATGGCGCCCGCACGGCGGACGGCGTTCGCAGGACCGGCTCGGGAGGGATGTTCGGCCGGGACGCTCGCACCCGGCTCGCACCATGCCCGGGCTCGCTTTGCGGCGGTGGTCGGCGTACTCGTCTTCGTCGTCGCCTTGTGGGGTTAGTATAGGTGCGACGCTCGACGGGCCCAAGTGCGGGGATACCCTGACGAATACGGTGCGGAGGCGGCTGAACGGACGAGGCGCGTGGCCAAACAACTCAAACGCTGCGGCTGGGCAGTTAGCGAGCGGATGGTCCCGTACCACGACCAGGAATGGGGCGTGCCGGCCCACGACGACCGCCACCTCTTCGAGATGTTGATCCTCGAAGGGGCGCAGGCCGGGCTGAGCTGGGACACGATTCTGCGCAAGCGTGAGAACTATCGGCGGGCGTTCGACGGCTTCGACCCTGCCAGGGTGGCCCGCTACCGGCCGGCAAAGGTCGAGCGCCTGATGGGCGACGCGGGCATCGTGCGGAATCGCGCGAAGATCGAGGCGGCGATCACCAACGCCAAAGCCGTGCTCGTCCTCCAGCGGGAGCATGGGTCGTTTGACGCGTGGATCTGGCAGTTTGCCGGCGGCCGCCCGATCGTCAACAAGCGCAGGTCACTCTCCGCCATCCCGGCGACGACGACGGAGTCCGACGCGATGAGCAAGGCGCTGAAGCAGCAAGGCTTCAAGTTCGCTGGCTCGACGATCTGCTACGCGTTCATGCAGGCGGTGGGCATGGTTAACGACCATGAGACCCGCTGTTTTCGCTACCGGGCGCTGCTGTAGCCGGACGCCCGAACTGTCCGAATCTCGGTGTGCATCTTCGCGCGATGGGGCGGCTGTCGCGTCACGGATACGCCAGGAGGCGGGATCCAAACGTGGGGTCGGGACCGGTTTCGGCCATGGTCAAGGTGACGGCTTTCGCGGCGTTGCCGCCGCTCTTCGCAAGGTTGCTGATGAGGCGCTCCCCGGCGAGGTCGTTGTACTCGGCGCTGATGTCGTCGCTCCAGCTCACGAATGACGCCACGCCGCGGCGGTGGAGCGCCTCGGCGAAAGCGGGCGTGCGGAGGCCGGCGCAGCCCAGGAGGACGACCGTGGTGCGGTCGAATGCTCCCTCCATGAGCGAGGTTACGAACCGGGCGTCGAGGGCGAAGAAGGGATCGGCGTCCTCGAACTGACGCGCCTTCGCGACGAGGCCCTTGCGCTGCTCATCGACGTAGCGCTGCGTCGAGTACGGTTCGTTCGTGAAGAGCGCGACGCCCCGGGTCTCGCTGAGTTCGGGCTGTTCGCTGTCCTCGGAGTATGAGGCGGCGTGGCTGCGTAACACGATGAGGTCGTATCCCGAGCGGGGCAGCGCCCGATACATCTCGACGGTGACGCGCTCCGGCGGGACGTAGTCGACGTCGTAGCCGGCGCCCTCCAGGTCGGCGGTCGCGTGCTCGACAAACGCCGTGCTCCCGGTGGCGTTGGGGCCGAGCTGGTCGACGATCAGCGCGCGTGGGGCCGCCTCACCGCCATCGCTGGCGAAGAGCAGGGCGGCCCCTGCGCCGGCCCCGAAGACGAGGACGACGACGACCGCCAGCGCGGTCTCGAAACTGAGACCGCGCCGGCGGCGCCCTCGCCTGGCCCTACCCAAGTGGTCCACCCGCGCGCCCGCCACGCGGCGCCGGGCCGATGCTCACACGGACCATCACGGTCGATTTCGCCTGATGCGCAGACGTCCGGCCGCAGCCGCCAAGACCGTCGCCAGGCCGGCGACGCCCAGTGCGGTCCACAACCATGTCGACGACCACAGCGCGGAGTCATCGCCACCGACGGCCGAGGGCAACGCGCCCTCGAGGTCGCTGGGCTCGGCGATGCCGCCGACGACGGAGTCGGTGTCGTACATGTGGAAGCTGTACGGCACGTGTAATTCGTCGCCCGCGGTCGTGAGCAGGATCGTGCCCGTCGCAGTGACGGGAGGCGCAACCTTGCTGACGGTCTCCGTCGCGGACTTCGAGAAGAAGGCGGACGACGCCGTGCTGGCCGGGACCGTGTATGTGAGCGGGCCCCCGGACGGTACTGGCGCCCCGTCAGCATCACACGCAAACGTCATGGCGGAACCGGCGCCCACCGTCCCGCCGGCGTTCGAGAAGTACCCCTGAGCCGAGCAGCTGAGCTTCGGCACAGAGCCGGCGAACGACGTGCCGAAGGTGAAGGGGAGCGGCGCGCCGCCGGCGCCCTTCGTCGCGGCGACGTCAGTGAGGGTTATGCTACCGGCGCTGCCCTTGATGAGCTTCCCACTGATGGCGCCGACCGAGCTGCCGCCGGGGAGCGCGAAGCCGGCGGGGCCGGCAGCACTGTCAAACACGATCTGGTCGTTGACGATACCGTCCAGATCCATCGGGCCACCATCGACAATAGGTACGCCACCCACGGTCAGGCTAACGGCGGCTTCCGCGGACTCGCTCCAGGCGAGGAGGGCACTCCCGGCAGCCGCCACGGCCGCGAGCACATAGACGCACCGACGTACGGATCGAATCACGTATAACCTCCCAGGCCGCCACTCCACGCGGGGCATGAGCAAGTGAAAAGAGTGCGGCTAACTAGCGGCGCTCCGCGCCGGATCCGAGCGGAAGGGGTAAAGTTGAGCTTCGTGCTCCCCCTGGTGGCGGGGCCGATTATCTGCCCGGCGACGAGCATTGTCAAGAGTCAACCTTCCGCCCGGGCGACCGTGATGCCGCACGAATGACGGCGCCATGGGGCGGCTCCGGAATCACCCCTCTGCGCGCCGCTGGCGATCTTATGTGCAGTTGTCAGCCGATGGCGAGGGCTGCCCGTGCAGCGGGACTGCCGGGCACTCTGGACGCGGGCGCCACAAGTCCAATAACGCGCTCGGCGTATTCGGAAGAGGACGCGTGGACGAGCCCGCTCGCGGCGGCGGCCGTCAGGCCAACAGGAACTCGACGATGGCGGCGTATGCCCGCCTGTCCTGGATGAGGAACAAGTGGCCGCCCTCGAACAGCTCCAGGCGGGCCCCAGGGCTGCTACCGCCGTCGAGGCGGGACACGATGGCCTCGGAGTTGGACGGCGGGGCGATGAGGTCGTAGCGGCCGGCGCAGACGTAGACGGGCATACGGAGTGTGGGCAGGCGGGACCAGGTGTCGTGGTGGCAGCGGGCCTCGAGCTGGAGGCGGGCGCCCTCGTCTCGGGAGACGTTGTGCTCGCCAGGGGCTTCGTCGGGCCAGGCGTCGGGTGCGGTCATCGTGTCGATGGTCATCTGCAGGATGCGGGCGTAACGGTCGGGGTTCTCGCGCTCGAGGGCGGCAAAGCGGCTGTCGTTCAGGGCGATCATGCGGCGCGCGCGCTGGTCGGCGGGGAGGCCGTGCAGTTCGTGGAGGGGGTACGACGCGCCGCCCTCGCCACCGGACGACGTGCAGGCGAGCGCGAGGCGCTCGACGCGGCCGGGATGACGGAGGGCGAACTCCTGCGCCACCATGCCGCCGAAGGAGACGCCGAGCACGCGGCAGCGGTCCCAGCCGACGGCGTCGAGCAGGGCCGCGGCGTCGTCGGCGTAGTCGCGCATGGTGTAGGGGCCGGGCGGGCGCTCGGTGCGGCCGAGGCCTCGCTGGTCGTAGGCGAGCAGGTCGAAGTGCTGGGGGAGGGTGCCGTCGAAGACGTTGGGCTTGGCGCGGAGGTCGCCGCCCGTGCCGGAGATGAAGAGCAGCGGCGGGCCGGCGCCCGCGCGCTCGTGGTAGATGCGGAGGCGCGGGGCTTGGGTGTGTGGCATCGGCGGCAGTCTAGCCGAGTCTCCAACCGCGCACTGCGTCCGGCAGGTCACGTATACTTCCCGCGATGAAGTACTACACGTTCGAAATCGTCGTGGAGAAGGAGCCGGAGGACGAGGGGTACAGCGCCTACAGTCCGACGCTGCCCGGCTGCTTCAGTAACGGTCGCACGATCGAAGAGGCGAAGCGCAACATCCGCGAGGCAATCCAGATCCATCTGGATTCGCTGATCGCGCACGGAGACCCCGTGCCGCAAAACGAACACCTCGTCCATGTCGAAGAGTTGACCGTCGCTATCCCCTGATGGCACGGATGCCGCAAGTCACCGCCACCGAACTCGTGCGCTTTCTAAAGTCGCAGGGCTTCATCGAAGACCGACAACAGGGCAGCCATCTGACGATGCGCCACGCCGAACGCGGCGACTCCGTAACCGTGCCGGTTCACACGAGCGTCGACGTTGGTCGTGGCCTCGCCGTCCGAATCCTCAAGGATGCCGGCTTCACCGTCGACGACTTCATCCGTCTCAGATAGTCGTCTGCGCCGGTCACTGAAGCTCGCCTTTGCGCGAGCGGCTTGCACGCCAAGCCGATCAGTCACGGACCGCCAGCGCACACACACCGTTCTCGGCGAACCCGTGCGACTGGACTCCCAGCGCGTGGTTGAAGCGGCTGCGATAGTTCTCCCAGGCGATGGTGGCCGTCAGCTCCACAAGTTCCCGCTCCGAGAATCGAGCGCGGAGCCGTTCGAAGAGCGCGTCGGTCACGTTCAGCGGTGTCCTCGTCATCGCGACCGCATAGTCGAGGACCAGGCGCTCGTCATCGGAGAACTCCGCGCTCGCGGCGTGCTCGTGCAGCGCCTGGACCTGCTCTGCACGCACGCCGGCATCGACGCTTTCTCTCGAGTCGATATCGATGCAGAACGGACAGCCGACAAGCGTCGCGGTCTTCAGGTTCGCGAGCTGCTTCGACACCGGATCCAATGCGTTGGCCTTCCGCGATTCGCGTTCAAACGACAGGTACGCGCCGAGGATCTCCGGGCTGTGCGCCGTCACGGACACGGGATCGAGCATCTTTCCGTACGCGTGCCGCACGCCCGCATAGATCTTCTGCACCTGCTCCGGCGCCCCATCCTCCGCTAGTCCATCGATTCTCGGCATCTGCTATCTCCTTCTACCACTGCAATCCCGTTGTGGCCGTACACCGACTGGAGCTCGCTTTTATCGCCAGGCGCCGGCGGCATAGCGGTCCAGCCCCCCGAACATCTCGCGCGTAGCGATCGTCGCCATGCCGTGGTGATACTCCCCGAGCAGCGCCTCGGCCTGGGACAGATCCCACTGCTCGTACGACGACAGCCGGTCGCTGCGCACGGCGGCCTGCGGCCACCCGGCGATCCCAGCCCGAGGAGGTGTGCTTCCTTGAGTTTGCTTTCGAGTATCGGGTATTGAACCGGTGGTGGGGTCCGATCCCCAAGACGAAGTCACGCTACTACTCGCAGATCCTTGTAGCGCCTGTTGAGCGAGAAGATCTCCTCGCAGTATCAATCTCAGGGGGGAGGCGCGATGCCGAACAAGAAAGCTAGCAGGGTGTTGAAATAGTACCGGCAGAGGGATCGACGAGCGATCCGGGGCGG
>CAYJMG010000015.1:0-102423 GCA_964371355.1 uncultured Dehalococcoidia bacterium
GAGGTGACAGATTCACTGCCCACGTAACGTGTCATAGTCACTGACCAACTACAGGGCGGTCGGGGCATGGCTCGTGCGGCGATTATGGCTACGGCGTGGCTGGAACGGCGGGCGTGGTGGCGGCATCGCCGTCCAGCAGAGCGAGCTGCAGGACGCTCTCCACCTCGTCCGGCGCCACCAAGCCCTCGAACTTGGCGCTGATGCGCCCGTCTCGCCCGACGACGAAGATCCAGGGCTCGCTCCGTAGGCGCCACTCCAGGGCCGCCGGGACCGCGTTCTGGACGTTTGCCGACCGCAGCTCGGGAAGGGCGTACGGCTCGATGTGGATAAAGACAGCCTGGTCTCCGTACTTCTCGTACAGCGGATCCATGACCGTGTCCATGAGGGGTCCGCAAGTGCGAGAGGAGCAGAACGCGGGCGTAGCGAAGGCGATCACGAGCGGCGTGCCGATGCGGAGCGCGTCGGCGACGGTCGTCGAGTGCATCGCCTCGCGGAAGGGCGACGAGGAGTCGATCTCTGCGATGGGGGCGCTGGCCGTAGTGGCCTGCACGGAGGGCGGCGCCGGGTCGCCAACGGCCGGCTCCAGGCCTTCCTCGAGCACGTTGAAGCGGTACGGCACCACCGTGGTCTCTCCCACCCGCTCGATGGTGATCTCTGCGCCCCAGTCGCCGGGCTGGTCGAACGTGACGTACGTGACATAGACGCCGCTGTCCCCGGTTACCGTGCGCTCGAACCCATGGTTCTCGTCGATGAAGCTCAGCTCGGAGGTGATGAGGCGCGCGTCTGAGTCGCTCGTCAGGCGAGGCTCGCCGCCGTTCAGGTTGAAGTAGCGGACGCGCAGCCTGGCATCGAGCAGGAGCTTGTCGTCGCGGTCGATGAGCTGCATCGAGACGCGGTTCTCGCCGACGGCCAGGGCGCTGTTGATGATGCTGGGGAAGAGGTCGCCTTCGCCGATCGTCACGACCTCGGGAAAGTCGGGCGCGCCGTCGCTGGAGTCCCCGCAGGCCGCGGTCAGCATGGCGAGCAGCGGGGCTATCAGGATCGCCAGAAGAGGAATGCGCACCCTCGATTCTACCGGCATGGCGTGGCTGCGGGGGTTCACAGTTGTTGCGGTCGCGTGCGTCGTTTGGGAGCACGCATTTGGCGCGGATCCGCGCTGGGACGTGGCAGGTGCGTGAGGAGACTCCACGCGTGAGAGGATCAGGGAATCGGCGCGGGGCTGAAGGCCCGCGCCACGCTGTGGACGGGGCGTACAGAGGAGCCGTTCGGGAGTGCGCTAGTAGGCATCGATCTCGCGGAGGCGTTCGTCGCTGATGCCGAAGAAGTGCGCGACCTCATGCCGGACGACGTGCTCGATCCGCCGGCGCAGGTCCGCCTCACCCGACGCCATACGCTGGAGCGGCTGGCGGAAGAGGACGATGCGGTCGGGCACGACCATGTTGTACCCGGACATCCTCCTGGTCAGCGGGACACCCCGGTATACCCCCAGGAGCGTGCTTCCCTGGGGACTACCGGTCCGGCCGTAATCCTCCGGCCGGGCCCACTCCTCGACTGCGAACTCGACGTTCGCGATGCGGGAGGCGAATTCGGCCGGGAGCGCATGAACCGCGTCCGCGACGTACCGCTCGAACTCCTCGATCTCGACTTCGTGCACACGCGACCTCACTCATTCATTGCGCCGCTGATTCTGTCGTACGACAGACGACGATGATACTCAGGCTGTGGGCGGTCAAGGGCTCCAGACTCCAGTCGCCATGCTGCCGGACGATCGTGAAGCCGTTGCCGTGAAGCATCGCCGCGAGTTCCTGCGGGAATGTATAGCGCAGTATCTCACGCCTGGTCTGCGGCTCGTCGCTCCCTTCGATCCAATGACGGTACAGGAGGTGCAGAATCTGCGCGACGGGGTCGTACTCCTGCGTGAACGTCTCCCGGACTCGGCGCCCCCGACTGTCGACGTAGGTCTGCCATGGCTGTTCGTCCACGCGTGTCTCGAGCAGGGTGAAGAAGTCAGTGCGAAGGCGGGCTTTCTCGATCGTCGCCTCCAGATCGGCACGCGTCGACGGCGTTGCCCAGAGAGGATTGCGCGTTTCGAAAGCAAACAGGCCGCCATCATCGAGATGCGCACGTGCCCGGTCCAGCAGCGCTTTCTGATCCTCGTTCGTGAGGAACTGCTGGAATGCGTTGCCGGTGAGGAAGATCAGGCGGAAGCGCTCGCCGAGATCGAACGTGCGCCCATCACCCTGGACCCAACGCGCTGCAAGGCCGCTCGACTTCGTGCGGGCAATATCCAGCAGTTCGGGCCGAATGTCGAGTCCCGTAACGGCGATACCAAGGCGCGCCAAAGGGACGGTTACCCGACCGGTGCCGCAGGCGACCTCGAGCACCGGCCCGCCGGTCTCCCGCGCGAGCGCGGCGTAGAAGTCAACGCCGCCGTCGTTGTAATCCTGGGGGTCGGCTTCCGATCTCCCGTAGTCGCTCAGTGACCGCCTCCTGTCGTTTTCCGCGTGCACGGGATCGATCGCGGCAGGCTGCCGTTAGGGAAGGCGTCGCTACAGCGTGACAATGTCGCCGCGGCGCCAGAGGTACCAGGTGCCCGCACTCCGGTAGGGGCGCCAGGGGTGTGCGATCTCCTCCATCTCCGACGGCTTCGGCAGGTCGGCCAGCCCGTAGGCGTCCCTCATGTTGGCGCGAATGCCCAGGTCGCCGACAGGAAGCACGTCCGGCCGGCCCAGGCAGAACAGCAGCAGCATGTCCGCGGTCCAGCGCCCGATGCCCTTCACCTGTGTGACAATCTCGATGACCTCGTCGTCGGGCGCGCGAGCGATCAGGCGGTCGCTCAACCGTCCCGAGGCGAACTCCTCGCCCAGCGAGCGCATGTACCCCATCTTCTGCCGCGAAACGCCGGCGCCGCGATAGTCCCCGTCGGGCAGCTCGGCAAGCTGGGCGGGCGTCGGGATCCGGTGGGCGAAGAGCGCCAGGAACCTCCGCTCGATCGCTGCCGCGGCTGGCCCGGCCAGTTGCTGGTACAGGATGGCCCGAAGCAGCGACTCGTACGGCTTGCCACGTACCTCGAGGGCGTACGGTCCGCAGAGCTTGACGATCTGCCGCATCACGGGATCGCGGCGGCCGATGTGTCTGCGAGCTGCCTCGGCGTCGTATGGCAGTGGACGCCGTCGCATGAGCGCCCGCACGTTCACCATCGGTGCGGGCTCGGCGGTTTTCGGCTGCGCGGTCTTCTTCGGTGGCAAGGGCGGCTACTCGCGCACCCACACGCCTGTGGCGGCGCGTTCTATCGACTCCATCGCCTCGGCGATTGCCGCATCAACGTCGGCGTCACCGTCGGCCTCGATGCGGCTCAGGAGACTTCCCAGGTAGTCGCGGACGGTCTGGAGGCGATCCACTATCGCCTCGACCGTGGCAGGCGGGACGGCAAGAGCCGATACGCCGTCAGGGGCGAACGTCCGGACGAGAGGCTTCGGCGCGGCATTCATGAGCAGTTGGAAGACGTCCGGGCGCGCGTAATGGCCGGCGATGTCGCGGGAATGCCTCTCGCGAATCGTGGTCTCCAGGTCGATCTCGGCGTAGAGGATCTCCTCGACGCCGTAGATCGGTCCCGCCAGGTACTCGCCGCTCGGGCCGACGATGGCCGTGCCGCCGTTCGCGGGCGTTCGGTCGCCGCCCAGGCGCTCCGGCATCGAGCCCGGCGTCACGACGCCGCAGGAGGAGACGACAAAGCAGGCGCCCTCGAAGGCATACTGCCGCATGCCGAAGTCGATGTGGTTGTTCTGGCTGGTGTAAGCGGGCCAGACCGCGCAATGCACTTGCTCTCCCTGTGCGTACAGGGCGTATTTGGCCAGCGTCATCTGGTGCTCCCAGCAGATGAGCCCACCCATCCGCCCCAGCGGCGTCTCGAGCACGTCGAGGTCGCTGCCGTCGCCGAATCCCCAGACGGTGCGCTCGGTGAAAGTGGGCATGAGCTTTCGGTGGTGCCGTACGACCTCTCCCTCGGGGGAGAGATACAGCAGGGTGTTGAAGAGCGTCCCTCGGGACACGGTGTCGCGCTCGTTGATCCCGATCACGACGTAGGCGCTCGCCTTCCGAGCCGCCTGCGCGAGCCGGCTGGTGGAGGTGGACGGTATTTCTACGGCGTTCTTCCACAGATCCGTGAACGTCTCGCCGGAGAAGACGTTGGGTGTGGTGTGCCAGAACGGGTAGCCGGGTACCCAGGTCTCCGGGAAGACGATGAGCGATGCGCCCGCCCGGCCCGCCGCAGCGATCAGTTCGCAGGCCTTGTCGATCGTAGCCTCACGGTCGAGAAAGACGGGAGCGGCCTGCACGGCGGCGGCCGTGAATCTCGGCAGTGTGTCGCCCATGTACCCTCCGCGTTTGGTCGCCGCTGCACAGCGGCGTGCAGAGAGTATACCCACAGGCTTTCGGCCCGGAGCGCGGCGCTGTGAGCCGACGCGGGGGCTACGGGCACTGGCCGCCGGGCGAAACGAAGGACGAGAGCAGCAACTGGTCACCGGCGTTCACGCCACCGTCCTTGTTCACGTCCATGCTCACCAGCCGCAGGACCTGGCTACCTTCACGCGCGATTTCGATGGCCAGTAGCGCCTGGTCGCCCGAATTCACGACGCGGTCGTTGTTCAGGGACGCGGCCTCACAACCGTCCTTGGTCAGTCCCGTGGACGGGAAGCCGTCCTGGTCGTTGTCGGTGTCGTTGTCGTTCGGATCCGTGTTGTAATTGCAGAACTCCACGTAGTCGCGGATGCGGTCGGCGTCGGAGTCCGCCGTCTGCGCCACCCCAAGGTACGCGGCACAGGAAGCGGCCGTGGGCTTGCTTCCGGCGCTGGCCGGGTTTGTGCCCAGAGTGCACTCGGCGCCGTCGAGGTTCCGGTCACCGTCGGTGTCCCTGTTCGTGGACAGGAGCGGGCCCGAGCCGTTGCAGCCAGCGGCCTCGTCCGCATCGGGGATGCCGTCGTTGTCGTCGTCGGGATCGCACGCGTCGCCGGCGGCATCGGAGTTGGGCCAGCTCCGGTCATCCTGTGTAGAAGGCGGCGTCTGGTCGATGAAGTTCCTGTCGCTGTTCGTCTGATCGGGATTGGGCGTGAGCTGGCAGTTATCGGACGCGTTCACCACGCCATCGGCATCAGGGTCGTTGGGGTCCACGGCGGGCTGGCCCATGCGCTTGGCCGAGCAGTCGACCTTGGACGCCGCCTGCACGTTCGTCCCATCCGGGATGTTCACGGGCACGTCCGTCGCATAGCAGTACTCGTTGCCGCTGAGCGTGACCGCCCATGTGTCGATGTATCCGGTGTCGGTCGCGAAGTTGTCCTGTCCCGTGAGGTACCAGGGCTGACCCACCGTCGGCGGGAAGTAGGGCGCGCAGGCGCTGATGCTGATAGGCACCCAGCCCATGATGTCATCGGCGCTGCCACCCGAATGATCCCACAGCAGTTCGTTACAGACGGGGGTGGTTGTCGAGCCTACCTTGAGCCGCAGTTCGAGGTCCCCGACGTAGGTGTGCCGCACGCGGAGGAAGTAGTACGTGGTGTCAGTCGCCGTACCGGTGGAGTTCAGGCCACGGGCCGCGAAGACAGAGTTGATCGTCGACGCATGGAGGCCGCCGTACAGGTCGATGTCGGCCTGCCGAATCGAGGCCGCCGCGTCGTTGAAGGTCGCAAGGGGGCTCAAGTAGAACTGGCCGTCCAGCACCAGGCGGAGGACGAGGTCGCGGGCCGCCTGGTCGCCGCCGAACGCCTCGACCAGATCCCAGAGCGCGCCGCCCCACAGCAGGCCGCCACAGTGCTCCTCTTCCGCGCCGCTCCCCTCGTCCGGGCAGGCCTCGAAGTCCGCAGGGTAGACGTTCGTATTGTCCATCGTGCGCAGGCAGTCTTCGCCGCCGTACAGCTCGTTCAGGGCCCAACCACCGAGGCACGGGTCGCCAAACATCGCGCCCGTAATGAAGTCACCCCAGCCTTCGCCTATGGAGCGCGTCTGCTCGACGGAAAGTGCGTTGCTGCTGAAGCCCCAGCCTGGCGTGATGGCGTCCTGCAGTGCGTGGCCGTATTCATGCACGACGACGTCGGCGTCCTCGCCGGTGTCCGACGAGCAGTTCACGCCATCGCCATCCATGAAATAGATGCCGCGGTTGAACGGGTCGTAGAACGCGTTGCAGTCGGCGTCCCAGTGAGGGTGGACCGGGACGGGGCTCGCGAGTGCGGAGGAGGTGCCGGTGAAGCCCAGCGACTGGATCTTTCGCTGCGTAAGGTCCACGTAGTAGTAGACCATGACCTCTTCGAAGCGGTCGTCGTTGCAGTTGTAGTTGTAGACGCGCGATGGTTCGTTTGCCTGGCCAGGTGTCTTGTAACCGGCGGGGAGCCCCGGGGCGGTGACGTCGACGTACTGTCCCTTCAGCTTGTTCTGCGCGGGCGTGATGCCAAGCAGCGTCACCGACGTGCGTTCGGGCGCCAGGGTCGTGGCGTTGGCGCCGGAATCGCAGTCAGAGGGCGGCGGGATGGTGAAGCCCGAACTCTGGGCCGGGTTCGGGTGAAACACCTGGCCGGAGTCGAACGACATGACGTTGTTGTAGGAGATGGTCTCCCCCGTCACCGCGTCGATCGCGACGAGCCAGGCGCCCAGGGGCTCGCGCGCAAAGATTCGGACCTCGTACGCGAGGCGCAGCTCGAGCCCGCGCTGCACGTACACAAGGCTGCTGGTGCTGGGCTGAAGAGGCGCTCCAGCCAGGCCGATAGCGTCGCTGGCGGCTCTCTCGGCGTCCGGCTGCGAGATCGACGGTGCGGTCGCGGAGGCGGCGCTGGCCGGATCCGGGTGATGCTTGTCGATGGCCAGACGGACCTGGTTGTCACCGGGCTGCATGCTCAGGGTCGAGACGGCGCCCGCGACTGGTATGCCGTGCAGGGTCTGCTGGAGCCGGACGTGGACCGCGCCGGGGCTTTCGCGTACCTCGAGCAAGGCCTCTTCGTCGGGTGCCTCGGGTGCAAGTCCCCGGCGCGTATCCGTCCCCGCGAGGTGTGCGCGCGCGACTGCGACCGGGTCCCATTCCGGTTCTTGCGCAGCCGACCGGGTCTGCCAGAGAAAGATCGACGCGACGATGGACGCGGCGAGCGAGGCCGCAAGGCCTGCGGTTCGGAGGGACGGGCTGACCATAACGGAGAATCCTGGTGTGAAATGCGTGGAGGGTCAGGCGCCAATGCTAGGGCATCGCCACGCGCCGGTCAACAGGATGCGTCGTTTTGCGGCGGTGCTATATCAGTGAACGCGTCGCTGAACCCGCCGTTGCTTGACGGGCTATCGCAGCGTGGTAGGATCCCCGAGGTCGTGCTAGGCGGGGAGCCAGCGGTGCCCTGTACCCGCAAGCCGCTATAGCGGGGCTGAATTCCTGCTCGAGGTCACGGTACCTGGACACGGGCGGTGCCGAGCGGCGTTGAGGGCCTGGTCCTGCGCGGCGGAGCACTGTGAACCCCGTCAGGTCCGGAAGGAAGCAGCGGTAAGCAGTTAGTTCCGGGTGCCGCAGGGTTACCGGGCCGGAGCTAGTTAGCGTCGCTACGCCCAAGGGCCTGATCGACAGCAGGTGCACGACCTTACTTCCACACCCACGCGTTCGCCCGGTGGGGGCGGGCGCTTTCTTTCGGACGCGCGGACACGCGTGTCCGCGCGTGGTAGGAGTTGCGCTAGGAGGCCGCTTGCGGCGAAGGCTTGCGTCAGGCCACCACGGAGGCCTGACGCGGATGCTGCACGACGCGGGGCGTCACAGCCTGTTGTTTCACGACAGGCGGCGCCGGCATCTCGCCATCCTCGCCGCCCTCATCGCGGTCAGCGCCTTCGTCTTCGTCGCAGTGCGCCCCCGTACCGTACGGGTGGTGGCGGATGGCCGTGAGGTCGAGATCCAGACGCGCCAGTCGAGCGATGAGGCGGTCCTGCGCCAGTCGGGCGTGGGGCTTGCTGAGGGCGACCGCGTGCTAACCGCCGAAACGCCCGGTGCCAAGATCCTGATGGTCGACCGCGCCCGGGACGTCCGGGTCATCGCCGACGGCCAGACCTACGAGCTGCGCACCGCCGCCGACTCCATCGCGGAGGCGCTGGACGAGGTCGACATCGTCCTGCAGCAGCGCGACAGCGTGATGCAGAACGGCGTGTTCGTGGCCGACACGGCCCCGATCGAGCCGCCGATCAAGCTCGCATCGAGCGCACACGGCCGGCTCGACGCGGACGGCATACCGATCGAGATCGAAGTCCGGCGCGCGGTGCCGTTTGTGATCATCGAGGGCGCGCAAGAGACGGTCTCGACCTCGAGCCGCCAAACGGTCGCCGGGGCGCTGCGCGAGGCCGGCGTCATCGTCGGTCCCGGGGACCGCGTGTTACCGGACCCGCAGGCGCCGCTCGAGATCGACACGCGGATCGAGGTGCTGCACGCGCACCCGGTGACGATCGCGTTGCCCGATGGCCACCGCGTGGTGTACACGCTGGCGCGCACAGTGCGCGAGGTGCTGGACGAAGAGGGCATCATCCTGCCGGAGGGCGCGTTCGTCGATCCGTCGTTCGAGACGCCGGTCACGTCCGAGATGAGCGTCCGCGTCGTGCAGCTCGGCTCGTCGAACGATGTCGCGTACGAATACATCGAGAGCAGTACGGTGTACGAGCTGGACCCCAGCCTCCCCCCGGGCCAGACGCGTACCGTAGCCGGGCGCGACGGCGTCCGCGTGCGCCGCTACAGCATCACCTACGTCGACGGCGTGGAAGTCGGCCGGGAGCTGGTCGAGGACAAGCTGGACCCCGAGCCCGTCGATACGGTTATCTATTACCCGACGCGGACGGGCCGGAACGACGCGGTGCCTGATGGCTCGTCCGGCAGCGTTGGCCGGACGCTTCGCGTGTACGCGACCGCCTACAATCCCGCCAGCGCCGGCCGCTCGCCCGACGACCCGAACTACGGCGTCACGGCCAGCGGGGCCGTCGTAACCTACGGAATCGTGGCCGTCGACCCTGAGATCATCCCTCTGGGCACGCGGATGTTCGTGCCCGGATACGGCTATGCTGTCGCAGGCGACACCGGGGGTGCGGTGAAGGGATACATCATCGACCTGGGGTTCCCGGACGGAGTGGAGATTGACTGGGTCTCGAAGTGGGTCGATATCTACATCCTTGAGTAGCGCCGCGCCCTTCCGCTTCCGGGCGAAGAAGCGCTTCGGCCAGCACTTCCTCTCTGACACGAACATCCTCACGAAGATCGTCGACGCCGCCGGCCTCGTACCGGGTGAGGCGGTGGTGGAGGTCGGCCCGGGCCCCGGCGCGCTCACTGCTGTCCTCGCCGAACGAGCGTCACGCGTGGTCGCCGTCGAGGTCGACCGTGACCTGATCGTGGCGCTGCGCGACCGGTTCGGCGGACAGCCGCACGTCGCGATCGTCGAGGGCGACGTGCTTGACTGCACACCGTCCGAACTGCTTGCTGCCGGCGCCGCCGCCGCTCCCTACGTGGTCGTCGCGAACCTGCCTTACAACATCGCCGCGCCCACCCTGCGGCTGTTCCTCGAAGGTGACGTGCGGCCGCGGCGCCTCGTCATCATGGTGCAGTTCGAGGTGGCCGAGGCGATCTGCGCGCGGCCCCCGAAGATGGGACTACTGAGCGTCGCGACGCAGGTGTACGGTGAAACGCGCATGGTCATGAAGGTCGCGCCGGGCGCCTTCAGCCCGCCACCAAAGGTGCAGTCGGCAGTGGTGCGCATTGATGTGGCCGAGCGGCCGCGGGTCGATGTGCCGCTGGATGCCTTCTTCCGTATCGTGCGGGCCGGGTTCGGCAATCCGCGCAAGATGCTGCGAAACAGCCTCTCGTTCGGACTCCACGTGAAGCAGGAGGTGGTCGATCAGACCATGGCGGCGGCCGGGGTCGATGCGGGCTTGCGGCCGCACGTCCTGACGCTGGACGATTGGGCGGCTGTAACGCGCGCCTGGCTCGTGAGGGAACGGCAATGACGAGGACGTTTCGGCTCATCGCCCCGGCCAAGATCAACTGGTCGCTGGAGGTGCTGCGCGCACGCCCTGACGGCTACCACGAGATTCGCAGCGTGCTCCAGACGATCGACCTCTGCGACGTCATCAGGCTGACGGAAGCGGCGGACATCACACTCGATCTGGCGGGCGAGCCCGAGATGCTGGCCGGGAACCCGATCGAGCAGAACCTCGCCCACCGGGCAGCCGTGGCCCTGCGCGACCGCGCCGGCGTCCGGAATGGCGCGCACATCGTCCTCGAGAAGCACATCCCCGTGGCTGCCGGCCTCGGCGGCGGCAGCAGCGATGCCGCGGCAGTCCTCCGCGGCCTGAACGCGCTCTGGGACGCCGGCCAGCCGGAGATAAACCTCGTCGAAATTGCCGGAGAGATCGGCTCCGACCCGCCGTTCTTCGTCGTCGGTGGCACGGCGGAAGTTAGTGGTCGCGGCGATGAGGTGCGGCGGCTGCCAGACGCGCTCGCGCCGAGCATCATGCTCGCCATCCCGCCGGCCGGCGAGCGGGGCGAGAAGACGGCGCAGATGTTTGCGGCGTTGACGCCGGACGACTACGCCGACGGCGACGTGACGCTGGGCGTGCGCGAGACCGTCGAAGCGGGGCGGATGATCCACGACGAGCTGCTGAACAACGTCTTCGAGCACGTTACGCGCCGCATGCAGCCCGACGCTGAGCGCGCGATGAACGCGTTGCGTTCGGAGGGATACGCCCCGCACCTTTGCGGCGCGGGCCCGTCGTTCTTTCTCCTCTACGGCGGCGGCGCGGACCACGCCGACGCCCTCGCACGGCGGATCCGCGAGACCGGGTTCGAGCCGTGTCCCACGCACGCGATTCGCCGCAAGCAGGCGTTGCGCATCGAGGAGCTGTAGGTTGGCCGAGGTCTTCGCCGGCTTCGTCGTGGGGTTCGCGTACTCGATCGTCGTTGCCCCGGCGGGCGCCATCATGTTGGTTCGGTCGAGCGGCCACACGGGTTTCGCGCAGCGCTTCGCGCCGGACGGCACCAACATCGTCGCGCTTGCCATGGTGTCACACTTCCTGGCGTTCCTCGTGCTAACAGCGCTCGGAATGATCCTCGGGCTGGCGCTACATGGAATGGAACAGCGGCGGCCGGATAGCGGACTCGGCAGCCCGAATCTTGCGTACACGCTGCTGGTGCTGGCGCTGGCTGCCGCCGTCGTGATCCCGATGCTCCTTGCGCCGTGGCGCCGGTTCGCGCTGGCGGCGGCCGTGGCGGGCGTGGTGCTGTTCGGATGGGCGGCGCCCTGGCTGGCGCAGGCAGCCTAGCAGGCGGGAGCTGCCGCATCGAAGCGGCTAGGCTCCGGTCTCGCTACCATGCATGCCGATGCCCACGATCATCGACATGCACATCCACACGACCGCCGGCGCCTCCGACAGCGGCCTCGACCCCGAGGATCTGGCAGAGGAGGCGCGCCAGCGGGGGCTCACGGCCGTCAACATAACGGAACATGACCGGCTATGGGACACCTACAAGCTGAACGACTACCGCGAGCGACACGCCGACCTGTTCGTGAACAACGGCATGGAGGTGTCGACGGACATGGGCCACATGATCGTCGTGGGCCTGAAACAGTACGTGCCCGGGATCCGGCGGGCGGAGGAGCTGCGTAAGGTCCTGGACGACCTGGGCGGCTTCATGACCGTAGCGCACCCGTTCCGGCACTGGTTCGACCCTGTGTACTTCCGCAAACAGGGGAAAGAGCCCTTCACGATGACGCCTGAGCAGGCTGCGGAACGGCTGCCCGTGTTCCAGCTCGTCGACGCCATCGAGGCGCTGAACGGCGCAAACATGCCGCGGGAGAATCTGTTCGCGCTGCAAGTGGCGAAAGTGCTGGGCAAGCCGGTGACCGGCGGCAGCGATGCCCATTCGCGCACAGGCATCGGGTTTTACTGCACCGTCCTCGAGCATGACGTCACAACGGCGGACGCGTTCCTGGCCGAGCTTCGGGCGGGCCGCTTTCACGCACACCACGGCCTGCTGCAAGGCAAGCTCACGTTCTTCACCGAGGATTCGCTCGAAGAAGCCGCCCCCGGGCTCGCTACTTGATCGGACTCCCGCCACATAACGGCTGCATCGGGCGTTCCGGGCGTGCTAGCATCAGGCACGCCGCGCGACGCCCGAGTGCCGCCGTCGTCTAGAAGTATCGTTCATGCCGTACGTCTCCCTCGACCTCGAGACGACCGGGCTCGATCCCGACACCGACGAGATCATCGAAGTCGCCGCGATCCGGTTCGATACGGACGGCGTCATCGACCGCTACCACTCGCTCGTGAATCCCGGGCGCAAGCTGGACTACCGGATCGCGTTGCTGACGGGCATCGACGAGCGCGAGTTGGCGGGCGCTCCTCACTTCGGCTCCATCGCATTAGAGGTCGAGGCGTTCGCTGGCCTCGACCCGATCGTCGGTCAGAACCCGACGTTCGACACGGGCTTCCTGATGAAGAAGGGCGTGCAGCTCTTCGGCCCCACATACGACACGCACGAGCTGGCGGGCCTCCTGCTCGGTGGACTTGCGCAGAACTCGCTTGGCGGCATCGCCGACCACCTGGGGATCGAGTTCACAGGTCGCCACCGCGCGATGCCCGACGCGGACGCCGCGATGCGTGTCTTTCTCGCTCTGCGCGAGCGACTCGCCGCCTCGCCGGCGGATCTGCTCGCCGAGGCACAGCGCCTGAGTTCGATGAGCGATTGGTCCCTGCGGCATCTGTTGCGTGAGATGGCCGAGGAGCGGCCGCGCCGGCCCGGCGACGGCGAGCGCGAGGGCTTCGTGCACGGCTTCGTGAAGGCGCCTGCTCCCATCCCCGACGCGGACCCTCCGGCGACCCGCAAGGTCACAGTGGCGGGTGAAGAGAGCGCCCGCTTGCTGAAGTCGGCTGCAGCGCACGAGGCGCTACCCGAGTACGAGGAGCGGAGGGAGCAGACGGTGATGGCCCGCGCGGTGGGCGAGACGATCTCCGAAGGCAACCGGTTGATCGTCGAGGCGGGAACCGGGGTCGGGAAGTCGCTGGCGTACCTGGTTCCGTCGG
The DNA here is from genome assembly GCA_964371355.1 of uncultured Dehalococcoidia bacterium. Classification (GTDB taxonomy): domain Bacteria; phylum Chloroflexota; class Dehalococcoidia; order DSTF01; family JACRBR01; genus JACRBR01. The sequence goes on from CAYJMG010000015.1 coordinate 13,069, forward strand.
CGCTGCACGCCGTCCGCAACAACAGCCGCGTAGTGGTCTCCACTAACACGATCCACCTCCAGGAGCAGCTCACGTCGCAGGACATCCCCATCGCCCGCCGATTGCTGGCGGCCGCCGGTATCGAGGCCGACGCCCTGCAGGCGGCGACACTCAAGGGAAGGGCGAACTACCTGTGCCTGCTCCGCTGGGCTGGCATGGCGCGCTCGGCGTTGATGACGTCCGAAGAGGCCCGTGTTCTGGTGCGTTTGTTGTTCTGGTTAGGTCAGACAGACACGGGAGATCGCGCCGAAATGAATCTGCGGCGCGAGGACGACGTCACGTGGCGGCGCGTGAGCGCTCAGGAGGGCGGGTGCCTGTCCATGCAGTGTGCCTACGTCCGCGACGGCTCGTGCTTCCTGCTCCGCGCGCGTCGCCGGGCCGAGTCAGCGCACGTAATCGTCGTGAACCACGCGCTGCTGCTGTCGGACCTCGCTACCGGCGGCAATGTGCTTCCCGAGTACAAACATCTGGTCGTGGACGAGGCGCACCACCTGGAGGAGCAGGCGACCCAGCAGTTCGGGTTCTCGGCCAGCGAGAACGATCTGCTCGACTGGCTCGACGCCATCTACGCCCGCGCCGCCCGTGACCGGGAGGGCGGGCTGGTGTCGACCCTGCATACGACGGCGCGCGCCTCGCACGGCGCGATCAGCGTTGCCCCGCAGCTCCAGTCGCTGGCCCAGGCGCTCTCACAGGCGGTCATGCGCGCCCGAGACGCCGTGCCGGAATTCTGGCGGGCGATCCAGGAGTTCGGCGCCAACCACGGAAGCGGCCGTGGCGATTACGACGAGCGCATCCCGATCAATCGGGGCATCCGCGTCCAGCCCGACTGGGCCGATATCGAGGCGTCGTGGTTCGCCACGGAGGGCAAGCTTGGGGCGGTCTGCGGAGCCCTGGAGGAAGCGAGCGCGATGCTCGACGCCGCCAATCCCTCCGATCTGCACGATCGGGACGCCGTCAGCGCCGCCGTCGCCGACCTGTTGGAAGGCGGCGAGCGCCTGCGCGCCGGGCTGTCGCGTATCGTCGGCAAGGACGAACGCGACACGGTCTGCTGGCTCACCATGGGCCGCCGAGACTCCTCGCCCTCGCTGGCGTTCGCCCCGCTCTCCGTCGCCGAGACGCTGAAGACACTGCTGTTCGAGCCGAAGGAGAGCGTGGTGCTCACCAGCGCCACCCTGAGCACCGAGGACAACTTCGACTACATCAAGGGGCGCCTGGGTTTCGAGGACTCGCGGGAACTGCTGCTGGGCTCGCCCTTCGACTACCAGAGCAGCACACTGATCCTCGCGCCGAGCGACATGCCGGAGCCAGAGCAGCACGGCTATCTCGCCTCGCTACAGACAGCGCTCATCGAGATGGTGCGGGCGAGCGAGGGGCGGGCGCTCGCGCTCTTCACATCGCACAGCGGCCTGCGCGCGGCGTACAACGGCATCAAGCAGCAGCTCGAGGAGCACGAGATCCTCGTGCTGGGGCAGGGGATCGACGGCTCGCCGAAGCAGTTGCTGAACGTCCTCAAGGAGAACCAGCGCACGCTCGTGCTGGGCGCGGCCAGCTTCTGGGAGGGCGTCGACGTCACCGGCGACGCCCTCTCGGTGCTGATCATGGCGCGCCTGCCGTTCGCCGTCCCGTCCGACCCGGTGTACCAGGCCCGGTCGGAGCTGTTCGAGCAGCCGTTCGAGCAGTTCGCGCTTCCGCAGGCCATCCTGCGCTTCAAGCAGGGCTTCGGCCGTCTCATCCGCCGCAAGACCGACCGCGGCGTGATGGTGGTCCTCGACCGGCGGTTGCGCAGCCGCCAGTACGGCGAGGCGTTTCTTCGCTCCTTGCCTGCGTGCGAGGTGCGCGACCTGCCTCTGCGGGATCTCGCCGCGGAGGTGACCGGATGGCTCGTGCGCCCCGCGCAGGTCGCGCCGTGACGGTCTCGCTGCGCCCGCTCACGGCCTCAGATCGAGCCTGGCTCGCGACGTGGCTGCCCGCCGTCGCGAAGGACGCCGGCTACGACGCCAGCAGGCTGGTCGCGAGCGCGTCCAAGGGCCGTTCACTCCACGCGCGCGTGATCAAGCGGGATCACGAAGCGGTCGGGGTGCTCGTCTACCCGATACACGCACCGAAACGCGCAAGCGCCATCTTCGAGATCGTCGCGACACCGCCACCGCACGCACGTCGCGGTGCGGGCATGGCCGCCGCTGCCCTCGCTGAGCAGGAGATGAGAGCGCAGGGCGTCCGCACCGTCTACGCGCCCGCGGCCGAAATCCACGGCATCAGTGTGTACTTCTGGATCCGTGTCGGCTACGCACCCATCCCGAGCGGCGAATGGCCGTGCGCCCGCGAAGGCATCGCCTGGCTGCGCCGCACGCTCACGTGAATCCCCTGCGTGGCGAAGCCAACCCATGCCTCCGTGAGGATGCCTGCGAAGTCTCGCGCGCTCTGTCACTCTGGTGATTCTCAAAGATGGAGGAGAGCGCGCGCACCGTCGAGGAAGTCCTGGCCGTAGTAGGCGATGAGCAGGCCGCGCACGATCTTGCCCCCCGTCACCGAGACGATGAACCGCCGGAACGACATCCGCACTGACCCCGCCGTCAGCCCGGCGATCTCGAATGCCGGATTCGGTATCGCCGAGAGAGTGAACAGCGTCAGCATGCCCCAGCGGTCCATCAGCCAGTTGATCCACCGAACTGCACGTTCGATCGCCCCGTGGAATGCGCGCGGACCCGGGAGGTCGCGGCCGCGCACCAACTCCGCCCCCATGTAGCCGCCGTAGTACGCGGTGATCTCGCCCGCCGCCATGCCCGCGCCGCCAGCCACGCCCACCAGCCACGGGAACTGCGCAGACTCTCCCTGTGTCGCAATCAGCGTCTGGGCCGCTGCCGTGAGGCCGGGCACGGGGATGAAGAACGTCGCCGTACTGGCGAGATTCGTCACGAACACGCTGGCGTAGCTGGCGCCTGAGAGCCGGTCGCTGATCTCGCGACCGAAGATCATCAATGCTATCGCCTGGCCCAGGGCCAGCGTCATGAAGGTGATGATGGAGACGAGCCTGACGGTCTGGTGCTCGCCGAACCAGTCGGTCGCGCGGAGGACGAAGCGGTCGAAGCGCGTCGGCGCGCGGCGGGCGACGCGTTCCAGCGCGCTCTCGTACAGGTGGTCGGGTTCGGCGGGTGGCTGGGCGGGGTCCACTGCGGACATGGACGTAGTGTAGTGGGTAGTCCGTAGTTATCAGGGATTGTCGTCGTAGACCAGCTCGTCCTCGTAATGGGCATCGTCGTCGAGCGCGGCATCGTCCGGGGCCGGTGCGCGGGAACGACGGGGCACGACCACGTGCGTCACGACGATGTGCGCGGCGCAGGCAGCGGCGGCGATGACGGCGGCGATGCGCACGCCGACGGCGAAACCGGAGTCGGGCCGGTCGATGAGGCTCGCGAGCAGGACGCCGAACACGAACGCCGCCAGCACCGGAAACGTGCGCCATCGCCAGCCCGGAACCCGTGATCGCGTCACGCGCGCCTCTTGTACTTTCGGGCGCGGGCCGGTGCCTTGCGAGGCGGCGTCGCGGTCGGTCTGCCGCCACTGTTCAGGCAGGTGGCGCAGGCGAACTGCAGCGCGAGGTACTGCTCGTCGATCCACACGCGTCCGCAGTCCTTCCCCTCGACGTCGTTGCGCTGGTTGAGGTGATACCGCTGGTCGCACCAATTGCACTCGGCGGTCAGCGCCGCGGGCGCGTCCTCGCCGCAGACGGCGCAGGTGTAGATCGCGGGAGTGGTGTCAGTGGCCATTAAGGTGCTGCTTGATGCCGCTCCGCGCGGCGTTGGAGTCCCGGATGCTCTTCGCGAAGCGCAGGGCCAGCGCGCGCTCGTCGCCCTCGTCGTCGGCCCAGCCGTCGAGCCGGGCGGCGCGGATGAGTTGGAGCCCCCGCTCGATCTGCGGCCCCGCCGGCACGCCCAGCGCCAGGAGGTCGTGCCCGCGCAGCAACGGCTTGACGTGCCGCCACTCCTCAAGGTAACGAAGCGCCAGTTGCCTCGCAATCGCGTCGTCCGCGGTCGCTGCGTAGGCGGCGACGGCCGCCGGCGGGTACTTCTCCAGCAGCACCGCCACGCCCGACGGCTTGGCGTTCGGCCGGCAAAGCGTCGCGTTCAGCGCGCGCAGCGCGGGGATAGCGCGGACGGCCGCCTGCTCGTCGCGCTTGAGCCGCAGCCGCTCGCAGATGGCTTCCGTCTGAGCTGGTGTCGCGCCCGAGGCGAGCAGCGCGAATCCAAGCGGCACCCGCGGAACCACAGGCGCGTCCGTATGCCCGTACGCCTCGCCCTGGTCGCCGTCCCAGCCCAGGGCGGGATGCAGCGCCGCCAGGGCACCCACCTCATCCGCCCGCTCGAGGCAGGCGCCGGCGCTGGGCTCCAGCAGGATCCGCTCGACCTCGCGGCGCAGCCGTGCGCCGGAGACGCTGCCAACATAGGCCAGGCCCTCCCGCAGCAGCCGCGATGTCTCGGGCTCGATGTCGAAGCCTAGCCGCGCGCCGTACCGGAGCGCGCGGTAGACGCGCGTCGGGTCGTCGACAAACGATCGCGCGTGGAGCACGCGGATCAGGCCACGGTCGATGTCCGCGACCCCGCCGGCCGGATCGACGCTCTGCGGATCGCCGTCCAGCCGCAGCGCCATCGCGTTGATGCTGAAGTCGCGGCGTTGCAGGTCGTCGATGATGGTACCGGGCCGCACGGTCGGCAGTGCGCCCGGCCGCGTGTACGTCTCGCTGCGCGCCGTTACCACGTCGATGCTCGCGCCGCCAGTGGTTACGGTCGCGGTGCGAAACCGCTGATGTGCGGCGATCTTCGTGTCGGGCAACGCGGCTGTCACAACGGCGATCGCGTCGGTCTCAATCACGAGATCGACATCGCCGATCGGCCGGTCCAGCAACAAGTCGCGCACGACGCCGCCAACCGCGTACACGCCATGGGGCTGCGCCGTGCGCACGATGCGGGTGATGGTCTCGCCCGTCGTGTCGGATAGTTGCGAGAACAGGCGCGCGCGCAGCGTTGCGGGAGAGCGGCCGGCGCTGGTCATTGAGGCAGTATAGGCATCGTGCATCGCTTGACACTCCGACTCGTGGGTACCTATGATGGCTCCGGCCTGGCGGCACCGGGGGGTTCGATTTCGGCACGGCGGACGATTAGGGGAAGGAACCCCCATGGCCGCGAGCGGAGGGACCGGAAACGCCACTGGCGCCGCGATGCACTGGGCGCATCCGGAGCCGGGTCTCAGCGTCACCCCGTTCGATAGTGGCTTTGAACGACCGCCTCGCGCGGTCGTCTCTCTTCCCGAGCCGCCGGCGATGGCGCTGCCCCGCAGGCAGAGAGGTGACCTGGTGGCCGACTGGAGAGAGCTTGCGGCGAGCCTCCACCTCACCTTTAAGGATCCCGCTCTGCTGCGTCAGGCGCTTGTCCACACCTCCTACCTCAACGAAAACCCCGGCATCGATGTCGGCTCGAACGAGCGGCTGGAATTCCTGGGCGATGCCGCGCTGGGCGTCGTCGTGGCGCAGGAGCTGTACCGCGAGTACCCGGACGTCGACGAAGGGCGGCTCACGGAGCTACGCGCCCATCTCGTACGACGCGACACACTGGCCCGCGCGGCTGCCCGCTTCGATCTGGGCGAGTACTTGCAGCTCGGCCGTGGGGAAGACGCTGCGGGCGGTCGCAAGCGGCCGACGAACCTCGCACGGGCGTATGAGGCGCTGGTCGGCGCCATCTTTCTCGACGGCGGGCTGACGAAGGTGCGCGCCTTCGTGAAGCGCACGCTGAAGCCCGAGCTGTCGAGTCTGCGCATGGGCGGCATGCCCCACGACCCGAAGTCGCGCCTGCAGGAAGTGATACAGTCGCGCTGGCAAACGACGCCGACGTACAAGCTGGTGAGGACCGAGGGTCCCGATCACGCGCGCCGCTTCACCGTACAAGTCCAGATCAACGGCCGCCCGCTGGGCACGGGCGAAGGGCGCAGCAAGCAGATGGCGGAGAAGGAAGCCGCGCAGGAGGCACTGGAGACGATAGCGCGGGAGGGAGAACTGCCGGGTGTACCTTAAGCGGCTCGACGTCCACGGCTTCAAAAGCTTCGCGAACAAGACACAACTCCAGTTCACGCCCGGCGTGACCTGCATCATTGGCCCCAACGGCTGCGGCAAGACCAACGTCGCTGATTCGATCCGCTGGGTCCTCGGCGAGCACGCCAGCCGCACTCTGCGCGCCCGCAAGACCGAAGACGTCATTTTCGCCGGCAGCGACAAACGTGCGCCCATGGGCATGGCCGAGGTCAGCATCGCCCTCGACAACAGCAAGCACTGGCTGCCCATCGAATTCGACGAGGTTGTCGTCAGTCGCCGCGCCTACCGCAGCGGCGAGAATGAGTACCTGATCAACGGCAGCAAGGTGCGTCTGCGCGACGTGGTCGAGCTGTTCATGCGCGCGCAGGTGGGTCAGAACAGCTACGCCTTCATGGGCCAGGGCATGGTCGAGCAGGTGCTCTCACTCCGGCCCGAGGACCGGCGCGCGCTCATCGAGGAGGCGGCCGATGTCCGTCTCTATCGCCAGAAACTGGAAGACGCGCAGAAGAAGCTGAAGGAGACGCGCGAGAACGTCGACCGCGTGCGCATGCTCGTCCGCGAGATCGAGCCGCGCATCAATCAGCTCGAGCGTCAGGCCGGCCGTGCGGTGAAGTACCGCGAGCTGGCTCAGGAGCTGGCTGGTACGTTGCACGTCTACTACGCACAGCAGTGGCAGGAGGTCAACGACCAGCTCCTCGCCGCGATCACCACGAACGACCAGCGCGCGGAACAGTTTCAGCAGGTGCAGGCCGATGCGAAAGCACTGGAAGACGGCCTCGCGCAGCTCCGCGCGGCCATCGACGAGCGCAAGCGCGAAATCGCCGAGCGCGAGCGCCAGCTCCGCAGCCTGGAGGACTACGCGCGGGATCTTGAACGCCGCGTCGCCCTCGATACCGAGCGCGGCAACATGCTCACATCCCGCGTGAACGAGCTGAGCGGCGAGATCGCCTCGCTCCGCGCCGACGTGGCCGAGCAGGAGCGCGAGGCGCCGATCGCCGATACGTCGGAGCTGGAGGCCCGCCTCGCTGCCGCGCGCGGTGAGCTTTCAGCGCAGCGGGAGCGGCTGCATGCGATCGAGCACGAGATCGCACAGCTTCAGCGCTCCGCCATGACCCACGAGCAGGAGGCCGCCCGAGCGCTTGTCGCGACGGAGGACTTCGCCCGGCGTGCCACCGAAGCCGCCGACACGGTCGCCCGGCTCCGTCGGGAACGCGACGCCGCCGTAGAGGAGCGCCGGAAGCAGCTGAATGAGGAGACAGCCCGCCGTGACGAGCACAACGGCCTGGCGGCCGAGGCTGCCGTGGCCAGCGAGGCGGTTGAGCGCGCGGTGGACGAGCGGAACCGGGAGATCGAGATGCTGGCGGTCTACCGTCAGCACCAGCAGACGGCCGAGGAGGATTTGCGCGGACTGCGCGTCCAGATCGAGAAGGCGGCCGCCCGCCTCCAGGTCCTTGAGGAACTCGATGTCCGGCCACAAGCGCCCGACGCTGGCATCCGTGCCGTCCTGGAGGCCGCGGGCCAGGTCCCGCGCGAGTTGACCACGCCCGACATGGAGCTTCGCGGTGTCGTCGGCCTCGTGCACCAGCTCGTCCGCAGCATTCCTGCGGGACTGGAACAGGCACTGGGCGTGGCCTTGGCCGAGAACTACTATGCCGTCGTCTTCGAGCGCGAGGCCGACATGCACGCGGCCGTAAAGTTCCTGCTGGACAACGATTTCGGCCGCGTGACGATGTTCGCGCTCGATGCGTTCCAGGAGCACCGGCCCCTGCACATCATCAAGGAGCGCGGCGTCGTCGGCGTCGCGTCCGGAATGGTTCGCTGCGACTCGAAGCACCGCAAGCTCATCGACACGCTGCTGGGCAGGACGGTGGTGGTCGACAACCTGGATCTCGCGCGGCGGTATGTGCGGCGGGGGCTCGCGAGCGCCGTCGCAACGCTGGACGGCGTGCTCGTCCGTCCGCTCGGCTCCATGCTCGCGGGGGCACCGTTGGCGGAGCGCGCGGCGTTTTCGTTGCAGCGCGACCTCGGCGAGTTGCCGGAGGAACTGGCGCGGCTTCGGCCGCTCGTCGAACAAAAGGAAGCCGCGCTCGGCGAGGCCATCCGCCGTCAGGCCGAAGCGCAGCGTCGCATCGATGCGCTCGCCTCGGAGGTGGAGGAAGCACGCGAGCGCCGCGCCCAGCTCGAGACACGCACCGCGGGATCAAATGCCGAGTTGACCGCCTATGCACCGCGGATCCGCGCTCTTTCCGGTGCGATCGAGAAGGCGGAAGCGCAGATCGCCGAACTGCAGTCCGCGCGCGAGCGCGACGAGACCCAGGCTGCCGCGAAGGCCGAGGCCGCGCGAGAAGCCACCGGTCGCGAGCAGCAGGAGCGCGCACGGCTGTCCTCGCTGGAGCAGGAGCGTACGCCGCTGCTGGCACTCGTGTCGGAGCTGGCCGCGCAGGTCGCGCATCTGGACGGGGAGCTGCGTACGGAGCGCAGCGCCACCCAGGGCGAGCGTATCGCCATCGAGCGCATGCAACGGCTCATCGCACAGAAGGAAGAGCAGCAGGCGAAGGCACAGCAGGACGCGCAGGCCGTCGGCTCGCGTCTTGCGGCAGCGCAGCGCGAGTTGCAGGAGAAGAGCGGCGAGGTCGAGGCCCTCCGCTCGGATCTCGCGCCGGCGCGCCAGGAGCTGTCGCAGCTAGAGTCGCGCGAGCGCAGCATGACGGCGCAACTCGCCGAGTCGAACGAGAGGCTCCGCACGGCCGAACGCGCCCTCATCGACGCCGAAAACGACGCCCGCACCCGTCGCGATGAGTTGGAGGTGCTGCGCCGGACGCTTGAGACCGAGGGCTTCGTGGCGACCGCTGACGGCGAGGTGCAACGCCTGCCGGATCCCGAACCGCAGCCCGAACCGGTGCCGGAGGAGGCATACGCTTCGGCGCCCGGTGAGCCACCCTCGTGGATGCGAACCGCCGACAGCGATCCGGACTTGCCGCCCATGCGCGGCGGCTCCGCCGTCGACGTCGCCGAGCTGCGTGATCGCATCGCCGAGCTGCGCGGCCAGATCCGCGGGCTCGGCCCGATCAATGAGGAGGCAGCTTCGGAGTACGGCGAGAGCCGGGAGCGCTACGACTACCTCACGGCCCAGCTCACTGACCTCTCAGTCGCCGAAGAGGAGCTGATGGGCGCCGTCGGTCAGCTCGACCGCGAGATCCGCGAGAAGTTCCGCGTGACCTTCAAGCTGGTCAACACCGAGTTCGAGCGCTACTTCAGCGCGTTCTTCCGTGGCGGGACGGCCCGCCTCGAGCTGGGCGAAGTCGACGAAGACGGCTTGCCAGGCATCGAGATCTACGCCCAGCCGCCGGGCAAGAAGCTCGGCTCGCTGGCCCTGCTCTCCGGCGGCGAGCGCTCGCTGACCGCCGTGGCGCTGCTCTTCGCGCTGCTGCAAGCGAACCCGTCGCCCATCTGCGTTCTCGACGAGGTCGATGCCGCGCTCGACGAGGCGAACGTCGGGCGCTTCGTCGAGGAGCTGCGTGCGCTGGCGGAGAAGACGCAGTTCATCATCATCACGCACAACCGGCGTACCATCGAGAATGCGGACACCATCTACGGCGTCAGCATGGGCGCAGACAGCGTTTCCCGCGTCCTCGGCCTCCGCCTCGACCAGGTGCAGGTCGGCGACGACTAGCCGGCGGTCCTGCGCCGCCCGGGCGGCCGGACGGCCGGACGCCACTTGAACCGAGGCGGCCCCTTACTCCCTTCGCTACGTTCAGGAGTCCGCAGCCGCTAGAATGGCCCGCGGTAAGGAGGTCGCCCTGCTCCGCATCTTCAAGCGCACCAAAGAGACCGATCAGAAGACCGAACAGGCCCTCGAGCGTACCCGCAAGGGCTGGTTCACCAACATCTCCGGGCTCTTCGACCGCGGCAAGATCGACGACGGGATCTGGGACGATCTCGAAGAGCTCCTCATCGGCGCGGATACCGGCGTGGCGACGACGCAGAAGATCCTCGGTGACCTCCAGCTACGTGTCGAGAAAGAACGCCTCAAGGAGCCGGAGGCTGTGCGCGACATCCTCAAGCAGGAGCTGGTCGACATCCTCGAGACGGGCCGCGAGAAGGGGCGGATCTGGGGCGAGCAGGACCCGCCACCGGACACGCGGCCCGCGATCATACTCGTGGTCGGCGTAAACGGCACTGGCAAAACGACGAGCGTGGCCAAGCTGGCCCAGGCCTACCGCGAGGATGGCGAGAAGGTCGTCGTCGCCGCGGCCGACACCTTTCGCGCCGCCGCGATCGAGCAGCTGAAGTCCTGGGGCGAGATCGTCGGCGCCGACGTGGTCGCACATAAGCAGGGCGCCGACCCAGGCGCCGTCGTTTTCGATGCGATGTCCGCCGCCGAAGGCCGCGACGCCGACGTCGTTCTCATCGACACCGCGGGCCGCCTGCATACGAAGTTCAACCTGATGGAGGAGCTGGGGAAGATCCGCCGGGTTATCGAACGGAAGGTGCCCGAGGGCCCGGACGAGGTCATGCTCGTCCTTGACGCGACCACCGGCCAAAACGCCATGTTGCAGGCGAAGGCCTTCTCCGAGGTGGTCCCCATCACGGCACTCTGCCTCACGAAACTCGACGGCACCTCGAAGGGTGGCATCGTCTTCGCCGTCGCCGACCAGCTCGAGATTCCGGTGCGCTTCATCGGTACCGGCGAGAAGCCAGAGGACCTGACCCCCTTTGATGCCGAGGAGTTTGTCGATGCGCTCTTCGCATAGATCCCCGCGGGCCGGGTGCCCCGCGGCCACCGGCAAAAACCGCCTTCGAACCAGCGCCGTATCGCTGTTAGACGCGCCTGTGCCGGCGCGTTTCTCACATAGGGCCGAATGACCGAGACGCTGCGTTGGTGGTTCCTGCTGTCGATGATCGGGGCGTTCATGCTGCCCCTCTGCCTCGCCGTCTTCCGGCGCCTGCCCGACCGGGGCTACGCGCTGTCGAAGGCGTTCGGCCTGCTCCTGCTGGGCTACGTCTTCTGGCTGTTCAACAGCCTCCACATCGTCCCCAACAGCCCGCGGGGCATCATCCTCGCCCTTGTCCCGCTCGTCGCCCTCTCCGGCTGGTTCGCCTCGCGCGAACGCGACGGCCTTCGCGAGTGGTTGCGCGAACACTGGCGGTATGTCGTCGGCGTTGAGCTGCTGTTCCTCCTCGTATTCGCAGGCGGCGTCTGGCTCCGCACCACCGTCGGGGAGATCGGCGGCACCGAGCAGCCGATGGACCTGATGTTCGTGACCGCCGCCACGCGCGCCGACAACTTCCCGCCCAAGGATCCGTGGCTGTCCGGCCACACGGTGGCGTACTACTACTTTGGGTACCTGCTCGTCGCCATGCTGGGTCAACTGGCCTCCGTGCCGACCGACGTCGCGTACAACATCGGCGTGGGAATGGTCGGCGCCCTCGCGCTCGTCGGCGCCACGGGCGTCGTGTACAACCTCGTACACATACGCGAGTCGGCGCTGGCAACGGCAGCGGAGTCCGCGGCAGCGGACTCGAATCGGCCGAAGGAGGACAGGGCACCCCGGCGGACGCAGGCCCGCGCCGGCGACGGCGCAGCAGGCGGCGTACTCGGGCTCGATCTCCGGGCGCTGAACTGGAAGCCGGCGGTCTTCGGGCTGGGCGGCGGCCTGATGCTCACCGTGATGGGCAACCTGGTCTACGCCCTCGTCTTGGCGTCGTCGTACGGCGTCGGTGGTGACGGTCTCTACGACTGGATCGACGTGAACGGCCTCACGGGCGACGTCGAACGCTACGGCAAGTGGTACCCGGCGGACTTCTTCCAGTTCTTCGGGTCGACGCGCATCTATCCCCTGGACGATGCCGACTTCCGCGTCATCACCGAGTTCCCGATGTTCAGCTACGTACTGGGTGACCTGCACCCGCACGTGATGGCGTTGCCGTTCGTGATCATGGTCGTGGGCCTCGCCCTCACGCTGTTCCGCAGCCCGGAACCACTCGATATTACGTTCTGGCTTCAGCGTCCGCTGCTGCTCGTGGCGTCGGCGCTCCTGCTGGGCGGACTCACGTTCATCAACACCTGGGACGTCGCGACGCTAGCCTTCGTCGTCACTGCAGTGGCCTTTGTCAGCAACTTCACCCGCGTCCGGCGCATCACCGGGGATCTTTTCCTGCAGGTGATCTCCTTCGCAGCGCCGCTGGTGCTGCTGGCGTTCATCTTCTACGTGCCCTTCATTGCGTCGATCTGGGGCAATTCGCAGGCCGATAGCTTCAACGCCGTCGTCACCAACGATCGCATCACCGTCGCCGGCTCACGGCCCGTGCACGCATTCCTGTTCTGGGGCCCGCTGTTCGGCGTCGTGGTGCCCTTCGTCATCGCCCGGCTCTGGGTGGCCCGCCAGCGCATCACTCTCGAGCGCGTAGGCCTGGCGTTCGTGCCGTTCGCCCTGGTGCTGATCGGCTGGCTGGTGGTGTTCCTGTTCATGCTGGCGCAAGGCGGGCCAAACGTCGGCGAGGGCTACGGCAACGTATTCGACCAGGTCATCGACCGCGGCAGCGCCTGGATCACGGCGATCTTCGTCGCGGCCTGTCTTGCCGCGGCCCTGCTGGCGGTCTGGGCCGAGCTGACGGCGAACGGTGACCGCACGGAGCGCGAGGGCCCGCTGTTTGCGCTGACGCTCGCCGCCGCCGGGTTCCTGCTCATCCTCGGTTGCGAGTTCTTCTACGTGGGCGATGTGTTCCACTCGCGTATGAACACCGTCTTCAAACTGTACTACCAGGCCTGGGCGCTGCTGGCAGTTGCGGCGGGCTTCGCGCTGTACTACCTCGCCTCGCGCTGGCGGGTGACGTTCCCGCAGGAGCGGCCGTTCCGCATCGCATGGGCCGCCCTGGCGGCCGTCATGCTCGTGGGCGCGTCTCTTTACCCTATCGGAGGAACCCTGAACCGGGCTCGCCCGTATAACGACGCAGGGCTCATCGTGATCGGCGGCCAGATCCACGGGCTTGCCAACAAGGACCCGGACGAGCTGCAGGGCATCGCCTGGCTCAACGAGCGAGCGAAAGGCCAGGACTTCGTGATCGCTGAGGCGGTCGGCGGCGATTACACGGAGGCGGGCCGCATATCCATGGCGACCGGCCTGCCGGCCATCCTGGGATGGGGCGGGCATGAGGACCAGTGGCGCGGTGGCACGGCGACCGCGCGCGCGGGCCGGTTCGAGGACGTGAGCACGCTATACCAGACCAATGACACGAACGCGGTGCAACAGATCTTACAGAAGTACGGCGTAACCTATGTGTACGTGGGGCCCCTCGAGAGACAGACGTACGGAAGCGGTATGACCGACTTCGGTCAGATCCTCGGCGAGCCTGTGTTTCAGTCGGGGTTGGTTAGTATATACCTGGCACAATAAGTCACACGTGAGGTCGCGGCTCTATGAGCGTTCAGGAACCAGAGATCCCATACGGCGGCACCACCGGCGAGCGTCTCAAGGCGTTCGCGCTGAACGCCGAAACGCGCGAGCGCCTCTCGTCGCTCGCCGTCCGCTACTGGGAGGTCGCGTCCTACGGCCTCCTGCTCGTCATTGCGATCACGCTGCGGTTCTGGAACCTCGGGGCGCGCGCGATGCACCACGACGAGAGCCTGCACAGCTACTTCGGCTTTGGGTTCAGCAAAGGGCTCGACGACTTCTTCACGTTCGGGACGCTGAACAACGACGGCTACAAGCACGTGCCCTTCATGCACGGCCCGTTCCAGTTCATCGGCAACGGCTTCGTGATGTGGATCTTCGGCGACGGCGACTACCAGGCGCGCATCCTCGCCGCCACCCTTGGCACCGCCATGGTCGCCTTCCCCTTCCTCCTGCGGAAGCAGCTCGGGACGTTCGGCGCGCTGGCCGCGGCGATGTTCATCTGCTTCTCGCCCACGCTGACGTACTACAGCCGCTTCACCCGCGAGGACATCTACACGGCGTTCTGGGTGCTGGGTGTCGTCGTCTTCGCCTGGCGCTACATGGCGACGCAAAAGGACCACTTCCTGTACTTGCTGGCAGGCTTCATGGCAGGGCTCTTCCTCACGAAAGAGACCAGCTACATGACGGTCGGCGCCTTCGTATTCTTCTTCGAGTTCCTGTTCGCCTCGTACGTGGCCAGCAGGATCAAGGCGAAAAGCCCGGAGATGCGTGAGTGGCAGCACGTGGGGCTCACGTTGCTGCTCATCCCGTTCGCCTGGGCGGTGGCGTTCGGCTGGATCTTCCTCGAGGAGTGGCGCAAGAAGTACGACATGGAGGAGATGCCTGCCGAGGGCAACGTCCTTGTTGTCATGACATCGCTGGCGCTGCCCATGTACGCGGCGATCCTCCAGATCCCGCTTGGCACGGAGTGGCGCAACCGCGCCGAAGAAGGACTGAACTCGCACGTCGCCGCAGACGAGTACAAGTTCGCGATGACGGCGATCTTTGGCCTAATCGGACTCTCGATTGCGCTGGGTGTTCTTTGGAAGCCGAAGATCTGGGGCATCGCCGCGGCCTGCTTTTGGATTCCGTACTTCCTCCTTTCCACGACCTTCTTTTCGAACATGGGTCACGTCGAGCAGTTCCATGGCTGGTTCCTGCTGGGCGACCTGCGACTTCGGCCCGACGGCTTCTTCTCGGTCATCTGGGGCTCGCTGGACTACTGGATCAGCCAGCAGGATGTGCGTCGCGGCAACCAGCCGGACCACTACTACTTCATCACCATCCCGGTGTACGAGTTCTTGCCGTTGCTGATCTCGCTAGTGGCCGGGTTCTACTACTTCATCCGCGGCCAGGCCCGAAACGCCATGATCGTCGGCGGCCTGGTCGCCGCCATCATCGTGCTGCTGCTCCTTCCGCGCGGCTTCGCCGTCGAGAAGGTGTCGTTTGTGCACGTCATCGTGCCGTTCAGCCTCGTCCTCATCGCCATCTTCAGCTTCAAGATGGACGCCTTCTCCCGCTTCCTCATGTTCTGGCTTGTCGTCACCTCATTCGCCCTCACGATTGCGGGGGAGAAGATGCCGTGGCTGAACGTGCATATCGCCCTGCCGCTCGCCATCCTCGCCGGCCGCTTCGTCGGGGACGTAGTGGATCGCACGGACCTGCGCGACGATCTGCCGCGACTCGAACGCCTGTCGCCGTATCTCTACGCCGCCGCGGCGTCGGGACTTTCCGTCCTCGTGTTCGTGACGACGGGGATTACGTCCTTCGCGTCGCTCGGCGCATGGCTCCTCGCCATCGTCGCCGCGATCACGGTCTACTGGGCCTATAGTGGCTACAGCCGCAAGACGGCCATGCAGGTCGCGCTCGTCGGGCTCGTCGCCGCCTTCTCGGTCTTCACGTTGCGGGCGACTGTGCTCGCCTCTTGGGGTCACCCCAACAACCCCTACAAGGGCGACGTCGCGAAGCGCGATTACGGCGAGGTGCCCATCGAGCTGCTGGTCTACACGCAGACATCGGGCGATATTCCGGTGCTTGTGAAGGAGATCGAGCGTGCAGGGCGCGAATCCGGCCAGGGGAAGAACATCCCCGTTGTCGTGGACAGCGCGGACGGGTTCACCTGGCCATGGGCCTGGTACCTGCGTGACTCGAAGTTCAAGAACGTCACGTACGCCACGGTCAACGCCGGCTACACGCCGCCACCGGGCGCCATCCTGTTCATCGCACAGGCAAATGCCGCGAACGTCGTCTTTGGCGACGGATACGGCGAGGGCATCCCGTACCATCACCGGCGCTGGTTCCCTGAGGAGTATCGCGGCACCAACGGCCAATACTCGACCAGGGACTTCTTCACAGATCTCTTCACCCCCAAGGTGGTCTTCGAGAACTGGCTCGACTACTGGATGCGCCGAAATCCGCCGACCACGCTCGGGGCGGTCGATGGCGTCGCCTTCTTCCCCAAGAGCTTCGACGTCTCGCCGCTGCCTCCGGCCGAGACCGTGCGCACGGAGGGGACGCAACTCGTCATCGGCCAGACCGGCACGCGCCCGGGACAGCTCAGCAGTCCGTCCGATGTGTTCATCGACAAGGACGGGAACCTCTGGGTGGCCGACACCAACAACAGTCGCGTGTCGAAGTACAGCTCCGACGGGTCGTACATCTCCGGGCTCGGCGGGTTCGGCTCGGCGACGCCGCTTAACCAGCCGTGGTCGCTGACGGTGGCGGACGACGGCACCGTGTTCGTCGCGGACACCTGGAACCACAAGATCGTGAAGTTCGACAAAGACGGCAACAAGGTGAAGGAGTGGGGCGGCGGAGGCCAGCTCAAAGACGAGGACGGCGACGGCAAGCTGGACAGCGACGACCCGTTCAGGCTCTTCGGCCCGCGCGAGATCACACTCTCGCCCGAAGGCAACGTCCTCATCACGGACACCGGAAACAGCCGCGTGGTGGAGTACACCGCCGACGGCGACTTCGTACGCCAGTTCGGCCAGAAGGGCTCCAGCGGCGCCCCCGCAGACCTGAGCGAGCCCGTCGGCATCGAGGTCGCGCCCGACGGCGACGTCTACATCGGCGACTTCTGGAACAAACGGATCATCGTGCTGGACAAGGAGTTGAACTTCAAGACGCAGATCGAGGTGGACGAGTGGGGTAGCCAGCAAGTGACGGACCGCGGCTACATGGCGCTGCTCGACGATGGCCGGCTGCTGGTGACGGACCCCACGGGGGGGAAGATCATCACCTTCGGCGCCGACGGCGAGCGACTGGGCACGTATGAACTGCCGAAAGACGGCACGACACCCACGGTCCGGCCAATCGGCATCGCGGCGGACGGCACTAGCGTGCTCGTGGCGGATTCGGCGGCGAACGTGGTGAGGAAGATCCCGCTGGCCGAAGTGGCCCCGTGAGAAACATGTGACATAAGAGGAGGCAGGCGGCAACGCCGGTCCCTCCAGCGACGTTGTAAGAATTGACCGGCTTCAGGGCCGTCCATATAATGCGCGGGCTTCGCTGCCGAACATAATTGCGACAGCCGCGCCGGACGCCCCCTTCGCGCGTTCGGCTTCCACGGAGACCCCATTGCTCAAGAGCCGCGGCTTCTGGATCGGCATCATCGTCAGCCTTGTCTTCATCGGGCTGTTCGTCCGTAGCACAGACTTCGGCGAGGTGAAGCGGGCCTTCGAGGACGCGAACTACTGGTGGGTGGCCGCCTCGCTACCTGTCTACTTCGCGGGCCTCTGGATCCGCACGGTGCGCTGGCAGTATTTCCTGCGCCCGGTGCGCCGGGTGTCCGCCCTGAGGCTCTACCCCGTCGTCATCGTGGGGCTGATGGCCAACAACCTGATGCCGGCACGCACGGGCGAGTTCGTCCGCGCATACGTCCTCGGCGCCCGTGAGCGGGTCAGCAAGAGTGCCGCGCTTGGCACGATCGCCGTGGACCGCCTCTTCGACGGCCTCACGCTTGTCCCCATGATGTTCGTGGTCGCGCTATTTGCCGGCCGCGATGTCAAGTTTCCAGTCGGTTTCGGCCGTGAGCTGAGCTTTGCGGGCCTCAGCGCCGTCATGTCGGCGCTGTTCGGCGCCGCGCTGGCCGTCCTTTTGCTGCTGGTTTTCTCGGTGCGGGCCCGGAACGGCCTCCACCGGCTCGTGCACCAGCTCGCGCCCGGGAAGCTGAAGCCGAAGGTCGAGGACATCCTGCACTCGTTCTTCGACGGCCTGGAGTCGCTGCGCAACCCCGTCGACCTGCTGATTGCGTGGGTGATGTCGGGCGTCTCCTGGACGTTGGAAGCGACCATGTACTACCTGATAGCGCGTGGATTCGGGATCAACGAGGGGTTCCACGTCTTCCTGCTCCTCACGGCCGCGGCCAACCTTGCCATCGCCGTTGTCGCCTCGCAGGGGGGCGTCGGCCCGTTCGAGCTGGTCGTCTCGAAGACTGTTGTCGCCTTCGGCGCCGCGCAGGAGCTGGGAAGCGCGTACGCCATCGGCCTGCACGCGGTGCTGTTGTTCCCGATCATCCTCATCGGCCTCTACCTCATGTGGACGATGAAGCTCACGTTCGGCGATATGCTGAAGTCCAGCGACCGGGATGATCCCGCCCTGTCCGGCCCGGAGAACGACGGTGCGAGCCGCGTCCTCCGTTCGGGCGCCACTGTGAAGCCGGAGCGAGCCTAGTGAAGGTCGTCGTCGTCGGTGGCGGGGTCGCCGGTATGACCACCGCTTATCGCCTCATGCAGGGCGGCCACCAGGTCGAGCTATTTGAAGCCGGCCCCGAGCTAGGTGGCCTCGTCCGCACGTTTGAAGTCGGCGGGAGCCGCCTCGAAGCCTACTACCACCATCTGTTCTCGACGGACACGACGATCATCGACCTGATCAACGAGCTTGGCCTGGGCGATCAGCTCAAGTGGATCGAGTCGAAGGTCGGCTGGTTCGACAACGGCAAGATCTATAACTTCACGACGCCAACGGATCTCGCATTCTTCGGCCCTCTCCCGCCGCTGGACCGTATCCGCGCCGGTCTCATGGGCATTCGCCTCCGTGGCCGCGAGGACTGGGCCGAATTCGAGCACATCACCTGCAAGGATTGGATCGAGAAGAACGTCTCGAAGAAAGTGTTCGAGAAGGTCTGGGGCCCGCTGCTGGAAGGCAAGTACGGCGACGCCTACGACCAGGTGGCGATGGCCTGGCTCTGGAGCAAGGTGCACTTGCGCTTCCAGTCGCGCCGGGGCCTCTCCCAGAAGGAGTACCTGGGCTACCTCATCGGCAGCTTCCAGGGCTACATCGACGAGATGGAACGGCGCATGCGGGCCGGCGATGTCGGGATCCACCTGAACGCCGCAGTCCAGCGCATCACCGCCACCGGCAATCACGCCGACGGCGTGGTGCTCGCCGCTGGTATCCGGGTGGAAGCGGATGCCGTCGTCGCGGCTGTCCCGTCGGTACTGTTCAAGCAGATCGCCCCGCCGCTGGGTGAAGAGTACGAAGCGAAACTCGGCCACGTGAAGTGGCAGGGCGCCGTCTGCATGGTGCTCACGCTCGACCGGTCGCTTTCACCCATCTACTGGATGAACATCGGCGACCGCCGCATGCCATTCCTCGCGCTCGTCGAGCACACGAACTTCATCGGCCCGGAGAACTACGGCGGCAACCACATCGTGTACCTCTCGAACTACCTGCCCCAGGAGCACGAGTATTTTCGGATGGACGAGGATCAGCTCTGGCAGATCTTCGAACCGGCCCTCAAGCGCATCAATGCTGCGTTTTCCGGCGACTGGGTGCGGCAGAAGTGGCTGTTCAAGGCGCCGTACGCGCAGCCCATCATCGGGCTGGAATACGGCAAGCACCGGCCCGACCACCGCACACCCGTGCGAGGCCTTTACCTCGAGACGATGACGCAGATCTACCCCGAGGATCGGGGCCAGAACTACAGCATCAAGATGGGTGAAGACGTCGCGCGGATGGTCGTCGAGGACTACGCATCGTCACCATCGGCATAGCGCACGAACAAGAGCGAGCGGGCGAGGCTAATCGCCAAGCAGCGTCTTGTACCCCAGACCCACGATCTCCTCGACGTATTCGCTGCGCCACCCGGCGTTCGGGATGCGTACGTTGTGGTCCCGGAACCAGCGGTGGTAGCCCAGGTATTCCTCCTCGAGCTGCTTTCGCCACTCGTCCTCTTCCTTGAAGATCTCCGGCTCCACTTCCTCCAGCCGGGTCGCGCCGTCGGTCGGGTCGACGTCCAGATCCTCCTGCCAGTAGTCCGCCAGGTAGTCCAGGCAGTCCTCCAGATCCTTCCGGTTGTCGTTCAGCAGGAGGGTCATCATCGCCTCCCGGTCGACCGGGCTCGCCCGAAGCCGCAGCTCGCGGGCGCAGTTCTCGCACACGACCACCAGTCGCCGGGCGTCGCACTCAGCCGGATTCTTGCAGTTGTGCGTCCGCGGCGCATACTCGGATGTCGCCGGCGAACGGCTGTAGCCCGCGACGAGGTTCGCGTTCAGGGAGGCGCACTTCGGGCATGTCAGCTTGTCGGCAAAGATGTCGTCGAGGGTCTTTTCCCAGTCGATCTGCATAGCCACACCCTCCCGGTTGGTCGTACCGGCCCTGTAACGGCATCTTAGCTGACCGCCCACCCCCCTTCAACGCGGCCGAATTGACCCCCGAGCTGCCTGCGGCTCCCGTAAGGGAGTCGTCCGCCCTGCCGATACTTACCCTGGTAAGGGGGTCTGCCATCGTGGGTTTACGCCGCGCCCGTAAGGATCGCGCTGCCCGGAACGGGCACGAGGACCAGCCCATCACGTTCCACGGCCGCCCGGTCGAGGTACGCAAGCGCCGGATCCCTTGGGTTCCGTTGTTCCTGCGCATCTTCACCGTCGCCTGGGGCGTCGCGATCATCGCGGCGCTGGTCGACGCTCTGGGCAATGTGCCACACCTTCCCTTCTTCACGGCCATGGGCATGACCGCCCTCCTGGTGCTCGCGATGTTCCTCTTTACGCAGCCGCTCGAGGCCGAGGACAGGCCGCGCGACGCCGCAGGTGAGGACGAAGACGCAGTCCACGACATGCTCACTGACCTCCCCACCTTCGCCCACTTCCAGCGGCGGCTCAACGACGAGTTCGCGCGCTCCCGCCGCATGGGGCGCAAGATGGCGATCGTGCTGGTTGACGTGAACAACCTGTCCGCGGTCAACAAGGAGTATGGGGTGAAGGCCGGCGATGAAGTCCTGCGTCATGTGGCCAGGGCGGTCGATGGCACCAGGCGGTACAACGACATCGTCGCCAGGCTCGGCGACGACGAGTTCGGCGTGCTGTTGCTGGATACCGGCGACGAGGGCGTGGCGGCCTTCGTGGACCGCCTGGAGGATCGGTTGGCCCGCGAATCCGCGGTGGCGGAGGTCGGCGGGCGCAGCATCGCCCTCTGGGCGGGCATCTGCTCCGGGAACGCCATCACGGTTCCTGCGATGACCACGCCGGAAGAGGCGCTCGAGGCGGCGATGGGCAGCCTCGACACGGCGAAGCAGGAGCGCGAGCGCCGGCGTCGGACCTGGCTGACCGCGTAGCCCGTCAGCTTTCCATAACTTCCGAATGACGTGAAGCCGGTGCTTAGGCCAGCGTGTCCGCCGCGTCAGGCGGCGCGCTGGATGCCGATCCTGGCGGCCGCCTGTTCGGGGCCCACGTCCGGAAGCCGAGTCGTCCGCTGAATCAGTGCCCCGATTTGCAGCACCGAGGCCAGAGTGGCAGCGTGTTCGCCCACTGGGACGCCGTTGCCATTCATTGATGCTTGCAGGGCAGGCGAGCGGGCCGCCTCGGCCCAGAGGTCGATGAGCAGCCGCCCGAGTGAGTGCTCGTCGACGCCGGCCGCCGCCGCGGCAGCACCGTCCAGGGGTGGCACGAGGGCGCCGAGCGCATGCAGCCGGCCAACGACGGCGCCCAGGACTGCCGCCTTGGTCGGGAAGTGGTGGTACAGGCCCCCCTTGGAGCAACCGGCGGCACGGCATATTTCGTCCATGGAGGCTTCGGCGTAGCCCCTCGAGGCGAAGACGCCCAACGCCGCCGCCGCGATTTGGTCACGGGTGCGCTGGGAGCGGCTCTGCTGGCGCGTCGGTCGGTGTGGTGTAGCCATGCTCTCGCAGGAATGATCGGCCGGCAGAGGCGCCTGCTGCATGCGGCCTGGTGTGGCTCGGGAATCCGTCGAAATCAGCGGAACTTGACATGCAAAAGGCTTGACACCCTGCCCGGTATGGCCGTATAAACATACCGACGGGTCGGTCTGTGAGCCGGCCGAGGAATCAGGCCAGAGCGGTCCCCCGGGGCCGCCCCCGCCACAGACGGAGGAATGAGACATGTTCCGAATCCAGTGGTAAGCATCTGAACCTCGGCAACCAGAGGAAGGGGCTCCCCAATCGGGGAGCCCCTTCGCGTCGGCTGCGTCTCCAGTGCGGTTCGGCCGGTCAGGCGGCCCTCGGCGCCGCCGCTGCATGGTGCTCGGTCTCTTCTTCGATGTCGCTGTAGCGGATCTCGACGATCCGATCCCAGGCCATCAGAAACGCGTGCACGCACCGCGGGTCGAACTGGGTGCCGCTGCACCGGATGATCTCGTCCCGCGCGGCCTCCGGCGTCTGGGCCTTTCGATATGGCCGGTCCGAAGTCATCGCGTCGAAAGTGTCCGCCATCGCGAAGATCCTCGCGCCTATGGGAATCTCGTCGGCCGCCAGTCCGCGTGGGTACCCCTTCCCGTCGAAGCGCTCGTGGTGGTTGAACACGATCGTCGCAGCGCCGGACAGGAACGAGATGTCCTTGATGACGTCGAACCCGATCTTCGGGTGTCGTTTCATCGCCACCCACTCGCCATCGTCCAGCGGGCCGGGCTTGTGGAGGATCGAGTCCGACACGCCGATCTTCCCGATATCGTGCAGGAGGCCGCCGCGCTGGAGGTTCACCCATTCCTCCGATCCCGGCTCGATTCCCATGTGATAGGCGATCTCCATCATGTAGCGCGCCACCCGCATCGAGTGCCCCTTGGTCTCCTGGTCGCGCGCGTCCAGAGCCGAGACCAGTGCTTCGAGCGTGCCGTCGTACGTTTCGCGCAGTTGGTCAGCCATCCGCAAGATGTCGCGGTTTGCCCGCTGCAACTCGACGTTCGTCTTCTTCAGCTCCTCGACGTTTGACCGCGTCTTGTCAAGGTACTGCTTGATCGCGAAGCGCATCATGAGTGGAGGCGCGACGAACGCCAACAGACCAGCGTAACCCAGCCCGTGGTATGCCACGGCCAGCGCCAACCCCAGCATCCCGAACACCGCGTAGTGCGGGATCAGCCATTCGAACTTCTCCCGCCACACGCCGACCACTGACGCACCCGTCGCCAGGCTCACCGCCAGCGCGACCAGCATCGAATTCAGCAGGTAGTACACGAGAGTGGCGCCCAGGGCGATTGGGACGAGCCAGCCGCTGAGCGGTAACCCCTCCCCGACCACGCCGACGAGTGCCGCGATCATCCACGCCACGAGGCCGTTCACCAACACCACCGAACCGATGTTGAACAACCGCTTGTACCAGGCGCCGCCGCCGAAGTCGGTCGCGATCGCCGCTAGCGGACTGATGAGCACCGCGCCCGCGGGCCCGAACAGGAATGCGATCGCGAAGTCGCCGACCATCGCGATCGAGATGGTCGTGTCGCCGTAGATGGGGATGCGCGTGCGGCCCAGCGCGATGGCGAGCAGTCCGATGATCAGCAGGCCGTCGACGTCGTCCGTGTTCAGGCGCGGTCCGAAGGCCACAATGCAGGCCAGGCCCGCCGCAAACACCAGCCAGACATACGCGAGCGCGGCTCGGGGCAGACGCTCCTGTCCGGCCGCCTGGACGCCCGGCGGGAGGACCCGCGTGGCTTGCAGTGGAGCGGGAGACGAGAGCGCGTCGGAAGGTTGTGTGACCATGGCCCACCAGGTGCGCGTGTGGCCCCGTCCGCCGAGACCACCAGATCAGTATCGGAATCTTCGGATACGCCCCGTAGGGGTCTCCACCCAGCGTCCCTTCCGCGTGCTACCGCTTCCTACGCTGCCACGTCCTGCAGCTGGGCGTTTATCTGCCGCTTCAGCGTCGAGAGGATGCGCTTGTGCAACTGGCAGACCCGGCTCTCTGAGAGCCCCATCAGCGCCCCGATCTCGTGGAACGGCTTGGATTCGGTGTACCGAAGCTGCAGAATCGCCCGGTCGCGGGCATTGAGACGGTGCATGGCGGCGTCCAGCAGGGCCAGCGAGGCGTTGTGGTCGGCCGCCTTGGCCGGATCACCGAGTTCGTCATCGTCCACCGGGTCGAACGAGGGCGCCGTGTCCCCTCCCCGGTCCTGCAGCGCGTGCTCCAGCGAGATGAACCTCGACGAAGAATGCCGCATGATGTCGTTCAACTGGTCCAGTGAAATCGCCATCCGAAAGGCGATCTCCTTCGGCGAAGGCCAGCGCCCCAACGCCGCCGCCAGCTCCTGGGACACGGCCTCGACCTCGCGAGTGTTCTTCCGTACGGAGCGCGGCAACGGGTCCATCTTCCGGATCGCATCGAGGATCGAACCCCGGATGCGCCTCACCGCGAAACTGGCGAAGCTGGTGCCGCGCTCTTCATCGAACGCGTCCACGGCCTGGATCAGTCCCTCCACGCCGTAGGCGATCGCGTCCTCGCGGTCGAGCCCCAGCGTCTTCTGGTTGTCCGTCGACATCCGGCTCACGACGAATGCCACCAGCGGCATGTGCCGCATGATCATCTCTTGCCGGGCTGGTCCTCGCATGGTCGTACCCCCTGCGGAACGAAAATGGCCGCCTGCCCAGAGGGGCGACCGGCGGCCATGGTGCGCGGACTCGAAGACGTACAACCGGCGGGGTTGCAGGTGTTCGGCGGCCCGGCTGTCCGCTCTGGCGGACCCGTGGCTTTGCGCCCTCGCCTTGCGGCGAGTTTGCCCGTTCGCTTCCTCTGAGTATCCCCGGGGCTTCCCGCCGCACGTCCAGCATCCATCCCTGGTATGCCTTCGCTAACCCCTAACGCCGCGCCCCTCGATTTGTTACAGGTTTGTCCCGGCTTTTTCCGCCCCCGAACCTGCAACCCCTCGCTCCGGCCTTGTCATGGATCTGGAATCATTGCCTCGAAAGGTGCATACTGGGGCGTCGGAGAACCACCGGTTGGCCGATACTCTTCACGAGGTACAGGGCCATGCCACGCACGATGATGGACCGCTTCGAACAGCGCAAAGCAACGCGCGCAAAGCTCGTCGATGCCGCGCTTCAACTGTTCTCGACGAGTGGGTATGAGCACGCAACCGTCGACGACATCTCCCAGGCTGCTGGTTACTCGAAGGGCGCCTACTACTTCCACTTCTCCACCAAAGACGACATCCTTCTCGAGCTGCTCCGCATGTGGACCGAGGATCGGAACACGCAGCTCGCCGGCGCTGCCGAGAGTTCTGTCGACCGCGACGGGTTGCGCGACGTGCTCGCCGGGTTCTTCTCTTACACCGAGTCCCCTCGTTGGCCGGGTGTCTTGCTGGAGTTCTGGGCGCAGGCCATGCGCAACCAGGAGGTCAGCAAGCGCCTTACAGAGGCGTACTCCGTGTGGCGAAGAAACCTCGCCGAGGCGTTCGAGGCCGCCCGGAACAGAGGCGTCATTACGGCTTCGGCCGATGACGCGGCTGCCGTCGCGCTCGCCGCGCATGATGGCTACGCCGTGCAGGTTGCCATCGGTGCGCCGGGCGCGAAGGCCATGACCCCGGCAGACCTCGCCGAATCGCTCCTTCAGCCGCTCGAGACGGCCGCGGTCGAGCGGCAGGCCGCCGCCCGCTAACACCCCTCGTCCGCTATCGTGCAGCGATATTCCACCACGGAGCGATCCCCTGCGTGCGCTGATTCTCGCCCCGTTCTCCGAGCGGCAGCTCACACGTCTGCGGACGCGCGTTGACGTCGTGTACGAGAGCTGGCTCGAGACGAACGCCCTGCAGGATCCGGACCTCCTGGGCGCACGCCTAGCGCGAGAGGACTTCGACGCGCTGGTCGTCGAAGCCGATTTCGTCTTCCGTGAGGTGTTCGATGCCGCCCCTGGGCTGCGCTTCGTCGGCATCTGCCGCAACGCCCTGAACCACGTCGACCTCGACGCCGCCACGACCAGTGGCGTGGCGGTCTCCCACGCCCGCGGCCGCAACACCAACGCCGTGGCCGAGCTGACTCTCGGCCTGATGCTCTCCCTCGCCCGGCGCATCCCGCAGGCCCACACGCTCGTCTCCGGCGGCGGCTGGCGCGACCCTGCCCTCGGATACCGCAAGCTGCGCGGTCGGGAGATCGCCGGCTCGACGGTCGGCGTCGTGGGCTTCGGGCAGATTGGCCGGGACGTCGCCGCGAAGAGCGCCGCGCTGGGCGCGAAGGTGCTCGTGTACGACCCCTACGTCCCCGAGCGCCACATCACGTCGGTGGGTGCCCGCCGCGCGACGCTCGCCGCGCTCGCGAAAGGCAGCGACTTCGTGACGGTGCACGCCGCCGAGAACCGCGGCACCCGCCGGATGGTCGACGCCGCGTTCTTCGACCGCATGCGGCCCGGGGCCTACTTCGTCAACACGAGCGCCGGCAGCGTAGTCGACCACGACGCGCTCGCTGCCGCGCTACAGTCGGGCCGGCTGGCCGGGGCGGCGCTGGACGTGTTCGACGGCCACCCGCTGCCGCCGTCGAGCCCGCTGATGTCGGTACCGAACCTGCTCCTCACGCCGCACATCGGAGGCGCCACCGCCGAGACGATCGAGCGGCACTCCCGCATCATCGTCTCCGAGATCGAGCGCCTGCTCGACGGCAAGCCACTCAAGTACTGCGTGAACGCCGGGTATCTTGCCAACCGCTAGCGCGCCGCGACCGCTGCTGCGATCCTGTGTCCGATGCCGCCCGACTATCTGGCTGAACGCACCGAGGTCCTCGAAGCCGTGCGCCGCGTTGTGGGGCTGGGCCTCGTCGCGTACGCCAGCGGCAACGTCAGCCGCCGTGTCGTCACGCCGGACGGCGATCTGTACGCCGTGACGGCGAGTCGCGTGCCCTACCACCGCTTCGGCATCGCCGACGTGCTCGTCGTCGACGCGAACGTCGACCCCGTGGTGGGTGGCGGCATACCGTCGAGCGAGTCGCTCGCCCACATGGCCGTATATGCGGCCCGCCCCGATGCAGGCGCGGTCATCCATACGCACTCCCTCCACGCCAGCGCCTTTGCCGTCGCCGGTCTGCCGATCCCGTGCGTGCTCGACGAGCAGGTGGTGACGCTTGGTGGGGAGGTCGAGGTCGCCGAGTACGGCGCGTCGGCCAGCCAGCGCCTCGCCGACCACGCCGTGGCCGCGCTGGGCGACCGCGCGGCGGTGCTGCTGCGTAACCACGGCGTCCTGGGGGCCGGCAAGGACCTCGAGGAGGCCGTCGCCGTCGTCGAGCTGGTGGAGCGCGTCGCGAAGGTCCGGCTCCTGAGCTTGCAGCTCGGCGCTTCTCAGGAGCTGCCCCCTGATGTCGTCGCCGTCGAGCAGAAGATGTACCGCATGATGAAGGGGTTCAAGTGATGCAGGTCCCGTCGTTCCTGCTGCGCCGCCTGTACGTGAAGGGCAGCCTCCGCAACGAGGGTGGCGGCGTGGTATTCGATCTGTCGAATACGCTGGGCTCCGGATATGCCGACCAGGTACTGCCGTTGCGCATCGACGGCGAGGACGTGCCACCCTCAACCTGCGCTTTCATCATCGACGGCGCGCCGCTGCGCTTCGACGAAGTATCCGCCGAGCGGCCGATGACGCTGGCGATGAATGGTGCACTCACCGTGCGCGTGGAAGGCCGCACGCTCGCGCCGGGCGAACACACCGTCGAGATGGCGTTCATCGTGACGGGCATGGGCGAGATGCGTTTCGACGTGAAGGACGCCATCGATGACTGACCCGCCGCCGCCCCTGCCTCCCGAAGTCCCGCCGATCGACTACGTTACCCGCTGGCACGACATCGTCGAGCGCCGCCGGGCGCAGATGGACGGCGCCTACGCCGCCAGCGGCATCTCGAACGTCGACTACTGGGGCAAGAGGGCGAAGACGTACCGCCAGGCGCTGCACCTTCGCACTGATGAGGATCCCTTCTTCCTGCGTGTACGCGACGCCGTCACGACGAGCACTGCGGTGCTCGACGTGGGCGCGGGCACGGGGCGGCACACGCTGTCGCTCTCACCCCACGTGCGGCGCGTCGTCGCGGTCGACCCGTCGGCCGCGATGCTGGGCATGCTGCGGGAGGATGTCGAGTCGCAGAAGGTCACGAACGTGGACATCGTGCACGCGGAGTGGCTCGAAGCGTCGGTAGAGCCGGCGGACATCGTGATCTGCTCCCACGTGCTGTACCCGATCGCCGACCCCGCGCCGTTCGTGCGCAAGCTGGAGCAGCACGCGCTCGATCGCGTGTTCGTGTACCTGCGCGTCGACCCGCTGCCGACGGACATGGGGCTCTGGTCCGAGTTCTACGGCGTGCCGCTGCAGGCCCAGCCCGTCGCGCTCGACCTGCTGAACCTGCTGGCGCAGATCGGCATCGTGGCGGACATGGAGGTGACGGAGCACCGGTTCACCTGGACCTTCGCCGACCTCGAGGAGGCGGCCGCGCAGGCGCGCAACAGCCTTTGCCTGCGCGAGGACGACACCGCCGCCACCGAGAAGGTGCGCGCGCTCCTGAAGGAGCGCCTGGTCGCCTGGCCGGAGAACCGCCTCGGCCCGCAGGTCGGGGCCGCGCGCTCGGGCATCATCTCCTGGCGTCCGACGCCGGCATCCTGAGGAGGCTCCGAGGGGCCGGGACATTGCTCGGCACTTTTCGTGTTGCGTTCGCGGCAGGCGGTTCTCCTTCGGACATTGCTCGGCAGTTTTGACCCTGCGGGGCGGCCCGGCCGGGTGGCGTTAGGGCTGGACGGCCGTCTCACCACGAGGCGGATCCCGGGCCCTGAGCGAGCGTACGGCCTGGAGGGAACGATCTCCAAGCCTCGCGGATCACATTCGAAAGAAAAAAATGCGGAGGTTTGGAGCAAGCGGGCGGGACGAGGGCGTCGACGTCGGTGTCGGACGATTCGGCGCCCGACGCCTAGCTTCTGCGACCCAACCAGTCCCGCACGATGGCTACCAGCTCCTCCGGCCGGTCGGTGGGCACGGAGTGGCCGGACTCGGCGACCTCAGCCAGCTCTCCGGCGGGCAGGGCGGCGATCATCTCGTCCGCGGTCTCCGACGGCAGCACGAGCGTCTTGCCGCCGCGGACGAGCAGCACCGGCATGCGCAGCTCGGGGAGTGCGTCCGTCAGGTTGGCCGGCTCCCACGCGACCTGCACCTTTGCGTCCCACTTCAGCAGCAGCCCCCCGTCGCCGTCGTCCAGCAGGTTCCAGCGCGTCCGGTACGCCAGGTTCTCGTCGGGCGCCGTCGTGTTGCCGAGCCGTGCCTCCGCGAACGCCGCGTCGAACGCCGGATAGGGCGTGTGCCCCTCCATGGCGAGCCGCTCCATCGCCTCGCGGTTTGGCCAGCGACCCGGCTGGAGCGTGGGTGGGATGTCGATCGCGATCAGATGCGATACGCGGTCCGGGTGCTGGTGGGCGTAGGCGAACCCGTTGTGGCCGCCCATCGAGAGCCCCATCAGCACGAAACGCTCGAGCCCCCACTGCTGCCGCAGCAGCTCCAGGTCGTCGACGAAGTCCTGCGTCCGGTAGGTCGGGGTGTGCTGCGTGTCGCCGTGGCCGCGCTGATCCGGGGCGAAGATGTGGTACCGGTCGGCTAGCGGCGCGGCCGTGTCGTCCCAGATGTGCGCGTGCCCGGTGAGCCCGTGCAGCAGCACCATCGGCGGCGCTTCCGGCTCGCCCCACTCCAGCACGTGGAACCGCAGCCCCCGCGCCTCGACATCATGCTCGCGATATCCCGTGGTGGTCGTCATGGTGAGCCTCCCGTGCCGAGAGCATCGCCGACGCGCCCGTCCCGGTCAATGCGCGCGGGGCTTCCGGCCCTGCTCCCAACCCCGCCCGCCGACTACACTTCCTCGCACCTGAAACCTGGAACCTCGCCCCTACTGTCCACCGTGAACTGTCCACTGGAGACGCCATGCCCCTCACGCCTGCCGACGACTTCCTCATCCACCAGACGCCCGAGACCTTTGACCGCGTCTACACCAGCGACCGGAACTTTTACGACCGCTACTTCTTCGGCGTGTTCCCGGTCGACTCCAGCATGCACCTGCTGCTCGGGTTCGGGCAGTACCCCAACGTGGGGGTGATGGACGCCTTCGCGACCGTGGTCGTCGGGGACAAGACGCAGTACATCGTGCGCGCGTCCCGCGCGCTGGGCACCGACCGCATGGACACGCAGGTCGGGCCTATAGGCGTCGAGATCAAGGCGCCGTTGCGCAGCGCGCGCATCCACTGCGACGACAACGAGTTGGGCCTGAAGTTCGACCTGACGTTCGAAGGCCGCACGTTCCCGTACGAGGAGCCGCACTTCGTCCGGACGTCGGGGCCGCGGCGCGTGATGGACTACACCCGCATGACGCAGCACGGGCGAGCCTCCGGCACCATCACGGTGGCAGACAAGACCTACAACGTGGAGCCGGACAACTGGTGGAGCGTGCGCGACCACTCGTGGGGCATACGCCCGATCGGGGGAAGCGAGCCGCCTTCGGCTCCGCCGCCGGACGCGGGGCTCGGCGGGTTCTACTGGGAGTGGTCGCCCGTTCAGTTCAACGACGTGTGCTTCATGTACACGCGCAGCGACGAGCCGGACGGCAAGCCGTGGCACGCCGCGTCGGAGCTGCTGTACCCGTACGAGGACGGCCGCGCGCCGGAGTCCCTCAAGGTCATCGATCACAACCTCAAGCTGCGGCCGGGCACCCGGATCTTCGACCGGGGGTCATACGAGGTCGCCCGGGCCGACGGCACGCCGGTGAAGGTGACGATGGAGCCGAAGCTAACGCTGTTCATGTCGGGCGGCGGGTATGCCTACATGGGCGGCTGGCGGCACGGCCAGTACCACTCGCCGCTCGCGGTCGAGACCGAGACCTGGGATCTCACGGACGCCAACCTGATCCCCAAGCTCGGCTCGCACACGCAGACACTGTGCGACTTTCACGTCGAGGGCCTTGGCGATATCGGCGTGGGACACGGGATCTTCGAGTTCCTGTCGCTGGGCGCGTACCTGCCGTACGGATTCAAGACCTTCGCGGACGTGGCTCCGGCGTCGTAGAGACGATATCCCTGCGCGTTGGACATAAGAATGCGCGACACCCGAGCAGGGGCTGAGGTCCCGCTCGTGCGCCGCGCAGCAGAGTGTATGTTTCGTTCTGACGTAATGTCAATGAATCTGCCCTCCTTACTACGCTCCGACGCAACGGTTTTGTTCGCTGAATGCATTACTGCCTTTGGACGCCGCGGAGGGATTCCTCCGCGATGATGGCGCCGCAACGGCTGGTACGCGGCGACCCCGTGCTCGAGATCGGCTTGACGATCTTCGCGAAAGTGATCCGGCGCGCTTGGAGATCGCGCGTGTCGCGTCCTAGCGTGTGCCTCCGAGAAAGAAGGAGGCACGCGATGGAGCTGTGGGGTTGGTGTCATAACGGGTATCACAATCTGCCCGCGGCAGAGGTGTTGCGGCGGGCTCGTCTCGCGGGGCTCGATGCGCTGATCATGAAGTACGGCGACCCCGCGTTCGAGCGGGAGATCGCGGCGGGCGGGGTGCGTTGGGGCGTCGAGCGGTTTGCATACGCGTCGCAGGCGGCGCACGAGGGTGCGATGCTGGCGGATGCGGTCGACGCCGGGGCCGCGTTCGCGGTGGCGAACTGCGAGCCCAACGACGGAGGCGGCTGGGGCGACACCGGCGCAGCGGCCGCGATCCGCGCGCTCATCGAGGCGTTTCGCGCGCGTCAGCCACGCACGCCGCTGTACGTGTGCGCGGATCTCCGCCGGGGGCGGTCGCTCGGCGCGCCGTTCGTGCGCGAGGCGGCCCGGGGCGGGGTGGACGGCTGGATGCCGATGGTCTATCCGAAGGCGTTTGGGCAGCCGGCGGCGGTGGCGTTCGACGCGGGGTATCCGGGGCCGGAGTACCTGGGGCTGCCGTGTGCGCCGGTTATCCAGACGTACGACGGCGTGGGCCCGCTCGCCGTGCTGCAGCAGGTCGGCGAGGCGCGCCGCCGGGGCGCTCGTGGGCTGTCGGCGTACGTCCTCGAGACGGCGACCGACGATGAGCTGCGAGCCCTCGCCACCGCGCGCGACGATCCGGCCGATGCCGCGACGCTGCAGGCCACCGCGCTGGCGTACGTCCGCGGGGCCGTCGCCATCCTCGACCACGGCGCGCCCGGCGAGCTACGCGCGTGGGCGGAGCTGTTTGGCGGCGCCGCGGATGTGGCGGGTGGCCGGTAGACAACGAAAGGCGCACCGTCAGGTGCGCCCGCTGTGAACTGTGACCGTCCACGGTTACCTACGAGTAGTGGTGCCGAGGGCCAGAATCGAACTGGCGACACTACGATTTTCAGTCGTATGCTCTACCAACTGAGCTACCTCGGCACGGGTCGTCATTCTACCGGCGGCCTCGCTCTGCGTCCAAACGGCGCGCGTGATCGGCGCTGATCGTAGCGGTCGTCGCTGATATAATCGGCCATCGCAACGCGGCGGCCCGAAAACAAATAAACCTGTCGCTGGAAGCCGGCCTGATCTGCTGAAACGGACGACCACATGCCCGCACTGATCGTCGCCTCGTCGGAACCGCGCGCGGGGCGCAGTCTCATCGCCGCCGCCGTGGCGTATCGCCTCGGTCGTGACGGCAAGCCCGTGACGCTCGCCCGCCTGGGCGGCGATGACGGCGCCGCTGCGGACGCGGTGACGTTCGCGGCTCTGGAGGGTATCACCGCGCCCGCTGCGCCGGTCGATCCAGCCGCGGTCGCAACGCTGCCAGGCGATCTTG
Organism: uncultured Dehalococcoidia bacterium; assembly: GCA_964371355.1. GTDB lineage: Bacteria > Chloroflexota > Dehalococcoidia > DSTF01 > JACRBR01 > JACRBR01. The sequence continues at coordinate 45,562 of CAYJMG010000015.1, forward strand.
TGCTCGAGGCGCCCGCGGGCTCTGTGAAACAGCTCGTGGTGACGCTGACGGCGCGGGTCCTCGTGGTCGGCGGCGGCAGTCCCGCGCCCGTCGATGCGCCCCCGGACGCCGTCATCGGCACGATCGTCACCCGCGTACCCGCCGCCGATGTCGAGGCGGTTGTACGGCGCGCGGGTGTCCTTGCGGGGCTGGCCGAGGACCGCGTGCTCGCCGCGCCCTCCGTCGCCGATATCGCTGCCGCGCTGCGGGCGCGCAGCCTGGGCAACGGCGACGACACCGTCACGATCGATCGGGTGATGATCGGCACCGTTGCGTCGGATGCCGCGGGGCCGTACTTCGGGAACCGTGAGCGTACGTGCGTGGTCACGCGGTTCGACAAGACCGATATCCAGCTCGCCGCGCTGAACACCGACCTGCAGTGCCTCGTGCTCACGGGCGGCGGCGAGCCCAGCCCGTACCTGCTCGACCGCGTCGCCGGCCACCGGCCCGGCGTAGCCGTCCTCCTGGCCGAAGACGATACGGTGGCCTCGATGCGGGCGATCGAGCCGTTGTTCACGGCCAGCCGCTTCGACGGCGGGGGCAAGCTTCTGCGCGCCGTCGAACTGCTCGACGAAGCGGGCGTCAGCATCACACTGGGGTAGCGCGGATCAGGCGGTCAGCTCTTCGCCGCCGTCGACGCCGATGACGTTGCCCGTCATCCAGTAGAGGTCCTTGTGTGAGAGCACCGCGATCGCTTTCGCCACGTCCTCAGGCGTCGTCGAGCGCCCGCTGGGGTTGCGTTCCATCGCCCGCTGGTGCAACTCGGGCCCGCCGGGGATCCGCCGCAGCGCCGGTGTGTCGGTCACGCCCGCGCGGATCGCGTTGGCCGTGACGCCCAGCGGCGCCAGCTCGAACGCGAGCTGGCGGATGTGGGACTCCAGCGACGCCTTGGCGGCGGAGACGGCGCCGTAGGCCTTGATGACGCGCGTCGAGCCACTGCTGGTCATCGCGAAGATGCGGCTGTCGCGGCCGAGCAGCCTGCGGTCGGCCATGTCCTGCGCCCAGTACACGAGGCTGTGGGCCATGACGTCCAGGGTCATGTCCATCTGCTTCTGGCTGATGCGCTCCTTCACGCCCTCGGCGACGAAGGGCAGCAGCGTGCCGAAGGCCAGCGAGTGCATCAGGACGTGGCAGTAGCCGTCGGGGCCGAGCTTCTCGCGGATGGCGTCGAGTGCCGCGCGCCGCTTCTCGTCGTCCGCGGCGTTGATGTTGAAGAAGACCGCCTCCTCACCCGAGGCCTTCACCGCGTCCTGGACCGCGATAGCGTTCGGCAGGGTGGAGCGCAGGTCGAAGTGCACGCCGAAGATCCCGTAGCCGTTCTTCGCAAGCTCTATGGACGTGGCCGCGCCGAACCCACTCGATGCGCCGAGAATCAGTGCCCATTTAGACGACATAAACATCCCTGCCTTGACTACGGCTCAATCGGTCAGTGGTCGGTCGGCAGTCTACGAGAGCACGCCATCGTGGGCCATGAGCCGCTGCCGGTAGGCGGCCACAGCATCGTCGTCGCCGTTCAGGTTCGCGACGACGGCGTCGTACAGGCCGGACGTCGGCGCCACGCAGTAACGCATGGTCTCGGATGCGATGCGCACGGCGTCGGTGACGTGGGCGCGGTGGGGGGGCGGCAGGAGCCGTTGGCCGTTGACGAACAGGATGCCGCGCGGGGCCTGGCCGCGCCGCTCGATAGTGCGCTCGATGCGCTGGCGCAGGCGATGGTGGGCGGCCATTTCGACTGGATGCTCGCTCGCCTCGATCTCCACCAAGGCGCTGCCGGCCCCGAGACGGATCTCGAGCTGTGCGGGATCGCGGTCGAGCACGTCGAAGCCCAGCAACCGCAGCGCCTCTACGACGACCGGGTCCAACCCCACCGCCCCTTCCTGCCACAGCAGCCGCTGGAAGCGCTCCAGAGCCTCGTACGAGGCCTCAGCCGCCCGGAGGGCCTCTGTGGCCGCCTCCGCTGCGTCCCGGGCCTCCTGCAGGGCCTTCTGACGCTCAGCGAGGCCGGGAAGCGCCATGGGCCCGAGCCAGGCCGGGGCGCGGCCCTGGGCGACGGCGCCCAGCGTCCGGCGGAGCCCCGCCTGCAGCGCCTCGGAGGCCGCATACCTGCCCTCACCCGCCGGAGCTGCCTTGAGCGCAGGCACGAGGATCAGCCGTCCGGCCGGCAGTGGCAGCTCGACGCCGATGGCGGCGCCGCCCTGACTGCGGGCGAACACGCGAGCGCCCTCCATACGGCGCACATCGAAGTGAGCGCGGTAGGCGGTGTTCGCGAGCTGCGACGATACGAACCCCGCCAGGGGATGCTCCCAGTCCACGACGAGCGCCTGCGATCCTTCGCCGGGGATCAGGAGAGGCGGCTCGAGGGCCAGGCCTTCGGGAAGCGGCAGCCAGCCGTAGTCGTCAGCAGTCTCGCCGCCGGGCAGGACGTGGCGGACGGACGGATGGGCGAAGGCGACGACGACGCCGCCACGTTCGAGCAGCATCCGGGTCTCGTCGCGTCGCCGCCTCAGGAGATCGGCCAGCGCGACCTGGCCGACCGCCGCTGGCTCCGTGCGGACGAGGGCGTTACCGAACGTGCGCGCTTCGGCCGCTCCGGCGACCACGTCCTCGACGAGTGCGCCCGCCACCCGCGGTTCCACGACTATCGCGTCGTAGTCGAAGAAGGACGGGGCGGACAGCATCGTGTAGTTGTCCACCTGGATGCCCGGCAGCGGAAAGCCAAGCGACAGGATGCGCCCGATGACCTTTGCCACGGGTACAGCTTAGTCGTCGAGCGGCAGTGTGCGAAGGAACTCCCGCAGCCCGGGCCCGATATCGGCCCGCCGCAGCCCGATCTCTATCGCGGCGACCAGCAGGCCGAGGGGGCGTCCGGTGTCGAATCGCATGCCGTGGAACTTGTAGGCGAACACCGGCTGGATTTCCATGAGCGCGGCCAGCGCGTCGGTGATCTGGATCTCGCGGCCCTTGCCGGGGGGCGTCCGCTCGAGGATGCCAAAGATCTCGGGCGTCAGAACGTACCGCCCGACGATCGCAAGGCGAGAGGGCGCGTCTTCGAGTTTGGGCTTCTCGATCAGCCGGTCGAGGCGGAAGACGCCGCCGCCCAGGTCCTCGCCGCCCACGATGCCGTACTGCTCGACCTCGGCGTCGGGCACCTCCTGGACGGCGATGACAGAACCACCGTGCTTCTCGAACACATCGACCATCTGTTTCGACACGGGTGGGTCCGCCATGGTGACGTCGTCGGGAAACATGAGCAGGAACGGCTCGTTGCCGACCACGTCTCGCGCCTGCAGGACGGCATGGCCAACGCCCTTCTGTTCCTTCTGGCGCACGTACACGATGTCCGCCAGCTCGCTGACGCGCCGGATCTCGTGGAGGCGGGCGTGGTCGCCCTTTTCCTGCAGAGCCATCTCCAGCTCGAGGGTTCTGTCGAAGTGGTCCTCGACGGCCCGCTTGCCGGCGGCGGTGACGATGCATACCTGCGTGATCCCGGCGGCCGCCGCTTCTTCGACGGTGTACTGGATGATGGGCTTGTCGACGAGCGGCAGGGACTCCTTGGGCTGCGCCTTCGTGGCCGGCAGCAGCCTGGTCCCGTAGCCGGCCGCCAGCACCACAGCTTTTCGTACCTGCACGCACCCTCCCGTTCCCTCGGCATCCGTCTCCCCGAACTCCGACGTGATTGTATCGGCGTTCCGCGCACCTATCCCAATCCGCGAGGCGACCAATCCGCGTTCGGCCGCCCGCCGTATGTCCTCTCGAACGCCAATGCCGCCTTCGGCGCCAAACAGGAGGTTGACCGTGAAGACGCTGCTGCTCGCGGTATTGAGCCTTGCCCTTATCGTGACTTGGAGCGAGGCCGGCAGTACCGCGCAGGCTGCCACGCAGGACGTTGCCGTGCAGGACGATGAATACGTGGACGGTGCGTCCGGGAACAGCACCACGACCATCACAGCCGGCGATACCGTGCAGTGGACGTGGACGGGCTCGCACCAGCACACCGTGGACAGCAATACGGGTGGCGAGTCGTTTTCCAGCGGTGCGGAGAGGACGAGCGGTACGTTTTCCCACACCTTCGATACTCCCGGCACCTACACATACATCTGCGCGGTGCATGGCACGTCCATGCAGGGCACGATCGTCGTGATCGCAGGGGCGGAACCGACGAACACACCAGAGCCGCAGCCCACGAACACCTCAGCGCCACAGGAGACCACTACGCCTAGCGTCGACGCGACGGACACGCCCTCACCGGCCACGTCCACTGTGGTTCCTGCGGACGCGACACCTACTCGCACCATGGCGACCGCGTCGCCAGTGGCGACGACCGGCGCGGGCGGCGCAGGAGGCAGCGCGTCGCTGCCGGGGACGGGGACGGGGCCGGAGCCCGGGGATCAGGACTGGTCGTGGGCGCTCGCTGGCCTCGTGCTGCTGGGCGCGGCCGGAGCTGGCGCGGCCGCTGGTGGGTGCCGCATCCGCCGGCGCGTGTAACGGATCAGAACGGACAGATTGCGGCCGGGTTGTACGACGGGTTCGCCGCCCCGAAGTCCCAGAATGCCGCGTATTCGGCGTCGTTCGCCCGCAGATCGTCTTGCACGGCGGCGCAGCCGACACCGACTTCGCCTTTGGCCGCGTAGCCGGCGTCGAACGACGCAGCGAGCTGCGCGTGGAGAGTGCCGGCCGCTGCCTTCGCGCGGTCGAGGTAGGCGCCGGCCGTGTCCGCGTCACCGCCATCCATCAGGTGCGCTAGTGCCGCCCGGTAGAGCGCGTAAGCCCGCAACTCCTCCAACTCGTTTGTGTCCTTGCGCCAGGGCTGGGCGAGCGGGTTGTCGGCCGCGGCCACGAACGCCGTCTCCGCCGCCGCGTAGTCGCCGGCGGCCATCAGCGCGTCTGCGTCCGTAACGCGGTGGTACAAGTACGGCGAGTCGGCCGGTACGGTGTTGATGAGCGAATAGAACGCGCCGTCCCACGCCCAGATTTCGGTGCGCGGACGCTCGGGGCCCGTTTCCGCCGTGCCGCCGCCACCGCCCGTTGCCAGCACTTCCGTGGTGCCGTCGCCGTCGGTGTCGGAGAGCGAGAACGTGCCGTCGCCGATCGAGATGCCATCCCGCGGCGACACCGTGTCGTACTCGCCTGCGTTCCCTTCATACACGAACGCGGTGGCCAGGCAGCCGTCCGCGCCGCAGAACCCCGTCTGGTAGGCGAACTCGCCGCTGCCATTGCCGTTGAGGTCCCCCGCGCCGAGCAGGGGGCGTAGCTCGGCCGCACCGAGCGGCACGGCCTCGTACGACGCCGTCTGGTAGGCCACGACGTACCCCTCGGGCGAGGGATCCAGTACGACGATGACGTATTGCGTATCGGACGTGGCCGTCGGCGGTTCCAGCCGCCGGGCGATCGCGACGACCAGCTCGTCCTCGGCGTCATCGTCGGTGTTGCCGGCCACGCAGGCATCGGCCGGCTGCAGCAGCGGCAACTCCCAAGCTGTCAGCAACTCCTGCAGGCAGCTTTCGGCGGCGCCGGGCTGCTCGGTAAGGTATGCGGCGATCGTGGCGGGGTAGGCGTCAAAGCTCGCCGGCAGCTCTGGCGGCGGACCGGCGGCGGTCGTCGGCGACACCGGCAGCGGCGTGAGCATGCCGGTCGCGCCCGGTGTCGCGGAAGGTGCGCCTCCGCTGTCCTCACATGCCGCAAAGGCCGTGGCGGAGACGATGGCGATCGCGGCGATCCATGCCTTGCCCATCACGCTGAAGCGTAGCGGATGGCCCGAGGCAGCGGCGGGGGACAAACGTACCATTCGACGGCGGTGAAACAATCGTCTCAGCCCGTGATGTCGCCCGAGCGCGTATAGACCGCCCGGCCGCCCACAAACGTCATCAGCACGCGCACGTCGAGCAGCTTCATCGGGTCGTCCAGGGCCAATGGGTCGGCGTCGAGCACAACGAAGTCCGCGTGATACCCCGGCGCGATGCGGCCGAACCGGTCATGCTCGTTCACGGCGACGGCCGGGCCCGCCGTGTAGTGCCGCAGGCCGTCCTCGATGCTCAGGCCTTGCTCCGGGTACCAGCCCGCCGCTGGATGGCCGTCAGCGGTGCGCCGCGTCGTGGCCGCGTGCACGCCGGCCAGCGGATCCATCGTCTCCACCGGTGCGTCGGAGCTGAACGCGAGGTTTGCGCCGGCCGCCTGCAGCGAGGCGTAGGCGTACGCCGTCTTGCTCCGCGTGCCCCACGAGCGATCCGCCTTGTGCTGATCCTGGGTCGCGTGGATCGGCTGCACTGAGGCGGTGACGCCCAGGGCGGCGAAGCGTGCGATGTCGGTGTCGCGCAAGAGCTGTGCGTGCTCGATCCGGCGCGGCAGGTTCGGCGCCAGATCGCGGCTTCGGTCGAAGATGTTGAGCGCTTCGTGGTTCGCACGATCGCCGATCGCGTGGACGGCGGGCGCCAGGCCATGTTCGAGACCGCGGCGAACGTCGCGCTCCAGGTCTTCCACCGGCTGCAGCGGGAAGCCGCAGTCGGACGAACCGTCGTATGGGTCGAACATCCAGGCCGTAAGCGAGCCGAGCGCGCCGTCGGTGAAGAACTTCACGCCGCCGATGCGCAGCATGTCGCCGCCGTCGCCGGTCGTGATGCCGCGCTCGATCCACTCATCGAGGCGCGGGTGCGCAAGGAAGGGCCGTACCCGCAAGCGCAGCCGCTGCGAGTCGTTGAGCGCGTGAAGCGCCTGGAACTCGCCGCGCGACACGTCCATGGCGTGCACACCGGTGACGCCGAGGCTGTGCGCGTGCGCGGAGGCCTCCTCCAGGGCGCGGATCCGGTCGGCCTGCGACGGCCGGGGCATCACTCCGGTCACGAGGCGTGCGGCATGGTCGCGCAGGATCCCCGTCGGTTCGCCGTCGTCGCCGAGATCGATCGCGCCGCCTGCTGGCGCCGGAGTGGCCGTGGTCACGCCCGCGGCCCGCAGCGCCGCTGTGTTCACCCAACTGCAGTGCCCTGATGCCTGCGTCAGCGCGACGGGGTGGTCGGGAGACACCGCGTCGAGCAGGCGGCGGTCGGGGAAGCGCGCGCCGGGCCACAGGTTCTGGTCCCAGCCGGCGCCCGTCACCCAAGAGCCCGCGGGCAGCGCCTTCACGCGCGCCTCGACGCGCCGCACGGCTTCTTCGACGCTGGTGACGCCCTTTAACTGCACGGCGCCCATGCCCAGTCCCGTGGCAAGCAGGTGCGCGTGCGAGTCGGTGAACCCGGGCATAACGAACCGGCCACTCAGATCCAGGACGTCCGCGTCGCCAGCGGGGTTCGACGCCCGCTCGTCGCCAGCGAATACAAACCGCCCGTCGCGGACGGCGGCTGCCGAGGCCCAGGACGTTGCGGGGTCGCCGGTCCAGATGCGGGCGTTTCGCAGGATGAGGTCAGGCATGGAGTAGGGAATACCACGCCGGCCGTGCAGGCGGAACAAATGCGACGGGGGCGCCCCTGGTGGAGGTGCCCCCGATCACTTCAGTGGCCTGTGCTGACGGGCTAGGAGGCAGGTTCGGCGGCGGGCGCCTTCGTCCTGGTCTTTTTCGTGGTGGACCGGGCCTCCTGCACGGCGGTGGACTTCTGCAGGCGCTTGGTGAAGCGCTCGACGCGCCCCGCGGTGTCGACTATGCGCTGCTGGCCGGTGAAGAAGGGGTGGCAGGCGCTGCAGATGTCGACGTGCAGGTCGGGCTTCGTCGCTCGCGTCTCGAAGCTGTTGCCGCACGCGCAGTGCACGTGCGCTTCGACGTATTCAGGGTGGATCTTGGCCTTCACGTGGTTCTTCCTTCGGTGAATCGGAGGCGCTAGGCCTCGACCGGGTAGACGCTGACCTTCTTGCGCCGGTTCTTCGCGTACGGCTCGAACTTCACCGCCCCCGCGATGAGCGCGTGCAGTGTGTGATCGCGGCCCACGCCGACGTTGCGTCCAGGGTGGAACCGCGTGCCGCGTTGTCGCAGGATGATCGTGCCAGGGAGCACCACCTGTCCGTCCGAGCGCTTCACGCCCAGGCGCTGGCTGTTGCTGTCGCGGCCGTTCCTGCTGCTCCCGACGCCCTTCTTGTGTGCCATCTCGCCTACTCTGCCTTCCTGCGCGAGCGCTTCGGCTTCTCGGCCGGTCCGGCCTCGGCGGCCTCTGCCGACTCTATGGCCTCGACGTCGGCTGTCGCAGCCGCGTTCGCCTCGGCGACCGCCTCGTCGCTCACGGCCTGCGGCTCGGCCGCGTCCGCCGCCTTTCGGCTGCGGCGGCCCTTCGGCGCCTCGGCCTGCGGTGCTGCTTCCGCTTCCGCCGGGGCTACTTCCGTCTTCGGCTTCGGCTCCTGACCCGGGAGCAGGATGTCCTGGACGACGACCTTGGTGAAGTGCTGACGGTGCCCCGTCTTCTTCCGGTATCGCGTCTTTGCCTTGTAGCGAAAGACGATGACCTTCTTCGAGCGGCCCTGCTCGGCGATGGTGCCCAGCACGCGCGCACCGTCAATCGTCGGTGCGCCGACGGTGACGCCGCTGCCATCGTCCATCAGCAGGACATCGCCGATCTCGACCGCGTCGCCGACCTCGCCGGCCAGCCGCTCGACCTTGACGGTGCGGCCTTCCTCGACCCGGTACTGCTTGCCTCCGGTGCGCACGACGGCGTACAAGGGAATCCTCCAGACAACAGAATGCCCGCCGTCCGGCAGGCGACTTATTCTATCGGTGGCCTCCGCGAAGTGTCAACGAGCCCCAGCCCAGGTGTGGATGGGCGGTCGATTCCAGTCTACCAACCCGCGCAAGCGCCTCCGCCTACCCCTCTTCGGCCACCCAGCGCTCGTACAGCTCGTCAATCCGCCGCCGCTGCTGCTCCAGCAGCCGGGATGCCCGGGAACCCTCTCGCTGGTCGCCCCGCGTGAACGCGTCCGCTGCACGCCGCTCGAGGGCTTCGCGTTCCTGCTCGGCCGCTTCGATGCGTGCGGCGAGCCTTGCCGCCGGGTTGTCCGGCGTCCGGCCGTCCCCTGTCGGCGGGCGCTGGCGGGCGTTTCGACGCGTGGTCACCCGTGCCCGACCGCGCACGGGCGTCGCCGGCCGCTGCGCCCAGTACTCGGAGAAGTTCCCGGCGAAGGGGGAGAATCCGGCGCCGGCGACTTCTACGACGCGATCCGCGACCTTGTCGAGAAAGTAGCGGTCGTGCGAGACGACAAGCAGCGTGCCGGTGAATTCGGCGAGCGCATCCTCGATCGCCTCGCAGGCCGGGATGTCGAGGTGGTTGGTGGGTTCGTCCAGGACCAGGAAGTCCGGCTGCTGGATTGAGAGCCGCGCGAACTGCAGCCGGTTACGCTCGCCCCCTGAGAGGGCGCCGACGCGCTTGTCGAGGTCGTTTCGGCCGAACATGAAGCGGCTGAGGACGACGTACGCCTTCTCGCGCGTCATGTCCGGCTCGAGCAGCATCTGGCCAAGTACTGTGCGCCCGTCGTCGAGCACGTCCTGATCCTGCGCGCAGTAACCGACTCGGAGGCTCGGCCCCACGCGGATGACGTCGTCGTCCCACGAGCCGCGCGCCAGCACATCGCGGAGGAACGTCGTCTTGCCGCATCCGTTAGGACCAATGATCGCCACCCGCTGCCCGACGGCGACGTCGAGCGACGCGCCCTCGAACAGCACGCGATCGCCGAACGACCGCGAGTAGCTCCGGATCTGTAAGGCGACGTCCGCCTTGCTGGTGTCGCGTGTCAACGACAGGCGCAGGGACGACGCCTCGGCCTCCGGCTTGTCGGCCGCCTGCGTCCGCTCGCGCTCAAGTTGGGACTTTCGGGCGCGGAGCCGCTTGCCCCAGGCCGGGTCGGCCGTGCGCTGTGCGATCTCGCGGAAGCGCCGCACCAGTTCTTCGAGCTGTGCGAGCCGCTTCTGGTCCGCGACGTAGTCGGCGCGCTGGGCCAGTTTCTGGCGCAGTGACTCCGCCCGGTACGCCGAGTAGTTGCCTGCGTACGCGTCCACGCGCCCGTCGTGGAGGTGCAGGATGCGGTCCGCCGCGCGATCGAGCAGGTACCGGTTGTGCGACACCATGAGCACGGCGCCGCGGAACTGGGTCAGGAATTGCTCAAGCCAGGCGAGGCCGGCGAAGTCGAGGTGGTTCCCGGGCTCGTCCAGCACCAGCAGGTCGGGCTCCGCCAACAACGCGCTCGCCAGGGAGAGCACGTTCTTCTCGCCGCCCGAAAGCTGCTCGACCGCCTGATCTATGCGACCGCCCAGGCCAAGCGCGTCGAGCATCGCGGCCGCGCGAACCGGCGCGGAGTCACCGCCGGCGCGCTCGTGCGCGATGCGCGCCTCTTCGTAGGCGCCCGCCGCCGTGGCGACCTCGTCCGTGGTCGCCGAAGCGAGCCGCTCCTCTGCTTCGCGCAGCGCCGCGGCCGCGCGCGCGTGGGCGGCCAGCACCGTCTCGATCACGGTGGCGCCGGGCGTGACCTCGACATACTGCGGCACGTAGCCCATGCGCAGTCCGGAGGCACGCGTGATTGCACCGCCGCCGGCTGTGTCGTCTCCCAGCAGCAGGCGCAGCATCGTTGTCTTGCCGCTGCCGTTGGCGCCGATCAGGCCTGTCTTCTCGCCGGCGCCGATGCGGAATGTGACGTCCCGCAGCACCGGCCCGTGTCCGTAGTCCTTCCGTACGTTCTGAAATCGAACCAGCTCCATGTGCTCCACCATCGTCCGGCGACGATCGCGCCGCCGTATTCAAATCGAGGCAGAGCGAAAGGGGCTCCCGGCATCGGGAGCCCCTTGTGATTCGAACTTGCCGCTGTCAGCGGCCGATATCGTCCGCGTCCAGCGTGATGTTCGATTGGGATCCCCATGCCAGCCCGGGCGGCCCCAGCTTTGGCTGCGCGCCCGGCGTCGCGTCCGGCGCCTCGGTCTTCTCGTCCTCCAGGGGCAGTGCCGACGTGGGCGGCACCGGCGGTTCTTCGATGTCGAGCCCGTCCAGCACACGCTTCAGGTCGTCGCCCTCGATCGTTTCCTTGTCGAGCAGCACCTTCACCAGCTTGTCCAGCCGGTCGCGGTTCTCGATCAGGAGGTTGCGCGCTGTCTGGTAGGCGTGGTCGACGAGCCTGCGCACCTCTTCGTCGATCTCCTCGGCGACCTTCTCGCTGTAGTTCCGCTGCTCGCCGATCTCGCGGCCAAGGAACACCAGCTCTTGCTTGTTGCCGAAGGTCCGGGGCCCGAGGCGCTCGCTCATGCCCCACTGCGTGACCATGTTCCGGGCGATGTTCGTCGCCTTCTGCAGGTCGTTCGAGGGGCCCGTCGTCGCCTCGCCCTCCAGGATCAACTCCTCGGCGCAGAGGCCGCCCAGTGCCGCCGCCAGCATGTCCTTGAACTGCTTCCGCGACCGCAGGTGGCTGTCCTCTTCCGGGATGTAGCGCGTGAAGCCACCTGCCAGACCGCGGGACACGATGCTCACCTTGTATGGTGGGTCCGCGTTCGGCAGGACGTACCCGACGAGCGCGTGTCCGCCCTCGTGGTAGGCGATGATCTCCTTCTCTTTCGGCGTAATCACGCGGCTCTTCCGCTCGGGTCCGGCGATGACGCGGTCGACGGCTTCGTTGAACTCCGCCATCGTGATCTTCTTTTTGTTCCGCCGTGCGGCCAGGATCGCCGCCTCGTTCACCAGGTTCGCCAGGTCGGCGCCAGAGAACCCGGGCGTCTGCTTGGCCAGCACCTCGAGGTTGACGTCCTTCTCGAACGGCTTTCCCTTCGTGTGCACCTCGAGGATCATCTTGCGGCCGCGGCTGTCCGGCGAATCCAGGATCACCTGGCGGTCGAAGCGGCCGGGCCGCAGCAACGCGGGGTCGAGAATGTCGGGGCGGTTCGTGGCCGCCACCACGATGACGTTGGTGTTGGTATCGAAGCCGTCCATCTCGACCAGGATCTGGTTCAGCGTCTGCTCGCGCTCGTCGTGGCTGCCGCCCAGTCCGGCGCCACGCTGGCGGCCCACGGCGTCGATCTCGTCCACGAAGACGATGCAGGGCGAGTTGCGCTTGGCCTGGTCGAACAGGTCGCGCACGCGGCTGGCGCCTACGCCGACGAACATCTCCACGAACTCGGATCCACTGATGGAGAAGAAGGGCACGCCGGCCTCGCCCGCGACTGCGCGCGAGAGCAGCGTCTTGCCGGTGCCCGGAGGGCCGACCAGCAGCACTCCGCGCGGGATGCGGGCACCCAGCGAGGCGAATTTCTCGGGGTACTTCAGGAACTCGACGACTTCTTGCAGTTCTTCCTTGGCCTCGTCCACGCCGGCGACGTCCATGAACGTCACGGTTGGTTTATTGCCAGTGAACATTCGGGCGCGGCTCTTGCCGAAGTTCATCGCCTGACTATTCGAGCCCTGGGCCTGCCGCATCATGAAGATGAGGATGGCCCCGAACACGAGGATCGGCGCGAAGCTGATGAGCAGGCCGATGATGTTGCCGTAGGACGACGGCTCCTTGTACTTGACGACGACCGAGCCGGCGCCGCCGCCTCCGATCGTGACGTCGTTGTCGTCCAGGATCTGCTCGATGTCGGTGTTCTTGCCGACCCGCGAAGTGAACTTCTTGTCGCTGTCGTTCTTCTTGATTTCGAGCTTCTGGCCGTTGACTGTGATCTCGGAGATGCGGCCGTCGCGGGCTTCCGAGACGACCTCGCTGAACGCGATGCTCTCCGCGCCTTCGCCCCGGCTGCGGAAGAACGAGAACACGATCGCCACCACGGCGACGAGGATCAGCAGATAGATGAAGCTGTTGCGCAGCCAGCGTGAACTCATGAACGTATCCAGTCCTATTCCCGCGCTGGCCCTCAGGCGCAGGGGCGCACGCGTGCCCTGAGTATAACAGAGTCCAGATTCGCCCCGTTGCGGCGTTTCGGGGTTCTGTTGGCGGCGTTGACGCGTTTCTGCCGGATCGCTGGTCAAACGGCGGATGGGCGTGCCCGACGGGTGGCGACCGACTCACCACCTTCATGCATCGGCACGGACCGCCGCTTTGCCCAGTGAGTATCAGCCCGTCGTGGGTCACGACCTATAGGGCGGAACCCCTAGACGGTGCTACTCGTCATCTGAAGCCAGTTTCCCGGCCTGCGCCCAATCCTCCCGGGCCACGTCCTGGAAGATGACGATCGTGGCGTCCGGTGTCGTGTGCGCGATGTTCGCGACCGCCTCGGTGATCGCCCGCGCAAGCTCCTGCTTCTGGGCATGCGTACGTCCCGAAAACATCTCAACTCGTACGATCGGCATCAGGTGACCTCCTGCTCTGGCTCGTGCCGCCGACCACCTGGACGTGGCCGCCACGTCGCATACCATACTCGCTGGAGCGGCGCAGGCATGTCCCACATTGACGACCCGCAGGCCCACCATGTCGACACGCAGCGGATCGAGGCCCTGTCGGACGGCGTGTTCGCCATCGCCATGACCCTGCTCATCATCGAGATCGGCGTGCCTCACTCCGAGCCGGGCGAAGGCCTGGGCGAAGGGCTGCTTGAGTTGTGGCCATCGTACTTGGGCTCCCTGGACTAGCGTCGGGCTGTACGGCGCACTAGCCGGGTCCTACCTGCTGCCGCTCAACGACTGGACATCGTGAAGCCGCTACATAACGCGAAGGCTTTACAGCCCCACAACACCTGCGCTAGCATCCCGCCGATGTGCCTGTTCCGCGCGGCGCCCACGCTGAACGCCGAGATCGCTGCATGGAGGCAGGGGTGGCGTACCGTCGCCGGTGTCGATGAAGCCGGCTGCGGTCCACTCGCAGGCCCCGTGGTTGCCGGCGCTGTCATCCTCGACCCCGATCGGCCGCGCCAGTGGTGGTCGGACCTGCGGGACAGCAAGATGCTCCTCGAGCCGGAACGCGACCGGCTGTCCGCCCTCATCCGCGATGAATGCGCTTTCGGCGTGGGTCTGGCATCGCACGAGTTCATCGATACCTACGGCTTGACGGCCGCGCGGCTCCACGCGATGCGCGAGGCGGTGAAGGCGCTGCCCATCCATCCCGATATGCTCCTCATCGACGCGATGTCGTTGCCTGAGTATCGCCACCGCTCGATCATCCACGGCGACGCGCTCGCGGCCTCCATCGCCGCCTCCGCCATCGTCGCCAAGGTTGCCCGCGACGCGATGATGACGGAGGAGCACGAGCGCTTCCCGCTCTACGGCTTCGACTCCAACCGCGGATACGCGACGCCCGACCACAAGCGCGCTCTGGACGAACACGGCCCATGCGACATCCACCGCCGGCTCTTCGCGCCGGTCCGGGCCGCGCTCGAGGCCCGCGGCGTTATGGTCCAGGTCCGAGGCCTTGCAGCCGCGCCGCAGCCGCAGCCGCAGCCAGAGCTGGAGCCGGCGATTGCCTGACGAACGTCAGCACCTGGGCGGGTTCGGCGAGCGCACCGCGCGCGCACACCTCGAGGCGAAGGGCTATCGCATCGTCGACCGCAACTTCCGCACGCGCGAGACGGAGATAGACATCGTCGCCATCGACGGCGAGCAGACCGTCTTCGTCGAGGTCCGCACCCGACGCGGCGCGTACGACGGTATGGCTGCGCTCTCGGTCACGCGCGGCAAGCAACGCAAGCTCATCAATGCCGTGCGGCACTACCTGGAGGCTCACCCGGAGTACGAGGTCATGCCGCTCCGTATCGATGTCGTCGCGGTCGAGCTGGACCAGGACGGCACGCTGCGCAATATCGACCACATCGAAGACGCCGTCCGTCCCGACCGCCGTTAGTTCGTGCAGAGACTCTGCGCTGGCACGGCGTAGTCCTGTGTGCCCGCCGACTGTCAACTGTCCCCTGTCAACTGTAAACTCGATCCATGCCGATCTACGAGTATCGCTGCCTCGCCTGCCGCAAGCGCACGTCCGTTTTCGTGCGCAGCGTCTCGTCTCCCGTGAAAGGCGCCTGCGAGCACTGCGGCAGCACGAAGCTATCGCGGATGATGTCGAAGTTCGCCGTCCACCGCGCCGCCGTCAACTTCGACAACGAGTCGTCGTTCGCGGATATCGACGAAAACGATCCGCGCCAGATGGCCCGCCTCATGCGCCAGATGTCCGAGGAGGCGGGTGAGGACCTGGACCCCGAGACCGGCGACATGATCACGCGCCTGGAGGCAGGCGAGGATCCTGAATCGATCATGGCGGATGCGGAGGGAGGCGGCGCCGACGATTTCGGTGACGACTTCTAAAGCCGGCCTCCTCATGTCGAAGGCTCCCCCTCGCCGGGCGCTGTCGAGCGTCGCGCTTCAACGCTAGACTGACACCGATGCCGATCTACGAGTACAAGTGCAAGGCCTGCAGCCGGCTTACGTCGCAGTTCGTACGTAACACCGGGGCCGAAAGGCCGCCGGTCTGTCAGCACTGTGGTGGTAAGACCGCACGCGCGCTCTCGCGCTTCGCCGTCGGTCGCAGCGGCGCCTCGGTGAAGGAGGCGTTTGGTGCGGCCCCGCGCTCGGCTGAGGAGTACCGTGACCCGCGGCAGATCGGGCGGTGGGTCGAGAACAAGTTCGACGAGTACGGGATGGATCTCCCAGACGGCGCCCGCGAGATGATCGACGCGGCCCGTGAGGGCGAGCTGCCCGATGCCGTGAAAGACCTGTAAGGCGGCGTACTCGCCCGGCCCGGAGGCTCTGCCATGATCTCGTCCATCACTGCATTCGTCCGCTACTTCGACGCCGTCCACCGCCGCGCGGCGCGCGACATCGGCGCGCTGCCGCCGGAGGCGGACAATTGGGCGCCACCCTACGGCGAGGGCGAGAACGCCTGGAGCATCAACACGCTGGTCGGGCACATGGCGGGCTCCCGCCTCTACTTCGTGAACGCGTACCGGGGCGAAGGCTGGATCTCGCCCTCGCCGCCCGACGTCAGCCGCCGCGATCTGTGGGTGGCGGCGCTCGACGAGGGCGCGCGCCTTCTGCGAGCCATGCTGGAGGGCACGCCCGACGAGTGGCTGGGACGCAAGGTTGCGATGATCGATTCCGACGGCGCGCTCTCGGGTTGGCGCGTACTCATGATGATGGTCGAGCACGATATCCATCACCGGAGTCAGATCGACACCTACGCCGGCATGAACGGTTGGGCGGTGCCCGACATCTATGGCCGCAGCGCCGAGACCATCGGCTCGCTCCAGGAGTCCGAGCGCGCCAAGCACTCCCCTTGAGCCATCGCCCGCACGAGTTGCGGCTGACGTGCCGAGTCTCTGCGCGTACGCTGTCAACTATCCACGTTCAACTGTAGACTCTCCCCATGAGCGACATCGCCAGCAGCCTCGACCAGATCATGGAGCGCGTGCGGGAGGATTTTGCGTCGAAGAACTCGGCGCGCGAGAAGGCCCTCCCGCTCTGCCGCGAGGCGATCCGCTACTCCGCGAATGCCATCCGCGCCGTCCACCGCCACGAGTTCGCCGTGGCGCGCGACCTCGCCGGCAAGGCTGGCGAGCAGCTCCGGGTCGCGAAGCTGAGCCTGCTCGATCACCCTGACATCTACTTCGCGGGGTTCGTACACGACGCCCAGAAGGAGTACGCCGAGGCGTCGATCACGCTCGCGATGATCGAGGGCGGCGACCTGCCGACGCCGGCCGGACTCGATGTCGAGCACGCGGCGTACCTCAACGGCATGGGCGAGGCGATCGGCGAGCTGCGCCGCCACCTGCTCGACACGCTGCGCTCCGGCGACATCCAGCGTTGTGAGGCGTGGCTCCACGCGATGGACGAGATGTACGCCGTGCTGGTCACGGTCGACTACCCCGACGCGATGACGGGCGGGCTGCGCCGGACGACTGACAACGTCCGCGGCATCCTCGAGCGCACGCGTGGGGACTTCACCATGTCGCTCCAGCAGCGGCGCCTCGAGCAGAAGATCGAGGATTTCGGGCGCAAGATATAGCCTGCCGCCCGTCGCGAGGGCTTTCAGCCCGCGCGCCGCCGATGTCACCACCTCGCGCGCGTCCCGATCCCATGATGGTCCGCGTACCGCCGGATCCAGCGCGCCCACGGCAGCGCGTACAGCAGCAGCACGCTGACAACGCTCAGTAGCTGCAAGGCGATCGCCCAGCGCGTCCCCACCCCGCCCTCGAACACGTCACCGAGCGAGTCGAAGACGCGCTCGGTCGTCCACACCCAGAACGTGTCGGCGAGGATCCGGCCGGCCCAGAAGCCCGCCAGCACCCACGCGAGGTTCACGCCGACCATGCCGGCGGCGATGAACAGGTTGTTCGTCGGCAGGGGCGTCAGCGTGTACAGGAACGTCGCGGGCGCTGCTACGTGGCGGTTCCGGTCGAGGTACTCACCCAGCAGGTCGAGGTCCTGTCGTTTCCCGGCCATGAAGCGGCGGCTGAACCATGCGCTGCCGCGTGCCAGCAGCAGGCGCCCCAACCCGGACACGATCGCCCCGCCGACCGTCAGCGGCAGCAGGGGCACGTCGTAGCGGATGTAGAAGAACGTGAGGATCATCCAGGTCGACGGCATGAACGCCGGCACGAGGTTGATGGCGAAGGCCAGCGCCAGCGCGACTGCGATCCAGCCGGCATCTTCGGTCATGCGAGAATCCTACAGGCCACCGACCGGTAGGGGCGCGGCCCGTTGCGCCGAGCCCCTGCAGGCCTCCGCGTCGCGGATCTAGAATGCCAGCATGTCCGGAGTTGTCGCCCTCGCCCTCTTCATCTGGTGGTGGCGCGGTGTCCACGCGAAGTCGAAGGAAGAGCAGGCGGCCGAGCACCCGGCATCGAAGAGCGGCCGCATCGCGCGACGTGCTGAGAAGATCGTCTCCGGTGGCGTCGGTCTGGCTGACCAGGGCGAGTATCTCAAAGGCGCCAACGAACCCGTTCTGCCGCCCGCTTCGGTCGAACCCTTCATCCCGCCCCAAGATCCGGGCCGGCTGCCTCCGGGTCCATAGCCTCGGCGATCTCGTCACGGATCCGGTCGATGAACTGGAACACAGGCATCGACTTGAGGTCCTCACCGGAGCGCGTCCGGACCGCGACCGCTTGCCCCTCCGCCTCGCGGTCGCCGACGACCAGCATGTACGGGATCTTCTGGAGCTGTGCGTCGCGGATCTTTGCGTTCATCCGCTCGTTGCGCGCGTCCAGCTCGGCTCGCACGTCTGCTGCGCGCAGCGCCGACAGTACTTCATGGCCGTAGTCGACGTGGCGGTCGGCGATCGGGATGACCATCGCCTGCACAGGAGCCAGCCACGTGGGGAACGCCCCGGCATACAGCTCGATCAGGTAGGCCATCATGCGCTCTGTCGCGCCGATGACGCCGCGGTGCACGATCACCGGTCGCTGGCGGCTTCCGTCGTCGGCCACGTACTCCAGCCCGAACTGGCTCGGCAGGTGGAAGTCGATCTGGATGGTCGACACTGTCTCCTCGCGCCCCAGGACGTCACGGAGCTGGATGTCCAGCTTCGGGCCGTAGAACGCCGCCTCGCCGACACCCTCGTAGTACGGCAGGCCCAGTTCCTGCATCGCCTCGCGGAGAATGCGCTCGCCCATCTCCCACATGGGGTCGTTCTGGACGTACTTCTCCTTGTCCGCATCCCGCAGCGAGAGGCGGTAGGCATAGTCGGTGATGCCCAGCGTCGCATACGCCCGCTCGACCAGCCGCATGACGCCGGCGAACTCGCGCTTGATCTGCTGTTCGTCGTTCGCGCAGAAGATGTGCGCGTCGTTGAGGTTGATCGCGCGCACGCGACTCAACCCACCGACGACGCCGGACTTCTCGTACCGGTACATCGTGCCGAACTCGGCGATGCGGATGGGCAGCTCGCGATAGCTGTGGAGGCTGTCGGCGTAGATCAGGATGTGGTGCGGACAGTTCATCGGGGTGAGCACCAGCTCCTCGTGCTCGAGCTGCATCGGCGGGTACATGCTGTCGCGGTAGTGGTCCCAGTGGCCGGAGATCTTGTACAGCTCGACTTTCCCAAGATCGGGCGTGAAGACGTGCTGATAGCCGGCATCGCGCTCCTGCTTCTCCATGTACTCCTCCAGGAGACGCCGCACCGTGGCGCCCTTGGGGAGCAGCAGGGGCAGGCCGGATCCGACGAGTTCGCTCGTCATGTAGATGCCGAGCTCGCGCCCCAGCTTGCGGTGGTCGCGGCGCGCAGCCTCCTCCATACGCTGCTGGTAGTCGTCCAGCTCCTCCTGCGTCTCGAACAACAGCCCGTAGATGCGCTGGAGCATCGGGCGCTTCTCGTCGCCCCGCCAGTACGCGCCCGCCACGTTCACGAGCTTGAACGGCGGGATCTGAGCCGTGTGCTCGACGTGTGGGCCCTCGCACAGGTCCACGAAGGCGCCCTGCTTGTACAGCGACACCTTTTCGTCGGCGATACCCTCGATCAGTTCGACCTTGAACGGCTGTCCGGCGAAGTGCGCCAGCGCCTCCGCCTTCGTCATCTCGCTGTGCTCAAACAGCACGTCCGACGCCAGGCGCTCGCGCATCTTGCTCTCGATGGCCGGCAGGTCTTCCGGCGTCAGAGGCCGCGGCAGCAGGAAGTCGTAGTAGAAGCCGGTGTCGATGGGCGGCCCGATGGCGAACTGGGCCTCGGGGAACATCTCCAGCACGGCCTCGGCCATCACATGGGCCGCCGAGTGTCGCGTACGGTACAGGCGTTCGTCGCGTGGGTACTGATCCAGTGACATCCGACACCTCCGGACACAATGAAGCGCGCCACCGTCACAGGGACGGGGCGCGCTCCGTGGTTCCACCCTGGTTCCTCGCCCTGTACGCGCAGCCGCGCAGGAGGGGCAAGCTCACTGGGGCCGCTAACGGGGCCAATCGGCATCGCCTGCACGCGCACGCCGCACGCGGTCGGGATGCGGCATCGCGGGTGGTCTTCGCGTCTCGCCCCGCAAGCGCTTGCACCAGGCACGCTCTCTCTGGGGCCGGACGATGACGCTACTCGTCCCGGTCTTCGCCGTTAGCGCCAAACTAGCAGGCGGGAGCGCCTGCCCGCAACCGGGCTCATCCCCGCACCCGGGCCAGGATCTCCTGCACGCAGGGCGGCTGCTCCAGGTCGTCCGGCACCACGACCGGCGAAAGCTCGCGGTAGTCGAGGAGGTAGGTGCCCTGTTTCTGCACGTCCTGGTCCTTGACCACCTTGGCGCGCTCGAGCAGGCGCGCGTTCTCCACGTCGAACCAGTACAGCGCGCGCCCGCCTTCGCTCTCGTCAGCCGGTACGGAGCCCGCGCCGCCCGTGAACACGAACGCGACCTCGAAGCCATGCGCCCGCCGCCCGTCGATGTCCTTCCATCCGGCATCGCGCACGTCCGTCCACTTCACGTCGGAGAGGATCGTGTTCCAGGAACGCGGATACTGGCTGGCGGCGAAGATCTCGTACTGGTTGCCGGACGATGAGAGGATGTAGCGGTGTGGCTCCAGGATCCCGTCCGGTGTCTCACAGTAGAAGAGGATGCGCTGTGCCAGCTCCGGGCCACCCGCGCCCTCTGCCTGTAGGTAGAGCCGCGAGAGTACCGTCTTGCCGTCGCGGCGCTCGATGTCATTCGCGACCACGAGAGCGCTCGATGCCCGGAAGCTCGAGTCCGCAAAGACGCGGTCCACCTCGCTTTCGAGGAGGCTCCGCTCTTCCTCTGACATCTCGTCCCACGTCTTCGAATCGAGGACGTCCGCGGCGGCGCTGCGCTCAATGGAAGGCGACTGGCCGATCGGCGTCGGCGCCACGAGCCGTTGGTCAGGCGTACTCAGCTCGTCGCCGCCCAACAGAGTGACAACCAGAATGGCGATGAGTGCGAACGCCACGACGACCAGCGCACTGGTCAAGATGCGGACGTTGCGGTTCTCCCAGAGCCGATCCAGAGAGCCCGGCTCTCGGACCTCGGGCTGGTATCCGTACTTCTTCTTCCCCACGCCTGCTCCTGCCGCCCTGGCCTGGCGTCTCTACACGATACGAAACGCGCGTCGTCGCGGCCGCATCACATCCCGGCCTTGACGGACTACTCTTCCAACGTGCTTGTGTCGCCCTCCGGCAGCCCAAGCTCCCGCGCCTTCAGCAGCCGCCGCATGATCTTGCCGGAGCGCGTCTTCGGCAGGGTCGTCAGGAAGTCGATCTCACGGGGCGCGACGCCGGGCCCCAGCTTCTTCCGCGAGAACTGGAGCAGTTCGCCGCGCAGCTTGTCGGTCGGCTCGTATCCATCCTTCAGCGTCACGAACGCCTTGACGATCTCCATTGCAACCGGGTCAGGCTTGCCGATCACGCCGGCCTCGGCGACTGCCGGGTGTTCGATCAGCGCCGACTCCACCTCGAACGGTCCAACCAGATGCCCGGCCGTGTT
Source organism: uncultured Dehalococcoidia bacterium (assembly GCA_964371355.1). Taxonomy (GTDB): domain Bacteria; phylum Chloroflexota; class Dehalococcoidia; order DSTF01; family JACRBR01; genus JACRBR01. The sequence continues at coordinate 66,866 of CAYJMG010000015.1, forward strand.
GATCACGTCATCGGAACGTCCGACGAACCAGAAATAGCCGTCCTCGTCCATGCGCGCCCGGTCGCCCGTGATGTACCAGCCGTTCCTGAACTTGCTCTGGTACATGGAGTCGTTGTGCCAGTAGGTGCGGAACATCGAGGGCCACCCCGGGCGCACCGCCAGGTCGCCTTCCTGGCCGTGCGGCACGATGTTGCCCTGCTCGTCGATGACGCCAGGCTCAATGCCCGGCATCGGCCGTCCCATGCTGCCGGGCTTGATCGGGAGCGCGGGGAAGTTCGCGATCATGATCGAGCCTGTCTCCGTCTGCCACCAGTTGTCGTGGAACGGCAGACCGATCACGCGCTCCGCCCAGACCACCGCTTCGGGGTTCAGGGGTTCGCCCACGGACATGATGTACCGCAGCGACGACAGGTCGTACCGTTTCGGCATTTGGTCGCCCGCCTTCATCAGCAGCCGGATGGCCGTCGGCGCGGTGTACCACACCGTCACCTTGTGCTTCTGGATGACCTCGTACCACTTGCTCGCCGCGAACCCGCCCTCGTAGATCACCGAGGTCATCCCGTTCGTGTGTGGTGCGAACATTCCGTACGACGTGCCGGTTACCCATCCAGGGTCGGCGGTGCACCAGTAGATGTCGTCGGGATGGAAGTCGAGGACGTACTTGCCGGTCGCGTAGTGCCCCAGCACCGCCTGGTGCACGTGCACCGCCCCCTTGGACTTCCCCGTCGTACCCGACGTGTAGTGCATGACGGCCGGGTCTTCAGGATCAGTCCGCACGATGTCGAAGGTGTCGGGCGCGTCCTTCATCAGCGCATTCCACGACAGCTCGCCGGGCTGGAGTTCGGGCTCCTTGCCGTGGTCGACGATGATGATGTGTTGTAGGTCGGGCAGGTTCGGCTTCATCGCTGCGACCTTCGCCCGCTGCTCGGGCGACGTCACCAGCACCTTCGCGCCGGCGTCCGCCATTCGGTCGCCCGCCGCATCCGGGCCGAACGCCGAGAACAGCGGCCCAGTCACACAGCCCGCCTTCAGGGTGCCGAACACGGCGGCGTACAGCTCCGGCACGCGGTCCATGAAGCAGAAGACGCGGTCACCCTTCTGGACGCCCAGCTTGCCCAGCACGTTCGCGAACTGGTCCGACATCCGCGCTGCGTCCGCGTAGGTGTATGTCTCGACGCTGCCGTCCTTCCCCTCCCAGATCCAGCACAGCTTGTCGCCGCGCCCGTGCTTCAGGTGCCGGTCGATCGCCTCGTAGGCGATGTTCAGCCCGCCTCCCGGCAGCCCGTCCAGCTCCTTGATCACGTCGGGATAGTGGAAGCCGGCCCTCTGCGCATCGTAGTCGTACAGGTTGGGCCGCACCGGGAACTGGTCGAGCGGCGGCTTTTCGATGATCGGGTAGTCCATCGATGCACCTCGCGGTGAACTGGGAATGCTGCAGGTGGCGTAGGTGGCCTAATCTAGCGGACGCCTCTATGCCCGTCAATCGCAGGTGATTGCCGCCCGCCCGGGCCGCCGATACGATCCGCGAATGATGCGATACGCGGCACGCGCCCTGGTCCCATTGGCAATCGCCAGCACGATCCTCCTGGCTGCGTGTGGCGGTGAAGGTGGCGCCGATCTTCCGCTGACGGACAGGCTGACGGCGCAGGTTACGGGTGCCGCCAGCCAACCAACGACGACGCCGCAGCCGGCACCAACCGCGGCACCCGCGACGAGCGGACCAGCGCCCACGGCTGAGCCTACGTTGAGCGCGGCCGCGCTGGGGCAGGTGAACGCGCTCGGGCGGCTCGTACTGGGCGCTGACGAAGTGCCCGAAGGCTTCGCTGTCCAGCGCAGCCAGCGGGCACTGAAGAGCGAGATCGTCGCCTCGCAGATCGCCATACCGGAGATCGCCCTCTTCCTGCGCAATTCATCGCTGGTCGGCGGCTGGGGGGCGCTCTTCGCCCGGTCGACGGAGGGCGGGCAGGTGGGCCTGAACTCCATCGTGTTCCTGTTCGGCACGCCGGAGGACGCAAGCGCCTTCGTTGCGGCCAACGGGGACATCCGGGCCGAGGAATATCTCTCGGCCATCGAAGTCCAGCAAGTTCAGGCGGAAGTCATCGGCGACGCTGCTCGCCTGGTCCGCTACCGGCTCGTCGACGGGCGCTCGCTGGAATACACATGGGCCCAGGGCCGCTTGGCCGGCCAGATCATCCTGCGTTACAAGCAGGACACGGAGGACCCCGACGATCCCGGGACGATCGTCGGGCTGGCTCGCATACAGTCCGTAAAGATGGCCGAGTTCCTTCGCTGAGCCCCACCTTCGTGCGCGGGGCGGTCATTCGCTATAAAGAATCGTCGAACCGAACAAAGGAGCCCCTTCCCAACATGCCCACGAAAGATGAACGCGAGCCCTTTTACCGGGTGACGGTGACCGAGGCGAAGGAGATGATGCAGGACGACGGCGTGGTCGTCATCGACGTGCGCGACCCGCACGAGTACAGCGGCGGCCACGTTCCGGGCGCCACCCTCATCCCGGTGAACAGCGTCTTCGCCCGCCGCGAGGAATTGCCGAAGGACAAGAAGATCGTCTTCGTCTGCCAGGTGGGCCAGCGCAGCGCCCTGGCCGCCGAGCTGGCCGCCGCCGCGGGCCTGCCGCCGGAGCAGCTCTATAACCTCGATGGCGGCACGGACGCCTGGAAGAAGGCGGGCGAGCCGCTCGAGGCCTGATCTCGACATAACGCCGCCAGATGAAAGGCCAGCCTCCATCAGTCGCCGCATCATCGTGCTCTGGGACATCGACAACACGCTGCTGTACACGGGTGGTGCGGGCGGGGTAGCGATGACGCGCGCCTTTCGCGACCTGTACGGCATCGACGACGCGTTCGGCAGGGTGGAGTTCTCCGGCCGTAGCGACACCGCCATCTTCTGTGACGCCGCGAGGGAACACGGCGTCAGTGCGGATCCCGCTGCCGAGATCCCACGATTCATCGAGTCGTACCTGCCCCACATGAAGACTGCCCTGCTCGAGATCCGCGGCGCGCTCATGCCGGGTATCGAAGCCGTGCTCGATGCCCTCGCAGGCCGCGACGACGTGGTGCAGGGGCTTGGCACGGGCAACTTCCGCGTGACTGGCGAGGCCAAGCTCCTCCACTACGGAATCGCCGGGTTCTTCCCGGGCACGGTCGGAGGTTTTGGCGACGACCACGAGTCCCGCAACGAGGTGATACGCATCGGCATCGAGCGGCTCCGCAACGGCGCCTCATCGGCAGAACGCGTCGTGATCGTCGGCGATACGCCGCACGACGTGGCCGCGGCGAAAGCGAACGACGCGTTCGCGCTGGGTGTCGCCAGCGGCCGCGACTCCGTCGAGCACCTTCTGGCCTGCGGCGCCGACGCGGCGGTTGAGGACCTGGCGGACACCGCAGCGGCAATCGACCTGATCCTCGACGCCTGACGCCGCCGGATCAGGGCTTTCGCGTGAAAAATCGCATGCCGCGCCAGTCCACCTCGATCGTCACGTCTGTGAACCCGGCCCTGCTCAGCCTCGCCGGGAAGGTCTCGGGGTCGACGGGCACGCAGATGTCGTCGATGTGCAGCTGCCGGAATCCGTCGCTGTCCAGACTGTCCGATCCGACGAAAACCGCACCAGGCCGAAGCACGCGCGCCGTCTCTGCCAGCAGCTTGTCTTGCAGCTCCACGGTCGGCACGTGGTGCAGCATCGTGAACGACGCCGCGGCGCTGAAGTATCCGTCGTCGAACGGCTGCCGTGTGCCATCGCCGCGGACGACTTCGACGGTCGTACCCGCCATCCGTTCTGTCAGCGACGCCGCCAGCTCCGGGTTCAGCTCGAGCGCCGTCATCCGCGGCACCTTGTGACGCAGGACATCCGTAGTCAGACCTGGGCCCGGCCCGACTTCGAGCAGGTGGTCGCCCAGCCGCAGGTCACCAACAACCCACGGCAGGAGCTTCGTCTCGACGTGCTCGGCCCACCATGGGCTGGAGCAAAGCTTCATGTGCACGTCATTCACGGCTGCAACTCCCGGCTGCTCACGGACAGCAGGTTCCCGTCCGGGTCCTTGAACCACGCGACCAGCGCCGCGCCTGAGGACCAGATGCCCAGGGCATCCTGTTCGAGACCGTCGAACCGCTCGAATCGCACGCCTCGCGCCGTCAGCTCGCCCACGGTCGCGGCGACATCGTCGACGGTCCAACCCAGCGCCGTGTAGGGCGAGGGCGCTACCGCCTGCACCTTCTGGACCCGCAACACAGCACCGTTCGCGTCGAATACGAGCGCGTAGGGCGCGTCCTCGACCAGCCGCAGGCCCAGCGTCCCTTCGTAGAACGCGCGGGCCTGTTCCGGATGCGCCGTCGCCGAAAACGCCATGATGGCCGCCGAGCCCAGCATTGCACGTCCTCCAGGCGGGCTAATGTGCCCTCTCGGACAGTTGTACAGGCGCAGACGATGTGCGCTCTTGCGTGATTTGGTCATAATGTGTCGCGAAATGGCCATTCATGAGGTCCCCGGCCTGGGCACACGTGCCGCGATCGCCTGTGCCTACGACTACGCCCCCGGCGAGGACATCCCGCCCCATTCTCACTACGCCGGCCAGTTCGACTACGCGACAAGCGGCGTGATGACGGTGAGGACCGAGCACGGCTCCTGGGTCGTGCCGCCCTCCCGCGCGGTCTGGATCCCGCCACGCACGGAGCACGAGGCCGTCATCACGGGCGCCGTCGCCATGCGCACGGTGTTCGTCGCCCCCAGCGCGTGCGACCGGATGCCCGGTCGCTGCGCGGTCGTATCGGTCTCGCCGCTCCTGCGGGAGCTGATCCTGGCGGCGATTGCGGTAGGGGAGGCGCCCGACCTGGATCCGGCGGGTCAGCGACTCGTCGAGGTGCTGCTCGATCTCGTCCTGGGGGCGGAGATCCTTCCCGGTCACCTGGCGCGTCCGCGCGAGCCGCGACTACGGAATCTCACCGACGAACTGCTGCTCGACCTGTCAGACGGCCGTACGCTCGCGGAGTGCGCGGCGGCGCTCGGTATGGCCCCGCGCACGTTCGCGCGCTTCTTTCTGCGAGAGACGGGTATGAGCTTTGGCGCATGGCGTCAGCAGCAGCGGCTCATGGAATCGATGCGCCTGTTAGCGAGCGGAGCGTCCGTCACGGAGGCGGCGGTGGGCGCCGGCTACGACAGCACGAGCGCCTTCATCGCGATGTTCCGGCGGGCAATGGGCGTCTCACCCGGGAAGTTCTTCGCCGACGCGAGTGGCTGATCGGACCACAGGCTACTCGTCGAGAAGCGGCCCGCCGCGGTCCAGCACCTCGCCGCCAACGGAGATCACGCTGGGCCGCTCTTCGCAGTATCCGCCCAGCTCGCACTTCTCGAACAGGAACGCGCCGCGCTCCCTGCTGTAGCTGATGGTCCAGGTGCCGACGACGACGTTGTCGCCCCAGTGCTCTAGCTGCCCCTGCAGCGCCCGCACCAGTGCCTCGATCTCCTTGCGTCCCACCCGGACCCTCCTCGCAGAACCGGCGTATACGCCGCCGTCGTGACCTTGCGTCCACCGTAGCAGACCACCCGCTTCCGCGCGCCCGCCGCTATAATCCCCCGACTCCACCGCGAAGACCGGGCCCCGCCATGAACCTCTCCGTCGAAATCGCAGCCGGCAAGCGTTCGCTCACGCTCGCGAATCCCGTGATGGTCGCCTCGGGCACTTTTAGCTACGGCGTCGACTACGCGAAGGTCTTCGATATCCAGCGACTGGGCGCCATCGTCAGCAAGACGACCACGCTCCTTCCACGCGCCGGCAGCCCCGTCCAGCGCATCGACGAGACGCCCGCCGGCATGCTGAACTCGATCGGCCTCCAGAACGTCGGCGTCGCCGCCCTCAGGCGCGATTTCGCCCCCAGGTGGGCGCGCTGGAAGGTGCCCGTCATCGTCAGCATCCTCGGCAGCACGGTTGAGGAGTACGGTGAGTGCGCGGCGGCGCTCGACTGCGTGGAAGGCGTGGCCGGCCTTGAACTGAACATCAGCAGCCCGAACGCGCAGCAGGGAGGCATGGAGTTCGGGCAGGATCCCGCGGTCGCCGCCGCCGTGACGGCGTCCTGCGTGCGCGCCACGCAGCTCCCCGTGATCGTGAAGCTGACGCCCAACGTCACCAACATCGTCGACATCGCCCGCCGCGTCGTCGAAGCAGGCGCCAGCGCCCTGTGCTGCATCAACACCCTCCAGGGCATGTCAATCGACGTCCGCACCAGGAAGCCCCGCATCGCGCGTACCTTCGCCGGCCTTTCCGGATCCGCGATCAAGCCGGTCGCGCTGCGCATGGTCTGGCAGGTATGCGGGGCCGTCGACGTGCCCGTGATCGGCTGCGGGGGCATAACCACTGCGACCGACGCGATCGAGTTTCTTATGGCTGGCGCCACCTCGGTCCAGGTGGGGACGGCGACTTTCCGCGATCCGCAGGCCCCCCTGCGCGTTCTCGACGGCATCGAGCGCTACATGAGCGACGAAGGCGTCACGGATGTCCGCGAACTCATCGGGGCTGCCCGCCCGCGGTGAGGCCGGCCCGCGCGCGGCTGCTATCCTGAGGCCGAACGGGGAGTAGCGCAGCCCGGTTAGCGCGCCTGCTTTGGGAGCAGGAGGCCGCCGGTTCGAATCCGGCCTCCCCGACCACCCCTACGCCGCTTACGGCCCTTACACCCGCATCCAGCCGTCGGCGTCACAAACCGATACTCCCTCCAGCATGGCAGAGTACGGGCTGACTCTGAGCCGCCTCGACCGGGCGCGCCGCGATCAGGTCCCGCAGGCGCTCGCGCGCCTCGTGGTCTCCTGCCTCTTCGTCGCGCTCTGGAGCGCCCTCTGGCTCTTCCGCATCCCGATGCCAGTCCCCTTCCTTGCGACGCTGGTCGTCGAGGTCGCGTTCTTCGGCGTGTACCTCTGGCTGCTCCCGCTGTGGCGGACCGAGATCGCGATTCGACGGGCCTTCTACCTGATGCTCGCTGCCGAGATCGGATTCCACACCACGATGGTGTACTTCCTGGGCGGGATCACGTGGCTGGGTTCATTCGCGTACATGTTCGGCCTCATCTTCACGAACATGTTCCTCGACCTGCGGCGCGGGCTCATCTACACCGCCGCATCGTCCGCCGCCTTCGTATCGCTCATCCTCTGGGAAGCCACGGGCGTCATCCCGCACTACGCATACCTTGACCTCGGCCCAGCCCGTTACGCCGACCCGCGGTTCGTCGCCACGACCGCTCTCGGCGGCGTGGGCGTCTTCTTCAGCACATACGCCTGGGTGAACTGGGTCGGGCATCAGCTCCGGCGCGAGCGTGACGCCGCGCTCGGGATGCACGACGAGCTGATCCAGGCCCGGTACGACCTCGAGATGATGAATGCTGGGCTGGAGATTCGGGTGCAGAAGCGCACCGGTGAGCTTGAGATGGCGGTGGCCGCCCTCCGCGACGGCGAGGCGCTCCTTCGTTCCACACTGGAGTCCACGGCTGACGGCATCCTCGTCGTCGACGCCGATGGACGCGTGCTGCACGTCAACGCGCGCTTCGGCCGCATGTGGCGGATCCCCGAAGATCTGCTTGCGACGCGCGACGACGACCGGCTCCTCGCGTTCGTCATCGATCAGCTCGAGGATCCTGAGAGCTTCCTCACCAAGGTCCGTGAGCTGTACGAGTCGCCCGACGAGAGCTTCGACGCGCTTCGCTTCAAGGATGGCCGCGTGTTTGAGCGCTACTCTCGGCCGCTGATCGCCGACGACCGTATCGAGGGCCGCGTCTGGAGCTTCCGCGACGTCAGCGAGCGCAAGCGTTTCGAAGACCAGCTCGTCGACCTGGCGAACCACGATCCGCTCACCGGTCTCTTCAACCGGCGTCGCTTCAACGAGGAGATCGAACGGCAGCTCGCGGCAGCGCGGCGCTACAACGTGCCGGGCGCCCTGCTGTTTCTCGACCTCGACCAGTTCAAGGACGTTAACGACAGTCGCGGGCACCGCGCCGGAGACGAGCTTCTCATCGAACTCGCCCGGCTGCTGCGCTCCCGCCTCCGTGACGCCGACACCGTCGCGCGCCTTGGCGGTGATGAGTTCGCCATCCTCCTCCCGCACACGAACGCCCTGCAGGCATCGATGGTTGCGTCGTCCGTACTCGAGTCGATTCGGGGCCGCACGTTCAAGGTCGCCGGATCGCCCGTCGCCATCACGGCCAGCATCGGTGTGGCCCCCTTTCCCGACCAGGCCGCAACCGCGGGCGAGCTGTTGTCCTGCGCCGACCTGGCGATGTACGAGGCGAAGGAGCACGGCCGAAACCGCGTCAGCGTGTTCGCCCAGGCCCTCGACTGGCAGGCCAGGATCGAGTCTCGGATCGGCTGGCAGCAGCGCATCCGCGAAGCCCTGGAGCACGACCGCTTCATCCTGCACGCGCAGCCCATCCTCGACCTGAAGGCCGGACGGGTGAGCCAGTACGAGTTGCTGATTCGCGCGGCAGAACTCGATGGAGAGCTGGTCCTGCCCGGCGTGTTCCTCGGTATCGCCGAGCGTTCGGGCCTCATCCAGGACATCGACCGCTGGGTGGTCGGCCAGGCTGTGGCGATGATCGCGGCGGCGCGGGATGCCGGCAGGGAGCTGCGCCTGGAGGTGAACCTCTCGGGGATGGCCTTCGCAGACCCCGATCTCGCCTCGCTCATCCAGCGCGAGATCGCCAGCAAGGCCATCGATCCATCGTCGTTGGTCCTGGAGGTCACGGAGACCGCGGCCATCGCCAACCTAGACGAAGCGCAGCGCTTCATCGAGACCTTGCGCGCTGCCGGCTGTAGCTTCGCGCTGGACGACTTCGGCGTCGGCTTTTCCTCCTTCGCCCATTTGAAGTACCTGCCCGTCGATTACCTCAAGATCGACGGGAGCTTTATCAAGGACCTGTCGCGCAGCACCGTCGACCAGCACCTCGTGCGCGCCATCGTCGACGTCGCCCGCTCCCTCGGCAAGCAGACCATCGCGGAGTTCGTGGAGGACGAACAGACGCTCGCCCTGTTGCGGGAGTATGGCGTCGATTATGCGCAGGGCTTCCACGTCGGCCGCCCCGCACCGCTTCCCCAGGCCCGCCCCGACGGCGCGCTCGACGCGGCGTAGCGCTATCTTGCTAGAAGAACGTCCGCGGCGAGTACCTGGACCAGCGTCCGGCCAGGACTTCGCGTGCCGCGATGAGGGTCTTTCCGGGCTGCCGGGCCGCCTGCATCTCCACCAGCGCTCTGAGGTACCGCAGCTTGTCGTCGACGCGCTCCAGGGCGCGCGGCGCCAGCGTCCCGCCGAGGTCGCGTGCCAGCCGCTCACCGTGTGCCCGCAGCTCTTCGTACGCCCGCACGCGGTCCTCGTACGGCGCTTGGACGGGCGCCCCGATGCCGCCGGACGCCTGGACGGCATGTTGCCGGTATCGCACCAGCGGCTCCAGCACCGGCGCGCCACGCAGGCCCGCCAGCGCCGCCACGTTCACGATCCAGGAGTCGTGCGACCAGTGATCGCCGATGGGCAGCAGCAGGTCGCGATGTACCGCGCGGAACACGAGCGTCGTTCCGTACACGAAGTCGCGCTTCAGCAGCAGATCCAGCTCGCGGCCGTCCCGGAATGCCTGCTCGATGCGTGAGAGGGAGAAACGCCGGACGAGCAGCGAGCTGCCGCCCAAGTCCCGCCCGTCCTCGTCCACGATGCGCGCATCGCAGAACGCGTACGCCGCGCCTGCGTGCTCGACCGCCCCGGCCAGCCGCCGCAGCTTCTCGGGCGCCCACACGTCGTCCTGATCCGCGAGTGCGATGAGGGAGCCGTCGCACAGCCCGATGGCGCGCTCGTAGTTCTTGGCCACGCCCAGCCGCGTCTCGTTGCGCATAACGCGCACTGCGAACGCCGCCGCCCGCGCGAACGCCTCGGCGACGTCCACGGTCCCGTCGTCTGATCCGTCGTCACAGATAACGATCTCGTGAGGCGCCAGCGTCTGGGCGGCGATGCTGTCGAGCTGCGCGCGCAGGTAGCGTCCGCCGTTGTACGTGCACAGCGCGACCGAGACGCCGTCCGTCATCGGCGCGGCGTCACGATGCGTACGGCAGGCACGCTGCCGCCCCGTTGATCACGCCGTCCTGGAACGCCCCCACGCGCTGGAACGCGCTGCCGTGCGCGTCCGGGTCGTCCGCCGGTGTGCCGGGCGCGTCCCGGAACACGACGAAGCCCGCAATCGCCTCATCAAGATCGCCGGGCGAGAGGGTCAGGTTGCCAAGTTGCTCCAGGATCACAGAGGCCACCCACGCGCCGGCGAAGCAGTCGGCCTGCTGCTCGAGGTCGAAGGTCGAGGGCCCGACAACGCCGGCCCGGGCCTGCACGGCGTGACCCCACTCGTGCGCGATCACCAGGGCCACGGCGAAGTCGCCGAAGCTGTCATACAGCTCCGGCATCAGTCCTTCGTCGTCCCACGCGATGTAGTCGTCGGCCGGACAGTAAAACGCGTTCCCCGCATAGTCCTCCGCGGAAACCCGCTCGTCCCCGCACGGCGGCAGTGAGTCGGGCTCGGAAGGGTAATACGGCCCGTACGCCGCCAGTGGCGTCCACTCGATGCCGTAGATGTCGGGCAGCACGAGGGCCCAGTACTGGTCAAGGTCAAACGTGATCAGCGGGGCGATGTCGTCGTACGGCAGGTCACCGCCACTGTCGAAGTCCTCCTGCGACGTGAACTCCAGCGGGATCACGACCGGGGGTTCGTCCACGTATTCCGCGCAACGCTGCGCGCCCGTGCTGTACCCCTCCTCGAACGCGTTCACGCGGTCAAACCCGCTCCCGTGCGCGCCCGGATCGTCGACCGACGTCCCCGGTGCGTCACGGAACTGGAGGTAACCGGCGATGGCCTCGTCGAGGTCGCCGGGCGACAGGACCAGGTTGTTGCTCGATCCGCCGTCGACGTACGCAGTCCACGACCCTGCAAAGCAGTCAGCCTGCAGTTCCATCAGGATGGTCGGGCCGTCCGCCCCGCCTCGGGTCTGGATCGCGTGGCCCCACTCGTGGGCCAGCACCAGCGCCACCGCGAAGTCGCCGTAGTCGTTGAAGAGCTGCGGGAACAGCGTCTCCTCATCCCACGCGATGAAGTCGCCAGGCGGGCAGTAGAACGCGTTCCCCACCAGCTCCGACGGGTCGGCGGCGGCCGGGCCGCACTGTGGCACGTCGCCCGTCGAAACGTAGTAGGGTCCAATCGCTGCCAGGGTCTCGTACTCGATGCCGTAGATCTCCGGCACGGTGTCCGCCCAGAACTCGTCGAGGTCGGCGATCGTCAGGTCGATGAGGTCGTCGTACGAGAGTTCTTCGCCGTCCGAGGGCGTCTCCTCGTCGTCGACGGGCGTTTCTTCCTCGTCGACCTCCGGTGTGGGCGTCTCGTCGTCGTCGTCCGAGCGCTCGGTCCGCGTGGGTGTCGGTTCTTCGTCGTCGCCTCCGCCGCATCCCGCGGCCACAGCGGCGCACATCGCAAACAGGACGATGAGTCCCAGTCGTCCCAGTCGAAACACAGCGGCACCTCCTCACGCTGCCGGCTTGCGCTGCCGGGCCCGAATGTCGCTCCAACGCCCGATGCTAGCACAGCCGCGCAATGCCGAGAATCAGTGTGCTAGAGTGGAACGGCAGGACGCCGCCCGTTCGCGGCGTCTTGTGTTGTGTCCCGGATTGGAAGCTGTATGACGACTGAGACAACCACCGCCCCCGTGCCCGCTGCGGCCGTCCGCGAGGACATCCGCAATATCGCCATCATCGCCCACGTCGACCACGGCAAGACGACCCTCGTCGACGCGATGCTGTGGCAGTCGGGCGTCTTCCGCGAGAACCAGGAAGTCGTCGAGCGGGTGATGGACTCGAACGACCTCGAGCGCGAGAAGGGCATCACGATCCTCGCCAAGAACACCGCCGTCCGCTACGGCGGCGTGAAGGTGAATATCGTGGATACGCCCGGCCACGCGGACTTCGGGGGCGAGGTCGAGCGCACCCTGAAGATGGTCGACGGCGTCCTGCTGCTGGTCGATGCCAGCGAGGGGCCGCTGCCGCAGACGCGCTTCGTGCTGAAGAAAGCCCTGGAGCTGGGCCTGCCGCCGATCGTCGTGATCAACAAGATCGACAGGAAGGACGCCCGCACCCAGGAGGTCCTGAACGAGATCTACGACCTCTTCATCGACCTCGACGCCAGGGAGGATCAGCTCGACTTCCCCGTGCTCTACACCATCGCCCGCGACGGCATCTGTCGCACGGCGCCCGACGGCCCGGACCACCAACTGAAGCTCCTCTTCGACGAGATCCTCCGCAGCATCCCGGCCCCGCAGTACGACCCTGCGGCGCCGCTGCAGATGCTCGTCCTCAACCTCGACTACTCGGAGTTCGTCGGCCGTCTGGCCATCGGGCGTATCGTGAACGGCAGGCTCGCACCGAAGCAGGAGATCGCGCTGCTGCGGGTCGGCGGCGCTGTCGATAGGGCGCGCGTTACCTATCTGTACGCCTTCGAGGGCCTGGAGCGTACCGAGGTGCCCGAGGCCGGTCCCGGCGACATCGTCGCCCTCGCCGGTTTCGACGACGCCCACATTGGCGACACCATTACCGACCCCGATGACCCGCGTCCGCTGCCGCGCGTCACGGTGGACGAACCCACGGTAAGCATGCTCTTCTCGATCAACACCTCTCCCTTTGCAGGCAAGGAGGGCCAGTTCGTCACCTCCCGCAACCTCAAAGACCGGCTCGAGCGCGAGATCCTGACGAACGTCGCGCTCCAGGTGGAGCCCGCAGACTCGGCCGATGCGTACAAGGTCGCCGGCCGCGGCGAGCTGCAGATGGCCGTGCTGGTGGAAACGATGCGCCGCGAGGGCTTCGAGCTGTCTGTGAGTAAGCCGCAGGTCATCACCCGCGAGCTCGACGGCCAGCGCAACGAGCCGATGGAAGAGCTTGTGATCGACTGCCCCGAGGACTACGTCGGTGTCGTCACGCAGGCGGTCGCGTTGCGCAAGGGCCGAATGACCAACATGGCCAACCATGGCACGGGCCGCGTGCGCATCGAGTTCCGCATCCCGTCGCGGGGCCTTATCGGCTTTCGCAGCCAATTCCTCACGGAAACGCGTGGTACCGGTCTCTTGAATCACCTGTTCGCCGGGTATGAGCCCTGGCAGGGCGAGATCCCGCACCGCACCAACGGAGCGCTCGTCGCCGACCGCACGGGCGCCGTCACCTCGTACGCCATAGCCGGTCTCCAGGACCGCGGCGAGATGTTCGTAGAGCCGGGCGAGACCGTGTACGAGGGCATGGTGGTGGGCGAGAACGCGCGCGAGCAGGACATCGACGTGAACATCACGAAAGAGAAGAAGCAGACCAACATCCGCTCCTCCACGTCCGACATCGCCGTGCAGCTCGTGCCGCCCCGCAAGCTCTCGCTGGAGCAGGCACTGGAGTGGATCAGCGACGACGAGATGCTGGAGGTGACGCCGAAATCCCTCCGCATTCGCAAGCGGCTGCTCGGCCAGACCGACCGCGCCCGCGACGCCCGCAAGGGCTGATCGCCGGAGTCCCGTACGGGCGCGTCGGCGACGCGCCCCATTGCATCCAGCGTCGTATCCTGTGCCGATGACCGGCCCAGGGCCGCACGGCCACCGCCGCTCGATCCGCCTCCCTGCGTTCGATTACTCGAGGAGCGGAGCCTACTTCGTGACGATCAACGCCCGCGAGCAGCGGGCGCTGTTCGGGCGAATGAGCGGGCTGCGGGTGGAACCTAGTGGGCTCGGCTCTCTGGTTCGAGACGAGTGGCTCATGACGGCCACCCTGCGGAGGCAGGTCGATCTCGACGAGTTCGTCGTCATGCCGAACCACTTGCACGCCATCCTGTGGCTGGGGCAGACCGACGATACGGCCGACGCGTCACCGACTCTGGGACGGGTCATCGCGGGGTTCAAGTCGGCGGTTGCGCGACGGGCGAAACGCGAGCAGCTTGTTGAACACGTCTGGCGCCGGAACTACTTTGAACGTGTCATTCGAAATGAACGAGAGCTGCTGGCGATTCGGAAGTACATCATCGAGAATCCTGCGGCGTGGGCAGTTGACCGACTCAATCCTGAGCGTGTGGATCATGACGCTGACGAAGAACCTTGGATGCAATAGGGCGCGTCGGCGACGCGCCCGTACAGGCGCAGCGGCATGCGGGGTGATGACGTGACGCCCGACGAAGTTATCGCTGAGCTGCGGCGGCATGCCGACCGCAAGAACGTCGAGGGGATGGCGCGGTTTGGGATCGCGTCCGAGGGGACGCTGGGGATCTCGCTGCCGACGTTGCGGGCCATCGCGAAGCGGTGCGGGCGCGACCACGTGCTCGCCGTCGCGCTGTGGGACAGCGGGATCCACGAGGCGAAGCACGTCGCCACGATGGTCGAGGACCCGAAGACCGTCACGAAGAAGCAGCTCGAGTCGTGGGTGCGCGACCTCGACTCCTGGGACGTGTGCGACGGGTTCGCGTGGTTCGTCGATCGCACGGCGCACGCCTACGAGCTGGCGCTGAAGTGGAGCGCGAGCAAACGCGAGTTCGTGAAACGCGCGGGGTTCGCAACCATGGCCGGGCTCGCCGTGCACGACAAGAAGGCGGCCGACGAACAGCTGCTGCAGTTCTTGCCGGTCATCCGGCGCGAGGCGGGGGACGGCCGCAACTTCGTGCGCAAGGCCGTGAACTGGGCGCTGCGACAGATCGGCAAGCGGAACCTCGCCTGCAACCGCGCGGCCATCACCACGGCCGAGCAGATCCGCGCCGACGCACGAAGTCCGGCCGCTGGATCGCTGCGGACGCGCTGCGGGAGCTGCGGTCGGAGGCGGTGCAGGCGCGCCTGGGTGCGCGTGCCGCGGCCGGCCGCGGACATTGCTCGGCAGTTTTGCCCCTGAGCGGATCAGGCCGTCAGCAGGCCAGCTTGTCAGCCGTGATCGACGGCTGGCGCACTGGTCCCGGGGGCGAGCGTAGGGGGTTGGCGGGGTGATCTCCAAGCGCGTCGGATCACTTTCGGGAAAAGAATCGGGGCGTATGGGCTCGGGCATCGGAGAAGCGTTTTTCGCGAACCCGAAGGCGCGGGCCGAAAGCCCGCGCTGCGACCACAAAGGGCGTTCGTCCGTTCCTTGCTAGTCCTTAACATCCCGCGTAGCTACATTTGCGCAGCATCGCCGGGGAGCTGACTTCGCGGCTACGGAGGGACATATGCCCAAGTTCGAGATCTCGCTGGCCGCATGGTCGCTGCACAGGATGTTCTTCGCAAAGGAGATCGACCAGGTGGGGATGGTCGACTTCACGGGGAAGCACCAGATCAGCGGCTTCGAGATGGTGAACACGTTCTTCCCGTCGCCGCAGTACGCCTATCTGAAGCAGCTAAAACAGCGGGCCGACGACCAGGGCGTGAAGCTGCTGCTGATCATGTGCGACGGCGAGGGCAGCATGGCTCAGCCGGAGAAGGAGGGGCGGGCACAGGCGGTGAAGAACCACCACAAGTGGGTCGACATCGCCGCGGTGCTGGGGTGCCACTCGATCCGGTGCAACACCGGGGCTCGGGAGGGGGACGCGGACGCGCAGGATCGGTGCGCGGAGTCGTTCGCGTCGCTGGTGGAGTACGCGGACGCGGCCGGGATCAACGTGCTGATCGAGAACCACTGGGGGCTGTCGTCGGAGCCGGAGTGGCTGATGGGGCTGATGGCGAAGGTGTATCACCCGCGCTTCGGGACACTGCCGGACTTCGGCAACTTCCCGGACACCGTCGACCGCTACGACGCGGTGCGGCGGATGATGCGGCGGGCCAAGGCAGTGAGCGCGAAGTGCTACGACTTCGACGACGCGAGCGGCGACGAGACGAAGATCGACTTCGCGAAGATGATGAGCATCGTGCTGGACGCGGGCTACAGCGGCTACGTCGGCATCGAGTACGAGGGGGAGCGGCTGTCGGAGCGGGACGGGATCCTGGCGTGCAAGAAGCTGCTGGAGCGGCTCGCGTAAGTGCTTCGCCTTCTAACGCAGAGGCGCAGAGGACGCAGAGAAGGATTTGGTCATGCCTGAGGCACCACGGATCGCGGTTATTGGGGCGGGGTGGGCGGCGCGGATCGCGCATCTGCCGGCGTACACGGCGAACAGTGTCACGCCGGTGGCAATTGCGGACCTGAACACCGGGGTCGCGGACGTCGAGGCGAAGAAGCACCGGATCCCGACGGTGTACGCTGACTGGCGCGAGATGATCGCGAAGGAGAAGCCTGACGCGGTGAGCGTGTGCGTGCCGAACGTGTACCACCGTGAGCTGGTGCTGGGGTGTCTGGAGGCGGGGGCGCACGTGCTGTGCGAGAAGCCGCTGGCGACGAGCGTCGCCGAGGCGAAGGAGATGTTCGCGGCGGCGAAGGCGGCCGGGAAGCACCTGATGGCGGCGCAGAACTGGCGCTGGAACGAGAACTCGCGGGCGATCCGGCGGATCGTCGACAGCGGCGACATGGGCGAGATCTACTACGGCGAAGCGACGGCGCTGCGGCGGCTGGGCATCCCGACGTGGGGGCTGTTCCACTACAAACAGCACTCGCACGGCGGGGCGATGCTGGACGTCGGCGTGCACATGCTGGACCTGGCGGTGTACCTGATGAACAACCCGGCGCCTGTGCGCGTGTCGGCACAGATGGCGACGAAGTTCGGGCAGCGGCCGGAGATCGCCAAGCAGCTCCGGAACGCGTGGGATCCGGCGAAGTTCGACGTGGAGGACTTCGCGGTGGCGCTGGTGCACTTCGAGAACGGGGGATCGCTGCTCTTGCGGACGTCGTGGGCGACGCACATCGAGGGGGAGCAGTTCTCGGTGCGGCTGTGCGGCACGGAGGCGGGTGCGACGACGATCCCGCCGGTGGTGTACCGGAACCACGCCGGCATCCCGGTCGACGAGAAGCTGCATGTCGCGCCCGCTGACTGGACGGCGTCGTACACGCGGGAGATCGCGCACTGGCTGCGGGTCATCCGCGGCGACGAGCAGCCGATGGTGAAGGCGGAAGAAACGCTGAACGTCCAGCGCATCATCGAGGCGGCGTACCGGAGCGCCGAAGAAGGCCGCGACGTGGCGGTCGAGGCCTGATCGCAGACGTGGACGCGGGTCTGTGGTATGTGGTGGCGTTCAGCCTCGCGACCGGCGTGATGATCCCGGCGTTCTGGATCCTGCTGCTGATCACCAGACAGATCCGCGAGCTGCGGAAGGGTCGCCGCGACATCTGGTTCCACATCGTCGCCGAGATCGCGACGGGCGCGCTGCTGGTCGCCGGCGACAGCGGGGCGTCGTTCGCCTTGAGCGCGATGGGACTGGGGGCGCTGGTCTACACGCTGATCCAGTCGCCGGGGTACTACGTCGACCGGCGGGAGTGGCCGATGGTAGGGCTGTTTGCGGTCACGTGGTTGGCGTCCGTGCCGGCAATCGCGCTGCTTCTGGCGTCGGCCTGACGTCGGCTAACCCCGTTCGACTATCCGCGCCATGTGCCCTGCGCCACCGACGGCACGAAGCCGGTGAGGTCGGCCGGGAAGGCGATCGTCCGGCCCTCCTCGGCTGAGCGGTAGCAGGCCATGAGGACCTCGGTGACGGCGAGGCCGTCGTGCCAGTTCTCGTCGGGCATGCGGCCGGCGAGGAATGCCTGGACCATGTGCCGGTTCTCGTTGGTGTAGCCGTAGACGCCGGGCTCGTCGGCGATCACGGGCATGAGGCCCTGCTCAGCGTTCTGCTTCTCGACCAGGTCCTCGCCCTCGGGCCCCTGCACGCGGCGGCTGAGGAAGACGCTGAGGTCGGTGCTGAGGCTGTCCACCTGCATCGCGTACTCGGGGCCCAGCAGCTCGGCGCGGAGGCGGAGGGCGGGGCCGACGAAGCTCCACGATGTCGTGGCCTCGACAAGCAGCGTCTCGCCACCCGGGGCGCGCAGCTTCACGGCGGCGCGGGCGAAATCCTCGGCCGGGGCGCGGCTGTAGTCGACGGCGCCGGCGTAGCGCTCGTGGAGCAGCTCGGCGTATTCCTTGCGGGTCCACTTCAGCGAGGCGATCTGCGCGTTCACCTCCTCGACGTGGAGCGCCGTGCGAGGTTCGTCGGGGCCGGTGAGGAGGAAGCGGGCGGCCTCGTAGCTGTGGCAAAGCATGTCGTTGAGGACGCCTCCACCCTGGCGCACACCGTCCCAGAACCACGGCATGTGTGGGCCGCTGTGTTCCTCGGCGGCGCGGGCGAGGTACGGGCGACCGGCGATGGGCACGGCGCGGCGCCAGATGATGTCCTTGCCGCGGACGATCGCCGGTTCGAACACCTGGTTCTCGAGGTAGCCGTGCAGCACGGGCACCGACTCGATCAGTTCGACGAGGCGCTTCGCTTCGGCGAGGTTGCGGGCGAGGGGCTTCTCACAGGCGATGCCGATGAGGCTTCCCTTGCCGCTCTTCAGCGTCTGAACGATCTCCTCGACGACGGCGACGCGCGTGTCGTTGGTCGTGGCGATCCAGAGGGCGTGGACCTCAGGGTTGGCGACCAGGTCGGCCACGGAGGACGCGAGGTGCACGTCGCCGGCGACACCGATGTCGCGGGCCATGGCGGCGAGGGACTCGGCGTGGGCGCGGGTGGGACTAAAGACGCCGGTGACGTCGCAGTCGCGCACGCTGACGAGGCTCTGGGCGTGGAAGCGGTTCATGAAGCCCGCGCCGACGAACCCGATGCCCAACCGCTTTGCCATGGTGCGCCTCCCGGTGCGAATGGGGCCCCGCGCTTACAGCGCGCCGCCTCCCTGGACTCGGTGACCGCGCCGCATCGTGGCATGCCGGCGCATCAGACGCCATCAGGTTCGGGACTTTAACGGTTGGTTAAGGTGGGTTAACGGCGGACATAAGCCGGATCCGCGCCGGCCGCACGCGGGATAGGATCCGGGTGCTATGCATGCACCAGTCCTGCAACCCAACCGCGCGTCAATCGTCGAAGTGGACGCGCGTGTCACCAGGTGCGTCGTCGATGGGTGCGGCGGAACCGTCGTCCGGCACTCGCTCGGTGGGGGGCAGTCGATCGACCGCTGCACGCGCTGTTTCCGCCGGTACCAGTTGCGGAGCGGGGAGCTGACGCGCCCGGGCGCGTTCCGGCGTTTCCTCAACGACTTCGTCACCTGGCGGGACGACTGAAGGCCAGTCCACGGATGACCATCAGCTAGGGTGCCAGGCCTGGATCGGCGCGCCTCATGCCCCACGTACGATGGGACTGGTGCAGTTTCGCTGTCAGGGACCGGGTGTGACCGGTGTTGGCGTGTCGGTGGCGAGGGTCGTAGGTGTCGCCGTGTTGGGCTGCGGGGTGTTCGCGATCGTGCGCGTGGGAGTCGGGGTTTTCGTCGGCTTCGGTGTCTTCGTTGGTTTCGGCGTGTCCGTAGCGTCGACTGCCGGGGTTGCGGTGGGCGGCGGGGCGACGGGCTCGGCGCCCGGCGCATTAGCGCTGAGATAGCCGACGGTCTCGCCCCGCGTCACGCCCAGCCGCCAGATCGAAACTTCATACTGCCCCAGCTCCCACGCGCGGTGCGTAAACTGCGGCCATGTCTCCGGGTCGGACGCCGCGCCCTGTCCGATGGGGATGATGGGCCGCTCGTACGGGGCGAGCACCTGTGCGGTCGCGTCGAGCAAGAACTCCGGAGTCGTCCCTTCGGGCGGCAGCGTGAAGCCCGCGGCGCGATATCCGTCGTGGTTGCCGGGGGTGTTGAAGGTGTCCCAGTACAACTGCGGCCAGATGCCGTCGCTGAGCGAGACGAATTCGGGCATCGGTACCAGGTTGATGCGCCACGGGCGGGGGTCGACCGAGATGTCGACCCGGCCGTACGGCGAGAGTGCCCGCAGCCGGTCGCCGAAGCGGCGCGCGTCGTCGGGCGTGCCGGACCAGAACCCGGAGCCACCCTCAAGGTCGATCACGAGCGTGCGGGCGCCGCCGGCCAGCACCTCCGCGCACATCTCGGCCTCGCGTTCGGGGTCGATGCCCTTCACCACGCACCAAGCGTGGTAGGGGATGCCGCGGTCCTCGAAGTACAGGCCCACGTTTCGCGCGCGTTCGGGGCCGGTGATGGCGTCGGGGTGGTGGTCGTACTTCGCCATCCAGTCGAGGCCGTCGTGCGTCTTCATCACGACACCGACGCCACCGCCCTGCACCTGCTGGGCGATAGAGTCGAGGCCGCCGTCACTGGCGAATTGCCATACCCACACCGTGTGGTTGAGGAACCGCCCCTGCTTGTCCTGCTGGATCTTGCGGACCATGTACGGGTCGCATTGCGAGACGCCCAGACTCACCGCCGCGCCGACGGTGGCCGCGGACGCTGCCAGGAACCTGCGACGCGTCAGTGCCCGCCCCAGAATGCCGCCATCTCCCATCAACCGACCTCCTTGCCACAACCCGGGCGCATTCAAGAAGGAAATCTAGCAGACCTGACGGTACGTTTTCTAGTGGGTTGATCCCCTGTCTGCTGTCCGCGTGCCGGTTTTGCAACACGGGAACCCGTCAGGACCGAAAGGTTCTGTGATGATCAGGCCTGCGGGACGCCGGAGTCCGCGGCCTTCCGCATCACGTTGGTGTTCGCAGCCATGTCGCCCAGCCGCTGGTGCTGCTTGCTGGCGGCGATCGCGATGATGCCGGCCAGGTACAGGAACGGGAGGCCGTCGATGAGGCGGAGTAGCGTCCGCACCGCGACCTGGCCGAACGTCAGCGGCTTCCCCGCGAGTGAGACGACTTCGAGCCCCATCACGAGCTTGCCCACCGTCTGGCGCAGGGTGACCTCGAGGATCGTGTAGTAGGCCAACACGATGACGACGTACAGAGCCAAGGGCCACCCCGTCAGGTTGATCCAGAAGCCGGTCGTTTCGCCGTTGCCGGTCTCCCTCGTACCGGTTTCGGCCTGGCCAAAGGCAACCGACATGACCACAAAGACGACGGCCAGGATCGCCACGTCGATCAGCGCGGCGACGATCCGCCGCCCGGTGATGTTCTCCTGCGTCGCTGTCGGTGGTGCGTCCACGGCTCGCTCTCCCTGCGAATCAGCGGGTTGGCTCCCACGCGAATCTACAGTGATGGCGCCGTCGCGTCAATTTCAGATACGCCGGGCCCGGTAGGCACCCGCGCGCAGGGCCGCGAAGAAAGATGGCTCGTCCTGGACGGCCGTCGCGAACTCGGTTGCGCACACTCCTACTTCCCGCACCGAATGGGCGTCGCTGCCGCCGATGCCCGGCAGCCGCAGTCCGCGCGCCAGGTGCACCGCGTGGTCGTTCTGCAGCATGCCTTCGGTGCCGTTCTGCGCCTCGACCGAGTCGAAGTAGTGGCCCAGGTCGGCGGGCGGCATCGTGCCGTAGCGGCGGCTGGGGTGGGCCAGGAACATGAGGGCGCCGTCGTCGCGCACCCGCAGCCGCAGCTCGTCGAGGGTGGCCATGGCGGGATGGTGGCACTGGGCTCCGAACACGAGCACGTGCCCCACCTCCGTCGTGACCTCCATCCCGCGGAGGACCAGGAAGTCCATGTCCGCGGCCACGCGCTCGACGGCCTCCAGCTCCCAGAGCGCGTCGTGCTCGGTGATGCAGACACCGTCAAGGCCGCGAGCACGGGCGGCGCGCACGAGGGCGTCGGGCGTGAGGGCACTGCAGGCGGAGTGGACGCGGGTGTGGCAGTGCAGGTCGATCAGCATGGACGCCACCCACAAAGAAGGGCCGCCACTGCGGCGACCCCGGAATCTACAACCCAGAGCCGACGCGCACGCCTACTGCCAGCCGGAGCGGGCGCCGCGGGTCATCCCGAGCGGGCCGATGGGCCAGTTGTAACCGAGCTGCATGACGGCGTCGATGTCCTCGGCGCTGGCGATTCCTTCTTCGAGCACCTTGCGCGCTTCGGCGACCATCGCGAAGTAGATGCGGTTGCCGACGAAGCCGTACTTTCCGGGCGCGTCCTTGACACGGATCGGCACCTTCCCCAGCTTCTGCGTGAGCGCGACCATCGTGTCGATGGTCTGCTGCGAAGTCTCGGGCGCGTAGATGATCTCGATCGGCTTCATGATGAAGGCGGGGCTGAACCAGTGGAAGCCGATGAACCTATCGCGGCGGGCGACAGCCTTGTTCAGGTCGCCGATCGCGAAGCCCGACGTGTTCGACGCGAAGATCGCATCTTTTTTCACCAGGTTGTCCAGCTCGGTGAAAACGCTCTTCTTGAGATCGAGGTTCTCCGGCACGGCCTCGACGATCAGGTCGCAGTCGCGGAGGTCGCCGACGTCCTGCGTGAACGACAGCCGCTCCACCGTCGCGTCGAAGTCCGCTTGCGACAACTTGCCGCGGTCGACGGCGCCCTTCAGGCCGAAGCGGCCCTCGATCATGGAGGCGCGGGTCCTTTCGATGAGGTCGTCGTTGAGGTCGCGTACGATGGTGTTGAAGCCGCCGGCGATGAAGGTCTGGGCGATGCCGCCGCCCATGACGCCGCCGCCCATCACCCCCACCCGCTTGATGTCATCCACGCTCATGGTTCCTCGCTCCCAGCCTGCTCACGTCTCACATCAATCCTAACGAACCCCAACGACTAACGACCAGCGACTATGAGACCAGCCTTCGCACCGTCTCGAAGAGCACCTGGCAGCCCAGGCGCATGTTCTCGACGGTGATGCGCTCGTTGTGGCCGTGCACGGTCATGGCTTCGTTCAACTCCAGCAGGTATGGGATGAAGCCATAGGAGGTGACACCGTTGCGGCGGAAGACGCGGGAGTCGGTGAAGCCGGAGGAGACACTGGGCAGGACGAACGCCTCCTCGACGGTGTCGCGCACAACGTTCTCGATGATGCCGAACAGCTCGGTGTCGATGGGCGACGACGGTGTGCTGGAGACGAAGATGGGCTCGACGCGTACCTTCGGGTCGTCGATGACATCGCGCAGCCGCTGCGTAAAGGCGTCGGGATCCTCGCCCGGGAGCAGGCGGATGTCCAGCGTGGCCTCGGCGATGCCGGGGATCACGTTGTGCTTCATGCCTGAGTGCAGGCTCGTGGTGCTCACGGTGTTCGTAAGGATGGCCTTCGCGAGCAGGTTCTCCGTGCCAAGCTTTCCGAGCATCTCGTCGGTGGGCTCGTCCTGCAGGATACGGCCGCGCCAGAGCCTGTCGAAGTACTCGCGCAGCTCCGGCACGACGGTCACGGGGCGCGACCACTCCTGGATGCGGTTGAGGGCGCGTATGAGGCGCTCGAGGGCGTTGTCGGGATGAGGGACGCTACCGTGGCCGGGCCGGCCCTCGGCGATGAGCTTGAGCCAGAGCGGCCCCTTCTCGCTGATCGAGCAATTGAAGGCGGGGCGCCGCACGCCGAAGACCTCGGCCTGGCCCCAGCCGCCCTCGTTGATCACGTACTCGGCGTCGAGCGTCTCTGGATGGTGTTTCGCCATCCACTCGATGCCCCACTCGCCCCCGGCCTCCTCGTCGGCGAGCGCCATGTAGACGATGTCGCGGGTGTGGGGGATGCTGTGGCGCTTGATGATGAACATCGCCAGCAGCTCCATGATGCACATGGACTTCATGTCGAGCGCGCCGCGTCCGTAGACCACGCCATCGACGACGGCGCCGGAGAACGGCTCGAAATCCCAGTACTGCCGCTCGACGGGCACGACGTCCGTGTGGTTGAGGAGGATCAGCGGCGCCTTCGTGCCGTCGCCCGCCATCGTCGCCGTCATGTTCATGCGATCGGCGCCGTGCTCGCGGGCGTCGGAGGCGTCGTAGAAGGCGATGTTGTCGATGCCCTCGGCGCGGAAGAGGCCGGCCAGCCAGTCGCAGGCAGCCTTCTCGCGCCCCGGCGGGTTCGAGGTGTCGATGCGGATGAACTCCGAAAGGAGGCGCGTGGCCTCTTCGGTGATCGCGTCCCAGTCGATGTTTGCCGCGCTGCCCGCCATGTCCGCATCCCTTCCGTAGTTAACGACGCCAGTCATGGCGCCCGATTCGCGTGATTCTACGCCCGAATCCCGCTCTGGAGCGAGACGCACCGGCGGATGTCAGCCCGATCTCAGGCCCGCATCATTGGGCGGAGGCCGCGCGGCATCGACAATGAAAGCGGACCGGCGGCTCGTCGCGTCCGTCGGATCCGGAGGAGGCCCACTTTGCGCACCGTCTTCGTCATCCTGGCCCTCACGTACGTAGCCCTGGCGATGGGCGCGTCGCTGTTCCTGCGAATGCCGGTGCGCTGAGGTGCTGGCCGGCCCTGCCGGGGCTGGCCGCCGGCTTGCTACCCTGACCCCGTGAAAGTGAGCGAGGAGCGCCGGCAGGCCTACCTGGCGGCCCACGACGACTGGCAGCGGAAGCTGGAGGAGCTTCACGAGGTCCTCCTTGAAGGGATCCGCACGCCAGTCGGCGACCAGTTCAAGGGCTTGCTGAACCGCGAGTCGCGCGCCTTCGAGAAGTACCAGCAGGCCCGCCTGGAGCTGCTGGGCATCCCGCAGCCCGCCGATAGCCCCTTCGGCGACTGATGCTGCCCCAGGGACCAGCGACCACGGACGAAGACGCATGACCGAAGCCTGGGTTGACTACCTGACTGGCCCCTGGGGCTTCGCCTTCGCCTTCGCGGCGGGCATCCTCTCGTTCCTCTCGCCCTGCGTGCTTCCGCTGGTACCGGCCTACATCGCCCACCTCACCGGCACGACCGCGACGCTCGAGCCCGGCCGCTCCGACCGGCGCGAGACTGTCTCTCACGCCTTCGCCTTCGTCCTCGGCTTTACCGCCGTCTTCACCCTCATCGGTGCCTCCGTCGGCGCCATAGCCGCCCTCTTTTCCGCCGACGACCAGTACGCCGTCCGCGATGCGATCCCGACCCTCCAGAAGATCGGCGCCGTCGCCCTCATCGTCATGGGCCTCAACCTCATCGGCGTCATCCGCCTGCCCTTCCTCTACCGCACGTATACCTTCGAGGCCGCGATGTCCGGCCCCATCCCCGCGGGAGCGACGGCCGGTGGCGGCAGCGTGACGATGGGCGGCGGTGGCGGGCGCTCCTGGCACGGCCTCAACTATGCGAAGTCGTTCGGCATCGGTTCCGCCTTTGCGCTGGGCTGGACGCCGTGCATCGGCCCCGTCCTCGGCGCCATCCTGACGCTCTCCGCCACGAGCGCCGACGTCGCCCAGGGCGGCTACCTGCTCCTCGTCTACTCGCTGGGCCTCGGCGTGCCGTTCATCATCACGGGGCTCGCCGTCGTGCCCATGACGCGGTTCTTCCGCCGCATTCGGGGCATCATGCCCGTGATCGAGATCGTCACCGGCGCCATGATCATCGGCGTCGGCGTGCTGCTGTTTTTCGACGAGCTGGCCATCTTCAACTCATGGTTCTCGGACATCCCCGGCCTCGAGAAGTTCAACCAGATCTAGCCTCCCGGGTCTCGCCCGCCGACGGCATCGGCCCGCGCTACACTCACGCCATGCCCCGAAAGGCCGCCTCGCGTCCCTCACCTATGTTCGACCCCGAGGATGCGTCCTCGCACGACGCCGTCCTCGCCAGTGCGCCGCTCGCCGCGCGCATGCGCCCCCGCACCTTCGACGACTACGTGGGGCAGGAGCACATTGTGGGCGAGGGGAAGCTGCTGCGGCGGCTGGTCGAGAGCGGATCGCTGCCGTCGGTGATCCTCTGGGGGCCGCCGGGCACCGGCAAGACGACGCTAGCCCGCATCATCGCCGCCTCAACGGACGCGATCTTCGTGCCGGTATCGGCCGTGAGCGCCGGAGTGGCCGATCTGCGGAAGGCCGTCGCCGAGGCGCGGGACCGGTTGCGGGCGGGCCGCGGGCGCACAGTACTGTTCATCGACGAGATCCACCGCTTCAACAAGGCGCAGCAAGACGCCATCCTGCCGTACGTCGAGGACGGCACGATCACGCTCATCGGCGCGACGACGGAGAACCCGTCGTTCGAGGTCATCGGCCCGCTGCTGTCGCGTTCGCGCGTGTTCGCGCTGAAGATGCTGGAGCCGGAGCACATCGAGCGCATCCTGCGGCGGGCGCTGGAGGACGGCGAGCGCGGGCTCGGCGGACGCGGCGTTGCTGTTGAAGACGAAGCGCTGGCCGCGCTCGCGTCATCCGTGGGCGGCGACGCGCGCATCGCCCTGAACGCCCTCGAGGCCGCCGTCGCCTACGCAGGCGCCCGCACATCAGGGGACGTAGGGGCGCAGACTGCTGCGCCCTCCCGCAACAGGAAGAGCACACAGCCCCTTTCGCGCACCGATGTCGCGCGCGTCGGCAAAGACGATGTCGAAGAGGCGCTCCAGCACCGCACGTACCTGTATGACAAGCAGGGCGACGCGCACTATGACACGATCTCGGCATTCATCAAGTCGGTCCGGGGTTCGGACCCGGATGCGGCTCTGTACTGGCTGGCGCGAATGATCGAGGCGGGCGAGGACCCGCTGTTCATCGTGCGGCGGATGGTGATCCTGGCGTCGGAGGACGTGGGGCTGGCGGACCCGATGGCGATGATGATTGCAAGCGCGTGCCAGCAGGCGGTGCACTTCATCGGGCTGCCGGAGGGCTTCTATCCGATGGCGGAGTGCGCGCTGTACCTGGCGCTGGCGCCCAAGAGCAACAGCGTCGGCTCCTCGTACGCGGCGGCGATGCGGGACGTGGAGGCGACGCGCAACGACGCGGTTCCGCTGCACCTGCGCAACGCCGTCACCGGGCTGATGCGCCAGATGGGGTATGGGCGCGGTTACAAGTACGCGCACGATTACGACGGTGGCGTCGTGGAACAGCAGCACCTCCCGGACCGCGTCGCGGGGCACAAGTACTACCAGGCGCGCGATCTCGGCTGGGAAGGCCGGCGCAAGCGGGAGAGGGAGTCGCGCGACTCGTGAAGCCGCCGTTGTGCTGGAGGCGGCACAACCGCTGATCATAAACGTAGATGTCGATCGCGTGACATCCCGCGCGTCGTTGTGACGGCTGCGCGGAGTTCCTGACGCCAACTGTCCGGAGCACCTTTTCTTTCGAAAGTGGCGCCTGCTACGCTGCGCCGTCATCCCCCGCCCACGGCACAGCACATGGAGGAGCGAACCATGGCCACCGTCAAGCTGCTCGTCGGTACACGCAAAGCGGCCTTCATCTACACCTCCGACGCCAAACGGGAACGATGGGACGTCTCCGCGCCTATCTACACCGGCTGGTCGACGTACAACATGGCGGCGGACACGCGAGGCGACCACCCTCGCCTCTATGCCGCATCCAACCACTGGGCCTGGGGCCCGTCAATCGCGCGGAGTGAGGACCTGGGGAAGACCTGGGACTACCGCACGACCGGCCTGAAGTTCCCCGCCGACATGGGCCAGGCTATCCAGAACGTCTGGAACGTGTGCCCTGGGCACGCCTCGGAGCCGGGCGTGGTGTACGCAGGCACGCAGCCGGCCGGCCTCTTCCGCAGCGAAGACTGGGGTCAGTCGTGGGAGCCGGTCGAGGGGCTGAACCGCCACGAGAGCCAGTCGAAGTGGTCGATGAGCGGCGGCGGCGACTCCACCGTCAACTCCATTGAGGTCGACCCGCGCGACGCGAACCGCATATTCGTCTCGATCAGCACGGGCGGCGCGTTCGTCACGAAGGACGGCGGCAAGAGCTGGACCATGTTCGCGCAGAACCTGATCGCCCGGGACTCGCGCTCGGTCGAGTGGATGGGCGAGATGGTGAAGGCCTTCCCGGACCAGCCGGTGCCCGAGGGCGTCGACCCGCTGGCCGTGCAGGAGATGCACAAGATGCGCCTGTCGCCCGCCAATCCCGACCGGTTGTGGACGCAGACGCACACCGGCGTCTTCCGCTCGGACGACGCGGGCGCGAACTGGCACGACGTCACCAGCGGGCTGCCGTCGTTCCACGGCTTCCCGATCGGTGTCGGCCGATCGCCTGACGCGGCATACGTGGTGCCGATCGCCTACGCTGGCTTCTACGACAACTTCCGCGTGTGCGACGGTCAGTTCGCCGTGTGGCGCACGCGCGACGCGGGCAAGACGTGGCAGGGCATGACGAAGGGACTGCCGGGCCCGAACAATTACCAGGGGAACTATCCCCTTGACACAAGTATATCGAGGGGATAGTTCCCATTACCAGAGCGTGTACCGGGATGCGCTGCACACCGACGGCCTGGAGCCAGACGGTGTGTACGTCGGCACCACGAACGGCGCCGTGTACGCCTCGGCAGATGCCGGCGACAGCTGGCGGCAGCTGCCGGGGACGCTGCCGCCGATCCTGTCGGTGACGGCGGCGGTCATCGACTGACGGCGCGGCCGGGCGGCGACCTGCTACGCTGATCGCGCATGCCCAACAGCCGTACGACGGTCCGCCGGACGACCCGCAAGATGACGCACAGCACCGCGCCTGAACGCGAGCGCGCGTACCTCGTCGCCGTGCAGCGTGCGGACGACCGCGACCGCTGGCGGGGCGAGGCCTCGCTGGAGGAGCTGGCGCTGCTGGCGAAGACGGCGGGGGCTGACGTCGTCGGCATGACGCTGCAACGGCTGGACGCGCCGAACCCGGCGACCTACATCGGCAAGGGGAAGCTCGACGAGATCGTGAAGCTGCGCGGGCGAGCGGCCGGCGACGGCCACGGCGGCGACGGCCGGAGCGGTGGCGACGGCGGTGGGTACACGATGGTGCTATTCGACGATGAGCTGTCGCCGTCGCAGCAGCAGAAGCTCGAGAAGGCGCTGGACGTGAAGGTGCTGGACCGCACGGCGTTGATCCTGGACATCTTCGCGATGCGGGCGCGGACGAAAGAGGGCCGGTTGCAGGTCGACCTGGCGCAGACGGAGTACCTGCTGCCGCGGCTGAAGGGGCAGTGGTCGCACCTGGAGCGGCTGAGTGGCGCGAGCGGGGCGCCCGGCGCGATCGGCGTGCGGGGTCCGGGTGAGACGCAGATCGAGACCGACCGCCGGCTGGCGCGGAACAAGATCACGCGGCTGAAGAAGCAGATCGAGGAGGTGCGCCAGCAGCGCGCGCTGTACCGCCGCCGCCGCGAGCGCGAAGGGATCCCGGTGGTGGCGCTGGTGGGGTACACGAACGCGGGCAAGAGCACGCTGATGCGGGCGCTGACGCGCGACACGGGCGTGTACGTCGAGGACCAGCTCTTCGCGACGCTCGATCCCCTCACCCGCCGGGTCTACCTGGACGAGATGCACCCGGCGCTGCTGACCGACACCGTCGGTTTCATCCAGAAGCTGCCGACGCAGCTCGTGGCGGCGTTCCGGGCGACGCTGGAGGAGCTGACCGACGCGACGCTGCTGCTGCACGTCGTCGACATCACGCACCTGGACGCTGCGCACCAGTCGCAGACCGTCGAGAACACGCTGCGCGAGCTGGGCATCTCCGACAAGCCGACGATCACCGTGCTGAACAAGGTGGACCAGATCCCGGATGCCGACGGGCGGCTGCCGGCGTCGCTGGCCGAGTTGCAGGCGTTTCAGTCGTCGCTGACGGAGAACCTGCCGGGGGCGGTACTCGTGTCGGCCGAGCGGGGCTGGGGGCTGGAGTTGCTTCGGCGGCGGATTGCCGACGGGCTGGACCGCGCCGCCGCCGCTGTCTCCTAGCACGCGAGCTTCGGCCGTG
Organism: uncultured Dehalococcoidia bacterium; assembly: GCA_964371355.1. Lineage (GTDB taxonomy): Bacteria > Chloroflexota > Dehalococcoidia > DSTF01 > JACRBR01 > JACRBR01. The sequence continues at coordinate 96,447 of CAYJMG010000015.1, forward strand.
TGATCGCCCGCGGACCGTCCGATGCGACCTTCGCGCGGGCTCCCAAACTGGAAAACTGCCTAACCACCTGACCAGCAATTTCGCTGTTGCACATTCCGGCGCACAGGAGCATGATAGCTCCCTAGCAACGGAGGTAGACCATGCGGCTCGCTACGTTCAACGTCGAGAACCTCTTCCGCCGTGTCAACGCCCTCAACCAGGAGTCCTGGGACAAGTCCCGCCCGATCCTGACCGACTACAAGCGTTTCAACGAACTCATCGCGAAGGCGAAGTACACGCCGGCAATCAAGGACGAGATCGCCGATCTTCTGCTGAAGTACGGCCTGCAGACGCGGCGCTCCGCCGTCGATGCCTTTTTCATCCTCAACGAAGTGCGCGAGAAGCTCTTCGTGATGCCCAGGGGCGGAAAGAAGCCCCGCATCGACGTGAACGGCCGCGCCGAGTGGGAGGGGTGGCTCGAGCTGAAGCGCGCGGACCTCAACGGCGATGAGGTCGAGAACACGGGCCGCGTCATCAAGACGATCGCCGCCGACATCCTGGCCGTCGTCGAGGCCGAGGACCGTCTTTCGCTGCGGCTCTTCCGCGACCAGATCCTGAAGCACAAGGAGCCGGACTATGGCTCTGTCGACTATCCCTACTACCGGCTCGTCGAGGGTAACGACGACCGCGGCATCGATGTCGGGCTGTACAGCAGGTACCCGGTCGTCGACATGAACACGAACGTCGACTACGGCCCGCCCGGCAAGCACGTCTTCAGCCGCGACTGCGCGGAGTACGTCGTGCGCTCGCCGAAGAAGAACGACATCCTTGTGATGGTCAACCACTTCAAGAGCCAGGGCTACGGCGCAAAGGACGAGAACGACAAACTGCGCAAGCGGCAGGCCGCCGCGGTGGCAGCCATCTACAACGCGCGCAAGACTGACTTCCCGTACGTCGCGATCGTCGGCGACTTCAACGACGCGCCCGGCAGCCCGGCGCTCCAGCCGCTGCTCGACGGCAACCTCGGCCTGCGGGACGTGATGAGCCACGCGCGGTACAAGGCGAAGAAGGATCCGACGTTCAAGCCGAAGCCCAAGCCGTTGGGCACGTTCGGCTCGGGTGCCACGAAGTTCGACTACATCCTGCTGTCGCCGGCGCTCTGGTCGAAGGTACGCAACGTTGGCGTCGAGCGTCGCGGGATCTGGGCGCCGAGGACGTTCCCACACTTCCCGGAGGTTACGGGGCCGGAGAACGCAGCGTCCGATCACGCCGCTGTGTGGGTGGACCTCGACGTGCCGTAAGCCGCCGGATTACGCAGGGCGACCTCAGGGGAATCCCGCGAGGTCTCGCAGTTGACGTAGATCGTCTGATTTGATCGAGATCCACCCCCAATGCCGTCGCTGGCGCGGAGCGTGATCTCAGGCCCGCACGCGATGACGGCGAGCGGGATCGCGAGCACGAGGATCTGCATGACGGCATCTCCTGCTCGATCCTACGGCCGGTTTCGAACGGCTTGGGTAATCGCGGGCAAGTCGTGGCCGCTGTTTGACCCTGGTGCACCGCATGTCAGGAGAAGAGGATGTTGTCGGCCTCCTTGCAGTCGACATGCACAACCTGAGTCGACTGTGACCCATCGGTCAATCCATCAGTCACCCGGATGAGCAGTTCGCACAACTTGAGCCCTTCTATCGATGCGGGTGCGCCGGAGACGTCCCATGGAGACGACGGGACGGGTGCGGGGGCGGCGCCGGGAACGGCTGTGAGCGTCACGGTGCCGTGCTCCTCGCCGAGTGGCACGACATTCGACGAGACCTCGCCATCCACGAACTTCAGGGGGCAGTCTCCATCCTCTTCACGAAGGGTCGGATTCAGTTCGCACCAGTGCTGATGCCAGGGCGACCCTCGCTGGAATTGACCGCGAAAGGTCACCTGGATGTCGGAGCAGCCGGGTGCATCGTAGAAGAACTCGATGGCCAGTGTGTCGGCTGCGCTGTAGATCTTGCCCCGCTCGGGCATACCGTCGATACGGAATCGCGGATCTTTGCATGGACCGATGCCGACGTTCACCGGGGGCCGTGCCCAAGGGAAGCTCTCATCAAAAGACGATACAGAAGTGACGTCAGCGCGCGGCGTCTCGTCCGATTGCACCACCTCCACGATCACACCATCGTCACGCCAAGGTATGCCGGGTTCGTTACGGAGGACAAATGTCCAGAACAACCAGATGAGACCGACTACAACAGCCGTCAGTACGCCAGCAGCGGCGATGACTTCGGGCGGATTTGGGCGCCAGGGGACGACCTGCGGCGCGCGCTTTTCCTCGGGCCGAAGCAGTCGTCGCTCCATGTCCTGCTGTGATGACTCGTCCGCGCTCATGCGGAGAAGACTAACCGGTTCTGCCGCTTGTACGCCCGCGGGGCCGCACGTATAGTGAAACGGCGCACAATCGGACGCGGAGCCCATGCCTGACAACGAAGCCACGCTCGAGATCGCCCACCTGGTCCGCGACTTCAAGCCCGCGGACGGCGACCTCATGGGGGCCCTGCACGCCGTCCAGCATCACTATGGCTACGTACCCAAGATCGCGATGAAGGTAGTGGCGCGCCAACTTCGGCTCAGCGAGGCGCGCGTGTACGGGGCGGCGACCTTCTACTCGGAGTTCCGGCTGACGCCGCCGCCGGAGACGCTGATTAGCTGGTGCAGCGGCCCCACGTGCCGCCTGAAGGGCGGCGACCGCGTCCGGCAGGCACTCGAGACGGAGCTGGGCACCGGGATGGGCGAGAACACGCCGGACAACAAGCTTGGCCTCCACTTCGGCCAGTGCAACGGCACCTGCGAGCATGCGGCGCAGATCTGGGTCGACGGCAAGGTTGTCGGCCCTCTCACCGCCGCCGATGCCGTGAAGTTGGTCCGGGACTTGAAGTCGAAGTAGCTTCGGAGCCTGAACTCCGCCGGGAGGCGCATGCCCACGTACGAAGAGCTACGCCAGCACGGAGAAGCCGCCTGGGCCGCGGTCGAGAAGCCCGCGCGGCCGCTCTTTGTCGTCTCGATCAATACGTCGTCCATCGCAGCGGGGGCGCGCGGAACCTACGCGGCGCTCGAGAAGCTGGCGCCGTCGCTCGGATTCGACCTCATGCGGACGGGCGACGACGGCATCTCGTGGGCCGAGCCGATCGTGCAGGTGCGGAAGCCCGACGGCCAGCACGTGCTCTACGGCCACGTGACGGCGGACAAGGCGGAGGCGTTCGCGAAGGCCGCGGTGCAGGGCGTCGCGAAGGAGCACGCGGTCGGCGTCATCCACGGCGCGGCGGACGGCGTGCCGATGCTGTGGGAGCTGGACTGGGCGAAGATGCAGGTCCGCTGGCTGATGTACAACTGCGGTGTCATCGACCCCGAGAGCATCGAGCAGTACGCCGGCCGCGGTGGGTACAAGCAGTTCGTCGATGCCACGAAGATGTCACGCGACGAGCTGATCGACGTGGTGAAGGGCTCGACGCTGCGCGGGCATTCCGGCTCGTTCTTCTCGACCGGCACCAAGTGGCAGTTCCTGAAGGACGCGACGGTCGAGCCAAAGTACCTGGTGTGCAATGCCGACGAGGGAGACCCGGGCGCGTGGGTGAACCGCGTCGTCATGGAGAGCGACCCCCACATGCTGATCGAGGGGCTGCTCATCGGCGCGTATGCCACGGGCGCGACCTGGGGGTGGATCTACCTGCGCGAGGAGTACCCGCTGGCGTACGAGCGGCTGAACAAGGCGATCGCCGACTGCCGCGAGCGCGGCATCCTGGGTGAGAACGCGCTGGGCACCGGCGTGAAGTTCGACTGCGAGGTCGTGCGGGGCGCGGGCGCGTACGTGTGCGGCGACGAGACCGGCCTCGTCTCCAGCATCAACGACGAGCGCGGTATGCCCCGCATCAAGCCCCCGTTCCCGGCGCAGTCGGGCGTGCTGGGCAAGCCGACGAACGTAAACAACGTCGAGACGTACGCGTCCGTGACGACGCTGCTGCGCGTGGGGGCCGAGACGTTCAGCACCGTCGGGACGGAGGCCAACCGCGGCACGAAGATGTTCACCGTGTCGGGCGCCTGCGCGAGGACGGGCTGCGTCGAGGTGCCATTCGGTATGACGGTCAACGAGCTGCTGGCGGGCATCGGCGGGATCGCGAACGGGCGGCAGTTCAAGGCGCTGCAGCAGGGCGGCCCGCTGTCGGGCCTGCTGCCGGCGAGCATCGCCGGCGACCTGGCGCTGGAGCCGGAGCCGTTCCGGGCAGCCGGGGTTGGTATGGGCGGCGGCGGGCTCATCTTTCTCGATGACTCGCACTGCGTCGTCGACCTCAATGTGATGATGGCGCACTTCCTGGAGGATGAGTCGTGCGCGCGGTGCACGACCTGCCGCATCGGCAACCAGCGGATGGTCGAGATCTTCGAGCGCACGGCGCGTGGCGAGGGCCGGGACGAGGACGCGGCGCACCTGAGGCAGCTCGACGCCTCGATGCAGTTCTCGAACTGCTTCCACGGCACGCTCTCGCCGACGCTGGCACGCAACACGCTGCAGCACTTCCGCGAGGAGTACGAGGCGCACCTGTACCAGCACCGTTGCCCGGCCAAGGTGTGCGAGGGGCTGATCAAGTACGTCGTCGTCGGGAGTTCGCCCGCGCTGGCGGAAGCCGCGAGGATCTGCCCCGACCACATCGCCGCGTCGGGGCCGCAGCCGGATACCGACGGCCGGTGCTCGCGCGGAGGCGCATGCCGGGACGTGGCGCCGGACGACATCGCCGTCGTCGACCGGTACGACGGCGCGATCCCACTGCGGACGATCGCGCCTGCGGACGTGGCTCGGTCGGGCTGACGAATCATCACCGGGGCCGCGAGTCACGTCTAACCCCTAACCCCTAACGACCAACGGCCAACGACTATCCGCCGTCCGTAAACACGATCGTGAAGTACTTCATGCCGCTGGCGTCGATGACCAGCGCGATGCCGACGTCGGTGTAGTTCGGGTTGACGATGTTCTCGTGGTGCGCGGGGCTGTCCCAGAGCGCCTGGTCGGCAACCTGCGCGGTCTCGCCGTCGGGGTAGTTGTTTTTCGCGAGGTTCTCGCCCGCCCAGCCGTAGGGCACGCCGTAGTCGTCCAGGAGGTCGAACACGTTCTTGCCGGTCACGGGGCTGGTGTGCGCGAAGTAGTTGTACTCGGCCATCTCCTGCGACCGCATGTGGGCGATCGCGTTCAGATAGCCGTTCTCGCGCAGCGGTGGCAGTCCGACGCTGGCGCGACGCGCGTTCGTCGCGTCGAAGAGGGCGCGCGCGTAGGGATCCATGCCAGCCGGCTGGAGCGCGGTCGGTGCGGGTGGTGGCGGCGGCGGGATCGGCGTCGACGTGGGCGGCGGAGGTGGCGGCTGCGCCGGCCGCGGCGGTGGTGGGACCGGGGTATTGGTGGGCGGCACGGGCGTGCTCGTCGCCGTGGCGGTGGCGGTAGCCGTAGCCGTGTGCGTAGGTGTCGCGGTGGTCGTGGCCGTACGCGTGGCAGTCGCGGTCGACGTAGCGGTCACGGTCGCCGGCGGCGGCGCGGTTGCCCCGCCCGGGTCCGCGCCCGCATCCGTCGCGGCCGAGAGGACGAAGAGCGCCAGAACGGACGCGAACAGTACGCCCGCCCACGCGGCGACGCGCTCGTGCGCCCGCAGCCCGCTCAGTGCCTGTTCGGTGATACCGTGGCCGTCGTCCAGGGTCGCCATCGCCGTCCGCCGCCCCTTGGTGGAGTCCCCCTACGGGCACTCCCGCATCTCTTCCTAAGGAGATGCTCGGCAGGTGAGGGAAAGCCCTTAAGTGCTTCCCGTACGGACCATGCGGCCAGTCCTCCATCTGTGATGGCTTCTTCACGTCCGTTTATGCGCGGGCACCCATCGGCGGCCGGGTGTCAGCACCCAGCGCGCTTATGGCGCCGCTCGATGAAGAAGTTCAGATAGATCCCGCTACAGCAGAATAGGCATGAAGTCACGGCGAG
>CAYJMG010000016.1:0-98889 GCA_964371355.1 uncultured Dehalococcoidia bacterium
CGTGCCGGCGGCGCCCGCCTGCAGCCCGCCGAAGTTCAACTGCAACCCGGACTTCAATGAGACGGTGGGCGGCACAGGGTGGTCGTGTGACCCGGCATTGGCCGACCAGAACTCTGACCCGAACGTCGCCGACTCCATCATCTCCTGCTTCAACGGCAACACCTTTGAGGACGGTGTGCCGCTGGTCGCCGATGGTGGCTCGCTGAAGCTGGCCTCGGTGAACTACACCTACAATGGAGGCTCGACCGCGCTGACGCTGGTGGACGTGAACATCTTCGACGACCTGGTCTCGGAGGTGATGAGCTGCAACCCGGTCCTCACGAACCCGGGCGACTGCTTCGACGGGACGCTGGGTGCGGCCCAGGCGACCGACACGCCGCAGCCGACCAGCACCAACACGCCGCTGCCGACGAATACGAACACGCCGACAGCGACGAATACCCCGGTACCCACGAACACCAACACACCGACGGCGACGAACACGCCGCTGCCGACGAACACCAACACACCGACGGCAACGAACACGCCTCTGCCGACGAGCACGAATACACCGCTGCCGACGAACACCAACACACCGACGGCAACGAACACGCCTCTGCCCACGAGCACGGACACGCCGGCGCCGACGGCGACGGACACGCCGGTGCCGACGCAGACGTTTACACCGACGCCGACGAACACGCCCGAGCCCGGTGCGACTGACACGCCGGTGCCGCCTCCGACCGACACGCCGGTGCCGACGTCGACGAACACGCCGGAGCCGCTACCGACCGACACACCGGTGCCGACTTCGACGAACACGCCGGAGCCGACGGCGACGGACACACCTGTCCCTACGTCGACGAACACGCCGGAGCCGACCGACACCCCGGTGCCGGGTGCGACGGATACGCCCGCGCCGGCGGAGACGGACACGCCTGTGCCGACAGCGACGAACACGCCGGCGCCGACCGACACCCCGGTTCCGACGGCAACCGACACCGCGGTCCCAACGTCGACGAACACGCCGCTGCCGGCGGCAACCGACACGCCGGTGCCGACAGCCACGAACACGCCGCTGCCGACCAGCACCAACACGCCGCTGCCGGCCGCCACGGACACGCCCGTCGCGACGGCGACCAACACGCCGGTGGCCGAGCCCAGCGACACGCCGACGGCCACGAGCACGCCGCCCACCGGGGCGTCCGCCACGCCGGCGTTGACCCGGACGGCCGTCTCGACGAAGACGGTGGCTGCGACGCGGACCGTCGAGCCGACGGAGGAACCGGAGCCTGACTTCTGCTGGACGCTCCGCCAGAAGCTGAAGGTCCTGAAGCAGGTGCTCCGGCGGCTGGGCTCGGAAGAGGGTGACCGGCGCTACAAGGCCCGCTACGACCTCGACCACGACGGTGATATCGACTGGCGCGATGTCGAGATCATCTTCGAGGACATCCCGACCTGCCCGCGCCGCCACGGCCACGAAGAGTGGCACTGGTAGCCGGAGAGTCCGATGATCGCACGAAAAGGGGAGGCAACACGCCTCCCCTTTCTCATACCTGTGCTCGTTGACGAGGCGGCAGGCCCGCGCTACGCTGGCCCGGTGACGGGCGTGCATGGGCACCTGGGAGTTGGACGCAGGCCACGGCGGTAGGGCGGGCCAGGTTCCACGCGCACGCTGCGAGCCACGGACGCCCAGGGCGCCGTGGCCGTTTCGTTTTTGACGGCCCGCCATGCTGCTACGAACGAGGCTCGGGCGCTCCCACGTCGGGCTTCGCTGGACCGAAGAGGAGCTGAACTGTGACGACTGACGTGCGCGATCCCTATCTCGCTGAGACCGAGCGCGTCGACCCGGAGATCTTCCACCTGATCAAGGAGGAGGAGCAGTACCAGGTCGACACCGTCCGGCTGATTCCGTCGGAGAACTACACCTCCCGCGCCGTGATGGAAGCGACCGGCTCCGTGCTGGCCAACAAGTACAGCGAGGGCTATCCGGGCCGCCGCTACTACGAGGGCCAGCGCAACGTCGACCTGATCGAGACCATGGCCATCGAGCGTGCGAAGGCTCTGTTCGGGATGGCGCACGCGAACGTGCAGCCGTACAGCGGGTCACCGGCGAACCTGGCCGTGTACGTCGGCCTGCTGGAGCCCGGCGACACCATCATGGGTCTCAGCCTGCCGCACGGCGGTCACCTGACGCACGGCTGGACCGCCAGCGCGACCAGCAAATTCTGGAGATCCGTGCGGTACGAGGTCGACGAGAAGACCCATCACATCGATTACGACAGCGTCCGCAAGATGGCGAAGGCCGAGCGCCCGAAGATCATCGTCGCGGGCGCCACGGCCTATCCGCGCCAGTACGACTTCGCGATCTTCGGCGAGATCGCGCGCGAGGTCGGTGCGTACTTCCTTGCCGACATCTCGCACATCGCCGGCCTCATCGTCGCGGGTGTGCACCCGGACCCGGCGCCGTACGCGGACGTTGTCATGACGACGACGCACAAGACGCTGCGGGGTCCGCGCGGCGCAATGATCCTCTGCAAGGCCGAGCACGCGGAAGCCATCGACAAGGCGGTGTTCCCGGGCCTGCAAGGCGGTCCCCACGAGAACACCATTGCCGGTGTGGCCGTGGCCCTGAAGGAGGCGGCCACGCCCGCTTTCCGCGAGTACGGCGGCCAGATCGTCGCCAACGCGAAGGCGCTGGCCGCCGAGCTGCGGGAGGGAGGCTTCGACCTGATCACGGGCGGCACCGACAATCACCTCATCCTCATCGACCTGACCGGCAAGCGCGTGTTCGGGAAGAAGTACGCACGCGCCTTGGACCGCGCGAACATCGTCGCCAACTACAACACCATACCGTTCGACCCGCGGAAGCCCTTCAGCCCCAGCGGCCTGCGCATTGGCACGCCGTCGATCACGACGCGCGGCATGAAGGAGGACGACATGCGGCAGATTGCCCGGTGGATGGAGCAGGTGGCGGATAACGTGAAGGACGATGAGGCGCTCGACCGCATCGGCGCGGAGGTGCGCGACTACTGCCAACGCTTCCCCGCGCCGGGAATGCACGTCGTCTAGGAGTTAGTCGTTAGGCGTTAGGTATTTGGGGGCGCGGCCTTGGTCGCGCCTCCTCCTTCTCTCGACGGAGAAGTCGATGATCGATGAGCGGCTGGTCGGAACGTGGGCGCTGGTGGCGACGGAATGGAAGCGCGCCGATGGGCGGCACGCGAATCCGTTCGGTGAAGGCGCCGTGGGTGTGTTGATCTACGACGCCGCCGGCAGCATGTCGGCGCAGATCATGCGCGGGGCCCGGCCGGACGCCGCCGGAGACCGCGCCGGCATCGAAGCGGCCATGGCATCTGCCGTTCCGGGTTATGTCGGCTACTTTGGCACGTACACTCGCGATGGCGAGGGCGTCCTACATCACCAGGTCGTCGGCAGCGCCTTCCCGGCATGGGTGGGCACCGAGCACGCGCGCCGTTATCGCATCGACGGCGACCGGCTGACGCTGATGCAGGACTTCGTGACCGCCGACGGGGTGGAGGTCGCCGCGTCCACGACGTGGCAGCGCGTGGGGTGATCGGCGTCACGGTCAGTGGTGGTACGATAGGCCCACGCGGAAGGAAGGCCCCATGACGACTGACACGGCTGCGAGCGGGATAGTCGAACGGAGTGGGGTGCTGATCGGTCCCTATCGCGCCCCGCGCAACCTGGGGCAGACGCAGCACGGCACCATCCACGACGACGCCATGGCGACGAAGCTGGGGTTTCGCGGCGGTACCGTCGCCGGCTCCATCCACATGGAGCAGTTTCCGCCCGTGCTGCTCCGCGCCTTCGGGCCGCCGTGGTTCGAGACGGGCAGCCTTAGCTGCTACTTCCGCAACGCCACCCTCGATGGCGAGCGCGTGCGGGCGCTCGTACAGTCGCCGCCGTCGGGCGACCCCAACGCCCAGGTGAACGTCTGGATGGAGCGCGACGACGGCACGCAGGTGCTCGAAGGCACCGCGTCCATCGGCGCACCAGCCGAGCCCTCGCTCCTGCGCCGGAAGCTCTCGGAACCGCGCGAGCCCGGCGAGATGCGCATCCTCGCCGGACTCAGCGCCGGCCAGGCCCTGGACGCAGTGCCAACTCGAGTCGACCTCGCGGCCGAAAAGCCGCGCCTCGACGCGCTCACCGAGCCGATGGAGTGGTATACGGGCGCTTCGCCCTGGGGTGGACCCGTGCTCGATCCCGGCCTCCTCGTGCACGCCATGGTCGCTGTCCAGGCCCGCATGCCGGTGCGAGACGCGGTGGGCCTCTACGGCGCCATCGAGGTGCGGCATCTGCGTGGGCCGGTCTTCGCCGAGCATGACTACGAGGTCCGGGGCAAAGTCCTCGCGCTTGGTGTGACGCCGAAGACCGAGTACGTCTGGTTCGAATCGCTCTTGCGGGAGCCAGGCGGTTCTGACGACCTCGCCTCGATGATCATGATGCTCCGGTTCATGAAGGCGTCGTCCCGGCTCTGGGGATAGCCCGACCACGGCCTCCCGGGGGTCCGGACAGCGGCCCGCCGCCGGGTGGCGTTGCCCGCCCGCCCGCCGCTGCCTAAGATGACCGCGCAGCCAACCACAGCGGGAGCAACGACACATGCAGGTACGACTAGCCACCGGCGATATCACGACGTACGACGCGCCGTGTATCGTCGTCAATATCTTCGAAGGCATCGCTGCCCCCGGCGGCGCCACCGGCGCCGTCGACGCGGCGCTGGGCGGCATCATCAGCGACCTGATCCGCGAAGGCGACATCCGCGGCAAGGACGGCGAGCTGACGATGATTCACACATTCGGCAAGCTCGCTTCGCCGCGGGTGCTGGTCGCCGGCCTCGGCAAGTCCGCAGAGTTCACCATCGACAAGGTGCGCGACCTCAGCGCGTCGATCGCCCGCTACATGCGCGGCAAGCGCGTGGCCGAGTACGCGACCATCGCGCATGGCGCGGGCATCGCGGGCCTCGATCCCGAAGCTTGTGCCGAAGCCATCTCAGAGGGGACCCTGCTGGGCCTGTATCGCTTCGACCGGCACAAGAAGCCCAACGACGACAGCTTCGAAGTGCAGACGCTGGCCATCGTCGAGCGCGAAGCAGGCAAGGTCGCGGCGTTGCAGGCGGCCGCCGAACGCGGCGTCATCCTCGCCGAGTCGGTCGAGCTTGCGCGGGATCTGGCAAATGAGCCCGGCAACATCCTCACGCCGACGGAGTTCGCTGCCCGGGCCGAGGCGATGGCGTCGCAGCACGGCCTCGGCGTGCGTATCCTCGACCGCGAGCAGGCGGAGGGCATGGGCATGGGCGCCTTCCTGGGCGTGGCCCGCGGCAGCACGCAACCGCCCAAGTTCATTATTCTCACCTACAACGGAGGCGTCGAGTCGAAGCCGCTCGGCCTCGTCGGCAAGGGGATTACGTTCGATACGGGCGGTATCTCGCTCAAGCCCAGCGAGGGCATGCTGGAGATGAAGGGCGATATGTCCGGCGGCGGCGCCGTCATCGCCGCCATGATGGCGATCGCGCGCCTGAAGCCGAGGATCAATGTCACCGCCCTTGTGCCGGCGACGGAGAACATGCCCGGTGGCAACGCCATCAAGCCCACGGACGTGCTGCGGGCGATGAACGGCAAGACCATCGAGGTCATTAACACCGACGCCGAGGGCCGCGTGATCCTGGCCGATGCGCTCTCCTACGCCGTCCAACTCGACCTCGCGCCCATCGTCGACGTCGCAACGCTCACCGGCGCGATTTCGATCTCGCTGGGGAACGTGGCCTACGGCGTGTTCGCCAACAACGACGCGCTGGTCGAGCGCATCAAAGGTGCTGCAAAGGCCGCGGGCGAGAAGTGCTGGGAGCTGCCGATGTTCAACGAATACAAGGAGCTGAACAAGAGCAACGTGGCCGACGTGAAGAACAGCGGCGGCCGGGGCGCCGGCTCCATCGCGGCGGCGTTCTTCCTGAAGGAGTTCGTCGACGACCGGCCGTGGGCCCACCTGGACATCGCAGGCGTGGACTTCTACGACATCGAGAAGGGCGTGCTTACAAAAGGCGCCAGCGGCATCCCGGTCCGGACGCTCGTGAACCTGGCCCTGGACCTGGCCGAACGGCCGCTGTAACGTCCGCCGACACCAGCACGCGATGCTTGTACTAGGCCAGAGGAGAACGACGCCATGCTCCGGGTTGAGTACGACAAGGACGCCGATGCTGCCTACATCTACCTGACGGATATCGCCGAGGGACAAAGCGCGCGGACGACGATGCTGGATCTCGGGGATGCGGCCGGATCGATCATTGCGATCGACTTCGACGCCAACAATGTGATGCTGGGGATAGAAGTGCTTGCAGCGAGCAGACGCCTGCCGGCTGAGCTGTTGGAATCCGCGACCGAGCCGGATTCCAACTGACCTTCAGGCCCAACTCATCTCATTCTGCGGGCGTGACGCCGCGCGGGCTGAAAAGCCCGCGCTACGGTTTGGGCCACAACAGCACGCGGGCTGAAAGGCCCGCGCTACGAGTCCAGATCGTCGATGTGGTCTAGCTGCGGCGCTTGTCGAAGTCGTCGAGGTCCAGGCTCTCGATGAAGTCCTTGAACGCCGACATCCGCTCCAGCTCCTCGGGCGCGACCCGCTGGCGCTCGCCGTTCGACTTCTCGACCTGCTCGCCGTCCTTGTCCAGCAGCACGCCGGCCCGTTCCAGCACCCGTTCGTCGGCGAAGATCGGCACCTTCGCCCGCACTGCCAGCGCCAGGGCGTCGCTGGGCCGGGAGTCTATCTCCATCGAGTCGCCGTGCACGTCGAGCACGACGCGGGCGTAGAACGTGTCGTTGGCCAGGTCGTTCACCAGGATGTGGTTCACTTGCGCGCCAAGCTGCTCGATGACCGAGCGGAGGAGGTCGTGGGTCAGGGGGCGGGCTACCGACACTTCCTGTAGCTGTACGGCGATGGCGTCGGCCTCGGCGGGGCCGATCCAGATGGGCAAATAACGGTCGGACGCCTTTTCCTTGAGGATCACGACCCTCTGGTAGTTCATCAGGCTCACCCTGATGCTTTCGATCGTCATCTCAATCAAGCCGCCCAACCTCCTGTCACCGATCCAGTCTAGGCGGGCTTCGCTTCGACTGTCAAAGACACCCGTATTCGCGCCTCCTTGCGTCAAGTTCCGTTATGGAAGACCCGTCAGATGCGGCGGTGGACGCTCGCCCACCGACCACTTGGTTTCCAGATAGATGCTCACGCCCGCGACCGCACCTAGCGCGATCGCGATCATAAACAGCACAGGTGTCACACCGAAAATATCGGCCACCGACCCCGCCACGACAAGAGGGAGAATGCCCACCGCGTTCGCCAGCACCACCTGCGCCGCGAAGACGCGGCCGCGCATGTCCGCCGGCGCCCGCTCGTGCAGTACCGTCTGTGCCGGGGCGTTCACCATCGCGTAGGTGAACCCCACGGGCCCGGCGAAGGCCATGGTCAACAGCACGAGGATCGACAACCCGCCCGCCCGGCCGTCGTCGGAGAATGGATTCAGGTTCTCGGTCGTCTTCAGCCACGACGCGAACGGCTCGATGAGCCCCAGCGCGATCACGCACAGGCTGAGGCCCACCAGCCCGGCAATGACCGTGCGGTTCTTCCCCAGCCGCGCCGCAACGTACGGCAGCGCCCGCAGCCCCACGATCGCACCCACACCTACCGGCGCGAAGATCGTCACCGCCTTGTCTGGCGAGATCTCCAGCACCGCCTGCATGTAGCGTGGCACCAGCACCGCAAACAGCAGCACCAGCGAGCTGCCCGTCGCATAGTGGATCAGCGCCAGCGACGACACCGGGTCCTTTCCGATCGTGCGGAGCGTGCCCATGTAGTCGCCCGCCGCCCCGCGCAGCTCGCGGAACGTGGGCCAGCTCCGATCGGGCGCCGCGTCGTCGTCGGCGATTGGCGGCATGAGATAAGCGCAGGCCACGCTCACCGCGAACATGATCGCCGCCACCACGAACAGCCACATCGCGCCGATCGTCGGCAGCAGGATCGGCGCCAGGAAGATCATGCCGATAAGCTGCGAGCCCGTCACGGCCATGCTGAACACGCTGTTCGCGGACATGAGCTGGTTCTTCGGCACGACCGACGGCACCGTGACCGCGTCCGTCGTCCCGAAAAACTGGCTCGCCGTCGCGAAGAAGATGCTGATCGCGATGAGCCCGCCGAAGTGGTCGCGCGACAGCAGGAAGCACACCGCCAGGAGCAGGCGCGCGACGTTCGTATAAATGAGCAGCAGCCGCTTGCTCCACATGTCGACCAACACGCCCGAAAACACGCCGAACACCACGGATGGGATGACGAACGACAGCACCAGCACCGACGTGAACGTCGAGCCGTCGGTCAGGTCGGTCACCAGCACCAGCAGCGTGAAGAGGATGGCGTTCTGGGCCGATTGCGAGATGAGCTGCGCCAGCCACAGCAGCAGGAAGCTACGGTTCATCAGTACGGGCCGTGGTTTCGGCGCCGCTGGCGGGTGGAGGACCTGTAGCCGCGGTGTGGCCATCAGCGGTACCTCACGGGCTGCGGCGTCGCCAGGTTGCGCGCGGCGTAGTACAGCGCCAGCACGCCGCAGCCGACCGCCACGAAGAAGAACACCGGCTGCACGCCGATGGCGTCGGCCAGAAGGCCGGTCAGCAGGATCGGCGGGATGGACGCCAGGTTCGTCAGCACGCTCTGCGCCGCCAGCACACGTCCCTGCATCTCCCTCGGTATCCGTTCGTTCACGATAGTGCGCGCCACGATATTCACGAACGTGAATGAAAACGCCAGCACCGGGCCCAGCACCGACGAGATGATAATACGGGCAGAAGTCTGGCCGAACGGGCCCGGCTCGAACAACCCCAGCGGGTTCAGCGCCTGAAGCCCGTCGCCCAGTGGCCCCACGAACCCCAGCAGGGTCACGCACGCCACCATCGCCGCGAACGACCCGCCGACCGTCCACCAGGGCGAGACCCGGCTCGACAGGTTGGACACGATGCGCATCGCCAACCAGATGCCGAGAGCAGCCGGCGCCGCCACGAAGATCACGTTCTCCGCGCTCACGCCCAGCACATTGCCCGCGTAACGGGGCATAAGCGTTGCGATGACCAGCCCCGTGGTGTTCGCCAGCACCAGGATCACCACGCTGATGTACGCCATCGAGTCCTGCGTCAGGCGGTGCCACGCCTCGGCGAACCGCTCGCGCGTCTCATCGATCGACACATGCATGCTCGAGACGGCGCCGCCCAGCCCTTCGATGCTGATGAAGATGACGGCGGCTCCGCCGAACATCGCCGCGCACAACAGCGCCAGTGGTGGTGCCCCCACGGTCTTCAGGAACACTGCGGGCAGCAGCACCAGCCCCAACAACTGCGCGATGAGCGATCCCAGGTTGTTCACCGAGTTCGCCGAGACGTACGCTTCCGGCTCGACGACGGCCGGCAGCGCGGCGCCTTCGGCCGGCCCAGAGAACTGCGAGCCGACGGCGAACAGCACCGCGATGAGGTAGATCATCATCACGTTGTCGGTGGACAGCGCGAGCAGCACGCACAGCCCTGCGCGCACGGCGTTCGTGCCCGCCAGCACGATCCCCTTCGGCAGGCGGTCGACGAGAACGCCGGACACGGTGCCCAGCAGCGCGGTGGGGGCGATGTAGGCGACCACGAAGAGACTGCTGAAGAAGCTCTTGCCCGTGGCATTCACCACCAGGATCAGCATTGTGTACACCACGGCGTTCACAGGGATCCCGGAAAGCAGCCGCGCCAGCCACAGCCGACGGTACGCGCCGTTTTCGAACAACGAGCGTTCGCCGACGAGCGCCGAAAGGCGCATCATCGCCGAGAGGCCGTATTCGCCGGCCCGCGCCGCCTGAGCCGCGCCCGTGCGCGCCATCAGTCCCGCTCCATGATCGCGCGGAGTTGCTCCGGGTCGGGCTCCGGGCCCCGCGCGACGAACGCCTTCAGCCGCTTCTCCAGCGTACGGCGCTCCAGCAGCACGCGATGGCCGCAGGTGCCGCACTTCAGCCCGATGTCGGCGCCCACGCGCACGACCGTCCACTCGTAGCTGCCACAGGGATGTGGCTTTCGCAGCCGGACGACGTCGTCCATGCGGAAGTCGATGATCTCAGACACCGGGGCTCCGGGGATAGCGCAAAGGGCCGACGGCAAAGGAGAAAGGGTCAACAGGCCCGTGCATGGGTGTCCCTTACGCTCGCTGCGCCTCCGCCGGTAACCCCGCCTGCGCGCGGACGATGTTGATGTCATCGCGCAGCCGCAGCGCTTCGCGACGGGCCGCCTCGGCGAAGTCGGCGCCGCGCGATGCGTAGGCGACCCCGCGCGACGCGCTCACCATCAGCCCGCGTCCGCGCGCGTCGAGCCCGGCGCTCACGGCTTGCTGTAGCGAGCCCGCCTGCGCGCCGATGCCCGGCACCAGGATCGGCATGTCCGGGCACAGCTCGCGCAGCCGGCGCATCTCCGCCGGATAGGTCGCGCCGATCACCAGGCAGACGTTCCCGTGGCGGTCCCACGACCTCGCACGCTCCGCGACGACCTCGTACAGCGGCCGCGGGCCGGCCTCTGTCTGCACCTGCAGGTCCTGCAGGTCGGGTGCGCCCGGGTTCGACGTCCGGCAGACGATCACCGCCGCCTTCTCCGGCCGCTCGATCCACGGCTCGACGGAGTCCGCGCCCAGGTACGGGTTCACGGTCACGGCGTCGAATCCCAGGTCGTCGTACAACGCGCGCACGTACGCGCGCGCCGTGTGCTCAACGTCGCCGCGTTTCGCGTCGGCCAGCTTGATGACCTGGGGCGGCATCGCCGCCAGCGTCTCGCGCAGCGCCGCATACCCGCGCTCGGGGCCCAGCCCCTCGTAGAAGGCGACGTTCGGCTTGTACGCGCACACCAGGTCGGATGTGGCCTCGATGATTGCCCGGTTGAACCGCGCGACGTCCTCCGGTCCAAAGCCGTCCGGTAGCAGCGACGGCTCAGGGTCGAGCCCCACGCACAGCAGGCTGCCGCTGCGCTCCCACGCCGCCTCGAGCTTGTCCCGGAAGTTCATCTCGCCGCCACCTCTTCCTTCGTCAGCATCCGTCGCACTTCGTGGAATCTCGTTGCGTCTCCGCTGCACACGTAGTCCACCCGCCCGCCCGCCGCGCGCGGATTGCGCAGCCGAAGTTCATCCAGCACGCGCACGACATGGCGCGCGACCGCCTCCGACGGCTCGATGACGCCGGCCGCCGGTCCCAGCTCGCGCTCGAACGCGGGCCGCAAGAAGGCGTAGTGCGTGCATCCGAGCGCTAACACGTCAGCGCCCGAATCGCGGATCTCCGCGGCGTACCGCCGGACGAGCGCGCGAGTGTCCTCGGCTTCGAGCATGCCGTCCTCGACGGCATCGGCAAGCCCGGGCGCTTCGATGACGCGCACCTGCACGTCGCGGCCGTGCCGGTCGATGAGAGATGCCAGCTTCTCGCCACGCGCCGTCCCCGGTGTCACCAGCAGGGCGACCACCCCGGCGCTCGTCCGCTCGGCCGCGGGCTTCAGCGCAGGCTCCATACCCACGAACGGCACGTCGAACGTCTCCCTCATGCCCGCGATGGCCGCGCTCGTGGCCGTGTTGCACGCGACAACGACGAGCTTCGCCCCGCGGCCCAGCAGTTCGCGCGTAATCGCCTCCGAGCGCGCCCGCACATCCTCGCGCGGCCGCGGGCCGTACGGGAACCAGCCGGTGTCAGCGTGGTACACCACGTCCTCCCCGGGAAGCAGCCGCCGGACCTCGCGCAGAACCGCGAGACCGCCCACGCCGGAGTCGAACATCCCGATTGGGGCCCCTGGATCCGCCATGCTAGCCTAGATCGTATCAGACGCCGCACGGGTCCCCTGGTCCCCGACATGCCTCTCGAGATCCGCCGCGCCACCGCAGCCGACGCCGAACTGGTCTCCCGGCTGGGGGCGCGCATCTTCATCGAGACGTTTGCGCCACATAACACGCCCGAGAACATGCGCCGTTACGTGGCCGACGCGTTCGCTCCCCTTCGCGTGCGAGCGGAGTTGACGGACCCTATGGCGACGGCGCTCATCCTGGAGATCGATGGCGCCGCAGCCGGGTACGCACGGCTCCACATCAACAAGGCGCCTTTGGCGGTCACCGGGGCGGCGCCCATCGAGATGGTCCGGCTGTACGTCGACGGCGCACACCACGGCACGGGCGCGGGTGCGGCGCTGATGGAGGCCGCGCTCGAAGCGGGGCGTGGGTTGTCCCGGGATGTGATGTGGCTGGGGGTGTGGGAGCACAATCCGCGTGCCCAGGCGTTCTACGCGAAGTGGGGCTTCGTGCGTGTGGGGGAACACGCCTTCATGCTCGGCGACGACCTCCAGACCGACTGGGTGATGGAACGCCGGCTCTAAGCCGGCACCGGTGTGCGGCCGGAGTTCTGCGCCGAGTGCGAGCTGGTGTCATGGGCGAGCAGAAGTTCTGCTGGCATGTAGCGCACCTGTGAGAGCGAGCGGACGGCTCAGATCGCCCCACTGTCCACTGTGCACCGTGAACTGTCCACTGCCTACGGCACTTTGGTCCAGCTCGCGCCGCCGTTGTCCGTCGTCCACGTCCCCGCCGGCGTAACGAACGACCCGTGCGTGGCGTCCGTGAACGTGATCGACGTGACCGGTACACCGGGATCGAGGTCGGACACGACGACTTCGCCCCAGTTGTGGCCGCCGTCCGTCGACTTCAGCAGGTTGTGGCCGGGGCTGCTCAGCCCCAGCCATCCCTTGTCGGCATCCTGAAACAACAGCGCGCTCACCCCGTTGCCATTGGGCAGCTCCCCCACGCCGGGCTCGGGCGGCGGACTGCCCAGCGTGGTACGGCTGATGAGGGTCCAGTTCGTGCCGCCGTCCGTCGTGTGGAAGAGGAGCTTCTCGTTGCTCCCGGCCGCCGCGCCGCCGTAGCAGAACTGCCAGCGGTTGTTCGGGTCCAGCGAGTACGACTTGCCGACCGACAGCGCCGTCCCCTCCAGCGACGTTCGCAGGGTGCACGGGTCCACCAGCGCCGTCATGCCCGACGACCACGTCACGTCGCCGCAGCGGTGGATCAGGTGCAGGCCCGGGTAGCCTGCCAGCTCGTTGATCTCGATGAGCGCGAAGCGTGCCTTCCGGTTAGCGGGGGTGTCCTGCATCAGGAAGAACTGGTTCACGCTGCCGTCCGTCACCGTCGCGATGCCGACGATGTTTACCTGGCCCAGCGTGAAGGCTTCGGGCGCGCCCTCCGATTGCGGGCACGGGTCGTCCGTCGAGACCAGGTACAGGTAGCCGTTCATCCCGTACGACGGCGGCCGGCCGAAGTCGTCGCCCTTCACGAACAGGTTGGCGTAGCCGGCTGGCGGGAACGGATCGCCGGAGTCGGCCACGAACGCGCGCAGCGTCGTGTTATCGGCGCCGAGGCCGCTGAGGTCGTTGGCGACGTGCAGTGCGCCCTGACCGACGAGGGTGCACGACGCCGCGGCCAGTGCACCCAGGGCGATGAGCGCGACGGCGATGCGGGATACGAGCGTACGGCGTGGCGATGCGATCATGTGCGGGGCCTCCTGATCGCTACGGGAGAGGATGTGACGCCCGCATTATGCGCGGCGATGGGCCGTGCATGGCAAATCTGATCCTGCATGCCGACGCCCCGGTCGTATCATGGCGCCATGAGACCCGCGGATGATCCCACGCGCGACTACCGCCAACTCGTGGCTGAGGGCTACGACCGCTGCGCGCCAGCGTACAGCGACGCGCGCTCGCGTGACTCGGAGGCGGCACTCGCGCCGATCATCGACAGGCTCCCCGCAGCCTCTTGCGTCCTCGATCTGGGCTGTGGCGCGGGTGTCCCGGTGGCGCGCACGCTTTCCCGGCTCTACGACGTCATCGGTGCCGACATCTCCGCGTCGATGCTGCACCTCGCCCGCGTACAGGCGCCGGAGGCCGCGCTGGTGCGGGCCGATATGGCGACGGTCGCGTTTGCTGCGGACAGCTTCGACGCCGTCGTCAGCTTCTACGCCATCTTCCACCTCCCGCGAGAAGAGCACGAGCCGCTGCTCCGGCGGATCCATGGCTGGCTGCGGCCCGGCGGCCTGCTGCTCGCGACGCTGGCGATGACGGACGAACCCGCGTACACGGAGGAGTTCTTCGGCGTGGAGATGTACTGGAGCAACTACGGTCTCGACGCCTACCCGCCGATGCTCAAGCGGGCGGGCTTCGAAGTGCTTGCCGTCAGCGTGCTTGAACACGGGTACGACGATCCGGCCGCTAAGCCGGAGCGTCACCCGCTCGTGCTGGCACAGAAGGCGGGCGAGTGAGCCGGAGACTGAAACCAGCATGGATCCTCGTCGCGCTGGCCGCTGCATAGGTTGCGCTCTCGGTGGGCCGCGATGCCAGTCTCGACTCCCTTCTTGTGCTGGTCGCGGTTGCGGTGCCGGCTGGCTTCGTGACCGGCGGCGCCTGGCTTCTAGGACTGAAGGCCAAAGCGAACCGCGCGGCGGGATTAGCCGGTCTCGCAGCGATGATCGTAATCCTCGGCGCCGCGGGGCGCGTGATCAGCGAGCTCGCCGTCGTGCTCTTCCTCGCTAGCAGCGCATTCTTCACCGTCGGGGGCGCGCTTGTCTACCGCCGAGGATCAAGCGTCTAACCCCAACGCAGCCATCACCGTGTTGATGTCCTTGTCGCCGCGGCCGGAAAGGCCGAGCAGGATGACCTCATCCTTCCGCATGCTCGGCGCGATCTTCGCGACGTGCGCGATCGCGTGCGAGGGCTCCAGCGCGGGGATGATGCCCTCGGTCTCGGAGAGCAGCCGGAACCCCTCGAGCGCCTCCTTGTCGGTGATGGCGACGTACTCTGCGCGGTGGCTGTCCTTCAGGAAGCTGTGCTCCGGCCCCACGCCCGGGTAATCGAGGCCGGCGCTGATGCTGTGGGCCTCCTGCACCTGCCCGTACTCGTCCTGCAGCAGGTAGCTCTTCGAGCCGTGCAGCACGCCCGGCCGGCCCTTCGAGAGCGTCGCTGCGTGGTGCAGCGTCTCCACGCCCTCTCCCGCCGCCTCGACGCCGATGAGCCGCACCGAGGCGTCCTCCAGGAACGGGTGGAAGAGACCGATCGCGTTGCTGCCGCCGCCCACACAGGCGATCGCGACGTCGGGCAGCCGGCCCTCCGCCTCGAGGATCTGGGCCCGCGCCTCCTTCCCGATGACCGACTGGAACTCGCGCACCAGCCACGGATACGGGTGCGGTCCAGCGGCGCTGCCGATGAGGTAGTAGGTGTCGCGCACGTGCGTCACCCACCCGCGGATGGCCTCGTTCATCGCGTCCTTCAACGTGCGCGACCCGCTCTCGACGACCTCGACCTTCGCGCCCAGCAGCTTCATACGGAAGACGTTCAGCGATTGCCGCCGCACGTCCTCCGCGCCCATGAACACCGTGCACTCCATGCCGAGCATCGCGCACACGGTCGCCGACGCCACGCCGTGCTGACCGGCGCCGGTTTCGGCGAAGATCTTTCGCTTGCCCATGCGCCGCGCCAGCAGCCCCTGCGCGATCGCGTTGTTGATCTTGTGCGCGCCGGTGTGCGCCAGGTCCTCGCGCTTGATGTAGATCTTCGCGCCGCCCAGCTTCCGCGTGAGGTTCTCCGCGAAATACAGGGCAGTCGGCCGCCCGACGTACGTGCGCAGCAGATGGTCCAGCTCGGCCCGGAACGTCTCGTCGTCTTGCGCCTCCGTGAACGCGGCCGTCAGCTCGTTGAGCGCGACCATCAGCGTCTCCGGCACGTAGCGCCCGCCGTAGGGCCCGAAGTGCCCCAATGCGTCGGGAAGTGCGGTGCTGGTCATACGGCAACTCCTCTTGCGGCGCGCACGAACGCCGCGATCTTCGCCGCGTCCATCACGCCGTCCGTCTCCACGCCCGACGCCACGTCGACGACCCACGGCCGGACGGTCCGGATCGCGTCGGCGACGTTCGTGGGATCGAGCCCACCCGCGAGCCAAAGCGGGATTCGCACCGCGACTTCGGCCGCCACCGCCCAGTCGCCGGCTGTACCCGTCCCGCTGCTCGGGTCGAGCATGAACGCGAGCGCCGCTCCTGGCTCGATGTATGCAGCGATCTCGGCCGCCGTCATGCCCGGCCGCTGGCGCAGCACCTTGATCGCCTGCCGGTTCGCCAGCAGCACATCTGACCACGGCTCGCTCCCGCTGAACTGCACCAGGTCGATGCCCGTCTCGTCGGCGATCTCGTTCACCTGCTCGATGTCCTGGTCCGCGAACACGCCGACGACCAACGGCCGCTTGCGCGCAAGCAGTCGGTCGAGCGCCTCCGCCCCGTGGGCGAACCATGCCTCGATGCTCTCGAAGTGTCCCGGATGCAACGGCGGCGGCTCGTCCTGCTCCATCTCGCGCAGGGGCGTGCCCGCCGCGCGCACGATCAGCACGCCCTCTTCGATCGACACGCGGCGCCGGCTCGTCATCGTGAAATTAATGCCGATGAAGTCGGCACCGGCCTCCGCCGCCGCGACGGCGTCGGCGACTTTCATGCAGCCGCAGATCTTTACGCGGGTCATCGCCGGGTGGTCGCTGGTCGCTGGTCGCTAGTCGCTGGGATCCGCACCGGCCGGAGAACTGCTTCGATGTAGGCCAGAGCTTCCGGGATCAGGGCTGCGAGGGGGCGCATGGTGTCCAGCGTCAGGCGCGGTTGGAACGCCGTCGGAGTAGATCCCGGGTGGCGGGCGAGATCGAGCGGGTCGCGCGGCTGCGATTCGACGATCTCGCGCGTGGACAGCCGGTGCAGGAGGAGGTCGCGGTCCGGACAGACGCATTCGATGAGGATCCTCGGCGAACCCACGGCGTCGGAAATCTCGAACCAGTGGCGCTCGACTGAGTCCCAGTACACGGGGTTGTCGAGGATGATCGAGTGGCCGGCGGCGGTGAGCGCGCGCGCCTGCGCGAAGTACACCTCGTACGCCCCGCTCGCCGCTTGCTGCTCCGCGATGCCTGAGCGCAACAGGGCGGCCTTGATCACGTCCTTGTCCAGCGCCACGGCTCCGACGCGCGGCGCGATCGCCCGTGCGAGCGTGCTCTTCCCGCTCCCGGGCTCGCCGTGCATCTGGACTACCAAGGGCGCCATCTTCCCGCTCCCAGTTCCCTACAGCAGCAGCTCGCGCATCTTCGTCGGCACGTCGGGGGCCGTCATCAGGGATTCGCCGACAAGCACCGCGTGCACGCCGCACTTCGCCATGCGCTCGACGTCGGCTCGCGTGCGTACGCCGCTGAGGGCCGCCACCGCCCGGTCGAGCGGGATCAGCGGCCGCAGCCGTTCGGTCACCGCGAGGTCGACGTCGAACGTGCGGAGGTCGCGATTGTTGATGCCGACCATGTCGCCGTCGACCTTCAGCGCCCGCTCCACCTGCTCCTCGCTCGCCACTTCAACCAGCGTCTCCAGCCCCAGCTTGTGCGATAGTTCGTTCAGTTCTGCCAGCTCATCATCGGTGAGGATCGATACGAGCAGCAAGATGGCGTCTGCCCCGTAGGCGCGGGCTTCGTGCACCTGGTACGGGTCGAAGATGAAGTCCTTGCGCAGGAGCGCAGGCCGCCCGCCCGGGTACGAGCCATCGAGGCTGGCCCGGATGTCCGACAGGTGCTCGATGGAGCCCATAAAGTACTTCGACTCGGTGAGCACCGAGATCGCGGCGGCGCCGCCGTTCGTGTAAGCCCGGGCCAGCGCGCGGTGCTCCAGTGTCGCCACCAGTCGCCCCTTCGAAGGCGTCGCCTTCTTGATCTCGGCGATGATCTGGATGCGCTTGCCGCCCGCGCTCGGCCCACGCGGCCCCTCCAGCACGGACCGCACCATGCTCCACTGGGGCGTTCGGACGAGGTCCTGCCGGCGCTTCAGCGCGTCCAGCGGCTCCTGCAGCTTTCGCTGCTCCACCTCCGCGCGCTTGTCCGCGACGATCTGGTCGATGATGTCCGCGATGTCACACCTCGTTCGTGGCGGCGATGAATTCGTCGAGCTTCGTCTTCGCGGCGCCTGAGTCGACGCTCTCCGTCGCCTGCTGCACGCCGGCTTTGAGATCCGCCGCCGATCCCCAGGCGACCAGTGCCGCGCCGGCGTTCAACAGCGCGAAGTCGCGCAGCGACCCCGGCCGCCCGGCCAGCACCTGTCGCAGCTCCTGCGCGTTGTGCTCCGGCGTGTCGCCGATGATGGTCGAGATGTCGTGCCGCCGCAGCCCGGCGTCCTCCGGAGTCACCGTGTACGTTCGCACCGAGCCGTCCACCAACTCGGCAACGATCGATCGGCCGCCGATACTGATCTCGTCGAACCCGTCCTCGCCGTGCACTACCAGCGCGTGATCCGCGCCGAGCCGCGCCAGCACGGCCGCGATCTTCTCTACGAGATCGGGCCGCGGGACGCCGATCACCTGGTGCGTCGCGCCCGCGGGGTTCGTCAGTGGCCCCAGGATGTTGAACACGGTGCGGACGCCGATCTCGCGGCGAAGCGGCGCCACGAACTTCATCGCCGGATGAAACGCCTGCGCGAACATGAACCCCACGCCCGCCTTCTCGATGCACGATGCGACCTGGTACGGCGTCAGGTCGATCTTCGCGCCCAGTGCCTCCAGCACATCGGCACTGCCGCACCGCGAGGTCATCGCGCGGTTGCCGTGCTTGGCGACGCGCGCCCCGGCCCCGGCGGCGATGAACGCCGCGCAGGTGCTGACGTTGAACGAGCCGCTCTCGTCGCCGCCCGTCCCGCACGTATCGAGCAGCGGTCCGCGCACGTCGATGCGGCTCGCCTTCTCGCGCATAACCTTGGCCATCCCGGCGATCTCGTCGACGGTCTCGCCCTTCAGCCGCAAGGCGGTCACGTACGCGCCAAACTGCGCCGGCGTCGCCGTGCCCGACATCAGCTCCTCCATGCAGCGCGCGGCCTCCCCCTCGGCCAGATCGCGCCGGTCGGCGAGCTGCATGATTGCGTCGCGGATAGTGAAGTCAGTCATAGGTCGTCGTTGTCCTGCGCGCGATGTTCTCTACCAAGACTAGGCGCTCTCTATCGGAGATGGCGTACACAATCCGGTAGTCGCCGACCCTCAATCGCCAATATGGACGGCCGCTCATCTTCCTCGTGCCTGGGGGTCGCGGGTCCTCCTCGAGTCCGTCCAGCGCGAGGGCAATCCTCTGGCGGATCTCAGCCGGCAGCCTTCCGAAGCTTCTCCTTGCCTTTGGCCGGACCACGACCCGGTAATTCAATGCCGAACTCCTCAAATAATTCGTCCAGCGTCACCGCCGAGGACGGGTCCTTCAGATACTCCTCCATGCCGCGCTGGACAGCCACGCCGTCCAGCTGCTCCTCGAAGACCTTCTCTATCGCGTACCGCACCAGGTCGGCCATCGAGGCTTTCTTCTCGAAGGCCAGCCGCCGCAGGTCCTCGTACCGCTCTTCGTCCAGGCTCACCAGCAACCGCTTCACCGTGCACCTCCATGATATCGTGATATCACTATATCACGATATCATCGTGATGACCTCATGGCGATGACCTCATCGCGAGGAAGTTGCGCAGCAGCGTGTGGCCGTCCGGCGTCAAGATCGACTCCGGGTGGAACTGCACTCCCTCCACCGCCGCAAGCTCCCGGTGCCGCACGCCCATGATCACACCCGGCCCGGGGCCGCCCTCGCTGTGCGCGCTCACCTCCAGCACCGCAGGCACGCTGTCCGGGCGGATCGCCAGCGAGTGATAGCGCGTTGCCTCGATTGGCGAAGGCAGTCCCGCGAACACACCCTTCCCGTCGTGCGTGATCTTCGAGACTTTCCCGTGCAGGATCTCGCCCGCTCCTTCGACGATGCCGCCGAACACCTCCCCGATGCACTGATGCCCCAGGCACACGCCGAGGATTGGGATCTTCCCCGCGAACCGCCGTATCACATCCTTGCTGATGCCTGCGTCGTCGGGATTGCCGGGCCCGGGTGAGATGATGATGTGCTTCGGCGCCATTTCCTCGATGTCCTCGAGCGTAATAGCGTCGTTGCGCACCACCTCCACCTCCGCGCCCAGCTCGCCCAGGTACTGGTACAGGTTGTAGGTGAAGCTGTCGTAGTTGTCGATCAGGAGCACGCTCATCGTCTTCTCGCCTTGATGATCAATGTATAGGGCAGCAATCGCAGCCACTGGTCGTCCAGCTCGTCGCCCTCAGTCTTCGGCAGGTCCGCTTCGCTCGGCTCGACGATGCGCTCCACGGTGAACCCGGCTCCGGTCACCATCTCAAACCACTGCGACATCGTGCGGAAGTAGTGCCGGAACGAAGAGGACGTCCCGTCCTTGAACTCCCACGGCCAGTCCGCGTGCTGCGTCCAGTATGAGTTCCACATGTGCAGGGGAGGCGGGCCGTCGAGGTGGGCGCCTACCGGATGTTTGATCGCGACCGCGAGGACACCGCCCGGCTTCAGCACGCGTGCCGCTTCCGCGAGCGCCGCGTCGATGCGCTCTACGTACTCGAGGGCATGGATCGACACAGCCAGATCGAACGTAGCGTCGTCGAATCGCGACAGATCCTCGAATGCGCCCTCCACGAAGGAAGCGTTATCGGTCCGTCCCATCGCGTACTTGCGGGCGTAGGCGAGCTGCGCCGGCGAGCGGTCGATGCCGACCACGACCGCGCCCATCTTCGCCAGCGCCACCACGTCCTGCCCGCCCCCGCAGCCGAGCACGATGGCGCGCTTGCCAGCCACATCGTCGAGGACGCGCAGGTCATCCTCCGCCGCCCGCCTCGACCACATCAAGCGGTCGCCGAACCGATCGCCGTACCGTTCCTTCTGGTACACCGCCGAGATCGCTTCCCAGCCGGCAGCGTTGTCGGGTGCCGTCTCACCATCGTTCGCTCCGTCGTTCGCCTCGTGGGAGAGCGGGTTGGGGGGTGAGGATCCTTCGCGCTCGGCCAGCGGGATGGCTTGCGCGGTCACCTCGCGCCCCATGCGCTCCCAATCCAGCTCGTGCAGCGACTCCGGCTCCGTCAGGATCTTCGCCAGCGGAACGCGCAGGTCCGGCGGCATCACAACATCTTCCAGGTCGGCCGCGCCCAGCCACTTCGCGTCGTCGTATGCGCCCTCCGCGTTGAACCGCAAGGGGCCGGCCGGCAGCGCCGCGCGAAAGATGTTCGCGACGTACTGGCGCTCGCCATCCGCCAGGTACACCGTCTCCACGAAGGTCTCCTCGCCCGCGGTCAGCGTGACACCGAACTGCTCGCGCGCGTGACGGCGCATCGCGTCCTCGGCCGCCTCGTCGTCCCGCACCAGCGTCGACGGCAGCAGCCACTGCCCGAGGAACGGCGCCTTTTGCCGGTGCGCCACCAGCGCCCGCTGCTTCTTCTCGAACAACACCGCCGACATCAGCTCAGGCATCGAGACTCAGCCTTGGCGGGCCCACAAAGTGCTGGTCCATCTCAGCCATCGCGAGCGTTCCTCCGGTATCGGGACCCGCGAGCTTGCTGATGAACGCCTCCTCCGGGGGCCCCGCACGGTCGCCATCGGCAGCCTCGAGGACGATTGGCATCAGTTCGACCATGTTGATGCCTCCTAATAGCCCAGCGAGCCGCGCGGCATGTCATCCTGGCGCTCTTCGGCCACCTCGATTGCTCGCAACATCGCCCGCGCCTTGTTACCCGATTCCAGGAACTCCTCCTCGGGCGTGCTGTCGTACACGACGCCCCCGGCCGCTTGTACGTAGGCGACACCCGGCTTCATCCAGATCGTCCGGATGGCCAGCGCGCTGTCGCAGTTGCCCGACATATCGAAGTAGGCGATCGTCCCGCCGTATCCGCCCCGCTGCTCGCCCTCCAGTTCGGCGATGATCTCCATCGTGCGGATCTTCGGTGCGCCCGTGACCGTGCCGTGCGGGAAGTACGCGCGCAGTGCGTCGTACGCCGTCACGTCCTTCCGCAACTTGCCGACGACATGGGACACCATGTGCATCACGTGCGAGTAGCGCTCGATCGCCATCAGCGAGGTCACGCGCACCGTGCCGGGGTCGCACACGCGGCCCAGGTCGTTGCGCGCCAGGTCCACGAGCATGATGTGCTCCGCGCGCTCCTTCTCGGACCCCTGTAGCTCGTCGGCCATGCGCTGCTCATCCTCGGCGTCTCGCCCCCGCCTTCGCGTCCCGGCGATGGGGTGTGTCTCGATGACGCCGTCCTCGACGCGTATCAGCATCTCCGGCGAGGCGCCGACGACGTGCAGGTCGCCCAGCTCCAGGTAGTACATGTAGGGCGAGGGGTTCACGGCGCGCAGCGCGCGATACACCTCGAACGGGTGCGCTTCGGTCTCGCGGGCGAAACGCTGCGACACCTGGATCTGGTAGGTGTCGCCCTTCTTGATGTACTCCTTCGCCTTCACCACCTTCGCCTTGAACGCCTCCTCGGTCGTGTTGGACACCGGCTTCCGGCCGCGCGCCTTGATGGGCGGCGTGTCGTAGGGCAGGCGCGACAGTGGCGCCGCGAGCCGCTGCACGAGTTCCTCGATCTTCCACGTCGCCTGCCGGTACGAGGCCTCTACGTCGCCGTCCAGCCGGGCGTGGGAGACGACTTTGATGGAGTGCTGCAGGTGGTCGAACACCAGCAGCGTGTCGCAGAACAGGAAGATCGCCTCCGGGAACCCCTGTGGGTCGGCGTCCGGCACGGGGAGCTTCTCGTAGTAACGCGCGCACTCGTAGGCCATGTACCCGACGGCGCCGCCATGGAATCGCGGCAGCCCGTCGATCCGCACGGGGGTGAAGCGCCGGAGCTCATCCTCGATGTGGACGAGCGGGTCGCCCGGCGTCTCGTTGGCGAGCGCGTCATCGCCCGTGCGCAACACGCGGTACGGCTCCGTGCCGATGAAGCTGTAGCGCGCGAGCCGCGAGCCGCCCTCGACCGACTCCAGCAGGAACGAGTGCTTGCCGCGCGCGACCTTCAGGTAGGCGGAGACGGGCGTCTCGAGATCGGCGTACACCTCGCGGTACACGGGCACGATGTTCCCCTGCCCGGCGAGGGCCTTCACGTGATCGAGTGTCGGCGTGTAGGTGGTCATGGCGTCTCCAGGGCAAACGGCAAAGAACAAACAGCAAAGCCGCAGCGCAACCACAGCCATTGCCGTTTGCGGTTTGCCCTTTGCTGTCTCCCGCTCACCTCACGCCTCTCACGTCTCACTTCGCGCCTCGGGCATACCGCGATCGAAGTAGTCGAGCTTGAGCGCGCGGCGCACGTCGGCGATCGTGGCCTCGGCGGCCGCGTACCCGGCCCTGCAGCCGGCCTCGAGCGCCTCCTGCACGAGCTTCGGGCGGGCCTCGTAGTACGCCCGGCGCTCGCGCACCGGGTCGAGCAGGTTGTTGATGGCGACGACGAGCTTCTTCTTCACCTCGACGTCACCCAGGCCGCCGCGCTGGTAGTGCTCCTTCATATTTGCGACGTCATCGACGTCGGGGTTGAACGCGTCGTGGTACATGAAGACGGGGTTGCCCTCGACGCGGCCCGGGTCCTCCTTGCGCAGGTGGTTCGGGTCGGTGAACATCGACATCACCTTCTTGCGCACGGTCTCGGCGTCGTCCTTCAGGTTGATGGTGTTGCCCTTCGACTTGCTCATCTTGGCGTCGCCATCGAGGCCCACGAGCCGCGTCACCTTGCCCAGCCGCGCTTCCGGCAGCGGAAACACGTCGACGCCGGTCTCGCGGTTGAAGCGCTCGGCGACGTCGCGCGTCAGCTCGATGTGGGGGAGCTGGTCGTCGCCGCCGGGCACGAGGTGCGCGCGCGGCATCAGGATGTTGGCGACCTGCATGAGCGGGTAGATGAAGAACCCGACGGGCACGCTCTTCCGCGTCCGCTCGAGGTCGGCCATCTCCGCCTTCAGGGTCGGGTTCTTCCGCAGCGGGCCGAGCGGCAGGTACCACGACAGCAGCACCGACAGCTCCGCGTGCTGCGGCACGCGCGATTCGATGACGTAGTGGCCGCGTTCGGGGTCGAGGCCGACGGCCAGCCAGTCGAGGGCAACCTCCCACACGGACCTTCGGACGTGGTCGATGTCATCGACGTAATCCGAGACCTGGTAGTCGGCGATGAGGAAGAAGCACTCGTATTCCTCCTGCAGCTCGACCCACTGCTTGAGGGCGCCCGCATAGTGGCCCAGGTGCAGGGAGCCGGTCGGCCGGATGCCCGTGAGGATGCGCTTGCGAGCCATGTGATCTCCTACGCGATGACGGGCACCTGCTGCATGGCCTCGCGTACCTTCTCCTCCGGGTACGCAAAGTCCTGCAGCTTGCCGGCCAGGTAGTTGTCGTATGCCGTCATGTCGAAGTAGCCGTGCCCGCTCAGGTTGAACAGGATCACCTTCTTGTCACCCGACTGCTTCGCGGCCAGCGCTTCGTCGATGGCCGCCCGGATCGCGTGCGCCGATTCCGGCGCCGGCACGATGGCCTCGGCGCGCGTGAACTGCACTGCGGCCTCGAACACCGTGTTCTGGTGGTACGCGCGCGCCTCCATCAGCCCCTGGTCGAACAGCTCGCACACAAGGTTCGCCATGCCGTGATACCGCAGACCGCCCGCGTGGATCCCCTCCGGGATGAAGGTGTGGCCCAGCGTGTACATCTTCACCAGCGGCGTCATCCCCGCTGTGTCGCCGAAGTCATACCGGTACTCTCCCTTCGTCAGCGACGGGCAGGCCTCTGGCTCCACGGCGATGAACCGCGTCTTCTTCCCCGCGACGATCTTGTCGCGCATGAACGGGAAGGCGATACCCGCATAGTTCGAGCCGCCGCCCGCGCAGCCGATGACCACGTCCGGGTACTCGCCCGCCATCTCCATCTGGCGCAACGCCTCCTGGCCGATGACGGTCTGGTGCATCAGCACGTGGTTCAGCACGCTCCCCAGCGAGTACTTCGTGTCGTCGCGCTTCGCCGCATCCTCCACCGCCTCGCTGATGGCGATGCCCAGGCTGCCGGGGTTGTCCGGCGTCGCACCCAGGATCGCGCGGCCCGCTTCGGTGTCGGCGCTGGGGCTGGCCACCACGCTGGCGCCGTAGAGCTGCATCATGCTGCGGCGGTACGGCTTCTGTCCGTACGACACCTTCACCATATAGATCTTCAGTTCCATGTCGAAGAAGTTGCACGCCATGGCCAGCGCCGTGCCCCACTGGCCCGCTCCGGTCTCCGTCGTCAGGCGGTTGATGCCCTCCTGCTTGTTGTAGTACGCCTGCGCCACGGCGGTGTTCGGTTTGTGCGAACCCACCGGCGACGCGCCCTCGTACTTGAAGTAGATGTGCGCCGGTGTGGCCAGCGCCTTCTCCAGCCGGCGCGCGCGGATCAGCGGCGTCGGCCGCCAGAGCTTGTAGACCTCGCGCACCTCATCGGGGATATCGATGTAGCGCTCGGTGCTGACCTCCTGCTTGATCAGCTCCATCGGGAACAGCGGGGCCAGGTCGGCCGGGCCGATCGGTTGCTGCGTGCCCGGGTGCAGCACCGGGGGCGGACCCTTCGGCAGATCGGCCGCGATGTTGTACCAGCGCTGCGGGATCTCCGACTCTGGCAACAGGAACTTCGTCGTCTCGTCCATATCGTCCTCCTTGCGGCGCCCTGGCCTCCGCATTCGTTTCAGCGCTCCATTTTCCGCTCAAACAAAAACGCCCTCACCCCTTCGAGGGGCGAGAGCGAATCCCGCGGTACCACCCTGCGTTTGGGCCGCCGGCGCGACCCATCTCAGTCCGTCACGCTCGCCCAAGCGAGAATGCGGTGGGCCTGGTAACGGTACCCATCCCGTCGGAAACTACGGCGTGGTTTTGCCACGCTTTCGGTCCGAGGCTCCCGGGTCCATTCGGTCTGTCGCGCCGCCGCCGGTTTGCACCAATCCCGGCTCTCTGCAGGCTCGCCTTCCAGACGTACTAGCCCCGATCGTCGCCGATCATATGGCCTCCGGGCCGCGGCCGAAGCCGTCATCCGGAGGGTGGGCCAAGTCTAGCGGCGGCCCTGAAGACCTGTCAAGCCGACACGCCGCCGTCGCGTTGACGGCCGCGCGCCGCCACCCGCTGCCACTCGCGGAGGGTGATGACCATGTCCGGCACTGCGGAATTGGGCTTCACCCGTAAGGGCGCGGCCATCAACCGGGGGGTATCCAATGCCGATGATCTCGACACAGGCAGCGAAATCATTCGGCTGCGAGGTTGGCCGGGGGCAGCTTTGACACCGGAGCTACACGCGCTTTCCCGGATCTGCACGGCGCTCGACCCCACGGTCGAGCATGTCGCCCACGCCTGCAACTCCATACGTGAAGCGCTCGGCGCCGAGGATGTCTACGTCGTCCGCGCCGGCGACCCCGCCTTCATCCGCATGGGCTGCGAATGCGACCCCGCCACATACGAGATAAAGCAGCGCGGCTACTGGATCATCTGGCGGCAGCTCGCCGCCACCCCCCACGTCAGTGCTGCCGTGTTCAACGTGCGCGAACGCCTCGTCGAGGACATCGGCGGCCTGGCGCCGGGTCAGGCGACGTCGCACATCGGCGCCATCCTCCCCGGCGATGAAAGCAACTCGGAGCTGCTCATCGCCCGCGGCCCCTGGCCGCACGGCCTCACGCCGGAGCAGATGCAGTTCCTCGAGATCGCCCGCGCCCTCATGTCCCACCTCGTGTCCGGCGTCCTCGACTCCGAGCGCCGGAGCAGGCAGCGCCAGCAGCTGGAATCGCTGGCGAACGTCTCCAACGCCTTCAACCGCGCCCAGGAGCCGGACGAGGTCACGACGTCGCTCGCGACGGCGCTGGCGAACGCGTCCGGCATCGACTGGGTGCTTATGACCATCTACAACGACGCCTGCGATGCGGTCACGGCGCGGGCCCTCAACCTCGCCCGCCACTCCGATACGCAGATCGCTGCGCGCTTCCGCGATCAGTCGGTCGCGGCAAACGGCGTCGACCTGCGTCTCGGCGTCGAGCTGGCGCGGCGCAACGGCGCCATACTCGTCCCGGACGTCTTCGCCGCCGACCTGGCCGAGACGGTCTTGAACGCCGATCTCATGGGCGACGGATTCCCCTCTCTCCAGGTGTACTGGAAGCGCGCGCACATCCTCTCCATGGCCATCTTCCCGATCGTCTTCCAGGGCAAGGCCCTGGGCTACGTCAGCTTCTCGTCCTCGACGGCCCGTAAGTTCGACGACCGCGAAGTCAGATTCCTGCAGGCCCTGGTCTCGCAGGCATCGACGGCGGTCCACGGCCTTCGCCTCTACCAGCACCTGGAGCAATCGCGCGGGGAGCTTCGCCTCAGCGAGGAGCGCTTCCGCTCGCTCGTGCAGAACGCCTCGGACCTGGTCACCATTGTCGATGCCGATGGCACGCTGCGGTACGCCAGCCCATCCATCGAACGGCTTATGGGTTACAACATCGAGGACTGGATCGGCGCCAGCATCCTCTCCTTCACTCATCCCGAAGACGCGCCACGTGCCCGCGTCTCGCTGGCCGAGGTTGCCAGCGTGCCCGGCGTACACCCCCCGCGCCAGTTCCGCGTGCGCCACGCGGATGGCAGCTACCGCTACTTCGAGACCACGCCGACGAACCTGCTCGACGTCCCGTCGGTTCAGGGCATCGTCCACAACTCCCACGACATCACCGAGCGGGTGCTCGCCGAGGACGCGTTGCGCCACAGCGAGGAACGCTTTCGCTCGCTGGTGCAGAACGCCTCCGACCTGATCACGGTCATCGACGCTGACACCACGATCCGCTATCAGAGTCCGTCTATCGAGCAGGTGCTGGGCCACGACGCGGGCGCCATGGTGGGCTTGCGCCTGACTGACCTTATCCACATCGACGACGTTGCACGCACGCTCTCCGTGCTGCAAAACGCCATGCGCGATCCCGGGGCACGGACCAGCGCCGACATGCGGGTGCGAGACCGGAACGGCGGCTGGCGGCACGTCGAGTTCATCGGCACCGATCAGCGCCACAACCCTGCCATCGGCGGCCTCGTCCTGAATATCCGCGATGTCACCGATCGCAAGGCCCTCGAGCAGCAGCTCCGGCACCAGGCGACCCACGACCCGCTCACCAAGCTCGCGAACCGGACTCGCTTCAGCGATCGGCTCCAGCAGGCACTCTCCCGCGCCGAACGTCTGGGCCACAGCATCGGCATCCTCTTCATGGACCTCGACAACTTCAAGGGCGTGAACGACAGCCTCGGCCACTCCGCCGGTGACCGCCTGCTTACGGGCGTGGCCGAGCGCATCGAGCGCTGCCTCCGCCCAGGCGACACCGTCGCCCGGCTGGGCGGCGATGAGTTCGCCATCCTCCTGGACGCGGTCTCATCCGCCGATGACGCCACCCGCGTCGTCGACCGCATCTTCCGCGCGCTCGAAGAGCCCTTCGCCCTTGAGGGCAAGGAGATCATCGTGCGGGCCAGCGTGGGCATCGCCGTCAGCGGAATGCCCGAGGCGACCGTGGACGCCGACTCCTTGCTGCGGGATGCCGACGTGGCGATGTACGTCGCGAAGTCCCACGGCAAGGGCTGTTACGAGGTCTTCGAGAGCAGCATGCAGGTCTCCATGATGGAGCGCCTCGAGCTGCTCGCCGATCTGCAGCGCGCCGTCGAGCGCGGCGAGTTCGTCCTCCAGTACCAGCCCATGATCACGCTGCAGACCGGCGCGCTCTCCGGCGTCGAGGCGCTCGTCCGCTGGCAGCACCCGCGCCGCGGCCTCATTCAGCCCGGCGATTTCATCTCACTTGCCGAGGACTCCGGCTCCATCGTTGGCCTCGGCCGCTGGGTGCTCGAGCACGCGTGCCGCCAGGCCACCGCGTGGCAGATGACCTTCCCTAACGCGACCGACTGGACGCTCAGCGTCAACGTCTCGGCGAAGCAGCTCCAGCATCCGGGCTTCGTCGGCGAGGTCCAGCACATCCTGCAGGCCACAGGTCTCCGTCCCGACCGCCTGATCCTCGAAATAACAGAGAGCGTCATGATGCACGACGCGAAACTCATGATGATCCGGCTCCAGGAGCTGAAGAACCTGGGCCTCCGCCTCGCCATCGACGACTTCGGCACCGGTTACTCGTCGCTCAGCTACCTGCGCCAGTTCCCCTTCGACCTCCTCAAGATCGACAAGTCGTTTATCGACGACGTCGGCTCGACCGACGACCAGCAGAAGGAACTCACCCGCGCCATCATCGAGCTCGGCCGCACGCTCGATCTCGAGCTTGTCGCCGAGGGCATCGAGCGCAACGAGCAGCTCGCGCGCCTGCTGTCGCTCGAGTGCAACCTGGGTCAGGGCTTCTTCTTCGCAGAGCCCCTCGACCGCGAAGGCGTCGAAGAACTGCTGGCGGCCATCGGCCCGACCGTTGCGGAAGCCGCCTGAGCGTGACCCTTTCCTCGGACCCGAGCGCTACGCCGCCCGATCTGCCCCCGGGATCACCAGCGGCGTCGTGTCGGCCAGCAGGTCGCCCGCAATGCGCCGGTTCACGCGTGCGAGTTCGCCGCGCCGCCGCAGTGTGATGCCGTCGATGAAGTTCGCCGCGTGGATGACGTGGCCCTCAAGGATCGTCAGCGCCACGCCCAGCCGGGCCTCTTCGAAGCCGCTCTGGCGCGCCTCCGCTGAAACGCGCAACTCCTGCACGCGGCCCGTCGCAAACGCGATGCGCTCCACGTAACGTCGCGCTTCCCGCGCCTCGAACTGGTCGGCGAACGTGGCTGCGCGAAGCGCCTCGGTCACGCGCTCCGCCAGGACTTCGCTCTGCATTCGCTTGCACATGGTGCATCCCCCGGTCTTTGGTCTTCAGTGGCGCCCCGCCCGGGACGGGAGGAGTATGCACGACCACCCTACCCCTGTTGATTGGGGAAGCCCCTCATTTGTGACGTGTGTGACGTTCCTGTGCGCTCCCGCCCGCCGGCCTCGCCAGCATCTCGTCGTACAAGGCCTCCATCAGCCGCGCGTTGTCCTGCCAGCGGTACTCGCGCTCCACGTACGCCCGCCCGGCCCGCCCCATCCTCGCGCGCAGCTCCGGATCCTGCACCAGCCGGCCGATCGCGTCCGCCAGCGCGGGTGGCGCCGACGGCGGCACCAGCAGGCCCGTCTCGCCGTCCAGCACCACGTCCGGTATGCCGTGGATCGCCGAAGCAACCACCGGCAGCTCCATCGCGCTCGCCTCTAGCGCCGATACGCCGAACCCCTCCCACGTTGAAGGCATCGCGAAGATGTCGAAGCGCGCCAGAATCGACGGCACATCATCGTGCGCGATCTCTCCGGCGAACTGCACGCGATCCCGCAGCGAAAGCTCGTCGGTCAAACGCTCCAGCGTCACACGTGATGGCCCGTCGCCCGCCAGCACCACGTCGACGTGCACGCCCGAGTCCCGCAGCAGCGCCGCCGCCCGCAGCAGGTGCTCGAACCCCTTCTCCGGCGAAAGCCGCGCCACCGCCCCAACGACCACCCGTTGCCCGTCGCTCCTTTGCCGCTGGCGCCCCGCCGAAAAGACCTCCAGGTCGATCCCGTACGGGATCACGCTCACGCCCCTGCCCTCCGGCACGAATGGCAGTGTCGCTTCCGCCAGGCGCAGGCCCGTCGCCGTAATCGCGCCCGCCCGCCGCAGCGCCTGCTTCGTGATCCAGCGATGGAGCGGCGTCAGGTACGGCGCCTCCAGCACGTCCGTCCCCCACACCGAGACGATCGACGGCTGGAAGCCCGCGAGCCCTGCCAGGAAGCCGTAGCTCGTCAGGTGCAGCGCGTGCACCAGGTCGGGCCGCAGGCTCTGGACCAGCGCCCGCACGCGCCGCGCGTGCACCACGTACCGTGCCTTGCCGATCGTCTCCAGCCCGTCGACATGGTGCACCGTCGCGCCCTCGATCTCGGCCGGGCGAAACGAGACCACGTGCGCCTCCCAGCCCAGGCGAGCGAAGTGGCGCACCCACCGCTCGGTGTGGATGTATGGCGCGTCGGCCAGGTATACGACCCTCATACGCCGTCCGAGCGCGCCGGCTGCGGCGCGAGCCGTTCGATCGCGACGGCCAGGCCGGCGAAGAACCACAGGAACGGGTCCTCCAGGAACCGTCCCTCGGTCTGCGACCCCAGGAAGATCACGCCCGTCACGATGCCGATGCCCAGCGCCAGCGTGCGGAACTCGAGGTCGCGGGCCTGCGCAAGACCGCGCACATATGCCGTCCAGCGCAGCGCAAGGAACGCCACCGCCACCGCGCCGATGACGCCCAGCTCGGCGACGATCGTGACCGCCGACGTGTGTGAGGCCGTGATGTTCGCCTTGATCTTGGGGTTCTTGTGGGCGTAGTAGTCCTCCTCGAACGCCGCCTGGTACCCGCCCGCCCCCACGCCCGTCAGCGGATAGTCGCCGAACATATCCAGCCCAGCCGCCACCAGGTACGGACGCGCGCCGAGCGCCTGCTCGCCGAAGGTGAACGTGTTGATGCGCTTCGTGAAGAACGGGCTGACCGCCACCAGCGCCAGCGCGGTGATCAGCACGGCGGCGACGCCTCCGCCGATGATCCGCAGCCGCGTCGCGCCCCCGATCGGCATCGCCAGCACCGACAGCGGCAACAGCAGCGCGCCCACCGCCCACGCACCGCGCGATCCGGTGAACACAAGCGTCAGAAGCGACAGGGCGATGGCCGGGGCCAGCAGCCCGTAACGTGCTCGCCGCGTCGCGAAGGCCCACAGCATCGCGGCCACCACCAGGCCCTCCACCAGGAACCGCGCGAAGTGGTTCGGGTCGGCGAACGTCGTGTTGATGCGCCGCTCGCCGAACTTCCCCAGCCCCTCGTTCCAGAAGAAGTCCCCCGTAACCTGCTGGTACACGCCCACCGCCGCCAGCACGCCCGCCACAGCCACGAACGCGAGCAGCGTCCAGCGCAGCGAGGCCCGGTCTCGTACGAAGAACGGGATCAGGGCAAACCCACCCAGCGAGAACAGCAGCCGCAGCGTCTCCGTGCGCGCCCCGCCGGGGTCGAACGCCCACAGCGTCGAGCAGGCATACACCGCGAAGAGCAGCGCCAGCGGCAGCGTCAACCCCGACTGTGGCACGACGTCGATCCGCGGCCGCGCCGGACGGATGACCCACACCGCGAACGCCAGCGCCACGACGAGCCGGCCCGCGTCGACGATCGATGTCGGGGCGTCGAGCCCGCCGCCCAGGTCGGAGCGCGTCTCCAGGAACGGGAACGCAAGCTTCGTGATCTCCAGCGGGAGCGCGACGGCCAGCAGCGGGCCGATGAGGCGTGGCTCGTAGAAGGCCGCACCCGCGGCGAAGCAGGCGATGGCCGCGACGGCGAACTCGCCTGGATTCGAGAAGAGGCCCGCGACGCCGAATCCGGTCGCGCCCAGAACGCCGCCGACGAGCCACCATTCGCCCGGAAGCGAGGGGGCCCGGACCGGGACGGAACGGCCGAGGACAGTCATCGCCGCATTGTAGGCCAGGAAGCCGGGGACAGTGGACAGTGGACAGGGGACGGCGTGGGACATTGCTCGGCAGTTTTCGGCAGCGGACGACAGCCGAGGGCGGCTGTGCCACATGACATTGCTCGGCAGTTTTGGTCCCAGACCACAGCCGAGGGCGGCTGTGCCAGACGACATTGCTCGGCAGTCTTGGTCCCGGACGACAGCCGAGGGCGGCTGTCCGACACGACATTGCTCGGCAGTTTTGGTCCCGGACGACAGCCGAGGGCGGCTGTGCCACACGACATTGCTCGGCAGTTTTCGGCCGCGGACGACAGCCGAGGGCGGCTGTGCCACACGACATTGCTCGGCAGTTTTGGTTCCGGACGACAGCCGAGGCGGCTGTGCCACACGACATTGCTCGGCAGTTTTGGCCCCGGACGACAGCCGGGGGCGGCTGTGCCACACGACATTGCTCGGCAGTTTTGCCCTCCGGGAGCCCGGAGCGGATTCAGCGCCTTCTAGGAGCATACGGCCGAGATGAAGATGTGATTCCACGTTGGTCGTCCCTTGAGCCTGGGGCGCGCCGCGTGCGCGGTTGCCCTGAGGCGACGGTATGACCTTCGGTGTGGGATCTCCAAGCGCGTCAGATCACTTTCGTGAAATAGCCTATGAGCTGGTCAGCATTTCGCCTCCGCACCTCACACAACGCGCGGGCTGTCTCCTGCGGCGACTCTTCGAGAAAGCCCGCGCTGCGAAAGGGGTGACAAGCTGACCGGCTGACCGGCTGACTGGCTGACTGGCTGGCTACGGAAGCGGGACCCCGTTGTAGAGGAGGTCGGTGTCGCCGGTGAACACGTCGGTGTAGATGTTCGCCAGTGCGACGATCGGCCGGTCCGACTCCAGGATCGCCGTGCCGGCGAAGCCGTTCGGCAGGAACGCCTCCAGGTACTGGAACACCGTTGTCTCGCGCGACACGAACACGCAGTAGGCCTGCTCGCCGCCCGGCAGGTCCAGGCCCTTGTACTTGATGCAGACGTTCGCCGTGCCGCCGTCGGCCACCAGCACGCGGAACCACGAGTCCCACCCGCGGTGCCCCGCATACGGCCCGTAGTTCTTGTTCAGCACGGGCAGCAGCACGCGGTTCGCGCCGTCCTCGGGCCGCAGCCCGCGGTAGTTCGTGAACGTGTCCGCGTACTTCGTGCTGCGGCTCACGATCACGCCTATCGGCTGCGTCGAGGTGATCCGCGCCGTCCCGACGAAGTTCGGCGGGAGCCGGTCGCCCGCCAGCAGACAGTTCGCGTAGTCGTCGCGGTCCTGGAAGCACAGCCGCGCGCCGCGCACCGTCAGCGTGTTCTGCTTCGCCACGAACGCGCCGCCCGCGTTCAGGTCGAACCCCTCGAACCGGATCGTCACCTGCGCAGGCTTGGACGGATCCTTGTTCTCGATCTGAAACCGCGTGCTGAAGGCGTTCAGCGGCCCCACCTCGCGGTCGACGAGCGGCAACAGCACGGTCGTGCTCATCTCCTTGTCGTCGATTGCCCGGTAGGAGGAGAAGGGGTTGTACAGCGTGTTGTAGGTGTCCGCGGCCGCCGTCAGCACCTGCTTCTCGGCCGCGACGTTCTGCGCGTTTTTGTGCGTTTCGATGCGCACGGACCCCGTGAACCCGGCGGGCACGCCGAAGGTGTCCGGATCGCGGAACAGCGTGCCCTTGGGCGCTATCGGCCGGCCGCCGTTCGGGCAGCCCGACTGTTTGGCCACGCCCTTGGCGCCCGGCTTGTACGGGTCCCAGGCGATCTCGCCGTCGGTGTAGTTGCTCAGGTAGGTCAGCGTCACGCAGGCGGTGGTGTCGCTCAGGTTCTGCACGGCGAAGCGGCCGTTCCAGTCGCCCTGCGCCCCGTCGCGGTTCGCGATGAGGGGCAGGTACATCTTGCTGGAGCCTGCCAGGATCGTCGTCGTGTTCCCGTCGATGAGGAAGGCGCCGTTCCGCCGCACGTCCTTCGCATACAGCGCGACGATCGGCTGGTCGCTCTCGACAACCGCCGACCCCTTGTAGCCGGCCGGGAGGCCCGGGTGCGTCTCCGTGAAGAACGTCCACCCCTGCCCCGGCCCGATCGGCGGGCAAGTGGCGGAGGGACACCCGTCCTGCGCCAGCAGCGCCCCCGTCTCCGAGTAGTACGAGACGATGATGTTCGCGTCGCCCGCGCCGATGTTCTGCACGCGCACCCACGTGTTCTCGGCGCCGAAGTTGTAAGCGGGACCCGGGGCGGTCGCGGATGCAGGCTGCGCGTCGCGGTCAAGCGAGAAAACGCCGGATGAGACGGCCGTTGCGGCGATGACGGCCGCGGCGATGAGAAGCGGCGCCCGTCCGCGCGCCCACATCGCGCGTGAGGCCGCCGGGATTCGCACCAGTTGTCGAAGGGAAAACGGCCGCATGCCCGGATCCTTCCGCCCCGCCACCGGCGCAGTCTAACAAACACAAGATCGCCCCCGTCAATGAGGCATCGACATGGTTCGCGACCACGTTGCCGCCTCGATTGCGGCCGAAGTACACTGACAACATGTGGACGGCAAAGCAGGCAACGTTGGAACTGGTCAAGGAGATGCCTGACGAGGTGTCAATGCGCACCATCCTCGACGAGCTGGAGTTCCTCGCACGAATTGAGCAGGGCATTGCCGAAGCCGAGCGCGGGGAAGTCGTCCCTCACGCAGAGGTCATGAAAGAAATGGACCAGTGGCTCAAGTCACTTGGTCAGTAACTGCCCTCCAACACCTTCGCGACATCCTCGCTTATATCGCAGCCGACTCGCCGAACAGCGCGCGCGAGTTCGATCGTCAGCTGCGGCGGGCTGTTGAGCGCTTATCGCTCTTCCCCGAGTCTGGCCGCCGGGTTCCTCGCGCGAAGTCGGAGCGTGCCCGCGAGATCGTGTTCAAGAACTATCGCATCGGATATGTTGCATATCCCGACGAAGTGATCATCGTGGCCGTCTGGCATGGCGCGATGGACGTTGACTCTCGCTCTGGCCGGATCAAGTGGGAGTGGTAGCCTCCTCCGTCAGGATCCCCATCAGCACGTTGTCGTTCTACCGAGCGTCGCGGAACTCCGCCCATCGCTAACGGCCTTCCCCTGGATCTGATGGCCTACGCCAGCACGCGCTCCAGCGCCGCGCATGCCGCTGTCACCACGTCGCCGAAGTCCGCCGACGCGTCGATCACGCACCACGCGTCGCCGTCGCCGCGCGCCAGCTCCAGGAAGCCCGCTCGCACGCGCTCGTGGAAGGCTACCGTCTCGTTGTCGAAGTGGTTGGCACCGCCGTCGCCCGCGCGCCGCCGCAGCCCGACGTCCACCGGCAGGTCCAGCAGCAACGTCATGTCCGGCGCGAGCCCGCCGGTCGCGATCGCGTTCGCCCGCTCGACCAGCTCGCGCCCCAGGCGTCGGCCGTAGCCCTGGTAGGCCGTCGAGGACCCAGCGAAGCGGTCGCATACCACGACGGAGCCGCGCGCCAGCGCTGGCCGGATGACCTCCGCCACGAGCTGCGCGCGCGCCGCCTCGAACAGCAGCAGCTCGGCCAGCGGGTCGCCAGCGCTGCGTTGCGCCAGCACCAGCTCGCGGACGCGCTCACCCAGCGCCGTGCCGCCGGGCTCGCGCGTCAGCACCACCTCGTGGCCGCCGTCGACAAGCCGCTCGTGCAGTGCGTGCTGCAGCCGCGACTTGCCGGCGCCGTCGCCGCCTTCGATGACGATGAACCTGCCCCGGCCCGTGTGCGTGCTCACCCGCCAGTCATACGCCCGCGGCGTGACGCTGTCAACGTACCTTCGCGACGGCCGGAGGCCGCCGCTTGGTGCCACCCCGGGCCGGCGGCGCAGCAACACAAGCGGAAGGGGCCGCTCAGCGCAGCCCCTTCCGCAATCATCCAAGCATGTGTTGGTGCCGCGCACCCGATTGCGGCGTGCTACTCCACGGTCAGCGTCGCGCTGTTACAGGAGATAGGGGCAACATCGGCGCTG
This sequence comes from uncultured Dehalococcoidia bacterium, assembly GCA_964371355.1. GTDB lineage: Bacteria > Chloroflexota > Dehalococcoidia > DSTF01 > JACRBR01 > JACRBR01. The sequence goes on from CAYJMG010000016.1 coordinate 36,384, forward strand.
TCGTCACAGTCACCGATTTGCGTTGCGTTCGCGTCAAAGAAGTCTGTGTCCCCAGGGTAGAACGAAAGGTCGACGTCGCCCGAGGCCACAGCCTGAAACTGGACAGTGGCCAACACGATTTCACCCGACGAATAGTTAGTCACGCCGTCAGCGAAGCACGATATCATCGCCTGGCCGGTTTCGGGATCGCCGTCCCCAGTGAAGCTGCCGGGATCGTCAGCATCGCCTTGGGGAGCTGGCAGCAGGCAGTTCCAGCCGCCTGGGCCTGAGCCCAAGGACCCTTCATTCAAGTCAGGATTCCGGGACAGGCTCGATCCGTTGATGATGGTTGGCGCGACGATCTTGGCATAGTCGTACGCAATCTGTGCGTTGAACGCTGCGATCCCTCCATTCCCGATACCGCCGTCGTACGACGGAATCCCTGTGAGAACTAGCCCGACGCGTATAACGTCTCCAACCTTGATGGTTCTCGTGGTTTGGATGCCGGGTTCACTCGCGTTGAGATCCAGGATCGCCTGCATGCCTGATATTCCGGAATTCGTTGCGGCTATGGTTGATGGATCTATCGTCGCCCCAGCAGGTGGTTCCGGGAGATCATTCAACACTTCCGGCTCAGCATCCAAGTTCCCGCCGGTGATGTCTTCGGTGAGTTCGCTGTCTTCTCCGAGAGTATTTCGCTCGGACGCGTTCGGCGTAACCGGCACGTCGCTCGCCACGGGCGTGTTGCCGCTGCCCTCGATCGTCTCCACCGGCCGGGGTGTGCCCTCCGCTCCCGGTGTGCCGCCGGTGGCTCCGGCGGTGCCGCCGGCCTCGGGGGTGCCGCTCGCGCTCGTGCCGTCGGCGCCCGGCGTGCCGCTTGTGGCGGTGCCCGTCTTTCCGGGCGTGCCGGCCTTCGACGTCGCCGCCGAAGTCTTCGACGTCCCGGTGCCGGTCGCCGTCTTGTCGCCGTCGTCCCCGTCGCCGTCCCCGCCGCACGCTGCCAGCGCCACCGCACCCACGAACAGGCCCGCCATCAGCGCTACTGCCCATCGTCTCACGTTCGCTACCTCCAGTGATTCCTCCGCGCCGCAGGCGGCTATCCTTGCCGCGCCGGGCGCCCTCCAAACCCGCGGCGGTGGCGTACTCTGGCAGGGCGCCGCGAGATTCGTATCATACTGGATCGCACCCCTCTCCGCGCTAGCGGCTCGTGTCCAGAAACCGCCCTCCGTAAACGTTCCGCAACATCCTCACGCCCCTCCGGCCATCTGCTATACTCTGCCGGTTCGCGCCGCTCCGGCGCGGATACTGCTTCGAGAGGAGCGGCCGGCCGCCACGGCGGAGTCGGCCGAATTTTATGCCTGCGGTAGTGGTCATCGGCGGCCAGTGGGGTGATGAGGGCAAGGGCCGCATCATCGACCTCGTCGCACAGGGCGCGTCCATCGTCGCCCGCTACTCGGCGGGGAACAACGCCGGTCACACCGTCATCAACGACATGGGCGAGTTCAAGCTGAACGTCGTGCCGGCCGGCATCTTCTATCGCGAGAAGACGTGCATCGTCGGCAACGGCGTCGCCGTCGACCCGGCCATCCTGCTGAACGAGATCGAGACGCTGTCCTCGCGCGGGGTCAGCGTCGAGCACCTATTCATCAGCGACCGCTGTCACATCATCATGCCGTGGCACCCGCTCATCGACCTCGCCGACGAGAAGCTGCGCGGGAAGGCGGCCATCGGCACCACCGGCCGTGGCGTCGGGCCGTGCTTCACGGACAAGGTTGCCCGCATCGGTGTCCGCATGGGGGACCTCATCGACCCCGAGGCGTTCCACGCCCGGCTCGAGTTCATCCTGCCCTACAAGAACAAGGTGCTCACCCAGCTCTACGGGCTCGACCCCCTCGACTTCGGCACCGTCTACCGCGAGTACGGTGAGCTGGGCGCGCGGTTGGCGCCGTTCGTGCGCGACACGTCGATCATTGTGCACGACGCGCTGGAGCGCGGCGACACCATCCTGCTCGAAGGCGCGCAGGGCTGCCTGCTGGACCTGGACGCAGGGACGTACGAGTACGTGACGTCGTCGGTGCCGTCATCGTCGGCGGGCGGGGCGGGTATCGGCATTGGCATCGGGCCGACCGTGATCCAGCAGGTCGTGGGCATCTACAAGGCGTACATGACGCGCGTGGGCAACGGCCCGATGCCCACCGAGCTGCTGGACGAGACGGGCAAGATCCTGCAGGTGGAGGGCCCGCGTCCGGAGATCGGCACGACAACCGGCCGCAAGCGCCGCACGGGCTGGTTCGACGCCGTCGCGTCGCGATACAGCGCCCTCGTCAACGGCGTGACCAGCGGCGTGCTGACGCGCCTCGACGTGCTGGACAACTTCCCCTCGATCAAGATCTGCACATCGTACGAGACCGAGGACGGCCGGACGCTGCAGTCGATGCCGGCGAGTTCCGTCGTGCTCTCGCAGGTGAAGCCGGTATATGAGGAAGTGGAAGGCTGGCGCGCGCCGACGGCGGGCTGCCGCTCGTGGGAGGAGCTGCCGGACAAGGCGAAGGCGTACATTCGCCGCATCGAGCAGCTCCTGGGGATCCCCATCGACATCGTGTCCGTGGGCCCGGAGCGCGGGCAGGCGATCATCGTCCACGACGTGCTGAAGGTGAAGCCGCGACCGTAGGCTCGGCGGGCCCGGTTGCTTGATCGCGGTACACTGCTCCCATGGGCACGATGACACGCGAGCAGTTCATCGAAGAGTTCGGCGCTACTCCCGAGCAGGTCGCTATGGAGATGGAGGAGTTCCGCCGGTCCACGGCATACTTCGCCGAACATGAGGCGGACCTGAGGCGGAGATATGACGACATGTGGATCGCGATTCATGCCGGAGGGCTGGTCGCTTCTGCCGCGACGCAAGACGAGCTACTCCGTGAGTTGGCATCCGGTGGTGTTCCGTCTAATCATTCCCTAATCAAGTACCTCTCCTCGGAAGAACCCACCCTCATACTCCTGTGCCGCTGATCGGCTGGTACGACTCCGGGAGACCGTTCGTCGACGCGCGGATCGTCCTCCGACGCCTGGGCATCGAGGGGACCGTCTCCCTGTTTGTCGACACGGGAGCCGACAGGACGATATTGCAGCCATCAGACGCGCGTCACTTGCGGATCGACCTTGCCCGCCTAACAGGTTCAGCCCGCATGTTCGGCCTCGGCGGTGTCGTTACGCAGTTCGTCGAGCCCGCTTCGCTCGTGTTCCAGACGGTGGACAACATCTTCGTATACCGGCTGGATCTGGTGATCGCTCGTCCAATGGATGGTCCTCAGCTTCCTTCCCTGCTCGGGCGCGATATCCTCAACCGCTGGCACATGACTTACCGTCCGTTCGACAATCGTCTCGAGTTCGATGTAGCCACGGCCGACGCGACCTTCGATCTGGCCTGATCGGGAGTAACGCTCATGCCCGAATTCATCATCGTTGACGGCCCCGCAGAGGGCGTCGCGACCATCACGCTGAACCGGCCGGAGAAGAAGAACGCGCTCTCGATCGCCCTGCGTGACGAGATCAGCGATGCGCTGTCGGCGCTCGCCGATGACCCCGCGCTGAAATGCCTGGTCGTCACGGGGGCCGGCGACGCCTTCTGTGCCGGCTTCGACCTGAAGGAGTTCGAGCGGGTCCGCGAGCCCGGCTTCGGCGATAAGCTGTGGGCCTCCAGCGATCGCTACCACCGCGCATGCCTGGCCTTCCCGCTGCCGACGATCGCAGCCGTCAACGGCCCGGCGCTCGCCGGGGGCTTCGACCTCGCCGTCATGTGCGACATCCGCATCGCGTCCGAACGGGCGCGCTTCGGCCATCCCGAGATCACCTTCGGCGACGTCGTGTACGGCCCCCTGCACGACCTGGCCGGCGCGGCGGTCGCCCGCGACCTCTGCTTCACCGGCCGCATCATCGACTCTACCGAGGCGCTCGCGGTTCGACTGGTGTCGCGCGTGGTGGCGCCCGACCGGCTGCTGGAGGAAGCCGGCGCAGCCGCGGCCCAGGTCGCCCGCGCGCCGCGTGACGTGCTCGTGCGCACGAAGGCCAAGGCAGCGCGCCGTGCCGCCGTCCTCCAGGAGCGCACACTCGACCTGTAACGTGCGTTCGGCGCCGGGCACTCATATGTCGCGCCGCATTGACATCGCCGGGTAGCGCTGGATTCACGCAGATTCGTTTGGCTGCCGCTCTCAGGCCCTGCTACCCTGTCGCTGTACATTTTCTTCCGCTCTGAACCGAATCTCCGCGGGGCCGTACCACCTCCATGACCATCGAAGAGATCCGCCAGCCCACCAGACTCGCGTCCCTCCCGGACCTCGAGCGCATCGAGCACGCGATCCGGGAGATCATCGCGGCCGTGGGGGAGGATCCGGGCCGGGAGGGTCTGGCCGACACACCGGCCCGCGTCGCCCGCATGTACGCCGAGCTATTCGAGGGCCTGCGGATCGACCCGACGGAGCACCTGCGGGTCGGCTTCGAAGCCGGCCACGACGAGATGGTCATACTCCGCGACATCCCCTTCTACAGCGTCTGTGAGCATCACTTCATGCCCTTCCATGGCACCGCCGCCGTCGGCTACATCCCCGATGGCCGTGTCGTCGGCGTTAGCAAGCTCGCCCGCCTGGTCGAGGGCTACGCCCGGCGCCCGCAGCTCCAGGAGCGTCTCACGTCGCAGGTCGCCGACGCGCTCATGGACACCCTCCGTCCGGACGGCGTGGCCGTCGTCATCGAGGCCGAGCACCTCTGCATGACGCAGCGCGGCATCAAGAAACCCGGATCCCGCATGGTCACGTCGGCCACCCGCGGCCTCTTCCGCAAGAATGAGGTCACGCGCGCGGAGTTCCTCTCGCTGGTGCGTGGCTCGTGACCGATCACCTCACTCTTCACGACGAGGCCCTGGACCGCGTCTTGGCCGAATGGGGCGGCCTGCTGCAGCAGTGCGGCGAGCAGGTGCCCTTCGTCACGCCCGCCTGGCAGCAGGTCTGGCTGCGCCACTTCCAGGGTGAGCGGCGCCTGCGCATCCTCACGCTGCGCGACGGCGAGCGGCTGGTCGCTGTCGTCCCGCTGCTTTGTGACGACGGCGCGGCCGAGTTCGTTGGTCACCACAGCATCTGCGACTACATGGACGCCGTCATCACGCCGGGGTTCGAGCGCGCCGCGCTGACGTCGCTGCTGGCGGGGCTGGCCGCCGAGGGCACGTCGCGGCTCGAGCTGCGCGGTCTGCGCGAGGACTCGCCCACGCTCCCGGCGTTGCTCGAGGTCGCGTCCGCTGCCGGATACACGCTGACGAAGGAAGAGGAGGCACTCTCGCCGAAGGTGGAGTTGCCTGGCACGTGGGATGAGTACCTGGGCACGCTCTCGAAGAAGGACCGTCACGAGATGCGGCGCAAGATGCGCCGCCTCGACTCCGCGGGTGACATCCAGATGCGCATGGTCACCACCGCCGACGAGGCGGCGCCGCTGCTCGACACGCTGTTTCACCTGATGCGCATCAGCAACCATCACAAGGAGGAGTTCCTCGACCGTCCGGGCATGCAGGAGTTCTTCCGCGACATGACGGCGACCATGGCGGACGCCGGCATGCTGCGCATCTACGCTCTGACGCTGGACGGCGTGCCCGTGGCCATGGTCCACAACCTTGACGTGGGCGGCACCTTGTACATGTACAATTCCGGCTACGACCCCGCTTACTCGCACTACGCCGTCGGGCTGATGTCGAAGGCCCTGCTCGTCCGCGACGCCATAGAGTCCGGACGCGTCCGGGTCGACTTCATGCGCGGCGACGAGAGCTACAAGTACGACCTCGGTGGCAAGGATCGTCACGTCCTCCGCCTCGTGCTGGAGAAGAAGTAGGAAGAAGCAATCGCGGCCCGTAGGGACAGGTCCGTAGACCTGTCCTCCGGCACTCTGAAGGCGGCCATGACCTCGACCTACGAACCCCCAGCGCAGCATCCCGGGATCCCGGCCCGCAGACCGCGGATGGCCGTGCTCACCGTGCACACCTCACCGCTGGCCGAGATCGGCGGCGGATCGGCTGGCGGCATGAACATCTACGTGCGCGAGCTGTGCCAGGCGCTGGGTGCGCGCGGCTACACGCTCGACGTGTTCACTCGCCGCGCCTCGCCTGCGACGCCCGAGGTGCAGCCCTTCGGCCCCAACGTCCGCGTCGTCACCATCGACGCGGGCCCGCCAAGCGTCATCCGCAAGGACGCGATCGCTGCCAGCCTCGACGAGTTCGAGACGAACGTACTTGCCTTCATCGCGCGCGAGGGCCTCGACTACGACATGGTCTCCAGCCACTACTGGATGTCCGGCGTGGTCGGCCTGCGCCTTGCCGAGCGTTGGCATGTCCCCCATGTCGCCATGTTCCACACGCTGGGCGAAGTGAAGAACCGCGCCCGCACCACCGAGCACGAGCCGCCCGTGCGCATCAACGCAGAGCGCAACATCGCGACCGGCGCCGATGCCATCGTCGTCGCGTCCGACCACGAGAAGCACCTACTCACGGCCCTTTACGGCGCCGACCCAGCGAAGATCGCTGTTGTCCCCTGTGGTGTCGACCTCGACCTCTTCACGCCCATCGAAAAGGAGGTCGCCCGCTACCGCCTGGGCCTGAAGGAAGGCGAACGCATCATCCTCTTCGTCGGCCGCATCGAGCCGCTGAAGGGTATCGACATCCTCATCGGGGCCGCCGCCCAGCTCCACGACGACGAGAACTTCCGCGTGCTCATCGTCGGCGGCGACGCCGGCGCACTCGACCAGATCGACGAGCTGCGCGCACTCGCCGAAGGCCTCGGCGTCGACCACCACATCTCCTTCGTGGGCGCCGTCGACCACGGCGAGCTACCGCTGTATTACAACGCTGCCGACGTCTGCGTCGTCCCCTCGTTCTACGAAAGCTTCGGCCTCGTCGCCATCGAATCGATGGCCTGCGGTACGCCCGTGGTGGCCTCGCGGGTCGGCGGCCTCGCCAGCACCATCCTCGATGGCGAGACCGGCTACCTCATCTCCTGGCGCTGTCCAGAGCCCTTCGCCGAGCGGCTCGAGCTGCTCCTGGACAACGACGAGCTGCGCGCCTCCTTCGGCCGGTCAGCCCGGGAAGCCGTCGAACGCTACCGCTGGGTGAACGTCGCAAGTGCCGTATCGGCCCTTTATCAGTCCCTCCTGGCAGCGAAATCACCGGCCGGGGCCGATTGATCCGCATCGGGATTCGCCGATATACTCACAGTGCACAGTAGAAATTCAATCGCCGAACGCGAGCGACAAGGAGTCCGGGTTATGGTCCAGGAAGTCGAAGCCGGCGCGGAAGCCATCGTCACCATCACCGACAAGGCCGCCGAGAAGGCCGCCGCCCTGCTGAAGGATCGCGGCGTCGAGGACGGCGCCCTGCGCGTCTTCGTCGTCGGCGGGGGCTGCAGCGGCTACCAGTACGGCATGGCCATCGCCAACGGCCGAGAGGAAGGCGACCTCGCCTACGAGAAGGGTGGGGTCACCGTGCTCGTGGACGCGGAGAGCGCACCCCTCATGCAGGGCGCGGAGATCGACTACGTGGACGACATCATGAAGTCGGGTTTCACGATCTTCAACCCCAATGCCGTGAAGGGCTGCGCCTGCGGGTCCAGCTTCCAGACCGCTGACGGTGGCGGCCAGCCCAAGAGCTGCTGCTAAGGGGTAGGTCGCCACATGAATCGCCAGATGGCGTCCTCCTCACGCGCATCGGCTTCCATATCGCGTATGTGGATCGAGCCGATGACGGAACAAGTCCGCGAGGCGTTCGCAGATGGCGACCGCGAGCGGGCTTTCTGGGCGGAACATCGAGCGGAATTCATGGCGGCATACCCAAAGCAGGTCGTCGCTGTGCGGGACGGCGCTGTGATTGCCGTATCGAACGACCTGTTCGAGCTTCAGCGCGAACTCCACGCAAAAGGCCTGAACATGTCCGACCTCTGGGTTGAGTACTTCGATCCGGAACCACGCCGCCTTTCGCTTTGATCCAGGCGTTCTTCGAACCCAACGCTGCTGATCCGGCGCCAGTCGTTCCCTGTCAGATCCTTCTCCCGAGCGTGCGAGACCGGTGGGAGGAGATCGAGTTCACCCTCGACACGGGCTCCTCCGCATCGTCGCTGCATCCGTTCGACGCTGCCCGTCGACTTGACTTCACGGACGAGGAGCTGTCCGACTCGGCTCGTTGGGCGAATCGCGAGGTGCGGACCGGCATCGGTGGAGGCGCGATCTACTTCATCGTGCCCGCGACTTACCGGTTCCGGGAGATGGACGGACGGATCAGGACGATCGAAAGCGCCCTCCGCATCGCGCGCCTCACCGAGACAAACCGCTATCTTCCGTCAATCCTTGGGTGGGACGTTCTTCGTCTCTTCGACATCCACCTCAACTGGAACACCCGAACGATCACCCTCGACTGAAAGCCGGCGCGGTCAAGGAAGGTAGTACGCGCGGAAGATCACGTCCTCCCCCCGCTCCCCCTCCGCGATCTGCCCGCCCGGATACAGCGCCACGACGCCGTCCATCTCCCCCAGATAGCTATCCACGAACACGAACAGCACGCCGTGCAACTCGTCCGTCGAGAAATCCAGGGCCCCGTCGGCCGGCGCCCGCGCGCGGAACTCCCGCGAGCGGTCCTCGCCCCGCAGGTCGGGCGCCAGGAACCGCCGCGTCTCGTAGTTGAACGACCACCGCGAACTGTAGAAGTAGACTTTCGTATCTGCCGGCAGCCCGTCCATGTACCGTGATGCCGCGTCCAGCTCGAACGGGAACGTGTACCGTATGACGCCCGAGTCTTGCACCCTGCCGAAATAGTCGCGTGCCGTCACGACCCCCGGATACGAGCACGCCACTATCACGACGGCGTACGCCGCGTACCGGATGACATCACGGCGCCGGCTCGCCCGCTGCCACAGCCACGCCAGCGGCAGCGCCGCCAGCAGCGCCACGAACGGCGCCAGCCCCTCGCTTCGCCGGTACAACCCGGCGCCCACGGTCAGCAGCGCGCCCAGCGGCAGCAGTGCCACCGCTCCGAACACGATGCCGCTCGCCGGGTCGCGAAAGCGCCACAACGCCATCCCCAGCCCGCCCAGCGCCAGCGCGAACACCAGCGGATGCACGACGGACGTCCCCTCCGCGGCGAGCCCGTCACCAAAGTCCGGCGACGTCGCTTCCGTCAGCCCTCGCACCCACTCCTCGCCGCGGTCCCACAAGATCTCGACCCTGTCACCCCATCCAGCATCCTTCCACGCTTCCGAGTCCAGCAACCCCACCGACTGCTGGTGCGACCGGTACTGGTCGGTGTGGCCGGTCGCGTAGTTCACCAGCGGCATCGCAGCCAGCAGCGCGGCTGCCGCGAACAGCAGGACCGGCCGCGCAAACGCGACTCGCGCTCGGGTGTCCGGCTCGCGCACCAGCGTCCACGCCAGCGCGAAGAACGGCACGGGCACGAACAGCAGATACGCGTTGTACGTGTATACGCCCAGCCCCAGCAGCCCGCCGGCCACGAGGAACAGCCACGTGTTCCGTGTCCGCAGCGCGGGCCACAGCGCGCACAGCACCGCCATCTCCATCAGCGGCCACGACGTCACCATGAACCCCGTCCGGCTCAGGTGCAGGTGCCACATCAACCCCGCCAGAATCACCGCCGCGATGCTGGCCACCGTCCGGTCGTACATCAGGCGGAACGCCAGGTATGCCATCGGAATCGTCGCCACTCCCAGCAGCGCCTGGGAGAGCCGGACGGTCTGCGTGTCCTCAGCCATGAACGTGAAGAACAAGGCCGTGAAATACAGCGGGCCCGAAGGCTGGCCCAGCGCGCTCCCTACATACGGGCCGATCCAGCCCTCGTCCAGCACACGCCGGGCGTCCAGCCCCGTCCACGCCTCGTCGCCGTGCAGGCCCAGCGGCACCGTGTCCAGGTGCCACAGCCGCAGCCATCCCGCGACGACCGTAACGGCGGCGACGAACGCGACCTCCAGCGTCAGGGTGCTCGTCGCCCAGGCGGGCAGTGGGATCGCCCGTATCCGCGCGTCCACGCGCGCGGCCAGCGTCCCCATCCGATTCGCTTCCGCCATATCGCCGATGATACCCCAGCCCCGTTAACGCGCTGCTGGATGCGGACAGCTCCCGCGAGGGCGTGTTTACACGTGCTTCCCGTGGGCGTATCCTGACCCCAGCACCGAACAAACGTACGCCTCGGACGCGAACCGCATGCCACAGACCACGGTCACGCGGCCCCTCTTCGCCGCCTACGCCCCCAGCCCCCTCAACGACGCCTCCGTGCCCCCCTTCCCGGGCCTGGAGGCCGACGAAGAGGACGACACGAAGGCCGGCCGGGTCGACCTCGATTTCGAGCGGCCGCAAGCGGCGTGGGCGCCCATCCCGCCCGCCGATCCGCCGGACGACCGGCCCGTCCGCTTCATCGACGGCTCAATCAAGTCGAAGACCGTCGGGTCCATCGTCGTCGGCATGCGACGGCGGCCTCTGATCGCTGCCGCAGTCACCGCCGCCGCTCTCGAGTTCGACGCCGGCCTGGGTGGCCGGTCGCTGAAGCGGGGTACCGGCGCGCGGACGGCGAAAGTGCTCGCCGTCCACAGCAACGGCATCGAGGAGGCGGACCGGCGCGATGCCTTCCACGCGCTGGGCGAGATCGGCGTGAAGCTGCTCACCAGCGAGGTCGAGGCGCAGGGCGACTTCGACACGCTGCGCCGCACCACGCGCAGCATCGCCATGCTCGCGATGGAAGAGGCCGAGCGCGACGTCATGCTCGCCGAGATGGGCAAGCCCACGCTCATGGACGGCCTGCTGGAACGCCGCCTGGCCGCACAGCGGCACGACGTACCCGTAATCGGCCTCGTGAAGCGCCAGATGGCGACCTACTTGCCGGCGGGCCTGCAGGAGCTGACCTACACCCTCCAGCCCGGCGAGCGCACGCCCGCCTTCGTGCTCGACACGCCGCAGCACGTCACGCTGGTGAATACGTACGTGCGCCTGTCGTCGCAGACCGGCGCCTCGCCCTCGTACGGCGTGGTGCGCGTCACCGTGCCGCTCGAGTACGTCGAACGCGAGCACCGCGACGACATGCCGGCGTATCTCTCCGGTCTCGCCGGCTACCTGTACCGCATCCGCTGCCGCGACCAGGGGTACACGCGCAGCGGCATCAGCGTCGACCCCATCGTCCGCTGCGAGGACCACCTCCACGCCATCCTGCCCAACCTCGACGCGCTGATCCCCAAGCTCCACCGCATGTTCAGGAGCGCCGCATGACGGCTAGTGACAGCAGCGCAGAGGGTGCAGCGGCAGTGCCGGTCGCTGTAGATGTGGCACAGCCGTCCCCGGCTGTGCGATGTGGTGGCATGAACATGCAGTACGCGCAAATCGAGGGTCGATAGTGCACGACCGGAAGAAGGCAGCAGCGCTGGATTCAGTGGAGCGCGTAACCGAAGCGCCGCTTCTCGCGCTTTCCGTCGCGATCATCCCTTTGATCCTTGCTCCCCTCATGTTCGACTTCTCTCCCGGCGTGGATCGCGCCTTGCTGCTGGTGGACTGGAGCATATGGGCTATCTTCGCGCTGGAGCTTTCGGTGCGCACGTACCTCGCACCACGACGTGCGTCATATCTGGCGCGCCATTGGTTCGACGTGATCATTGTGGTCGTGCCGTTCCTGAGACCGCTTCGAATCCTGCGGTCGGCACCGTTGCTCAGGGCACTACGAGCCGGCCGAGGGGTCGCGTTCCTCGCCAGGGCGATACATGCTGGACGCGACATAGCTGGCCGCCACGGCCTTCAGTACGGCTTGGTAGTGGGAGTGTTGCTGGTCTTCGCTAGCGCGGGCGCGGTTACCCTCGCTGAACGTAACAGCGGCGGGAACATAAACGATTTTGGAACCGCGCTTTGGTGGGCAGCGACAACGGTGACAACGGTAGGATACGGAGACACGTATCCCCATACCCCGGAAGGCCGCGGCATCGCCGTGTTCCTGATGCTGGTGGGCATTACGCTCTTCGGGCTGCTGACGGCCAGCATCGCCGCATACTTCGTCGAGAGCAACCGCGAAGATGAGCCGTCGCTGCGGGAGATCGGCGAGAAGCTGGAGCGACTCGAGCGATTGGTGCAGTCGTTAGGCGAGCGGCAGGCGCGCGGGCTCGAGAACACTCCCCCGGAGGGTGACCAATGATGAGACCGCATGCGCTGTCCAACGGCCAGGGTCGCAGCACGCCGTCAGCCTTCGGCGACAACAGCGAGCGGACCGGCACGCGAGTGAAGTCCCGGGTGCGACAATGACCTCCGACTTCGACCCTTCGTGCCTCTTCGGGTCCTTTCGTGGATCGTGAGACTGAGAGCAACCAGATGAGCGACAACGGCCACATCACCACACACCCCGAGCCTGTCGGCGTCGGCCGCATCGGCTGCCCGCCCGGGCAGGAGGCCAACGTCGACGAGTTCTACTTCTGGGTCGCGCCCGGCCAGCTCGTCGAGCAGACGCAGATCGTCCGCGTCCCCACCATCATGGGCGGCGGCGAGGTCGAGCTGTTCGGCGTCGTCGAGCAGGTGTACCGCCGCAGCACCATCTCCACCATGCACATGGAGCTGGCCGCCCACGACGGCGATCCCGTCGCCGACGACCTGGTGCTCGACCGCGACGGCGTCACCTACGCCAAGGCCCGCGTCGTCAACGCCTTCCCGCCCAAGCTCGCTCCGCCCGTCGAGGGCAGCACCGTCTTCTCCTGCGGCCAGCGCGACGCCGAGCGCGCGTACGAGATGGACGCCTATGCGGACGAGCGAGGCGTGGCCGTCGGCCTCATCCGCAACGGCGGCGACTCCACCGCCGGTCGCGCCTTTCTCGACCAGGATTTCCTGCTTGGCGCACAGTCCGGCCACCTGAACGTGAACGGCGCCGCCGGCTCCGGCACCAAGTCGTCGTTCCTCACCATGGCCACGTACCAGACCATCAACGCCGTGAAGACGCGCGCCGCCGGCATGACGGGTACCGGCAAGGCGCCCCGCATCAAGGCCATCATCTTCAACGTGAAGGGGTTCGACCTCTTCTGGCTCGACCGCTGGTCGACCAAGTTCACCGACGACGACCTCGCGGTGTGGAACGAGATGGGCGTCGCCTCGCCAGACATCTTCCGCAGCATCGCCTACTACGCGCCCGAGACCGCCGTACGCAGCGGCTCACCGCTGCCGATCTCCACCGAGCGCCCCGGCGACGTGCGTCCGTACTCGTGGTCGCTGAAGGACATCATCGACTTCGGCCTCTTCGACCTGCTGTTCTCCGAGGAGACGCGCGCGAACGACAACCTCGTCACGCTCATCAACCACTTGAGCTACCGGCTCTCGATCTCCCGCACGAAGGCGCTGTCGCTCGAAGAGCGGCTCGGGGGCCAGCCCGACACGCGCGTCGCCGCGCGGCGCCAGCTCACCAGCACCATCGAGCGCGCGTTCGACGGCAAGAACGAACTGGGCGTCGCCACCTTCCAGGATCTGCTGAATTACATCGAAATGAAAGCCCAGCCCGAGGGGAAGGACCTCGACGACGACAGCCTGCGCACGATGAGCAATTCCACCATCCAGGCGCTGTGGCGCCGACTGGCCCGCGTCGTCGGCCCCAACAGCGGGCTGCTGCGTCGCGAGGACACGGAGGGCGCGCCGCTCGCGCTGGCCACGATGCCTGAGGACGTCGCCGTCATCGACATCCAGTCGATCACCGATAGCCACCTGCAGCGCTTCGTCATCGCGACCGTGCTGAACCAGCTCGTCCAGTGGCGCTCCGGCCCGCACGCCGCCCGCCACGAGACGTTCCTCGTCGTCATCGACGAGCTGAACCGCTACGCCCCGCGCGGCGCCTCGGACGCGATCACCAAGCTCTTCGAGTACGTCGCCAGCCAGATGCGATCGCGGGGCATCATCCTTTTCGGCGCGCAGCAGCAGGGCTCGCGTGTGTCCGAGGTGGTGATCGAGAACAGCCAGACGCGCGTGCTGGGACGCTCCGGCGGGCAGGAGCTGGCCGACTCGATCTGGCGCGGCTTCAGCGAGGGCGACCGCAAGCTGGCGCTGCGGCTGGGCCCCGACGAGAAGGTGATCGTCGCTCCGAACTTCCGCGAGGCGCTCCACGTGAAAGTGCCGCGCCCCCCGTGGGCAATGCGGCCGGAGGAGGCCAGCGACGAGCCGCCGACGTGCCTGCAGCACGCGGGGCGGGCGCCGGGGGTGGACGGCGGGAAAGCGACGCCATCGGCCGCGGCGAGGGCGAAGGCGCAGTCGTTGGAGATGTGAGGAGAGATGGAGCACGACCCCGTAGGGGCGCAGCCTGCTGCGCCCAGCAGCGCCGCAGTCACGAACGTACTTCCATCTCGCCGACGCCGTTCCATTCGCCTGCCGTACTACGACTACGCGCAGGGCGGCGGCTACTTCATCACGATCTGCACGTCCGAACGCCGTATGCTGTTCGATGAACCTCGGATGGCTGCGATCGTCACCGATGCCTGGGAGGACCTGCCGCATCATCACCCGAACGTCGAACTGGACGAATTCGTCGTCATGCCGAACCACATTCACGGGATATTGATTCTTCGGCCGACGGACGAGCGGGCGCAGCAGGCTGCGCCCCTACGGGGGGTCGCCCCGAGCGCCTTGCCGGGATCACTCTCTGTCGTGGCCCGATCATTCAAGGCACGCGTTACGCGCGATGTCCGCGCCGCGAAACCAGGTATTCAGGCCGTGTGGCAGCGGAACTACCATGAGCACGTGATTCGCAACGAGGCCGGACTTTGGCGCATCCGACAGTACATCCAGGACAATCCGGTCCGATGGGCGTTCGATCACGAGAATCCTGTCGGCGTGCCAGACGAGGCCGAGGATGAGTTCGAGCGCTGGATCGAGAAGCAACCGCTGGGTGCGCTGCGATGAAAATCCTGTTCACTGCCGACTGGCACCTCGGCTATACGCTCGCCGGCGCGAACCCGCAGGCGCGGCTGCCCGACCAGCGCCGCAACATCGACCGCATCGCCGCGTACTGCGACGAGCACGCCGTCGACGTGCTCGCCATCGCCGGCGACGTGTTCGAGGCGCAGGAGCGCGGGGCGTCGCGTGCCGCCGCGTATGCCATGGTCGACGGCCTGCGCGGGCCGCTCGCGCGCGGCATGCGCGTTGTCGCCGTCGCCGGGAACCACGACCGCGACTACTTCATCGACACGGCGAACATCTGGCTCACGGCGGCACTGGCGTCGTCCCCCAACGACCAACCCCTAACGACTAACAACTACCAGCACCAGATCACCTTCCGCACCAAACCCGACCTCGTCACCATCGAGGCAGGCGGCGAGCGCGTGAACTTCGCCCTCCTCCCCTTCCCCACGCCCTATCGCTACGACCTCCGCCACAACGACAGCGGCGGCGTCGCCCAGCGCAACGAACTGCTGGCGAGGCTCTTCGGCGAGAAGATGGAGGAGCTGCGCAAGCGTTCGGCCGAACAGCGGCTGCCCACCGTCCTCCTCACCCACGTCACGGTCACGGGCACCACCGTGAAAGCCCACCGCATCTCGCCCCGTGACGACGTCGTCATCCCGCGAGGCGCATTCCCCGAGTTCGAGCTGACCGTCATCGGCCACATCCACAAACCCGAGCAGATCGGCGGCGCCCACTTCTACTATGCCGGCGTGCTCGACCGCATGGACGTCGCCGAGCGCGGCTACGACACCCGCGTCCTCCTCGCCGATATCGGCCCCCAGGGCGTGCGCGAGATCACCTCGCTCCCCCTCGACCCCACACCGTTCGCGATCGTCGTCGCCGCGACCGAGGACGACCTCGCGGCGCAGGCGAAGACGATCGACCGCCTCGACGAGACGCTGGTGAAGCTCATCCTGCGCGTACCTCATGGCACCTACGCAGCGCCGTTCCTGGACAAGGCGCGCCAGCTCTTCCCGCGCCTCTACGGCAACGTCGAGATGGACTGGACCGATGCCGATGATGCGCAGAAGCCCGCCGTCGAGGGCCTGAACCCCGCCAACGTCGAGGACACCGTGCGCCGCTACCTGGACGAGCAGCAGATGCCGGAGGAGGAGCGCGACGCGCTGATGGCGCTGGTGCACGAGCTGCGCGCGAAGACGCTGACTGAGGGCGATGCATGATCCCCCTCAGCGTCCGCATGACGGGCTGGATGCGCTACCGCGAGGAGACCGTCGCCGACTTCACGGGTGGTGGCCTCATCGCCATCTGCGGCGAGAACGGCGCGGGCAAGTCGTCGATCTTCGACGCAATCACGTTCGCCCTCTATGGCCAGCACCGTCTCGGCAAGATGCAGGCGGCGCAGCTCATCTCCGAAGACCGCGACCGCCTCTCGGTCGAGTTCGAGTTCGAGGCCGGCGGCCAGCGCTACCTCGTCCGTCGCAGCCGCGGCCACAAGCAAGGCGAGCGCGACCAGAGCCTCTGGATCTGGGACGAGGCCACGTCCGACTGGGCCGCCGTGCCCGGCACCGAGAAGGAGGATGCGCTCGACCGCGCCATCGCCCATATCGTCCGTCTCTCGCACGAGGCGTTCACCGCGTCGTTCCTCCTCCAGCAGGGCGAGTCCACGGCCTTCATCGACGCCGACCCGAAGCCCCGCTTCGACATCATCAGCAGCCTCATCGGCCTGAAGGAGTACGAACGCCTCGAGCGCGCCGCGCGCGACGCCACACGGACCGAGAAGGACCGCGTCGACTGGATCGGCGAGAAGCTCGCCGAGATCGGAGACGTCGACGAGGCCGCTCTCACGGCCATGCGCGACGCTGTCGCCGGCGCAGCGAAGCGCGAGGCCGACGCCGCGTTCGTCGCACAGGCCGCGCGCGACATGCTCGCCGACGCGCAGCGCTACACGCGCCTCGCCGCCGAGATCGCAGAGCTTGACGCGAAGATCGCCGCGGACGAGGGGCTCCTCGCCCAGCGGGAGCAGATTGTGCGCGACGCCGACCTGTTCGAGACGCTGTCCTCCGCGATCGACCGCGCGACGGAGGTGCAGCACGCGATCGCCGACGCCTCGCGGGCCGAGGCCGCGGCGGAGGATGCGCGCAAGCGGGCCGC
Organism: uncultured Dehalococcoidia bacterium; assembly: GCA_964371355.1. Classification (GTDB taxonomy): domain Bacteria; phylum Chloroflexota; class Dehalococcoidia; order DSTF01; family JACRBR01; genus JACRBR01. The sequence goes on from CAYJMG010000016.1 coordinate 53,445, forward strand.
CGCGATCGACCTCGACGCGCTCGCCGCGGCTCACACGGTTGCAAACGTCGCCGTCAAGGCCGCCGCGAACGCCCTCCAGTCGGCCGAGAAGGCCCGCGCCGCGACCCAGCAGGCCGAGCGCGAGGCGCACGACTTCGCGCAGCTCGCTGTTGCCGTCCTCCAGGGCCGCGCGCACGTCGCGTCGTTCGACGAGCGCATCAAGGAGATCGACGCCCAGCTCAAGAAGCTCTCCGCCGCGCGCGAGAAGCTCGACCGCGAGGCCACCGCCGCGAAGAAGGCGGCGGAGCAGTCCGAGGCTGCCCTCGATGCGGCGCGCAAGGACGGCGCTGCCTGGCGCGCCCGCGCCGACCAGCTCAAGCACGACCTCGCCGAGCGCAAGGCCGCCGCGAAGGAGGCGAAGTGCTCGCGCTGCGGCCAGCCCATCGACAAGGCCGCCTCGAAGAAGCAGATCGACGACCTCGCCGCGCAGCTCGCCGACGCGCAGTCGCACGCGACCGCCGCCACAGCCGCCGAAAACGCCGCCGTGAAAGCGCGCGCCGCCGCCGCGAAGGCCGCTGATCAGGCTGCCGCCGCCGTCGCCGATCACGCCGCAGAGGCTGGCCGCCTGGATGGTGAGCGCGGTGGTGCTGAACGGGCCCGAGCACAAGCCGCTACCGCGCTCGCCGAGCACGAAGCCCGCCTCGATGGCCGCCTGAAAGACGTGGCGACCGCTCAGAAGGCGCACGTCGCCGCGAGGGCGAGGCTCGAGGCCGCGTCCGCGGATCTCGACGCGACCCGCGCTTCCCACGAGGCCGTCCGCGAACGCGAGGAGGCCGCGCGCGCCGCCGTCGATGACGGCAAGCACCGCCGTGGCGAGCTCGATGCGACCGCCCGCGAACAGTCCGCCAACGCCGCCGGCCACCGCAAGCTCGCCGAGGCGACGGCCGCCGGTCTCGGCGAGTTGCGGGAGCAAGCCCTTGCCGACCCGGCCGCACTCCTCGCCGTGCTGCGCAAGAGTCAGAAGGATCTCGCCGACGCACCGAAGCGGAAGGCCGCACTCGAAAAGGCACAGCAAGAGCACACCGCGGCGACAGCCCAGCGCGACGCGAAGCAGCACGAGGCCGACCAGATCCCTGCCGCGCACCAGGTGGACGAAGCGCTCGCCCGCGAGGCGGCGCGCGAAGCCGACGCATCCGCCTCGGCCGCTCGCGCTGAGCACCAGGCCGCACAGCAGCGGCTCGCGAACGCCGAGGCGCTCGCCGGGCAGGTGGTCTCGCTACGAGACGACGCCGAGCGCGCGAAGGTCCGTCACCAGCGGCTGCGCAAGCTCACGACGCTGCTCGGCAAGAAGGGGCTGCAGGGCGTGCTGGTGTCCGGTGCGCTCACGACCATCACCAACAACGCCAACGCCTTCCTGCAGCGCCTCACCGGCGGCTCGTTGCAGCTCACGCTCGAGCGCGACGGCGACGCGCTCGAGTTGAAGGCCATCGACCTCACGTGCATGCGCGAGGCGCGCAGCGCGAAGGCGCTCTCAGGCTCGCAGAAGTTCCGCTGCGCCGTTGCCATCGCCTCCGGCATCGGCCAATACGCGGGCGCCGGCGGCATGCGTTCCATCGTCATCGACGAGGGCTTCGGGAGCCTCGACCTCGAGGGGCAGAAGCTGATGGTCGCCGAACTACAGCAGCTCGCCCAGCACATGGACAAGGTGATCGTGGTGTCGCACCTCGAGGCGTTCAGCGACCCGGTGAACTTCCCGGACCGCCTGCAGGTCACCCCCACACCCGGCGGCGCCTCCACCATCACGCGGGTCGGATAGGTGTAGGCGGCAACGCACCGCGCAATCCGAGTACAATGCCAGCATGAAACAGCCGCGGCGAGTCCGGTGGGGCGACGACCGCGACATCGTGCGTGTCGTCCGCGATGTCGCCCAGGATGGCGAGCCCAGGGCCCTGGAGCGCGACGGCGAGACCGTTGCGGTTCTCCTCAGCCCAGAGGATTTCGCCGATCTCAACGCCGACGCTCACGCCTCGCCATGGGTCAACTACGATGCCGACCGCGCGCGCAAGGCTCTGGCCGCCGCCACGGGTGCTCTGAGCGGAGTGGATGCCGAAGCACTGCGCGCGGACGTGCGCGCACAAAGAGGCCAGGATTCGACTGGGCGACCGGCGTAGTCCATGCCTCACCTCATTGATACGGATTGGATGATCGACCGCCTTGATGGCCACGACACGGCGATCGCACTCCTCGATGAGCTGGCGAATGACGGGATCGCGATCAGCATCGTCACGTACATGGAGGTCTATCAGGGCGTCGTGCGGAGCGATCGCCCTGACGAGGCGGAGCGCAAATTTCACTCGCTTCTCGAAGGAATCCCCGTCTTGCCGCTTTCGCGCGCTGTGGCACGACGCTGCGCAAGCCTTCGACACGAGCTCAGGGCTGCGGGCAAGCGCGTGAATCAGCGAGCACTCGACTTGATAATCGCCGCGACCGCGATCGAGTTCGACCTCTCGCTGGTAACGCGCAACGTAGATGATTACGCAGACGTCCCAGGTATCAACATCTACTCTCCAGCCTGAAGCAGATAGCGCAGCAGGACGTTCAGCGCCGCCTAGCGCGTCGCCGCCACCGTCCCCACCCGGAACTCGTCCGCCAGCGCGCGCGGAGAGCGCAGCACGCACGTGAACATCGGCGTGTCGCGGAGCGTGTACTCGCTCGCCCGCGTGTAGCGCAGGTCGTGCACCAGGTCCAGGAACTCCGCCGGGTCGTCGCCTTCGAACGCCACCACGAACTCCTGATCGTCGATGCCGTAGCTGTAACTCGTGTTGATGCGGATCTTCGGGTACTTGTGCCCGACGGCCACGTGCTCGCGCATCAGCTTGCCGCGCTCCTCCGCCGCCAGCATGTACCACGCCCGCGTCTTCACCATCGGGTAGACGAAGACGTACGGCGCGCCACCGGGGTACGCGCGCAGCGCCTCGCGCGCCGGATCGGTTTCCTTCCGCGCGTACGGCGACGGCTTCGTCATCGAGATGAAGTTGTGGGTCAGCGCCAGGTGGTCGCCGGCCGCGCACGACCGTATCCGCCGCTCCAGCTCCTGGAACGGCCCCACGCCCTCCGTCGTCTTCAGCCACACCGCGAAGTCCGCGTCCGCCCGCAGCCCCACCAGGCTGTAGCAGAGCTGCCACGGCGCTACCGGCTCCTCCAGCACCGCCGCCAACTCGTCCAGCGCCCTCGACCGGCTGCCCGCGTCCAGCGCTCGCCAGCTCTCCGTGAACCGGTAGAACGCCCACCGGAAGTACTCGCGCGCCTCGTGCTCCTCAGGCATGTGCCACCTCCGCGGCCGTGGCGTCCGGCGTCACGTGCTGCCGCTCCCACTCGTCGAACGCCGGCGTGAAGTACGCCAGCCGCACCTTCTTGTACTCCGTCGTGCTGTACAGCACGGCGTAGTCGCGCAGACTGTGGCGCGCCGCCAGCTCCGTCACGAACTCCTCGCACTCCCCCTTCTTTCGTGCGTGGATCATCGTGAACAGGTTGTAGCGCCAGTCCTCGTACTTCGGCCGTTGGTAGCAGTGGCTGATTGACGTGTAGCCCGCCATCGTCGCGCCGATGCGCAGGATGTCATCCTCCCGCACATCCCACACCGCCATCCCGTTAGCCCCGAATCCGGCCTTGCGATGCCGCAGGATCGCCGCGAACCGCCGCAGGTATCCGCGCCGCTGCAGGCCCTCCAGCTCCTCGATGAGGCGCCCGACGCTCACGCCCAGCTCGCGCGCCGGCGCAGCGAACGGGTCCGGCGCAAGCGCCAGGTCGCCCTGCACCGCGCGGATCACGTCGATGTCGCGCGGAGTGAGCGTGTGCCGGGCCGCCGTCTCGCGGCGCTCGTGCGTGTACTGCGGGTCGGAGCGGTGGTCCATCGCCCGCTCGCCTGTCATGTCCAGCGTCACGCCGATCTTGAACAGCCGCAGCGTCGGCAGCATCCGCGTCGACTCGGCCCCGGCCAGCCGGTGCAGCGCGTCGACGTGCGCCTGCAGGTCCGCGCCCGGCGGCACCGCGATGGTGAACCATATGTTGAAGTCGTGTGTCCGGCGATAGTTGTGGCTCACGCCCGGATGCGCGTTGACGACCTCTGCCGCCTGCGCCAACCACTCCTCAGCGACGCGCATCGCCACCAGCGACGACGAGTACCCCAGCGCCTTCGTGTCGAAGATCGGGCTCACCTGCCGCAGTACGCCCGACTCGCGCATCGCCGCCAGCCGGTCGATCACCTCGGCGGCGTTGACCCCGACGCGCCCGCCCAGATCGACGAACGGCTCCCGCACCAGCGGAAACCGGTCCTGCATCTCGTTCAGCAACCCCTGGTCGACCGCGTCCATCTCGCCCTGCACCCGCGTCACCATCCGTCACGCCCCTCTGCCCTGTTGCTAGCCGTTGTCCCGGGCCCGCATCCTGGCCCCAACCCTTCGTGTTCCATCGTGGATCTTCTCAGCGCGCCACCGCGTTCTCCAGCTCGCGCTCCAGTCCGAAGTTCGTCTCGTAGAGGACCTGCACGCGCGCCAGCTCCTCCGCCGTAAGGTCGGCGACCTCCGCCGCTCCCGCGAACTCCCGTAGCTGCTCGCGGTCGTAGATGTTCGGCAGCGTCGAGCACACCGCCGGCTCGGCGAGGATCCACTTCAGCGCGATCTGCCCCAGCGTGGCCCCGGGGCGCGCGTCCGTCAGGAATCGGATCTGCTCGATCTTCTTCAGTCCGTTGACGAGCCAGGACTTCGGCCGATGCCGGCGGTGGTCGTTCGGGCCGAAGACCGTGTCCTCTGTGTACTTCCCCTCCAGCATGCCGCTGCTGTGCGGCACGCGGGTGATCACGCCGGTGCCGCGCTCACGGCAGGCCCCGATCTGCGCCCGCCCGGGATCTTGCTCCAGCAGGTTGAAGATGATCTGCATCCCGGCGATGTCGCGTTCCCGCGCGGCGCGCACGCCCTCCGCCTCCCACCCGATGGCCGGGCCCAGCGCCACGCCATAGCTGCGGATCTTCCCCTCGCGCACCAGGCCGTCCAGGCACGCGAACGTCTCGTCGCTCGAGATCGCGTCCATCTTCGGATTGTGGAGCTGGTAGAAGTCGATGCGGTCGCGCTTGAGGCGCCGCAGGCTCTCCTCGCACGCGCGGCGGATGAACGCCGGGCTGAAGTCCTGCGGGATCTCTTGCTGCCCGCGCCGCGCGTCGCCGTGTGTGTAGAAGTCGTACCCGCCTTTGGTCGCGATCACGACCTCCGGGTCGTTCCCAAACGCGGCGCCCAGCTGCTCCTCCGACCGCCCGTTGCCGTAGCTGTCGGACGCGTCGAAGAACGTGATCCCCAGGTCGCGCGCCTCACGCAGCAGCGCGACCGCATCGTCGTCTGTGTACTCGCCCCACCAGCCCGTGCTCGTCGTCCACACGCCGAAGCCCACCACGGATACGTCGATGTCCGTCGGGCCCAGCTTCCGGTACTCCACGCTTCCCTCCTCGGCACGCCTCGCGCGCGCACAGAACGGGCCGCCTGGCGACGGCCCGTCACCCTCAGGAGTACCCTTGTGGAATCCGGCGGGCAATCGCTGGCGCCGGAAATGCGCGGATTACCCGGTTCCGATTCGCGCGATTTGCGCGTTTTGGCAAAGCGCCTTCCGCCGTACACTGCCCGCCACGAGGTGCCGCCAGTGCCCGCGACCAAGTCACGAAGCATCGCACGCCCGGATCCGCTTCGAAAGCGGAAGAAGGATCCCGTCCAGGAGAAGTGGGCGAAGGAGTACACCCGCGCGCTCGTCGTCACGGCCCATCCCGACGACGCCGAGTTCCTTTGCGGCGGCACCATCGCGCTTCTCTGCGACCTCGGCCTCGAAGTCACGCTCTGCGTCGCCACGTCCGGCGACAAGGGCACGCGCGACTTCTCCATCCGCCAGCAGGAACTGGCGGCGACGCGCGAGGCGGAGACCCGCGCCGCCTGCCGCGTCCTGGGCGTGAAGCACACGATCTTCTGGGGCATGCCCGACGGCTTCCTCGAAGAGGGCAACGAGCTGCGCGGCATGGTCGTCCGCCTCATCCGCACGCTCCGGCCCGACCTCATGATCTCCTGGGACGGCTTTCGCGCGTCCTTCAACCACACCGACCACCGCGTGATTGGCCGCGCCGTACGCGACGCCCTCTATCCCGCCGCCCACGACCCGCACTACTACGCCGAGCTGGCCGCGGAGGGCATCGGGCCGCACCGCACCGCCGAGCTGCTCATGGCCGGCGCCCAGGATCCCGACTATCACGTCGACGTGGAGCCCTACCTCGACCGCAAAGCCGGGGCCATCACCTGTCACGCCAGCCAGGTCGAGAACCGCACGAAGGACGAGATCCTGAACACGTGGCTCCAGGCCGGCAAGCGCAACCGCGACCGCCGCAAGCAGACCGGCTTCGACCACGCCGAGTCCTTCCGCCGCATCGAGTTCCGCCGTCCGCCCGGAGCCCCCGGCACCCCGCCTGCTCGCACACGCTAGTCACCATCCCGAGGGCTGCGCTCGCGGTCCCCCGATTTCGCGAGTACGTTTGGACTTGGAACCTAACCCCTAACCCGCGTCCGGCACCAGGTTCTGCCCCTCCCGCCGCCACCCCGGCGGCAGGCGCTTGGCCACCAACGACGCCCGCGCGATCGGCGGGTACAGCCACGGCCGCAGCCGCGCCGGCTCCGCGATGTCGAATCCGCTGCGCTCCGCCAGCGACATCAGGCTCTTCTCGCTCGCGATGCGAGTGCCGCCGCCGTATCCGCGCAGCCACAGCCGCTGCCACCACGCCAGCTTTCCCTCCGCCGGCGCCAGATCCCACACCAGGCAGTTCGCACCCGGCTTCAGCACACGCGCGATCTCCCGCAGCGCGGCCTGCGCGCCGCGCACGTCCAGGAACCGCAGCAAGTCGGCGCAGAACGCGACGTCGAAGGCCTCGTCCCGAAACGGCAGCGCCGCCGGGTCCGATACGATCGCGCTCAACGGCCGCGCCGCGTCCTGGAACGCGCGTTCGGCCCGGCGCGCCAGCGCAGCCACCGGCTCCACGCCCGCCGCCGAGTGCGTCACGAACTTGATCTGCTGGTCGAACAGCAGCAACCGGCTCCCGGCCGCGCACCCCACGTCCAGCACCCGCCAGTCCGCCTGGACCAGCATCTCGCGCGCGACGTTATGCGCCCCCGTCCCCGACAGCACCTGCCCCGGCACCGACAGCATCCGCCGCCGCCACCACGACCCCGCCATCTGCCGTTCCCGCACCGCGACCTGTTCCGGCGTCATCGCCAGAAGCCTAGCTGCGCGACGTTCGTGCCGATAGGCGCATCGATCCCATACGGACGGGTCTTTAGAGCTGTCACCGCACGCTCGGTGACGCACCCATATGTTGCGGGCACAGGACCGCTATGGCGCGAGTGCCTCCAGTACCGCGGCCGCCAGCGCCGCGTGGCCCCGCTTGCTCGGATGCACGCCATCCGGCGGCGGCAGCACCACTCCCCGCTCCAGTGGGCTCTCCTCGCCGCCCTCCCCGTTGAACGCCACCTGCGCCGTCGCCGACCGATAGCCTGCCCCCTTTGCCGTAGCGCGCAGCGTGTCGTTGAACGCCCGCAGCGCCAGCCCCGCCTGCTCCGTCTCGTTCTCCAGGCTCAGCGGCGGCGAGTACTTTGACCCGAGGACGCTCTCGGTGAAGTAGAAGAAGTACAGGTCCAGCACTACCACCTCCGCGCCGGGCGCCTTCAGCCGCTGCACCTCGGCCGCGATCTCGCCGATCTGCTCACGGAACGTCCGCCGCGCTTGCGAAAGGCACGCCCGGTTGTCCGTACCCCCGCACGTCCCGTCGTAGTACGCCCCGCGCGCCATGGTGAGGTCGTTCGTGCCGATGTTGATGGTGATGACGTCCGCCGCCGCGACGGCCTCCCGGTACTGCGCGTCCTCACGCAGCAGTTCCACCAGCCCGCCCGCGCGCAGCCCGTTCACGCCCAGGTTCCGCACGAGGACGTCGCGGCCCGCCCGGGCCCGCAGCCCTTCGGCCACCAGCTCCGGGTACGTCTTCATCGGCTCGACTCCGTAACCCGCGGTGATCGAGTCGCCCAGGGCCACCAGCCGCAGCGGCGGCTCGCCCGGCCCGGACGAACGCGCCGCTCCGGCCGAAAAGCCGGCGCCCACGCCTATCGCGAGCCCCATGGTCAGGAGGAAGAAGTTGCGGATCAACGAGCCAGCGGCTTTCCGAGACAGATCCCCCGGCGTCCGCTCCCCCACGGTGCACGTATCCTACGCGCGCCGCATTGCGACGCCGTAAACCCGCCTTCGCTTGGTGCTGCGGTTCCGCGTCGCAGGCCCGCGACTTGACTGCCCGCTAACCGGCGCGCGCTGCTACAATCGCGATCCACAGCCCACAAGAAGGAGCACAGCGCGGTATGGAATACAGGAACCTCGGCAAGTCCGGCCTCCAGGTCTCGGCCGTCGGCCTCGGCTGCAACAACTTCGGCATGCGCATCGACGCTGACCAGACGAAGGTCGTCGTGGACAAGGCCGTCGAGCTAGGTATCAACTTCTTCGACACCGCCGATGTCTACGGCGCCCGCGGCAAGTCCGAGGAGTTCCTCGGCGCCGCCATCAGGCCTCACCGCCGCAACATCGTCCTTGCCACGAAGTTCCGGACGCCGATGGGCGAGGGCCCGCTCTGGGGCGGCGGCTCCCGCAAGTACATCTTCGAGGCCGTCGACGCCAGCCTGAAGCGCCTGGATACCGATTACATCGACCTCTACCAGATGCACTTCCCCGACGTCACCACGCCTATCGAGGAGACGATGCGCGCCCTCGACGACATCGTGAAGTCCGGCCGCGTCCGCTACGTCGGCTGCAGCAACTACAGCGGCTGGCAGGTCGTCGAAGCCCAGTGGGTCGCCCGGACCGGGCAGCTCGCGCCCTTCATCAGCGCCCAGAACCAGTACAACCTGCTCGACCGCCGCATCGAGCGCGACCTCGGCCAGGTCGCCGAGAAGTACGGCGTGGGCGTCCTGCCCTACTTCCCGCTGGCCAACGGCTTCCTCACCGGCAAGTACCGCCCGGGTCAGCCCCCGCCCGAGGGCACGCGTATCGCCGCCATGGGCCAGCGCGCCCAGGGCGTCCTCACCGAGCAGAACTTCGCCGTCCTCACCGCGCTCGAGGAGTTCGCCCAGCAGCGCGGCCACACCATGCTCGATCTCGCGATCGGCTGGCTCGCCAGCCACCCCTGGGTCTCCAGCGTCATCGCCGACGCCACGAAGCCCGAGCAGCTCGAGCAGAACGTCGCCGCCGGCGCCTGGAAGCTCACGCCGGAGGAGATGGCGGAGGTCGACAAGCTGACACGCCGCCCGGAGTAAGTGTCAGAGGTGGGACGTGCGATGTGAGAAACGCTGATCCCGTAGGGCGGACCTTCAGCCCGCGCAGGTACCCGACGTAGTCCGTCAATTCGGAGCGCCATCCGTTCGCGCCTACGCGCGTACGGCGTCATGCTGTCCTAACGACTAACGACTAACGACTAACGACTAACGACTAACGACTAACGACTACACACACCATGCCCATCACCCCACGCAACTGGCTCGAATGGCACCGCCCCTACGACGACCCGACGTCATCCCTCTCCCGCCGCCTCCGCACCGTCCAGCGCTTCCTGCGTGAGGCCATCGACGCGCACGCCGGTCCCATCCGTCTCATCAGCATGTGCGCCGGACAGGGACGCGACGTCATCCCCGTCCTCGCCGAGCATCCCCGCCGCGACGATGTCACTGCGCTGCTCGTCGAGCTTGACCCCCGCAACGCCGATGCCGCCCGTGCCGCCGCGCGCCTCGCCGGCCTCGACCGCGTGACCGTCCTCTGCGACGACGCCGCGCTCACCCAGAACTACGCCGCCGCCACCCCGGCCGATATCGTGCTCGCCTGCGGCATCTTCGGGAACATCACCGACGCCGACATCGAGCACACCGTGCGCCACCTGCCGCAGCTCTGTGCCGATGGCGCGACCGTGCTGTGGACCCGCGGCAGGCGCCCGGATCTGGACGTCACGCCGGAGATCCGCCGTTGGTTCGCCGAGTCCGGCTTCGAGGAGATCGCCTTCGAGGCGCCCGACGACACCCACTACACCGTCGGCGCCCACCGTCTCACCGCCGCGCCGGCGGCCACACTCGACCCCGGCCTCAAGCTCTTCACATTCATTCGGTAGGCCTACGCGTCATGCTCGTGGAGACGGGTGACGCCAACGGAGGCCGGGGAACCTGGCATAGTCACCGTCCATTGTAATCCACTCGCTGCCCGACTCGATGGCGAGAGCCGCAAGGTAGGCATCGGGGATGAGGTTGCCCCTTGCGAAGGAACGACGACAGAGATCCGCAAAGATCTGCCAGTGGCGCTCTCCAGCACGAACGACCGTGCATGTGGGGCGCGATCGGAGGTCCTCCACAAACTCCAGCGCATTCTCGAGAGGGCTTGGTGTCCGGAATATCGATGGGTGTGTGACAATACGCACGAACGCACTGCAGACGAGTTCCGACAGGCCGAACGCTTCGTTGCCGTTCACGAGTTCTTCCAGCCATGCGACGCACGGCCCGTGATGCGTGGCATCACCGCGATGGGCATTCACAAGCACGTTCACGTCAGGAAGCTGCATCGCGGCCTTCCATGATCTCGATCAACCTCGCGGAGTCATCGAGATCGACGCCTGGCTGAACTCCGTCACCCTGAAAGACTCGGAGCTTCAGTCGCTGCGCGGCAGGCCGTGCTTTTCGTCGCGCGAGGACTTCCCGGAGCGCATCCTCGAGTAGTTGCGTGAGAGTGCGACCTGTCGCTGCTGCCTCCCGCTTAGCATCCTTCAGTAGCTGCTCGTCGAGCCGAACCGTGGTCCTCATGCATCAAAGCATATCGGATGAGCATCAGGATGTCAGGCGCCCATCGCCAAAGCCCGGCGTCCTTTTTCCGACTACCAAGAGGCTCACTGCTCGTTAAGCGGACGCTCGCTCGACAAGTACGCCTTCATCAGGCGCGAGGCGTCCTCGCTCCGCATCAGCTCCATGAAGCGCTCCGACTCGAACGCCAGGCGATCTTCCAGCGGCAGCGGCTCCAGCGCTTGTTGCACGCACTGCTTGATCAGCGCCACCGCCTGCCGCGGCCGCGACGCCAGCTCGTCCGCCAGCCGCAGCGCCTCCGGCATCAGGGCGTCCGCGTCGACGGCACGGTGCACCAGCCCCAGCCGTGCCGCCGTGTCCGCGTCGACCGCCTGGCCCAGCAGCATCAGCTCCAGTGCCTTCGCCGCGCCCAGCAGGCGCGTCATCCGCTGCGTCCCGCCCGCGCCCGGCAGGATGCCCACCCGCACCTCCGGCAGCCCGATCATCCCCCGCCGCGCCATGATGCGGAAGTCGCACGCCAGCGACAGCTCGCACCCGCCGCCCATCGCCGTCCCGTTGATCGCCGCGATCACCGGCTGCGGCAGCGCCGCCAGCTTCAGCGACAGCCGGTTCAACGGATGCAACTGCCGCGTCCGCAGCCCCTCGGCCGTCACTGGTCCCGGCTCCGGGGGCGGTTGCGACCGCACCGCGTCCGACAGCATGCTCAACTCCCCCACGTCGTAGTGGGTGATGAAGATCCCGTCCGCCCCGCCCGTCAGCACCAGTACGCGCGCATCGCCGTCATCCGCCAGCCCGTCGACCAGCGCGTGCAGCTCCGCCACCATCGCCGCGTTCAGCAGGTTCCGCGGCGGGTTCACCATCGTCGCGATCACGACGCCGCCGTCCCGCCGCACCTGCAGGTACTTGTACTCGCTCATGCTTCACCTCTCGCGCCTCATCACCGATGTGAACGCATGATCCGGCTTCTGACCTCTGACCTCCAGCCTCAAACCTCAACCCTCAGCCCCCTACCGCTCCCGCCACCGCATTCCCAGCGACCCCGCCGTCACGCCCACCAGCGTGATCCCGGCCAGGTACAGCGCGTCCATCTCCGCGCCGCCGCTCCCCGACAGGATCGCGTCGACCGCCGAACCCGCGTACGTGTACGGCGAGAAGTGCACCACCACCTGCAACCAGTCCGGCAGCCGCGATAGCGGATAGTACACCGGCGACAGGATCGTCACCATGATCCCGAACGTGTTCGCCAGCATGCCGCCGATCTCCTGGCTCGGACACCACGTCGCGATGATGATGCCCACGCCCGTCAGCGACAACGACGTCAGCACCAGCACCGGGATAAGCCGCCAGTCCAGGTGCACGTCGACGCCCACGAGCGTTGGCGCGAGTGCCAGCAGCACGCCCGCCGTGATCAGCCCCTGGCTCAGCGAGAACGCTGTCACGCCCAACGCGTACGAGAAGCGGCTGATCGGCGAGGTCACCATCAACTTCAGCATCAGCGCGAACCGCTCGAACAGCATGAGCTGCGCCAGGTTGTTCACCGTCATCAGCCCGATGCCGAACACCAGCGATCCCGTCACCAGCCGCGTCCCCACTGCGTCCTCCGTTCCCGGCGGGATTAGCGCCTTCGCGAAGTACAGCGTCCCTATTGGCACGATCAACACCGTCAGGATGTAGCCCGGCAACCAGCTCCGCGTCTTCAGCATCTGGATCTGGTACACCACCAAGGCGTCCGACAGGAACTTGAGCATCGCTATGACTCCAGCGCCTCGGCCGTCAGCTCCAGGTACACGTCTTCCAGACTCGCCTTCGTCAGCGTGAACTGCTCGATCCCTCTCCGCGCCAGCTCGCGCAGCACCTCCTCCGACGAGCTGCCCGCGATCGTGGCGTGGTTGATCCCGTCGGCGTACGCCGCCTTGAACGGGTTCCGGCACCGTTCCCGCAGATCCTCCACCGTCCCCTGCACGAAGATTCGCCCGGCGCTGATGAGCGCGATCTCGTCGCACAACTCCTCGGCCTCCCCCATGTAGTGCGTCGTCATCACGATCGTGCAGCCGCGCGTACGCAGCGATCGGAGCAGCGCCCACACTTCGCGACGGGCGTGCGGGTCCAGGCCCGTGGTCGGCTCATCCAGCACGAGAATCGGCGGGTCGCCCATCAAGGCCGTGCCGACCAGCAGCTTGCGCTTCAGCCCGCCCGAGAGCATCCGCGCGGTCTTCCCCAGGTGCTCGCCCAGCCCCAGCAGCGCGATCATCTCGTCCGCCTGCCGCCCCGCCTCCGAACGCGACAGACCGCGCAGCCGTCCGAACAGCGCCAGGTGCTCGCGTGGCTTCAGGTGGTCGTACGGCTGCGCCTCCTGCGGTACGACGCCCATCAAGTACCGCGCCCGCGCCGTCTCCTCGAACACGTTGATCCCGGCGACCTCCACCAGCCCCGACGTCGGCATCAGCTCGCCCGTTATCTGCCGCGCCAGCGTCGTCTTGCCGGCGCCGTTGCGGCCCAGCAGCCCCAGCGTCGTGCCCTCCGGCACCACAAGGTCGATCTCGTCGTTCGCCAGCGTGCCGTTCGCGTAGCGCTTCGTCAGCCCGCGCACGCGGATCGCCGTCGCCGCCGGTTCCCTCGCGGGAAGCTGCTCCTCCTGAATCGTCGTCGTGACCATGGGACTCCTTGCCGGGTCGGGCCGGGCCCGAGGTGCATCGAGCCTACGCGATGGCCGGCGGTGCCTTCCAGACACCGCCGTCTGCGGTTTTCGCAAGTGGCGCATCGGGGCAAGACAAGAAAGAGGCGCGCCGCATATGGGCGCGCCTCTCGCTCGCGTGTTCTTGACGGGATCCGCTACGGCGTCTCGATGACCTCCCGCAGCGTCGGCACGATGTGCTCGCCACGCCCGCGGTACGTCGCGGAGTCCAGCGCCTGCAGGTAGCGCCGCAGCTGCGCCTGACGCAACTCCTTCAGCGCCGCCTTGCCCGCCGCGACGGTATCGCCCGTTGCCAGGATCAGCGCCTCGCGCAGCGGCTTGTCGCGCTTCAGGTCCACGGCCATCATGACCTCGGCCCGGTCCAGCCACGTGCGCACGTTGCGCCGCTTCTGCTCGCCGCCCTGCAACACGTAGTGACGCAGGTGCTCGACCCCATACGCCAGGTGCCGCCGAAGGTCTTTCGCCGTAAGCTCGAAGATCTGCCGGTCGACCTGCGACCGCGCGATCCTGTCCACGCCGAATTCGCACAGCGCCAGCAGGAACGTTGTCCGCATGATGTTCACGTAGAGCGTCAGCTCGGTGAACTTGAACGAACCGTACACCGTGCGGCTGAAGAACCCCGGCGACTGCACGCCCAGCCCGCCGCCGTTTGCCAGCGCGCGCTTGCGGAACACTTCCGTGTGGCGTGCCTGGTCGAACACCTGCGTCGCCAGGTACAGCTTCACCTCATGGAACCCGTACGAGATCTCCTTCATCCATCCCTGGAGCACCTGGCACGAGTTGTACGACTGCTCCGAAATGTTCGACATGATCTGGTCGATCGACGCCTCGATGTGGTCGGGCAGCGGCTCGATCGATCCCCACGGGATGTCCGTCGAAGGCTTCCAGCGCTCGCGGATCGCCGACTCGTACAGGTCGGCGCTGTTCTCCGCCCACACCTCCAGCTTGTCGTAAATCGTGTACGGCGCCGGCAGCCCCATCTCCTTCGACGGCACCGCCCCGCGCGGCGTGTCGTTCTCGTACGGCCAGCGGTCCGGCGCCTGGCCGTACGAGCCGTAGTCCGCCATCCGCAGCGTGAAGCCCTCCGGCGGGAGTTCGCGGACACGGGGCGGCCGCTCGGTCGGCGCCTTCATCCACCTCAAGTCGGGCGCCGGCGGCGCGAGGATCCCAGGGATCTGGGGTGCCGCGGGCTTCTCCTGCGTTGGTGTCTCGTTCTCTGCCATCTGCTGTTGTCCTCTCGCGGCTTCGCGCCGAATCCCTAACGACTACTTCCCAACGACCAACGGCTACGCCGTCACTGGATCCAGCGCCGCCGCCATGAACGGGTTCATCTTCTGCCGCCGGTCGCCCAGCCCGCAGACCTCCAGCCGGTGCATGTACTCGTTGACCTGCCGCCGCCGGATGGCCAGTAGCTTGCCGTAGCCGTCCTGCAGGTGCGTTTCCGACGTACCGCCGCCCAGCAGGATGGCGAGCGCTTCCGTCGTCTCGCCGCCGCCCGTCAGGCCCGCCTGCGACGAACCGACGCCCAGGATGCCCTCCATGCGGTCCAGGTACGTGTGGATCTCTTCGCGCCGCTCCGGCTCGACTTCCATCACGTACTTCATGTGCATCACGCCGAACGCCACGTGCCGGCTCTCGTCCTGTGCCGCCAGGCGGAACATGCGCTTGTCCACCTCGCTCTGTGCGAACATCTCGCCCATCCGGAACAGCGACTGCACGAAGCCTTCGCCCACCAGGTGCAGCGTCGACGTCATCTCGGTGAAGTCCTGCGCCGTCAGGAGGTTCACCGCGCCGGGCCCCGCCTGCAGCAGGCCGATGCCATTCGCCAGCGCGCGCTTGCGGAACACGTCGAGGTGCCGCGCCTCGTCCATGATCTGCGACGCCAGGAACAATCCCACCTCGAAGAACTCACCGCTCACGTTGGGCGCGTACTGGCCCGGGACGTCCCCCGCGATGAACTCCACCTGCGTCAGGAAGGTGCAGAGCTGCGACATCGCCATCTCCAGCTCTTCCGGCAGGTCAGGCAGCTCGGCCCACGGCACGTCGGTCGCGCTCGACCACTGCCGCTGCACCGCCTCTTCGTAGAGCAGCATCGCCGACTCCGACCACGATGCCGATCGGAATGGCCACATCTGCTGTGTGTTCTGTGCGTCCGGCCGCGCACCCGCGCCGCGCATCCGCCCGCTCTGGTTGCGCGAGGTCGACGGAATGTCGCCGTACGAACCTGTCGCGATCTCCTCCAGCGTGAGACCGCGCCGCCCGGGGGCGATCCGCAAGCCGCGCTCCGCCGCAGGAGCCTCCAGCCACGAAAGATCGACGTCTTCGCCATCCGCGCGAAGTTCTTGCAGGATGTCCTGGCTCACAGCCATAGCGGCGTCTCCTTGTCTTGGTAAGCGTTCATTCAAATAACAGGATCGGCCGTAGCGCCCGGAAGCGCAACAGCGCGCTTCTCAGGATACGCCCGGCGCCCCGGCCCGATCCACAAATGGCCCCTGTGGATGGGCCAAAACGCCCCCGTACAGGTAAACGAAGGATTCGCCTGCGAAAACTAAGGTAACGCCGGTGGGAGTGCGCAGGGGTGGGCGGGTGGTCGAGCGGTTTTGACGCGCTTGGTGTGACCGGGAGTCCGACCGGCGCGGCGTTACACCGCCGCCGGGGCCGAGCCGCTGCTGGAGCCCCGCAGCCGTAACGCCGCGAACGCCCCGCCGCCAATGATCAGGAGCGCCGCCGCCCCGATGATCGGCCCCCAGAGCGCCCAATTCATGGTCCCGGCGCCCTTTACCGTCACCGTCCCGGACTGGATCTGGATCGGCGTGATCTCAGTCGCGTCGGGGATGTTCGCCTTCACCCTGTCCAGCGTCAGCTCCGTCGACCCCGAACCTACGGCCTTGAACGTGACGCTGGCCAGCGTCCCCGCCCCGTCCGGGCCCGCCGGCTCCAGCCGCAGGGTCACGCACGTCATGCGCAGGACGCCCGGCTGGCTCTCGGGGTCCGGACAGGCTACTTCCCGCCCGGTCGAGCCCAGGAAGTCGCCGCGCTGGACGAGGGGCTTGCTGCCCTGTGGGTCGGCCGCCACCTGCAATACGTCAGGGTCATATGTCAATTGGAACTGGAACGAGGCCAGGTTCTTCGCATTCTCGACCGCGATCTCGACGACCACGTCCTCGGCGCCCTTCTTGACCGACGCCTCCGGCACGACCACCTTCACCAGCATGTCGTCCGTCTGCGCGCCGGCCCAGGCCGGGCCCGCCACGACCAGCACCAGGAACGAGAGCCCGGCCGTCGCCGCCACCAGGGCCGCCCGGGCCAGTCGCTTGGTCTCCATCGCTCTCCATCCTTCCGGCATGCGCCATCTGGGGCTCAGAGTGAACCCCTTTATACCATCGTAACGGCGCTCGGACAGCCCGGATTACACCGGCCCAGCCCCCGGCCCGCCCCATCCGCGCCCTGATTTGTGCCGTAATTTCAAGGCGCGAAGGTCACCAACATGGCTCCTGCCCGTAGTAGACTAGTGCCCGTCGAGGGATCGTTCAGTCATTTGCGAAGGGAGGGATCGCATGGCCGCATCTTCATTCTGGGATCGGTACACCCATCGTCGGGTTAGCCGCCGCCGAGCACTCCAGGCCGCCGCGGCCACCGGGGCCGCCGCCGGCGCCATCGCCTTCGTCGGCTGCTCCGGCGACGACGACGGCGGCGACAAGACGCCCTCGGGCGACGCAACGCCCGGCGGGGGCGGCGGTGGCGGAACGCCGAAGGCGGGCGGGATCTTCCGCGGCACTGTGAGCCTGGTCCTGGGCAAGGACCCCATGAAGGCCGCGACGTTCCTCACCCACGCGCTCGCTTCTTATTCGTACAGCCGCCTCCTGCGCTTCACTACGCAACTGGGCGAGTTGCCGCAGTCGGAGTGGTACACGACGCAGATGGAGGTGGCGTCGAAGGTCGAGAACCCCGACCCCACCACGTACATCTTTACCCTTCGCGACGACGTGAAGTTCCACAACATGCCGCCCGTCAACGGCCGGCTGTTGAACGCCGACGACGTCGTCTACTCCTTCAACCGCTACAGCTCTATCTCGCCCAACAAGGCGAACCTCAGCATGGTCGGGAGCGTCACCGCCTCGGCCGACAAGAAGCAGGTCACCTTCAAGCTGAAGGAACCCTTCGGCCTCTTTCTCAACCGCATCGCCTCCTATCAGGACCTCTGGATCATGCCCCAGGAGTTCGTCGAGGCCAGCGATACGGCCAGCGAAGACAGCATGCTCGGCTCCGGGCCCTTCATCTTCGAGAAGTTCGAGCCCGGCGTTGTCATGTCGTGGAAGAAGAACCCGGACTACTTCGAGAAGGACGATGGCGGCAACCCGCTCCCGTACCTCGACGGCATCAACCTCGACATCATCACCGACCAGAACCAGGTGCTCTCGCAGTTCGCCGCCGGCCAGCTCGACAGCATCTCCGTCCCGCCCCAGCTCATCGACTCCGTCCAGAGCCAGTCGCCGGACGCCGTCATCGACAAGTCGTTCCGAAACATCCTCAGCATGCTCATCTTCGACCCGGCGAGCTACACGGCCGACAAGCCGCCGTTCAATGACGACCGCGTGCGCCGGGGCATGTCCCGCGCCCTCAATCGCAAAG
This sequence comes from uncultured Dehalococcoidia bacterium, assembly GCA_964371355.1. Taxonomy (GTDB): domain Bacteria; phylum Chloroflexota; class Dehalococcoidia; order DSTF01; family JACRBR01; genus JACRBR01. The sequence goes on from CAYJMG010000016.1 coordinate 71,646, forward strand.
CCCTGCTCGACCGCATCTCGCCCGAGGGCGGCCTCTGGCCCAACATGCCCATCAATGCCGGCTTCGGAGAGGGCTGGTGGCTCGACCCGCAGGGCGGCGACATCGGCGACAACGGCGTCAACTACCAGTACGACGTCGCCGAGGCCAAGGCCCTCTTCTCCGCTGCCGGCGTCGAGAGTCTCAGCGTGCCGATGCACTTCAGCAGCACCGTGTACACCACGGTCGTCCCCTACTACGACATCGTGCGCGAGGCCCTGCCCGCCATGCTCAGCGACGCGGGCGTCAGCGTCACCGGTGTCCCCGAGGAGTACGGCCAGTACATCGCCACCACATTCGCCGGCCAGTTCGACGGCATGGCCTTCAGCCTGGAGTCCGTCTTCAGCGACATCGCCGCCTACTGGACCAACATGTTCTACCCGCGCGATGCCGGCGGCGGCCGCAACCACTCCAGCATCAACGACGCCGAACTCGTCGCGAACATCCAGAAGATGCTCCAGGCCCAGGACATCGAGGAGATCCGCGAGCAGAACTTCGAACTGCAGCGCTACGTCTCCGGCAAGATGTACAACGTCCCCGTGGTGACGCCGGTTGAGTTCGGCGCGCGTCTGCCGCATCTGCAGGGCGTCTGGAACAGCTCCGGCCCGACGACGTATGCGCTCGGCACGGAGACCCAGCTCCACAACTGGCTGGACGTATAGTGAGAGCAAGGTGCATCGTGGGGTGGGCAGGTCCCACCCCGCGATGCGGACTCGCCGGCTGAGCGTGGACAGGCTGGATCCCTCATGCGCCAGTACATCCTGAAGCGCCTGATGCTCGCCATTCCGACCCTGATCGGCGTGTCGCTCATCGTCTTCTTCCTCGTCCGCCTCATCCCCGGCGACATCGTCGAACAGATCGCCGGCGACACGCCGCCCACGCCGGAGTTCCGCGCGCAGATCGAGAAAGAGCTGGGCCTGGACAAACCCGCGATCCAGCAGTACTTCACCTGGCTCGGCGGCGTCCTCCGCTTCGACTTCGGCGATTCCCTCCGGCAGCGCACGCCCGTCAGCGAGATGCTGCGCGAGAAGCTGCCGGTGACCATCGAGATGTCGACGCTCGGGCTGCTCGTCTCGCTCCTCATCGCCGTGCCTGTCGGGATCATCGCGGCGATACGCCAGGATTCGCTCATCGACTACATTTCACGAAGCACCGCCATCAGCTTCCTGGCCATACCGAGCTTCTGGCTTGGCACCCTCGTCATCGTCTACTCGTCGAACTGGTTCAACGCGGCCACACCCGTCCCCAGGGACTACAAGGAGATCTGGGAGAACCCGGGCACAAACCTGGAGTTCCTCCTGTTCCCCTTCGGTTACTTCATCCCCGTGGGGCCCGCGGTTCTGCTCGGCGTCAGCCTGTCCGGCACCGTCATGCGCCTGATGCGCGCCCAGATGCTGGAGGTGCTGCGCCAGGACTATGTGCGCACCGCCTGGGCGAAGGGCCTGCGCGAGCGCTCCGTCGTGATGAGCCACGCGTTGAAGAACGCGCTCATCCCCGTTGTCACCGTCGTCGGCCTCCAGCTCCCCATCCTCATCAGCGGCAGTGTCGTCGTCGAGAGCATCTACAACGTGCCCGGCATGGGCCAGCAGTTCTTCCAGTCGATCGGTACGCGCGACTACACCACCGTCCAGGCCATTGCCCTCATCATCGCCGTCGCCGTCGTGCTCTCCAACCTGGTCGTCGACGTCACCTACGCCTACCTCGACCCTAGAATCAGGTACAGCTGATGGCGACCGCGCTCGACCTGGCCCAGATCGGCGGCGAAGCGCTGCGAGAGCGCCCCACCGGCCCTTCCGCGTGGATGGGCGTGATCTGGAGCTTCTGCCGCCGCAAACCGCTCGGCGCCTTCGGCGGCGCCATCGTTGTCGGCATGCTCCTCGCCGCCGTCTTTGTCGATGCCGGCGTGGTCACGCTCGGCGCCAGCAATGAGCCGCTGCTGGCTCCCGACGGATACGACCACCAGTCGTTCGGCACGGAGAACGAAGGCGTCTCGTGGAGCCATCCCATGGGGACCGACCGTGCCGGCCGCGATATTTTCAGCCGTGTCCTCTATGGCGCCCGCATCTCCGCCGTGATCGGCTTTAGCTGCGTGCTCATCTCCGCCCTCATCGCCCTGCTCGTCGGCACCGTTTCGGGGTTCTTCACGGGCTGGTTCGATACGATCGTCCAGCGCCTCGTTGACATTGTGCTGGCCATCCCGGCCATCATCCTGCTGCTGTTCACGCTGACGGTCTTCGCCTCCCGCCCTGATGGCAGGCTCGGTTTCTTGTTTCTGAGCGTCGATCTCGGCCTCGACGCCTACGAGGTCATGTTCTGGATCATCGTCATCCTCGGGTTCCTGCTGGGCGTGTACTCGATCCGCGTGATCCGCGGGGCCGCCATCTCCATCGCGCAGAACCAGTACGTCGACGCCGCGCGCACCATCGGCGCCAGCAACGCGCGCATCATCTTTCGCCACATCGTCCCCAACGTGATCCCGGTCCTCATCGTGCTGTCGACGGTACAGGTCGGCACGGCGATCCTCATCGAAGCGACGATCAGCTTCCTGGGGTACGGCATCCCTCCGCCGTTCCCGTCATGGGGCGTGATGCTGAGTCGCGAGGCCTCGAGTACCTTCCGCCAGCACCCCCTGCAGGCGGTGTGGCCGGGCGCCGCCATCGCCCTCACCGTCTACGGTTACAACATCTTCGGCGATGCTCTCCGCGACGTCCTCGACCCACGCCTCCGCGGCGGCCGGTAAGGCAGCACGCCAGCTCGTCAGCAGTTCAGCAGTTCAGCACGTCAGTGGCCTCCGTCGAAATTGTTCGGCAGGTTTTCGCTCAGATCACTTTCGGAATAAGAGGCTCGAACGTCCGGGTATTCACGTGGCACAGCCGCCCCCGGCTGTGCATGCCGCGGTTCACACCACATGCCGCGACTTCAGCCGAACCCCGCGCGGGGCCGCGCGCTTATCTGTGAACTCCGTGGATCCGTCCCGTGACGCACTGATGCGCTGACGCACTGACGCACTGACGCGCTGACGCACTGACGCACTGACGCACCAAGACACTAAGACACTGAGACACTACGAACACGCCGGCGTCACGAACCGCCCCACCCTGCTCGTCAGCCAGCCGCCCGGCGTGCGCGTGTTGACCCGCCACCAGTACGTCACGCCGCGGGCCAGCCCCGTTACCTCGTGCGCCACCAACCCGCTCGCCACGGGGCCGTAACCCTGGTACGTGCGCGGCGCGAACGCCTCGCCCGCCACCGTGAGGTCGATCCACTGCTCCCCGGCCGATCCCGCCTGCCACGACAGCAGGGCCGCGACCGCGTCGTCCGCCGGCCCCGGCTCCGGGCCCTCGTAGCATCGCGGCGTTACTTGCCCCGGCGTTGCCGCGCGGCCGCACGCCGTGACGAACGACCCCGATGCGTCCGTGTGCCAGCCGTCGGCCTGCTTCGACTGCACGCGGTAGTGGTAGGTCACACCCGCCGGCAGCCCGGCGATCGCGTACGCCGTCTGCGACGGGTCGAAGGGTCCGTAGCCCTGGTACGTCGTGTTGGGGAACTTCGCCGCGTAGCCGATGTCCAGCCAGGTCTCCGTCGCGCCCGCGCCTGCGGCCGGCCACACGAACGACACCGTCACGCCGCCGTCTTCGCCCGCCGGGCACGACTGTGCGATGGACGCCTGTGCCGCCTTCCCCCCGCCCGACTGCGAGACCACGACGGCGAGCGCCAGCGTCACGATTCCCAGGAACACCAACCGACCGAGCACGGACGAGCCTCCTGTTTCCATGATCGGTGTTCCCGAAATTGGTCGCGTCGGGTGAATCACCTAGGGGCCAGGGTGCTGGCCCACCTGTTGGTGGCTGCCGGTCACGCCGATACATCGCATGTCGTAGCGTACAAGTCGGGAGGTTCGGACATGCTCAGATTCGCCTTCGGCCTCATGGCCGTATCGCTCGTCGCGACGGCCGCGCTCTGCGGCGGCAAGGCGAAGCCCGCGCCCGTCAGCGACGAGGAGTTCCGCGCCGCGGCCGAAGCCGCCGTGACCGCATCGCTCCTAACACTCAAGGATCTCCCCGCCGCCTGGATCGGCACCCCGCCCGAGCCCGACGAGGATGACCCCAAGGGCGAGGCCGCCTTCCGAGCCGCCCTCACCCCCGCCTGCCAGGATCGTGCTGGCCTGTACGAAGACACCGGCGCCAGTTATCCAGGGGCGGTCATTGAGAAAGCATCGGATGATTTCGAGCCCGACAGCCCCGACGGCCCGCCGGATAACATCAGCTCCGATGCTGGCGTGTACCGAACAGAGGAGCTGGCCACGGCGGACTGGGACAGGTACTACGCGTTCCTTGCCGATTGCGGCGCGGAGTTCCCTGACGCGATTCGCGCGATGCTCGCGACTGACCCCGAGTGGGCTGAAATCGAGATCGGCGAGATCGGCTACCTGCAGGTCGATGCGCCCGACCTTGGGGAGCGTGCCGAACGCACGGAGTTGTCGATGGTCGCGGAGACACAGGGCCTGGAGTTCCAGTTCACCGTGGTGTCAACGAGTGTCCACATCGGGCGAATGATCGTGACGGTCGAATGGACCGACTTCGGCGACTTCGACACCGTGCTCGGCGAGACACTCACCACGCTCGTCGCCGATCGCCTCGCGAAGGCGGACGGCACTCTGCCCGAATAGGGATCAGGGTTCAGCCTACGACAGAGAGGGGCGCGTGTGGCGCCCCTCTCTGTCCACTGTCCACTGTCCACTGTCCACTGTCCACTGTCCACTGTCCACTGTCCACTGTGAACTGTCGACTGCGAACTGTGAACTACAGCGCCCCAAACTCCCGCGCCAGCTCCAGGATGTCCTCCGACGTGAAGAACGATCGCCGCGAATTCACCCAGTGGTCGTCCCGCTCGTCGAACTGCCCGTTGTACTCGTCCTGGATCCGGTCGTAGATCTGCTTCACCACCCGGCTCGTCTCCTTCACCCGCGTCTCGCTCCTCAGCCGCTCGAACTCGCGGTTCAACACCGAGATGATGCCCTCCGAGCCCGACAGCGAGCCGATGCGCGACAGCTCCACTTCCTTCCGCCCGAACAGCGACGCCGCGAATGGCAGGTAGATGAGCCCGCCCGGCGCCGCCGCCTGCCGGCCCACGCCCGCCTGGTGGATCCCCGCCGTTGTCGTGAACACCTCGCCGATGAGCGGCAGCCGGTCGTTGAGCTGGATCACCTCGTTGTCCACGAGCTGCCGCATCTCGTCCAGCGCCTGCAGGTTGAACCCCGGGTCGCCGTAATGGCGGATCAGCGCCGCCACGAGCTGCTCCAGCGACGTGTTCCCGGTGCGCTCGCCCAGCCCCGCGAACGCCACGTTCGCCTTCTTGCCGCCGTAGCGCCACGCGGCGATCGTGTTCGCCGTCGCCAGGCCGAAATCGTTGTGCCCGTGGTACTCCAGCTCGGCCCCGGTCTCGTTCCGCAGCACGGTGAACAGCCGCGGCACGCCCCACGGCAGCGCCGCGTACGGGTCCGGGCTGCCCCAGCCGATCGTGTCGCAGATGCGGAACTTGGCGATGCCCTTGCTCACGTCCAGCACCCGCTGCATGAACGGAATCACCCAGCCGTAAATGTCGGCGCGCGTGCAGTCTTCCAGGTGCACGCGCGGCACAATGTTGTTCTCCAGCGCCGTCACGATCGGCTGCAGGTACTTCTCGATCGCGTCTTCCTTCGATGCGTAGCCCAGCTTGTCGAAGATGTGGTGGTCGGAGGCCGAGGCCAGCATGCCCGTCTCCTTCACCTTGCCCTGCGAAACCTCGACCAGCAGCTTGATGTCCTTCGGCGTCGCCCGCGTCCACGTCGTCACCCGCGGCCACTCGTACCCGCGCTCCAGCAGCTTCTCCAGCGTCCACACGTCCCGCTTCTGGTAGATGAACGCCTCGACCGCATAGATCGCCCCGCTGCCGTTGTCCAGCTTGTGCAGCAGGTCGTAGTACTTCAGCCGCGTCTCCGCCGGGAAGATGGCGATGCGGCTGTCCTGCGCGCCGTCGCGCAGCGTCGTGTCGGTGATGAGCTTGGGCAGCGCGTCCTCGGCCGCCGTCGGTGGCACGACGGGCTCCGCCTCCAGCGTCACCGGCGGAAGCTGACCCTGGAAGTTGTGGTACACCCGCTCGGTGTTGACCTTCGCGGCGACGACCATGGACGGACCTCCTGCTGGATAAGCCGAATAGCGGCTCGTGAATCTGAAACCGGGCGTCAACTCTATGGACGCTATTGTTATAGACTATAGTCTCGGCGGAGCGGAAGGCCCGTTCGGCCCGCTCTACGGCCTCGTAACACGCTCGTAACCTGCCGCGCCTGCGGGCGGCCTGCGGCCGGAACCTATGGTACCGTGGGCCGGAGGTGGCCGCACAGGATGTCGCGCCTCTTCGAACGCCGCCTTCTCACCCGCACGGCCATCACCGTCGCGCTGCTCGCGCTGCTCGCCTGGCGTATCGATCTGTCCGAGGCCGGCCGCGCCCTCCGCGACGCCGACTACGTCTTCATCCTGCCCGCGCTCGCCTGCTTCGGCCTCGCGAAGCTCCTCGTCGCCCAGCGCTGGCGCATCATGATGTCGACGTTCGCCGCCCTCCCCTTGATGCCGCTGTTCGGCATCCTCTGCGTCTCCAACCTGGCGAACAACGTCCTCCCCGCCCGCCTGGGCGATCTCATCCGGGTGCAGGTGCCCGCCCAGCGCTACGGCATGTCGCGCGCCCGCCTGGCCGCCACCGTCTTCGCCACCGAGTCCCTGCTGGACGGCATCGCGCTAGGTGGGCTGGGACTCATCGGCCTCGCCCTCATCGACCTTCAGGGCTTTCCGACGGAGGTGTTCTGGGGCATCCTCGGGCTGCTCGCCGGATGTCTCGTCGCCGTCGTGCCGCTGTCACACGTGAAGCTCGAGGGCGGCTGGACTGACCGCAGCCTCGTCCAGCGCCTGCCCGACCGCATCCAGCTCGCGCTGGAGGAGGCGGTGCCGCACTTCCTCGACGGCCTCGCCGTCTTCCGGCACGGGCGGCTGGGCCTGCAGGCCATCAGTCTCTCCTTCGCGCTGTGGCTGCTGGAGGTGGCGATGTTCGTCCTGCTCGGGCTGGCGTTCGGCATCCACCTGTCGATGCCGGCGTGGATGGTGACGATGGTCGCCGCAAACCTCATCACCGCCGTGCCCGTCACGCCGTCGAACATCGGCGCGTACGAGGTCGCGATCACCGAGCTGCTGAAGGCGCTGGGCGTCGACGCGGGCGCCGCTGCCGGCTTCGCCATCGCGGCGCACCTCTTCAATATCCTCTGGATCACGGCCGCCGGGTTCGTCGCGATGTGGGGGCTTGGCCTGGGGCTGGACGACGTGTTCTCCTTCCGCGCGAAGTCACCTCTCGCCGTCGAGGATACGCCGGAGCCCGCTCCGGTGACGGGCGCGACGAGCTGACCGCGTGTCCCAGCGCTCCTGGTGTGCTGCAATGGCTGCACAAGGAGCGAACATCATGACATCGTCTGGATCCACGTCCGCCTTCGGCCACCGCTCGACCGCGCTGGAGGTGATCGCCGGCCACGACCTCACCGGCCGCGACGCAATCGTGACCGGCGGCGCGTCCGGCATCGGCGTCGAGACCGTCCGCGCGCTCGCGACCGCCGGCGCGCGCGTCACGATCGCCACGCGCGATCTCCCGAAGGCGCAGTCCGTCGCCGCGACGCTGCGGGCCGAGACCGGCAGTGAGCGGATAGAGGCGGCGCTGCTCGACCTCGGCTCGCTCGCGTCGGTGCGCGCGTTCGTGGACCAGCACCTCGCCCTGCGCCGTCCGCTGAGCATCCTCATCAACAACGCCGGCATCATGGCCACGCCGTTCGGGCTCACGCCCGACGGCTTCGAGCTGCAGTTCGGCACCAACCACATCGGCCACTTCGCGCTCACCGTCGGCCTGCTGCCCGCGCTCAAGGCCGCCTCGAAAGCCCGCGTCGTCTCCCTGTCGTCGATCGGCCACCGCCGCTCGGACATCCACTACGACGACCTGAACTTCGAGCGCCGGCCCTACGAGCCGTTCCTGGGCTACGGGCAGGCGAAGACTGCGAACGCGCTCTTCGCCGTCGGCCTCACCCAGCGGCACGCCGGCGACGGCATCACCGCCAACGCCGTCATGCCCGGCGGCATCATGACCGGCCTGCAGAAGCACATGCCGCGCGAAGATCAGATCGCCCTCGGCTGGTTCGACGAGGCCGGCAACATCAATCCGCGGTTCAAGAACACAGAACAAGGCGCCGCCACGTCGATCTGGGCCGCCGTCGCGCCGGAGCTTGAAGGCGTGGGCGGCCTGTATCTGGAGGATTGCGCCGTCGCCTCGCCGTGGGCCGAAGACCGCCCGTTCTCGGGCTACATGCCGTACGCGCTGGACCCCGACAACGCCGAGCGCCTGTGGTCGGTGTCGGAGCAGCTCATCGCGCGGTAGTGCGTCGCAGCTACCCCGCCACGTCAATCACGCAGCGCACCATCAGCGAGCCCTCCTGCGTGAAGTAGCACCCCACGCCGGCCCGCGTGTACACCGCGCCCATGATCTGCTCGTAGTGCGACGGGCTGTCCATCCACGCCTGCACGATGTCATCGGGCGGCCAGCCATTCGACCCCCACGCCAGCACTTCGCCCACCTGTACGGTGAACGGGAACCCCGCCGCCTCGACGCGCGACACCAGCGTGCTGCCGTCGGGCCCCGTGTGCGAGAACCAGTCGAAGTCGGCCAGCACTTTCGCGTAGCCCTTCGCCGCCTGCTCCAGCCGCGGCTCGATCGACAGCGGCCCCAGTCCTCGCTGCGAGCGCTGCTGGTTCACCAGCGCCAGCACCTCGGCCTCGAACCCGTAGTCGTAGTACCCGCTGCCCGCGTTCAGCCGCCCATCGCGCGGCGCCGGTGGTGGCACGGGCGTCGATGTCGGCGCGGGCGGTGGCGGTGGCGGCGGAGGTACGGGCGTGTCGGCCGGCGGTGGCGCCGTCGGCGGTGGCGGCGGGGGTGGTGTCGGAGACGGAGGCGCGTCGGTCGCGCCCTTCACGAACTCCGAGAACCGCGTGAGCTGGTCCGCCGCCTGCAAGATCTCCTCCAGCGTCGGCGTCGGCTCGGCCTCGAGCTGCGACGTCCGCTCGAAGAAGTCGCGCGCCCGCTGCACCTCGTCGGCGGCCTTCAGGATCTCGGCGAGCGTCGGTGTCGGCGTCGCGATGCGCTCGAAGAAGTCCTGTGCGCGCTTCACCTGGTCGGCGGCCGTCAGGATCTCGGCCAGGGTCGGCGTCGGCGTCAGGATCCGGGTGTAGAAGTCCTTCGCCCGCTGCACCTGGTCGGCAGCGACCAGGATCTCCTCGAGCGTGGGCGTCGGTGTCGCCGGCCCCCGGTTCGTGCCCAGCGCCTGCGAGACGCGGCCCGGGTCGCCGGACGCGCGGTGCGACTTCACCTCCGCCTGTCCTCGGCTCAGGAACACCACCGCGACGGCGGAAAGCGCCGCCACGAAGAGGAACAGCGTCACGCGTTCGACGAGCGTTCGTCCCGGCACAGCCAGCCTCCTTGCACCACCCTTGGGAGGGCCTCGTCAGAGCGCGCTGGTAGCTGCGAAATGCGCGCGAAGACCATGATGGCCGCAGAAGGCCTGCCTGTGGCATGAGAGAACGCCGCAACGGGAGGCGTGGTGGATCGCCGATGTTCCCCCTGTTTGACACCTAGGTGGACCGGAGCTGTTAACGCCGATCGCTCGCTGATTTCCGTCTCGATCAGATTCAGCAGCCGCGAGATCGACGCACTCTCCGAGCGCCAGATCCGGAGTTCAGCTCGATGCGGCGGCCAGCGTCAACAGGACGAACGAAACCAACGCCAATAAGGAAAGGCCGGCGACCACAAGGGACTGTGCCCGCGAGAGGCCATGCGCCGTTCGAGAGCCTTCGGCGACAAGGACCAGCATCCAGGCGAGCCCGAGGGCATACAGCACGCCCATCATCGCGCTGACGGGTCCGCTGGACGATTCGCCCCCGAGTTGCTGGGCGGCCAGCCTCCCGACCTCACCGCGTTGCTGGGCCCACGTCCAGAGCGAAATCGACAGATCACCCGCCGACGCCAGCAGAAAGGACAGAGTGAGGCCGAACGTGGCGACCAGCAGGCTGTCGCGAAAGGAGCCGCTTCCGCCGAAACGCATTGCCGCGCCGTGCACGACGGCCCCCAGCACAAGCCACGAGCCGAGCACCAACAGCGCCGTGACCAGGGTCAAGGCAGCCATGGCAAACCACGATCTGCTCCAAATGATCGCGATGACTGCCGGCGCGTAGGCGACGACAAAGAGGAGGCCGAACTCGAAGGAGTGGGCGGGCTTCCCTGCCCGTAATTCACGCTCGAACGTTGCGCCGGGACGGAGCACCGCGTCTCTCAGGTACCTGAGAAGATCCGGATGTCTCGACACTCTTCCGCCCCCGGGACACGATGAGCACGTCCTGTGTTGAGCCCCCGCCACAACATGGCAATCGCCCTTGGATCACTCGTCGATCCGGGTAGAGCGCGCGCCCGTATGCGTTCCGATCAGGCCGTTAGGGCCCAAAGGCTTCGTTCTCATGGCGGTGGCGCGCCGCTTGCCAATATCGCCCGAAGTGGTTACGATCGTGACATGAATGAACGATGTTCGCAAGCGCCGCCGTGTGGGGACTGTGGCGACGCTCCGTTCGAGGTCCGGCGAGGCCTGCCAGCCGGCTGTGAGGCCGCCGCCGCGGAACTCTACTGGGTCGCGTTCGGCCGCAAGCTCGGCCTGCCGCTAGGGCCGAAGGAGCGAGGCGTCGCGTTCATCGCCGGTCACCTCAACGCGGATCGGGCTGTCGCCGTGCTGAGCGGAGAGCAGCTCATCGGTGTTGCGGGGTTTCATCATCAGTCGCGGGGGTTCGTCGGCGGCGGGCTTCGCGACCTGCTCGCGTCCTACGGGCTCCTTTCCGGCGTGGCGCGAGGAGCGCTGCTCGTGGTGCTCGAGCGACGCGAGCGACCGGGGCAGCTTCTGATGGACGGCATCGCGGTGCGCAGTGATCACCGGAGCAAGGGCGTCGGTCGCCTGCTGCTCCGCGAGATCGCCGACGTCGCGCGGGAGCTGGGCGACCACACTGTCCGCCTCGATGTTGTGGACACCAATCCTCGCGCTCGACAGCTCTACGAGCGTGAGGGATTCGTCGCGACCGACACTCGTGGACTGCCGCTGCTGCGGCGGGTCATGGGCTTTTCGTCTGCCACAACCATGGAGTTCCGGGTTTGACCACCTTCACGCCGACGCAGTCCGAATCCGCAACAAGAAGGGCAAGGCGCCCGCGCGCCCCAGCCGGCCCGCCGGTGGATATTCCGACGCGGCTGCTGGTATTCGGCATGGTCCGCGAGGACGGGACGATCGACGCCAGCGAGCTGTATGCGGTTGCCGCCGCCTGCGGCATGAGCGACCAGCAGGTCCGGCTCTGCTTGCTTCGGATCGTCGCGGACGGACTCTTCGTCCGTCAGGGACGGGGCAAGAAGGCAACCTTCAGGGCAACACGCCGTGGCCGGGAGGTCATCGACCCTGATATCGAGTTCATGCGCTTCGCGTACCGGCAGGATCGAGGTCTGGCGGACTGGGATGGGATGTGGCGCATGGTCGCCTTCGCCATACCGGAGCACCGCCGCGCCGCCCGGGATGCCTTTCGCAACCGGGTGTTGGAGCTTGGCGGCGCGCCGATGCAGGGCGGACTGTATGTCTCCCCGAACCGCTGGGAGCCTTTCATCGAGGCCGAAGCGCGTCATCTCGACGTCGCCGAAAACGTCATCTACATCCGCAGCAGCGAAATCAAGGTCGGAGGCGAGAGCGACCCCGCTCGAATCGCGCGACTCCTCTGGCCGATCGACGAAATCGCCGGGCGCTATCGGGACTTCATCGCTGTCGCACGGTCGAGACTCAGCCAACTGGAAGCGTCAGCGGGGCGAGGGGATTCCGTCCACGACTGGCTACACCTCGCGATCGAGATCGCTGTGGCGTTCAATCGCGCGATCGTGCCCGACCCGCTGCTTCCACCGGCCCTTCTTCCGCGGCCGTGGGAAGGGAGGATGGCGAGGCTGTTGCTCGCCGAATCTTGGACCGAACTGGAGCGGGCAAGGAACCCGGAGGACGAGTACCCGGCCTTTTTCCGCACCTATCGGACGCTGCTCGCCGAATTAGGGCCCGGGTGCGAATCGTGAGCGGCGCGGCACGGTCGCTGCGACCACAGATGTGGTCCGCGGTCGGTCCGATGACGGCCCTGGGAGACTGCGGCGGCACCGGTAAGCAAGTGGTCCGCACTGGCCCGTTGGGATGCATTCGCGGCATGGCGGTTCGGACTGACCTGACAGTCCAACGGAGGTAAGACATGAAAGTCGTAACCCTGGGAGCAGGCGGCGGGATGGGTAGCACCGCGGCCCGGCACCTGGCGACGATCGACGCCATCACCGAACTGGTGCTCGCCGATCTCGACGCTGAGACGGCGACGCGCACCGCCGCATCCCTGCCACAGTCGCCGGCATCGGTCAATGTGGCCACGGTCGACATTCTCGACGAGCGGTCGATCCGCGGTCTGCTCGATTCTGCCGATCTGGTGGTGAACTGCTCGGGTCCGTTCTTCCGTCTGGGCGTTCCCGCCCTCAGGGCGGCCATCGAAACCGGCACGCATTACGTCGACATTTGCGACGATCCTGATCCGACGGCCGCAATGTTTGAACTCGATGACGCGGCGCGTCGAGCGGGCGTCGTTGCGGTGATTGGCATGGGGGCCAGCCCGGGCCTCTCGAACTTGCTTGCTGTCCGCGCGGCGGGCCACCTCGACGCGGTCGAGGATTGCTACACGGCGTGGCCACTCGATGTCCCGACGCCAGGGACAGAGCCCGCGCCGGCGCGCGCTGCCTCCGCTGCCACCGACCGCGTAGCCGCCGCCGCGGTCATTCACCTCATGGAGCAGATCCATAGCAAGGTGACGGTGGTCGAGGCGGGCAGGCTCGTGCGCCGACGCCCGCTCGCGGCCGTGGAGCTGGAATATCCAGGCCGTAGGCCCGGCACAGGGTATACCGTCGGTCACTCGGAGCCGCTCACGCTGCGTGACTCGCTCGGCATCAGCGGTCAGTGCGCGAACATCATGCTGCTCAGCAGCGGCACGACCGTCGCATATCTGCGGGGACTGCAGCACGATCTCGACGCGGAGAAGATGTCCCTGGAGGAAGCGGCCGCCGCGCTGATGTCGCCGACCCCGGAGCGAAGCCAGGCGGCCGTTGCCGGGAGCAAAGGGACGGAGGGGCCCGGGGGCCTGCCTCCGTTCTTTGCCCTCGCGCGAGGGGTCCGCGGCGGCGTGCGTACGACCGCTGCCTGCCATGTGACGGCTTTTCCGCGCGGCATGGATGGCGCGACCGCGATCCCGGCTGCGCTTGCCGTTCGTCAACTACTGGAGCACCTTCCCAGCCCGGGTGTGCACGCTCCCGAGCGGGTCATCGACGCGGATCGTCTGCTTTCCGAACTGATCCCTCACTGCCGTCCCGTCGTCGGTTCGCTCGACGCACTTGCTCCTGTCGTAGTCGCGCCTGAATGACAGGTGACCGCCCGTAAGTTACGCCCGCTTCATGACAGATAGGGGAACTTCGAGGCCCGAATTGACCGTAACGGCTGCCAACCATGTTTCCGAAGCCCCGTCCCGCCGCCGCAGGTGGGGAGAAGCGGCCCCGTGACCAGCGACAGCGACATTCCCGTCGTCGATGTTCGTGGCATTCGTGATCCTCACGAACGCGGCATCGCGTACGGTAAGGCCGCGACTCAAGAGATCATGCACACGCTTGAGTTCTACCAGCGGTTGTTGCCGAAGATGGTCGGGCATCCCTGGCAGGTGCTATGCGAGGGCGTCGCCGGGCTTCTCAGCGCCGCGGAAGCATCCGTGCCGGACGCCGTACAGCATGTGCGCGGTATTGCGGCTGGCTGTGGGGTCGAGTTCGTCGACCTGTTTGTCGTGAATTCGCGGTCGGAATTGATGGCCAGAGCGGGCGTCTCCACCAACGAATGCACCGCGATCGGAGTGGACCACATCCTCGCCCAGACCTGGGACTGGTTCACACGCCAGCGAAACGGCTGCGTCATCGTTCAATCAGATCGGTTCATAACGTTGACCGAGGCCGGCATGCCTGCCAAGATCGGCCTCAATGCGGATGGCGTCGGTCTGACGCTCAATTTCATGACAACGAAATGGCCGCCGGCTGCTCCCGGCACGCCGATTCACCTCCTCATCGCGGACGCGCTCGACCGCTGTTCCACCGCGGATGAAACCGTGTCGCTCCTTCTTGGTACTGACGTGGCGTGCAGCGCCACGGTCGGCGTGGCCGATCCGTCCGGGAATGGCTGTTGGTTCGTTGAACTCATGCCCGGCAGCCGGCACGAGGCTGTCGCCATCAAGTCGCCTGCCGTGCACACAAATCACTGCATCGCCGATCGCCTCGAGGGAAGTGATGTGGCCGGACGCGTGCTCAACAATTCGCATCGCCGGTTTGTACGTGCCCGCTCGCTGCTGGCGGCCGGCGCGGAAGTCGAGACCGTCCTCACCGATACCGTGGATCCTGCATCAGCGATCGACATCCCCGTCCATCCCCGCGCCCGGCCCTCCGCCCAGATGGGTACCGTCGCCGCGGTCGTCATGGACCTCGCGCAACGACGCATGCGGGTCGCGCCAGGGCGACCCTCCGAGGTCGGCTTCGTGCAGGAGGTCTGCATGGAGTCGTCTGCCAGCTAACCCCGAGGGGCGCGGCGCGGCGATGGAGCTGAAGCACTTCGCAGTCCGCACAACACGCCCCATGACCTACAACCTGAAACCTACAACCTCGCCGAATACACCGGCGCCGACGTCGGCTGCTCCACGCCGCCCGCCTGCTCGATCGTGATCGCGATCGCCGTCGACTCCTGCGGGTCGAACGACAGGTCCGCGACCGCCACCCCGGCGTCGTCGTACTCCATCAGTCCCAGGCTCGTCGCCTCGCCCGCAGGCGAGATCGACCAGAGCTGGTACACCTGGCTCGCGTCCAGTCGCGGCAGCGACTCGCCCACCACCGCCGCGCGGTCGTCCTCCAGCAGCACCAGGTACCCCGCCGTCGCGCCCGTGTCCTGCACCAGCGGCTTCACCGCCAGCACGTCAGCCGTCCCCCCGTCCGACTGCAGCGACAGGTTCCAGGCCAGCAGCCCCGCCACCACGATCACCAGCCCCGCCGCCAGCGCGCCAAAGGCGTACGACATCCGCCCCCACTGCACCCGCGAGCGAACGCCCCCGCCGGAACCCTGCTCCCGCTGCGTCCGCTCGTGCGACAGCGCCACTGGCGCCTCACGTGAGGTCTGTCCACTGCCAACTGTCCCCTGTCCACTAACCGCGGCGGCGATGCGCGAGCGCAGTGCCGCCGGCGGCTCCGCCGGCTCCACCGTCTCCGCCAGCGACGACGCGACCGCCCGCAGCTCGCGCGCCTTCGCCGCGTGCTCCGCGCACGTCGACAGGTGCGCACGCACCCCCGCCGCCTCGTCATCGGGCAGCGCGTCCAGCGCGTACGCGCCCAGCAGCTCTTCGGCCTGCTCGCAGTTCATTCCAGCACCTTCGGCCGCAGATACTCCCGCATCTTCTCCAGCCCGATCCGCAGCCGGCTCTTCACCGTGCCCAGCGGCACGCGCATGCGCTCGGCGATCTCCACGTGCGTCATACCCTCGAAGTACGCCAGCACGATCGTCTCCCGTTGCTCCGCCGGCACCAGCCGCACGGCCTCCCGCACCGCCGCCGCGTCCAGCATCATCTCCGCCAGGTCCTCCGGCCGTCCCTCCGCCGCCAGGAACTCCTCCGCGCCTTCCGGCAGCGCCCGCTCCTGGCGTCCCGCCCGCCGCCGCACCGCGTCCACCGCCTTGTGGTGCACGATCGTCAGCAGCCACGAGCGCACCCGCCCGCGGCTCGCGTCGAACCGCCCGCACTGCCGCCACACCGAGACGAACGCCTCCTGCACCACGTCCTCCGCCAGCGTCGCGTCGCCGGTGATGCGCAGCGCCAGCCCGTAGGCCGCGCCCCCGTACCGGTCGTACAGCGCCGTCACCGCCGACTGGTCGCCCTGCTGCATCGAACGCAGGAGCGCGCCGTCGTCTAGCTCTCCGTTACTCATTCGCGCCCCATCCCCGAGCAGATCAGGTGCTTCCGGCACCGGGTTCCCTATAACCTACAACCTACAACCTATAACCTGAGTGCGATGAGAATCGCGCTGATAGGCCAGGCGCAGTTCGGCGAGGCCGTCTTCAACGCCCTCCGCGAGGCCGGCGAGGAGATCGTCGCTGTCTCCTCGATCCAGGGCACGCCCGAGCGCCCCGACCCCCTCTGGGCCGCAGCGCAGGCCGCCGCTATCCCCGCCTTCCCTACCGGCCGCCTGAAACGCCCCGACGTGCTCTGGGCCTATAGCGCTACTCAGCCCGATCTCTGCGTCATGGCCTTCGTCACCCACATCCTGCCCGAGCCCGTCCTCTTCGCCCCGAAGCACGGCTCCATCCAGTACCACCCGTCGCTACTGCCCCGGCACCGCGGCCGCAGCGCGATGCACTGGGCCATCCGCATGGGCGACCCCACCACCGGCGTCACCGTCTTCTGGACCGACAAGGGCATCGATACCGGCCCCGTCCTCCTCCAGCGTGAGTGCCCCATCGGCCCCGGCGACACCGTCGGCTCGCTGTACTTCGACAAGATGTTCCCCATGGGCGTGCAGATGCTCGTCGAGTCCGTCCGCATGGTGCGCGAGGGCACGGCCCCGCGCGTCGCGCAGGACGAAGCGCTCGCCACCTACGAGCCGCCCGCCGACGACACCAACAGCGCCATCGACTGGATGCGCCCGGCGCGTGAGGTGTACGACCTGGTCCGCGGCAGCAACCCCCAGCCCGGCGCCCACGCCGTCCTCTACGCCACGAAGGTCCGCATCTTCGACTGCGCCCTCACGCTGGAGCAGGAGGAGCGCAGCGCGGGCTTTCTCGAAGAGTCGCCGCGGAGACAGCCCGCGCACCCCCCGGGGGAGGTCCTCGCGTCCGCGGAGGCCCAGGTCGACATCGCGCTGCTGGGCGGCGTCCTCCACGCCCGACGCCTCCAGCGCGACGGCGGCAAGAAGCTTCCCGCCGCCGACTTCGCCGCCGAGATGGGCATCGAAGCCGGCGATGCCTTCGAGAACGGCCTCCCGCCCGAGCCCGAAGGCTGACGCGAAGCTGAAGCCGGAACATGCCCCTGCCCGGCCCGCGCCGCCCCGAGACACCTGTATCGATCGCCCACCGTCGGCGCATAAAACCGCGCCTGCGCCTCAACTCGCGCTCCCCGGCACCGACCATTTCCTTGATGAATCCAACTACACAGCCTGATGGCGTGGCGAGGCGTCGCCGTCGACTGCGGCCCCGCGCCCTCGCGCTGTGCCTCGCGTTGGGCGCCGCCCTCGCCCTGTCGAGCGTGGCGTGCGGCTCTTCCGCTGCTACGACGACCGTTGTCCCGCGTGCGCCGACCGCCACACCCTGGCCCACGCCGACCCCGCTGCCGCCACAGCGCGAGTTGCTGGCGGACGGCGGACTCGGCGTCATCGAGGTCGCGTTCAACCGCATCGTCGATGAGCACGTGACCCCGGTGGACGAAGCTGCACTCCTCTCCGCCGCGTGGGCAGGCATCGAGACGGTCGCGCGGACGGGTGAACTCGAAATCGCGCCGTTGCCGCCGCTCAGCGGCGATCGCGCTCGGGACCTCGACGTCTTTCGCGCCGCGTGGCGCGACCTGCCGCTGGAGATGCGCGCATTCGAGGGCACGCGCTGGACCGCCATCGACTCGTTGGCCCGCAGCATCAACGACTGTCACACCTACTTCCTCGGCCCCTCGCTCGCCGGCGACGATGGCGAGTTCGAAGATCGCACGCTCGACGGGTACGGCATGACGCTGACCGGCCGCCCGGCCGTCGTCGCCGGGGTCGAGACGAATCCGTACAGCCCCGCCGCCGTCTCCGGCATTCTGCCCGGCGACACCATCCTGAGCGTGGACGGCGAGGACGCGACAGCGAAGGGGCCGCTCGACGTGCTCTTGCTCCTGGACAGTCGCGAGGCAAACACCAACGTCGATATCGTCGTGCGGCGGCCTGGCCAGCCCGGCGAGACGACCATTACCATCAACCTGTCCCCGTACACGCCGAAGAACCTGCAGGTCCAGATCCTCCAGGGCGGCGTCGGATACATCCGCATCCACCACTGGGTCGACAAGAAGCTCACCCAGCAGCTCCGCGACGCGCTTGTCCGCTTCAACAAAGACAACGTGAAGATGTGGATCATCGATCTGCGCGGCAACGCGGGCGGGTTCGTGACCACCGGCCCGATGAGCCTGTTCCTTCCCGAGGGCGTCGTCATCCGTGCCCGCGGGCGCGATGGCGCCGTCACGGACGAGAGCGCCACCGGAGGCACCCTGCCCGTGCCGAAGCCGTTAGCGGTCCTCGTCGACGACGCCAGTGCCTCGATGTCGGAGATGTTCGCGCTCGCGTTGCAGGAGCATGACGCCGCGCATCTGGTCGGCACGAACACCGCCGGTTGCATCGGCCGGACGTTCATCAGCAACATTGGCGACGGTTCCGGTCTCGCCGTGACGCGCGACCTGATGCTCGGGCCGGTCACCAGCGCCGACCTGAACGGACTCGGCGTCACCCCCGACGAAATCGTCGAGCGCACCGTGGACGACATCGTCGCCGGCCGCGACCCGCAGCTCGAAGCCGCGATCAGCCACCTAACGGCCGAACTGGTGGATTCGGAATAGAAGAACAGCCTCGCGCCCGCCGCCCGGCCGGTTAACCTTCCACCCCCGCACGGCGTTCTCCTTACACACTCCCTCGCAGGAGAATGCGTATGCGTATCCTGATAGCGGCCTTGGCCCTTGCTACCCTCATCGTGGCCGCACCCCTCGCCGGCCGCAAACAGGAAATCCCCTCCGTCGGCGCGTGCGATTACGGCCCCGAGCGTGTCGACGACTACTTCCGCGCAGCGGGCCTCATCGCGCTCGTCGATGTTGTGGCTGTAGGCGACAGCATCAATGCTGCCCCAACGCTGTCGGCGACCGCGACGTTCCCGCTTGCGTCCACGCCCACCCCGGAAGGCACGCCCACCCCGGCCCCCGGCCTTCGCATCCGCCTTACTCCGCCCGCCACGAACACCCCCCAACTGCCGGCAAGGCCCCCGCTCGTCATTGACGGAGACCTGTCTGGCATCGGTGCACAGCTCAGCGTGGTCGAGATCTACGTGGGCGATGCGCCTTCGCCCTTCACTGCGGATGCCGCCGTCCGTTCATCCATTGAGCGCCGGATCCGGGATCTCGAGGCAGGGTACGGCTACGCGAGCACCTGTCCCGTCGCTGGCCTCACGCCGCGGTATGAAGAGGCTGCCCGGTACCTCGGCGTGTTCAAGACGGATCCATCTGGTCAGTTCGTGACGACGCGGCTGTTCCTCGTCGACGGCTCCGAGGTGGTGAATGCAAACGCCGTCGGCATGAGCTACGGCCTCTATCGCGACTACTTCGCTGACTTGAAGGCTGGAGACGTCACCTATCCGACCGACGATCCGCCTGCCGGATACGTGTACGTCACAGAACCACGGTTCGCCCTCACCAGACTCCTGCAAGCCGTGCGCGCCGCCCGCACCACTGACTACCGAATCTACCCGCCCAACACCGGCACCGCCGGCCTGCTTCCCGCGCAGCGGACTGAAAGCTGACAACTGAGAACTGAAAACTCCCCTAAAACATCACCGACGGCGCCCACGTCCCCACCGGCTCCTCATACGGACCCCAGGCCATCAGGTTCATCACCTTCTGGTTCCGGTGGCCCTCAGCCAGCGCCCGGCGGTACAGATCCCCCTGCCGAAGACAGCAGTTCGCCATCGATCCCGCCACCTTCGCCCCCATGGCGCGCCACAGCGCCAGCAGGTCGTCGGCGCTCTCGGCGACCGCGTGCCCCAGCGCCGTCCCCACCAGGTACCCCGCGATCCGGCCCCGGTCCAGCACGAAGATCGGGAACCCCGCTCCCTGCAGCGCCTCGTACTCGCCCCGCCGGCTCACGTGGTAGATCTCCCGGCACAGCGCGTCCATCCGGTCGTAGTCCGCCGCCGTCGCCGGACGGACGTTCGCGTCCACGGGCCCGGCGTCGGACAGCACCATGTAGGCGACCGGCTCCTTCGTCGCGAACCCCAGTGATGCGTACAGTGCAAGCGACTGCATGTTGAACGCGTCCTGCATCAGCCGCACCATCTCGAACCCGCTCTCACCCGCCTGCCGTAGCGCGTCCTGCATCAGCGTCCGCCCGATGCCCGCACCCTGCGCGTCGAGGTCGACCGAGATCGGCCCGATGCCCGCCACGTCGCCCCACATGTTCACGAAGTTGCTGCCCCGCGGCCGCGACCCGTCGAACGCCGCTGCGGCGTACGCCTGCTCGTTCCCCAGCAGGAGCCCCACCACGCCCGCGCAGAACTCCACGCTCGGGAAGTCGGCCGGAAACCCGTGCCTCGTTGCGATGTCGTTGAACGCCTCGTACAGGATCCGCGCTACCTCGGGCACGTCCTCCTGCTGCGGCCGCCGGATCTCGATCGTCATCCCGTGTACCCCTGTCGCTGGCTCCCGTGCGGATGCGCCATTACACCCTCGTCGCGACCCGCAGGCAATCGCCCCGGCCGCCCCCCGCACTTCCCGCCTCTCAGCTCTCACCCCCCCTACCTCCCACCTCTCCCTTGACCAAGCCCGATTGTGCGAAATTTCACGTTGATCGTACGATCCGCTCGTGATAGCATTCGCAAAGTCCCGAGAGCGTGGGAGGCGTGGTGTGCAGCGCCTTGGCCCGGTCGCTCAGCTTCTTGGTTTGGGTTCCTATCTCGCCACCTGCATCGCCGGTGGCCCGATCGTGGGGTATTTCGTAGACCGGTGGCTTGATACGGCGCCCGCGTTCACGCTCATCGGCCTGGCTTTCGGACTCATCATCGCGTTCGTGGGCTCGTACAGAATGATCACGGAGACGCTCCGCGACATGGAGCGCGAAGCCGCGCGACGGAAGGCGAACAAGAAGTGATGTGGCACAGCCGCTGGCGGCTGTGCTCCAGCAACAAGAATGTAGAAGCGTGAAGAACCCCAAGGCACTTCTGATCGCCGTCGGCGCCCTTGCCGTTGTCTTCGGTGGCTTCTGGTTCGTCCGCGGCCCCAAGCCCATCATCGAGATCAAGGGCGAGCCGCTCGCCACGTGGGGCGACTACGGCGACTTCATGACGCCCACGCTCCTCAACACCACGGTCAGTGGTGTCGTCGTCGCGATTATCATCATGGTCCTCGCCTGGTTCGCCACGAAGGACCTCTCGCTCATCCCGCGCGGCCTCCAGAACGCGCTCGAGGGTGTCGTCGAGGCCCTCTACAACGTGTGCGTCCAGATGGCCGGCGAGAAAAACGGGCGCCGTTTCTTTCCCGTCGCCATGACCCTCTTCACATTCATCTGGCTCGCCAACTGGTTCTCGCTTACGCCCATCTTCAACTCCTTCGGCGCCGTCCAGGAGGTGAGCGCGCACCACTGGCACGAAGAGTCCCACGTCATCACCGAGAAGGCCGGCATCGGCTTCATCTTCCCCTTCTCGCTCGGCGGCGATAGCCCGGCCGTCGAGTTCGAGGTCGACGAGACCGAGATCGCGAAGATCGACGAGGAGATCGCCGCCGCCAAGGCGGAAGGCGCGGCCCCGGAGGAGATCGAAGAGCTCGAGAAGACCCGCGAGGACGCCCTCATCCACGCCCGGGAGACCGCCATCGACGCATCGTTGCCGAAGGCCGCCGGCCTCGACCTCGACTACTCCGCCTGCGACCACGAGGGTGCGTCTGAAACGGAGATCGACGAGTGCAAGCGCGGGATCAACCTCGACCACGCGGAGGAAGCCCGCGAGAAAATGGCGGCCGACGGCAAGAAGCTCGCCGTCATCTTCCCCTACTTCCGCAGCTTCAACACCGACCTCAATTCGCCGCTTTCGCTGGCCATCATCTCGGTGTGCTTCATCGAGTTCTGGGGCATCACGACGCTCGGCGTCTTCAAGTACGGCGCCAAGTTCATCCGCAACCCCATCACCAACCCCATCGGCGCCTTCGTCGGCTTCCTCGAGATCATCGCCGAGTTCGCGCGTCTCATCAGCTTCACCTTCCGCCTCTTCGGCAACATGCTGGCCGGCGAGATCCTCCTGCTCGTGATGACGTTCCTGATGCCGTTCCTCGTTGCCCTCCCGTTCTACGGTCTCGAGGTCTTCGTCGGCGCCATCCAGGGCTTCGTCTTCTTCGCGCTTACCATCGCCTTCGGCGCGCTTGCCGTAGAGTCGCACGACCACGAAGATCACGCCGAGGGCGAGGGCCACGGCGAGCACGCGGCCGCGCCCGCACATTAACCGTAGGGGCGCAGCCTGCTGCGCCCAACAACAACGTAGGACGTAGGGGCGCAGCCTGCTGCGCCCAACAACAACGTAGGACGTAGGGGCGCAGCAGGCTGCGCCCAAGGACAGAAGAGGGAACACCGGGCACACAAGCCCGCCAAAACCGAACGCAAGGGCACGCGGTGTGCCCGCCAACACGTAGGGGCACGGCCTGCTGTGCCCAACACTCGGGAGGAGAACCGCCTTGGATCTGTCATTGCTGGTACCGCTGCTCGCATTCACCGACGCCGGCCTCAAGTACATCGGCGCCGGCATGGCCATCGGCCTGGGAAGCGTCGCCCCTGGCCTCGCCATCGGCATGATGGCCGCCAAGGCCATGGAGGCCATCGGCCGCAACCCGGAGGCCCAGCCCCAGGTCCAGAGTTCGATGATCCTCGCGATCGTGTTCGCCGAGGCCATCGCGATCTACGCCCTGGTCGTCGCCATCATGATCGGCTTCATCTTCTAACGAGGATGGAGCCGGCATCCTCCCGCAGCGCGGGCTTTCAGCCCGCGCGTTGTTCGGAGAGGTAGATCCCACTCGCTCGCCCTGGGGTGAGGGAGGCAAAGGGAACAAACCGGCCGGAGGTAGGCCATGGTCGTACTGGGAATCGCCGATCTGGGCATCAACGTCCCGGTCCTCCTCGCGAACATCGTGAACTTCACGGTGCTCCTCATCGTGCTGCGCCTCGTCGCCTGGGGCCCGCTCATGAAGATGCTCGACGAGCGCCGCGAGAAGATCGCCCAGAGCCTCTCCGCCGCCGAGCAGGCGAAGGTGCAGGCCGCCGAGTCCGAGCGCCAGCAGCAGGAGCAGATCGAGGTCGCGCGCCGCGAGGCCCAGCAGCTCATCGGTCAGGCCCAGGAGATCGCCAACCGCATCCAGGCCGACGCCCGCACCCAGGCCCAGGCCGATGCCGAGGCCACCCTGGCCCGCGCCCGCAACGAGATCCAGCAGGAGCGCGATACCGCCATCGCCGACCTCCGCAAGGAGTTCGCCGACCTCGCCATCTCCGCCGCCGAGAAGGTGATCAACCAGTCGCTCGACCGGACCGCGCACAAGCGCCTCATCGATGACGCGCTCGCGCAGTCCAGCTTCGCCGAGCCTGGCACGTCCGGAAGGAACAACTAGGTGGCATCGCGCATCGCCTCCGCCCGTCGCTACGCAGAAGCCGTCTTCGAGCTCGCCTCGGAGACCGGCTCCTTCGACGTCTGGGCGGACGACCTGCGCACGATAGCCGCCTTCGCCTCCGAGCCGGAGGTCGCCGGCCTGCTCGTCAGCGGCCGCGTCCCGCGCGAAGAGAAGCTCCGCCTCCTCTCGGCCGGTCTCGAGAAGCAGGTCGGCCCGCTGGCCTGGAACCTGGTCCGGCTGCTGGAGCAGCGCGGCAAGATGGATCTGGCCCGCGAGGTCCAGCGCGTGTACCAGGAACGCTACGACGACCGCCGGGGCGTCGCCCACGCTGTCGTCACCACCGCCGTCCCGCTCGCCGATGACGAGCGCCGCGCCGTCGCGCAGCGGCTCTCGACGCTCACCGGCAAGCAGGTCGACGTCACACCCGTCGTCGACGAGTCCATCATCGGCGGCATCGTCGCCCGTATGGGCGACGAGCTGATCGACGCCAGCACCCGCTCCCGGCTGGTCGCCCTGAAGCGCCGCCTCGAAGGAGCAGTGAGGTAGCGGATTACCGGAACGCAGCGCGGGCTTTCAGCCCGCGCGAGGATGAAGAACGAGACGTAGCGAGGTCTTTGGGTCAGAAGTCTGAAGGCAGAACGAAGGAGCTGAGGACGGGGTCAGGGCGCTCTGAGATCCGGCCTCCGACCTCCAGGAGACCAACATCATGGCCATCCAGTCGCAAGAAATCGCCAGCATCATCAAGCAGCAGATCCAGCAGTTCGGCGCCGACGTCACGGCGGTGAACGTGGGTACCGTCGTCGAAGCCGGCGATGGCATCGCCCGCGTCCACGGCCTCTCCAACGTCGCCGCATCCGAGCTGGTGGAGTTCTCCAGCGGTGTCATCGGCATGGCCCTCAACCTCGAGGAGGACTCCGTCGGTGTCGTGGTGCTCGGCGACTACGACGAGATCAAGGAGGGCGACGAGGTCCGCGCCACCGGCCGCATCGCCGAGGTCCCCGTCGGCGATGCGCTGCTCGGCCGCGTCGTGAACGCGCTCGGCGTCCCCGTCGATGGCAAGGGCCCCCTCAACACGACGAAGACCCGCCCCGTCGAGAAGATCGCCCCCGACGTGACGACCCGGAAGTCCGTCGACACGCCGGTGCAGACCGGCATCAAGGCTATCGACGGCATGATCCCCGTCGGCCGCGGCCAGCGCGAACTCATCATCGGCGACCGCGGTACCGGCAAGACCGCCATCGCCGTCGACGCCATCATCAACCAGAAGGGTGGCGACCTCCTCTGCATCTACGTCGGCATCGGGCAGAAGGCCGCCAAGATCGCCCAGCTCATGGGCACGCTCGAGACCAACGGCGCCCTCGCCCACACCGTGATCGTCTCGGCGACCGCCGCCGAGTCGGCCGCCATGCAGTACCTGGCGCCCTTCGCTGGCTGCGCGATGGCTGAGGAGTGGATGGACCAGGGCAAGGACGTCCTCATCGTCTACGACGATCTCTCGAAGCACGCCTGGGCCTACCGCCAGATGTCGCTGCTGCTGCGCCGTCCTCCCGGCCGCGAGGCCTACCCGGGTGACGTGTTCTACCTGCACAGCCGCCTCCTCGAGCGTTCGGCCAAGCTCAACGCCGACAACGGCGGCGGCTCCAGCACCGCTCTCCCCATCATCGAGACGCAGGCGAACGACATCTCCGCCTACATCCCGACGAACGTCATCTCCATCACCGACGGCCAGATCTTCCTCGAGAACGACCTGTTCAACGCCGGTATCCGCCCCGCCATCAACGCCGGCAACTCGGTCTCCCGCGTGGGCACCGCCGCCCAGCGCAAGGCGATGAAGCAGGTTGCCGCCACGCTGCGGCTCAACATGGCCCGCTACCGCGAACTCCAGGCCTTCGCCCAGTTCGGCACCAGCGACCTCGACAACGCAACCCGGCGCGAGCTGGAGCGCGGCCAGCGTGCCCAGGAGATCCTGAAGCAGCCCCAGTACCAGCCGCTCTCCATGGCCGAGTCCGTCGAGATCTTCTGGGCACTCAACAACGGCTTCCTCGACGACGTCCCCGTCGAGAAGGTCCAGTCGTTCGAGGCCGCCTTCCACAAGTACATGGAGAGCAACAAGCCCGACATCTCCGCGAAGATCATGGACCAGAAAGCCCTCGACGAAGCCATCGAAGCCCAGTTGAAAGCCGCCGTAACCGAATTCAAGAACACCGTCCCGTATTGAGAGATGTAGCGCGGGCTGAAAAGCCCGCACGTGGTAACGAGCACGCCTGAGAACTGCCAACTGAGACACTGAGACACTAACCGATGGCAAGTATCCGCCAGATCAAACGCCGGGTCCGCTCGGTAACCTCCATCGCCAAGGTCACCAAGGCCATGGAGATGGTCGCCGCCTCCAAGATGCGGCGCTCGCAAGCCCGCGCCCTCGCCGCGCGCCCCTATGCCCAGAAACTGCGCGAAATCCTCGGCGATCTGTCGAAGCAGCAGGCCGGCGACGAAGAGAAGCACTCCTTCCTCGTCGAGCGGCCCGTCCAGCGCAACCTCGTCCTCTTCATGGGGCCCAACCGCGGCCTCGCCGGCGGCCTCCCGGGCAACATGAGTCGCAGGGCCGCATCCTTCGCGCTCGAGCAGGAGGCGCCCGTCAGCTTCCTTACCGTCGGCAAGAAGGCACGCGACTTCGTCATCCGCGCCGGTCAGCCGCTGGTCGCCGAGTTCTCCCTGCCCGACTACCCGGAGCTGCTCGACACGTTGCCCGTCAACCGCATCGTCGCGGACGAGTACCTCAGCGGAAACGTCGACCGGGTCTTCATGCTTTGGCCGCAGTTCGTGAACACGGCCGTCCAGACGCCGATCGTCCGCCAGCTCCTCCCCATCCAGGCCGAGGAGCTGACCGACATCACGGAAGAGGACATCGACTACATCTACGAGCCCAGCGCCACCGGCGTCTTCGACGAGCTGCTCCCGCGCTATATCGAGATGACGATCTACGCCGCCATCCTCGAAAATGAGGCCAGCGAGCTGTCCGCGCGAATGGTCGCCATGCGCAACGCCACGGACTCCGCCAACGAAATGATCCAGACCCTCACCCTCATCTACAACAAGGCGCGACAGGAGCAGATCACGAAGGAACTCCTCGACATCGTCGGCGGCGTCGAGGCGATGAAATAACACCGTAGGGGCGCAGCCTGCTGCGCTCGATGCACGTACGGACAGGTCTTCAGACCTGTCCCCGCGGTCGGGGTCCCGATGACCATCGACCGAAGACGGAAAACCGGAGGCGATCATGGTCACAGCAACAGGCGCAGCACGCGGCAAGGTGGTACAGGTCATCGGCACCGTCATCGATGTCGAATTCCCGACGGGCGCCCTTCCCGCGCTGTTCAACGCAATCGAGATCCAGAACGGCGACCAGACCCTCATCGCCGAGGTCAACTCGCACCTCGGCAACAACTGGGTCCGCGCCCTCGCCATGGATTCGACCGACGGCCTCCGCCGCGGCGCCACGGCCCGGGACCTCGGCGCGCCCGTCACGGTGCCCGTGGGCCCCGCCACGCTGGGACGCCTGTTCAATGTGCTGGGCACGGCCATCGACAAGCGTGGCGATGTCTCGCGCGAACACACCG
>CAYJMG010000017.1:0-76513 GCA_964371355.1 uncultured Dehalococcoidia bacterium
GGAAGGACCCGGTTGGACTCTCACAATGAGTGGACCACAGATCGGGGGCAGGTCAAGCCGACCAACTTAATTCAGCGTACGGAAATCGACTGAACGATGACGCACATGTGCTGCTGGGCGCACCGCAACCACCCGTGGGGATAGAGGTCGTGGCATTCCGTGAGGCAAGACGTTGAGGGAAGTATCGTTTCTTGATGCCGGTCGCGTTTACGGATGCAGTGCCGATGCTGCCCTCAGAATCCATCGGATCGAGCACCAACTCTTTAGGGAGTACTCTCTGTCGTTCCGCGAACTTGTGCGCACACTAGGTGAGGACGCGCAGGACGAGTATTGGAGCTCCGTACTACGAAAACTGGGTGCCTTCAGGTTCGAGGCATCAGCAGCCCCCTTAGCCTTCTCGGATCCGGCAATTGGTGCAGGCGCCGCCTGCGAGTTCCTGAGAGCGCATCTCGTTGATTGCGCCGCGATCTATCCGAACGTCGCGGTCAGTGCAGCGTCGATTATCGACCGACTCGCGGTGCTGGCGTTGAATGATGAGGCACCGATGCAGTCGATATGCTCCACGCTGGCGGCCGCCGGCCCGGACTGCGCCTTGCTCCTCCAGTCGTCACGATTGGTGACCAAGGTGCGACAAGTCTTACCCGTACTGTCGCCAACAGGCAGTCTAGATGTCGTTACCCCACCGCAACTACGAGGTGGGCGGTGCTATGAACGCCTCATCGTAGTGGGACCGTCAACCTGGTTTCCAGAGTTCGTCTTGTCAGCACCGAGAGCTTCCGAGATTCACCTGGTGCGTTACGAATGGCTGCGGGACCAGCGGCGAGACGAGCCCGCCTTTGCAGGCTCGTTCGAAGCGCCTGCGCACACGAACGGCTGGAGGAGACTGCCGCAGCTCGACGACGAAGCCGCGCGTCCCCCGGATCTGCCGACCATCGACCCCGGTGAAATCGCGCCGCGAGTCGAGTGGGCCAAGACTGGCGTGGGCGCTCCGAACCCGAGCAATGACGCTGATGATGACGACGTAGACGCAACGCTCTTCATACTCGAAGACAACTCCGGCGTCTTTCTTGAGGATGACGACGACGCGCTGCTAACGGTCATCGATCTCGACAAGGACCAGGCGCTCACCGTACAACGCATTCGGCGAGGTGAGATCGAGCGCGGAACGTTCATTCTGCTCCGGACCGAGGGTGGCGGAGATTACATTCTGGAGGTGGCTGACCGCCTGATGGGTCCCCAGGCAATCGCGATTCGCGCCTGTCAAAACGATTGGAAGCGGCGAATGCGAGTCGCCGTTAGGGATAACGGAGCAGAGGAGACGTGTCGCGCCTTGAAGGAACGAGGAGCGCTTCGCGCCAACGAAGCGAACCTCCGTTCATGGACGAACAATCGCAGCATACGCCCCCAGAGCCAGGATGACTTCAACGCAATGATGCAATTGATTGGGTTTGACGGCGAGGCTCAGGAGATCTGGGACAAGATGGGCGAAGTCAGGCGCGCTCATCAAACCGCCGGCCAACGTGTGCGGAGGCTGCTCTTGGAGCGAGTTCGCGCTTGCGACACGGAAGAACTTGAGCGGATGGGACGGATGGACTTCGAGCTGCCGGGTGAAGATGGAGGCACTCTGACAGCGTTTCGAATCGTTGACATCGCGCCCGAATCAACAATCGTTCCGTCTTCTCGTGTCGGGCATCCATTTGAACTGGAGGCGATCACTTGGCGCGAATGATTCCTTCGGTCATGGATTCTTCGTGCCAGAGCCCTGGTGAACGAGAGATCTATCAGCGCCTCCGGGATGACCCCGGCGCAGCCGAGTGGATCGTGTTGCATTCGCTGGATGTTGCTGAACACCGCAGGCAGATCTCGGGGGAAGTCGACTTCGTCATCATAATTCCACATAAAGGGGTGCTATTTCTCGAAGTGAAAGCGTGCTCCCGCTTAGAACGGGACGAGCAAGGCCGCTGGTATTACGGTACAGATCCGAAGCCCGATCCGCGAGGTCCGTTCAAGCAGGCGTCCGAATCGATGCACAGCATTCACAGGCAGATCGTTCGAAAGCGTCCAGATCTGTCGAGAGTGGTGGTTTGGTCTGGCGTCGTCTTCCCATACGTCCCATTTGATATGGCGTCCCCAGAGTGGCATCCATGGCAAGTAATCGACACGAACGTCTACCGAAGGCAATCGATCGCGACAGCAATTGAACGAGTCATCGACAAGGCACGGTCGTTTCTGGTGGGACAACGTACTGCGGCGTGGTTTGATCCTGGCTCGAATGAGCCGGATCCTCAACAGTGCCAGGCAATCGCCGAGGTGCTTCGACCGCACTTCGAATTTTACGAGAGCCCTAAGGCCCAAGCCGAACGTCGATCCGATGAAGTCAAACACTACACAATCGCGCAGTACGGAGCTCTCGATGCAATGGCAGCCAGCCCGAGAGTGCTCTTCAGCGGCCCCGCTGGATCAGGAAAGACGCTTCTCGCGATCGAGGCGGCGAGACGTTCGCGTTCTCTTGGGCGTCGCGTCCTCCTGATCTGCTTCAACCATCTGCTTGCCCGGTGGCTGCAGGATCAAGTCGAGTCGCTGCGTCCAATGATTCAGGCTTCGACCTTGCACGCGCGCATGCTTGCCGTCGCCGGAGGAAAGGGCGATGGGACTCTCGAAAGCGAATATTGGGAGACTGAACTTCCGACCCTTGCCACAGAGAAAATCCTTGCAGCAGAAGGCGACGAGTTCACTTTCGATGAAGTCATCGTTGATGAAGCACAGGACATTCTCCGCGACTCCTTCCTTGACTTCTTAGACGTGAGTCTTCGAGGCGGCTTGGCTGCAGGGAGATGGAGGATGTTCGGCGACTTTGAGAAGCAAGCCATCTTCGACTCCGCACGGCCTGATGTCGAGAGCACATTGAACGCACGATGTGGACCCGTCTACCCTTATGTCCTTCGCGACAATTGTCGTAACACCCCCCGCATCGCCGCGTACGCCCGTATTCTCGGGCAACTCGATCCTGACTACGCCCATGTGCTGCGACCAGATGATGGCGTCGAACCTGAACTCCTATTCTTCAAGACGGCAGAGCAACAGCACGAACTTCTCGTCCAAACGCTCGAGTCACTCTATGACCAGGGCTTTCGCGGTCGCGACGTGGTGGTCCTTTCGCCGCGCGCAGCTGGTTCAGCCGTGTTGCTATCGGCCAAGCCTTGGGCCGATAGAATCAAGCCGTTCGAGGCGGCTCGCGAGGGCGAGATCGGATATGCCTCGATTCACGCTTTCAAAGGTCTGGAGGCGGGTGCGATCATCGTTACCGACATCGATCGAATCAGGGACGAAGCATCCGTTGCGCTCTTCTATATCGCGACAACGCGGGCTCTCCATCGCCTTGTGATACTCGCCAACGAAAGCGTCAAGAAGGACGTGCGTGAGGCTCTAGTCAGACCAACGCGCTCACAATAGGAGCCGGGTTATGCCAGATCACCACCAAAACCGGGACGCCATCATCGCCGCGCTCAGAGAAGAACTAGTCGGACCGTCTCCGCAAGGTGCCGAACTCGACTGCACGGGAACCGTGAGATTCTCCGACTCAAAGGCATCATACGGCCCCTGGCGCGTCAAAGGCACCGGCGAGGAGATCCTTCAGCGTGACTCGCCGACAAAGAGATACGGTGTGGCCGTTCTGTATCCGATCAGTACCGTTGCGACCGATGACGACGACACCAAGGAGCTGCCTACCGATGGGACTGGTGCCGATCGCGATGATGATGAACCGTCCAATGCGCTCACCGAGGACGGCATCAAGAACCTAGACAAGGTCGCCGAACGAGTGGCGCGAGCGGCCAAGACGGAGGTCGACTCCGATGACCTCGACCTGTCGCCAGCCACCTCCTTTCGTCCGAGCAGCATTGGGGTCAGCTTCTTGACTCTTCTTCCAGACGGCTCTGAGTTGAGCGTCGAGGTGAGCGGTGGACGATATCGCCGATTCGCTGTCGCGATCGGAACGCAGGAGCGGTTCTGGTGGCGGCGCTCACAAATAAGCGGAAGCGTGACGTTTAGTGCCGACGAGCTGCTCGCCAAACAAGGAATGAATAGAAAGGCGCTCGTTGGAGACGAACTGGAAGGGCTGGACCTTAGCGTCGAGGTGTTCTCTCGTCCGAGAGCGGGCATGTCAGCGTTGCTGACAGTCTGCCTGGTGAATCGCACGCCCACGCCCGGCGCGGGCACATCCGCGTCCGAGACAACGCTCTTCCAATCGCACTTCGACGCTACCGTCAAGCCACCGGACGCACGCGCATGCATTCAGCCGTATCCGACTCCGCGATCAGCACAGAGTGGCGATGGCCGGCGCAGCGTCTCCGACTATGAAGAACAGTCGCTCGCTCTCTTGTACCGCGAGATGCAAACCTTCGCGGTTGGCCACGGCTGCGCGGCGGACTGGACGCTCTCGTCAGATCGCACTCATGCGAACTCGGTGAGCGCCGAGTGCCTTCCGCAATTCGAGACTCCGAGCACCACCCCCGACATCTTCCGCGACGATGGCACGCCCGTACTGGTCTCGATGGCTCGCCTGGGCGGTCTCGTATCCGGCACGGATGGGATGGTGGAGGTTGATGAGGTCGTGACGCGCTACGAACACTGGATCGCCGAGCGCCGTGAAGACGTAGAGTCGCTCGGAGTCCACCGCGAGGTCGCACTTCGGCACCTTGACGTGTGCGACCGAAGCGCTGAGCGTATGCGTGACGGTTTGAAGTACCTCAAGGAAGACCCCAAGGCTGCCAAGGCCTTTCAGCTCGCGAACGAAGCTGTGCTGATGCAGCAGATCCGCTCGGAACCCGGTGTTCGAAGCGCACAGTGGGATTCGAAGGCGAGGCGCATTAAGTTCGCCGAGCCCTATTCGGAGCCCGACCCTCGTGCCCTGGGAACTGGTCGGGGCTGGTGGCGGCCGTTTCAGATCGCCTTCTTTCTCATGTGTCTTCGATCAACCGCGGACGGTCGCGCAGACACCCGCGAGACAGTTGAGTTGCTCTGTTTCCCAACAGGTGGGGGAAAGACAGAGGCGTATCTCGGCCTCGCGGCGTTCGCGATGTTTATGCGGCGGCTAGGAGATCCGGAGGACCGGGGCGTAAGCGTCTTGATGCGTTACACGCTGCGGCTGCTTACAGCGCAGCAGTTCCAGCGCGCTTCCGGTTTGGTCTGTGCTATGGAACAAATGCGAAAGAAGCGGCTCGGTGACCTGGGCGAAACGCGATTCTCAATTGGCATCTGGGTCGGTGGTGGCAGCACGCCGAACAGTAGAGACGACGCACTTGCTCAACTTCGCGCTCTCGTCCGGCAGGATCGGAACGCCGAAAACCCGTTTCTATTGGTGCGTTGTCCGTGGTGTCGCGCTCAGCTCGGGCCTTTGAGTCATCCTCGCGGAACGCCATCACAGGCACCGAAAGTCATCGGCTATGAGCAACGCGGCACCACGGTAGCCTTCAAGTGCTCCGACCCGCTCTGCGATTTCGCAGACGAGCTGCCCGTCATGGTCATCGATGACGATATTTACGACGAGCCGCCCACCCTCATCATCGGGACAGTCGACAAGTTCGCCATGCTGGCGTGGCGACCGGAAGCAAGAGCGCTGTTCGGACTTGGTTCGGACGGATCTCGACTTGTGTCACCCCCCGATCTCATCATCCAGGACGAGCTCCACCTAATCTCCGGACCGCTTGGGTCGATGGTCGGCCTCTACGAAGCGGTCATCGAAGAATTGTGCACCGATCATCGGGATCCAAAGGGCGCGGTTCGACCGAAGATCGTTGCATCGACTGCGACCATCCGACGGTACGAAGACCAAGTTCTCGCGCTTTACGCCCGCGAGGATGTCGTGCTGTTCCCTTCGCCCGGACTGTCGGCTGACGATTCCTATTTCGCGCGCTATGCGCGGCGTGGCGACGGGAGCTTGGAGCCGGGACGACTCTATGTCGGCGTAGACGCACCGGGGCTTGGTTCACAACAGACCGCCGTGGTTAGGACCGTGTCATCGTTACTCCAAGCCCCTTTTCCTATGCCGGACGCCGAGCGGGATCCTTGGTGGACGCTGATGATGTTTTTCAACAGCTTGCGGGAACTCGGCATAGGATTGTCGCTTCTTCAGTCGGACGTTGGTGACTATCTGAAGGTGGTTCGGAATCGGACTGATGCGAAGGTGCGATACCTGAACAATGTGCAGGAGCTTACGTCGCGGCTGAAAAGCGAAGACGTGCCCGCGGCCATCGCTTCACTCGAAGTCTCGTGCACGAAAGCTGGCGCTTATCCCGTAGACGTATGCCTTGCCTCAAGCATCATCGAGGTAGGTATCGATGTGCCACGCCTCTCGCTGATGACTGTTGTAGGCCAGCCAAAGACGACCTCGCAGTACATTCAGGTGACGGGTCGGGTCGGCCGGCTCTGGCAAGAGCGGCCAGGACTCGTGGTCACAATCTACAGTCCGTCGAAGCCCCGCGACCGATCACACTTCGAGCAGTTCAGGAGTTACCACGAGCGACTCTACGCACAGGTGGAACCGACTAGCGTCACCCCGTTCTCGCCGCCGGCTTTGGATCGAGCGCTGCATGCCGTCATGGTCGCGTACGCCAGGCAAGCAGGTGACGACCACCTCCAGGCGTATCCGTATCCAGGCAATCTCGTCGAGGATGTGCGGCGGGTCATGTTAAACCGCGTCCGCCAAGTCGATCGTGAGGAAGAGGCAAACCTCGAGAGCGTGTTCGATCGGCGCGCCGATCAGTGGCGTCGGTGGGAACCGAAGAGCTGGCAAGCCAGATGGAATGACGCAAACATTCCGCTACTGCGGCAGGCGGGCTCATATGCGACGGCCGAGCGCGCCTGGCTCTCCTGGTCTACGCCGCAGTCGATGCGGAATGTCGACGCTGAATGTCAGGTGGAGATCACGAATCTATATCTGGATGATCCGTCTTCGGGCACGTCAAGCGCCGAAGGTCCGCCCGAAAACGTCGCGGCGCCAGGGAGCTAACCATGCCGAAAGGACCAATTCGGCGCGGTCAACTTGTCGCTCCGTTCGGAGTTGGCGCGATGGTCGTTATTCGCGACGGAACATCGCTGATCGCCGCCGGACTCGATCATTGGTACGAGCCTGAGAACAGGAACGCCAACGCGCTCACCGATCAAAACGACTTCCGCATCGAGGAGTGGCGGCTTGAGCGCCAACTGCGGGTAGACCACTTCCGGCTCCCCCCTGACTACAGAGAGCCGCGGATTGGACAATCTATCCCCAACGCCCTACTTACCGTGCCGTTCCTTCGTTTTCCGCAGTGGAACGTGTGCCAGTGGTGTCACCTCTTGACGAAACGTCCACTCACTGATCGAGGAAGAGTCATCTGCGAAGAGTGCGGGCGCGGTGGCAGACGTAGCGTAATGTCGCAAGTCAGATTCGTTGCGATGTGCGAGCATGCGCACCTGCAGGACTTTCCCTGGAGGGAGTGGGTTCATCACTCGGCTGATCCAACGTGCACGGGCCAGGTGCGACTATCGGCAACTGGCGGTGCCTCGCTCTCGGGTGAACGGGTGAGCTGCGACGGGTGCAACAGAACGCGCACCTTGGCCTCGATCATGGAAGCGAGCGGCGACGGAAATCGGCCCTCCACGTACGTCACCGACAACCTTGCAGACGGCGCAAAGTTTTCATGCCAAGGCAAGACGCCGTGGCTTGGAACCGAGGAGGGGCAACCATGCACCATGCCGCTTCGTGGTTCACTTCGGTCGGCAACGAATCTCTACTTTTCCCACGTAAGAAACGCCATCTACTTGCCTCGCAGCACCCCCGCCGCGCCGGCGGCGCTGGTAGCACTCATGGAAGCTCCGCCTCTCTCCGTCTGGGTACGACTGGCAATTCGATCAGACCTACAGGTCGGGCCCGGGGAGCTACGTGCAGCGCACGGCGAACTCCTGCATCAGTTCAACGATGAACAGATCCGGGCATCGTTCGCGGTCGTGGTGTCCGGTGAGAAGAGCGATCGGGAGACGGAGTCACAGCAGGCGGATGTGGAGGACGAGTCCGACGTGCGTCGTGACGAGTATCGGGCGCTCTTGGCCGTCCGCAATGACGATGATCTGAAGATTCAAGGCCTAGATCCTCGATCCTACAACGACACTATTTCATCGGTGTTCACACGCGTGATGCTAGTGCACCGTCTTCGCGAGACCCGCGTGTTCACTGGATTTAGCAGAACGTTCTCTGAAAACGAGCTTACACTCGACGACCGGAAGTCAATGCTGCGGAGAAGTGCGCCTACTGGACGAGACAGTTGGCTTCCAGGATATGTCGTTCACGGCGAGGGCATCTTCCTCGAGTTCGACCAGCGTCGCATTGAACAGTGGGAACGCCGGGAAGACGTAAATCAGCGCATCGCCGGACTAGTGCAGAGATACGGCACCGCTCAGCAGGATCGCCGACTCAGGATACGCGCGATTGATGCCAGGCTGGTGCTTCTCCACACGTTCTCTCACCTCCTGATCAATCGCCTCACCTTTG
The DNA here is from genome assembly GCA_964371355.1 of uncultured Dehalococcoidia bacterium. GTDB lineage: Bacteria > Chloroflexota > Dehalococcoidia > DSTF01 > JACRBR01 > JACRBR01. The sequence continues at coordinate 8,528 of CAYJMG010000017.1, forward strand.
AATGTGGATACAGCTCAGCCGCTCTCCGCGAGCGTCTTTACGTCGCCACCGACAGTGAACATCCGATGGCCGGCATCCTTATCTACACCGCAGCCGGAGACTCCGAAGGGACGATGGGCGGGCTGGTACGTATGGGAAAACCTGGATACCTAGATCCGATTGTGATCCGCGCGATCGAAGAAGCGCAGTGGTGTTCTGCCGATCCCGTGTGCATGGAGCTGGGCGCCCACGGACAGGGACCCGACTCGTGCAATCTCGCTGCATGTCACAACTGCGCCCTCGTCCCGGAGACCGCCTGCGAGGAGTTCAATCGCTTCCTCGATCGCGCTCTCGTGATCGGCGATGTTAGCAATCGGTCGTTGGGATTCTTCCCGGAGATGCCTCTAACAGACCATCCGGGCTAGAAGCGAGCAAGCGTGACGAATCAAGATTCCGACCTAGCGCAGTTTGCGGCGGAGCTTCAGGAGGAGACTCAACTTTCCGCCGACGGCGAGTCCCACGACGCCCTCGAGGATGCGTTCGCATCCGTCGTGATCTCCCAATTGGTAGCGGCTGGTGAGCTGGATGACGGAGAGGTCTGTCGTCATCGCGCGACCGGCGTTGAGGTCTCGGGCTATCACGCTGACATAGAAGAGGGGCGGCTTGATCTCTTCATCACGATTCGCACGGGATCTGTGCCTCCGGTAACGGTCACAAAGGACCAGATCGAAACCGCGGTTCGGCGACTTAACGCATTCCTGACGAAGTCTCGCTCAGACTACGCCTCGGCACTTCCGGCTGCGTCGCCGCAATCGGACATGGCGCGGTCCATATCAGAGATGGGGGCGGAACTATATCGCGTCAGGTTGTTCGTCCTCACCGATGGACTCACCACTCTTAGCGCAGTGAAGCCGGAATCATCAGACGGACTAGACATTTCCACCCACATCTGGGATCTAAGGCGCCTGTTCCGATGCGCAACCTCCGGCCAAGGCCATGAACCCATTGAGATAGATTTTGTGTCCAGATTCGAACAACCTATCCAGTGCCTTCCATCGCATGGCAACGACTCTGAGTATCGCGCGTATCTGGCGATCATTCCCGGCACTGTTCTCGCCAGCCTGTACGGCGAGTATGGTCCAAGGCTGCTGGAGTTGAACGTCCGCTCCTTTCTTCAAGCGAGAGGGAAAGTGAATCGTGGTATCCGCGACACAATCCTCAACGAACCAGAGCGTTTCCTGGCTTACAACAATGGGATCTCAGCAACTGCCGATGAGATACGCCTGGTCCCCTCCCCCAACGGGGGGACCGCGATCAGCTGGGTGCGAGGGCTCCAGATCGTGAATGGTGGTCAGACCACCGCTTCGATCTATCAGGCTGCCAAGAAGGATCGCGCCGACATCAGCCAGATCTCCGTGCAAGCGAAGTTATCGGTGGTTGAGCCAGTCTTAGTCAAGGACGTGATTCCACTCATTTCCCGATACGCCAACAGCCAGAACTCGGTCAACGAAGCGGACTTCTCCGCTAATGACCCGTTCCACGTGAAGCTAGAAGAATTGTCGCGTTCGATCTGGGCTCCAGCATCTGGGTCGGGGCAGCGCCAAACCCGTTGGTTTTACGAACGAGCACGCGGACAGTTTCTCGACGCACGAAGCCGTGCTCGAACGGTCGCGCAGAGAAAGGCCTTCGACGCAGAGAACCCGAGATCGCAAATGTTCACTAAGACCGATCTAGCGAAGTTCGAGAGTACCTGGGATCAACTCCCGCACATCGTGAGCCGCGGCGCGCAAAAGAACTTCGCAGACCACACAGTTCGCCTGAGGAAGCGGGGAGCGGTCAACGTCGATGCCGCATATTTCCATCGCCTTGCTGCGAAGGCGATCCTCTTTCGGCGAGCCGAGCGGATCGTCCAGTCACTCAACCTTGGAGGATATCGGGCGAACGTCGTCACCTACTCGATTGCGTACATCGCTCACAAGACATCCCACCGCATCGATCTTGATCGCATCTGGCGGGATCAAGACCTATCTCCTTCGTTGCAAGCGACGTTGGCAACGCTAGCGCCAGTGATCCATCTGCATCTAGTCGAAGGTGCGTCCGGCAAAAACGTCACTGAGTGGTGTAAGACGGATCAATGCTGGGCTTCGGTTCGGCAGTTGGAACTCGAGCTGTCACCGGGCCTTTCAGCGGAACTCATATCTCGCGGTGAAGCCGTTGGCGTTCAGCGCGAACCAGAGAGCCTGGCCCCGGAAGCGCAGGTCCACATTGAACGCGTCAAGGAAATCCCATCCGAGACCTGGTATGCAGTAGCTAAGTGGGCCAAAGACACGAACAATCTCGCGGGGTGGCAACGTTCCCTGAGCTTCAGTCTTGGCCGGTTGGCCGCGGCGAAGAGAGAGCCTTCGGCAAAGCAGGCTAAGCAAGGCGTGCTCATCTTGGAGGAGGCCGCTCGTCTTGGCTTCAGGTCGCCTTTGGAAGAAGGTTAGGTACATGGCGACGCACGGGTTCGCACATGAGCGCTCTATCGACGCGCGCCGCATCGGTCAGATTAGACGGGCCTTGGTACGCTGGGGCGATGCGCACTTCCAGACTTACCCATGGCGCCGCGAGTTGCCGCTCTGGCAAGGGCTGGTTGCAGAAGTGCTGCTCCAAAGAACACGTGCCGCCCAGGTCGCTCCTGTCTTTGATGAGCTGATCCGCCGCTATCCGTCGGCTCAACGCTTCGCGATGGCGTCTGAGCGCGACATCCAAGAGCTGATAACTTCGCTAGGTCTTCGCTGGCGCGCACCGCTTCTACATCGACTGGCCTCAAGTATCGGTGTGCGAAAGGGGCACCTCCCGAGGACACAAGTCGAGTTGGAAGCGCTCCCCGGTGTCGGGCCATACGCCGCGGGCGCAGCACTGAGCCTTCACGGGAATACTCGCGCTCTAATCATCGATTCCAATGTCGTGCGCGTTCTCTCAAGACTAGTTGGCGCGCCCTATGACGGTGAGACGCGTCGAAAGCGATGGCTGCGCGAGTTGTCGGATGAACTCACTCCGCACGACGGACACCGTCGATTCAACTACGCCCTCTTGGATTTGGCAATGCTGCTTTGCTCGCCACGATCGCCTCGCTGCAATGCTTGTCCCCTCCGAGCGATGTGTGTCACTGGGACTTCCCTAGCGGCCGGCGCCACGGCAGTGCGATCACCCTCCGCTGGAGTATCCGGACGCTGTGTCGTCCCAACCTCTAGGATGTCGCGAACAACACGAGCAACCTCGTACGCGAGTAGAGGTGGGACCGCGTTGCCCACTTGAACGTATTGCTCGGTACGAGAGCCTTCGAATAGGTAGTTGTCCGGAAATGTTTGAAGTCGGGCGGCCTCGCGTACAGTGAGGCTTCTGCATTGCGTTGGATCCGGGTGGATGAAGTAGTGACCGTCCTTCGATATGTGCGACGTGATCGTGGTGGATGGACGGCCACGCACCTGGACGCGAAACCGATCCGAGAATAGATTGCCGTTAAGGGCCTTCTTCGCATTGCCGTGATTCGGCAACAGGATGGCTGGAAAGTCCCTGAGTGTCGGGGAACGACCATAAACGCTGGCGAAGCAAGCCGCGAAGAAGTAGCGTTCGAGGTCGGCCTTGATGTGTCCCCTCGTCTCGTGGTTGCAGATACCCTGAAGCTTCGGGTCGCAGTACCAGTCTCTCCTGTACATTGGCCGACTCGGAATCCCAAGATAGGCGGCACCGCGTTTGGCATTCGGCACATGAATACGCTTGGCTGCGGCCTCAGCACATTTGAGAACCCTGCTGAGTTCCTGCGTTCTAAATTGTCTGCTGCCTCGCCAGGCATTCGTCGCGCCTGAGAATATGGATCGCCAATCGTCGTCTGAATCAGGTTGCTTCGAGAACCCGCTGCGCACGCGAGGCAGGTTGTCGATAACAGATTCGACTGCGATCGCGCTGACTTGCTCCAACACTCCAAGTTCGGGCGCACGGTTCGACCAATCCTCGCGGATACCGACAATGATTACCCGGTGTCTCGCCTGCGGAATGCCAAAGTCCTCACCCCGGATGACGAATTGCTCCGCGTCGTAGGCGTCGGTCGCTGGTGCAGACTCGTTTCGGACCAGCGGAAGAAGCACATATCGGAGCCCATTGCCCTCACCCAGCGCCTCCGTCGGTGCTCGGAGGTCAGACGCGATCAAGTCGAAGGTGTTTTGACCAGACAGCTTTGATGATAGTAAGCCCTTGACGTTTTCCATCACGAACAGCGGTGGCCGGTGGTCTGCGAGGATACGGAGATACTCCTTGTAGAGACGATGCCGACTATCCTTCTCAAACTGTTCGCGAGGTACGCGCGCCTGTCTCGAACGACCGGCGAGCGAGTACGCCTGGCAGGGCGGGCCACCAATCAATACCCAGAGTGAAATTCCACCCAAGGCCTTAGTGATACGTCGCTTCACACTGTCGTGCGGTTCGACTCCGAGTTCGGCTTGCCAAGCTTCTTGCTTCGCAGCCGCGCTCTCGTGTGGGTACGCCGCGAAGAGTTTTTCGCGCGTGAACTCGCCGCGGAGATAACGGTAGTATTCGCTCGGGGCATTGCCGGGCGGGAACTGACGAAAGAACGCTCTTAGTTCAAGCGTGGAGTGCGCAGCCTCGTCGCGTTCGACAGAGAGTGCGATACGGAATGCGCGCTTTCCCGGCGATGCGAACACGCTGGAGAATCCTTCGCCAAGGCCACCAGGCCCGGCGAACAAGTCGATGACCGGGATCGGCTTCGTCAATGGTTCGTCCGTGTGTCGCGATCGTACTACCCCGCCAATCGGCACTTCCCAAGAAGCAGATCTTACCGACTTCGCCTATGACGAGATAGCCTCGAGCTGCGCTGCTACCTGCCGCCCAGCCGATCCGCTGGCGACAGCTTCTTGTGTGCGCGTCGGGCACGGACGCCGGCCGTGGCCTTCGTGTAGCGCTGGACCATCTGGAGCGAGTTCCAGCCGGCGAGCTGCTGCAGGTCCTCGGCGTAGCCGCCGCCGTCCAGGTACGCGATGGCGAACGAGCGCCGGAAGCCGTGGATGCCCTTGAACGGCACGCCGGCTTCCTTGAAGCGCCGGCGCAGACACATGCGGAGCGCGTTGAAGCTCATCGGCTGGCCGCGCGTCGAGACGAAGACGAAGTCGGCCACGGTGGCCGGGCGCTTCCTTAGGTACTTGTCGAGCGCCACGGCGGCCTTGCTACCAAGCCCCACAATGCGCTCCTTGCCACCCTTGCCGGTGACCTTGATCGTCTGTTCGTCCATGTCGAGGTCATCCATGCGGATCCCGCACAGCTCGGAGGCGCGGACCCCCGTGTCGTAGAGCACCATCACCATGGCGCGGTCCCGCAGCGAGGTCCACGACTTGTCGCCGCACGCCTTGAGCACGCGCTCCAGGCCCTCGGTCCCATAATGCTCCTTGATGGTGTCGGGCACCTTCGGCGGCTTGATGCGCAGCATCGGGTTCTCGCGGATCTCGCCTTCCTCGACGAGCCAGCGGTAGAAACGCTTGAGCGACCGGTAACGCTGGTTCACCGTCGAGGGAGCGTTGCGCTCCTGCATGTCGCCGAGGAACTCGCGGACGTGCTCGGTGCTCATCGCCGGGATCGGCGCCATTCCCTTGTGAAGCCGGAACGCCTCCAGCCGCTTGATGGCGTCCGCGTAGATATTGAACGTCTTCTCGGTCAGGCCCTCGGCGCGGAGGGTCAGTCGGAAGCTCGACAGGAGCGCTTGGATGCTCGGGCCGGCGTCCGCTGGGTCCGAATAATTAGGCGCACTTGGATGCAAGCTGCGAGTGGGGCTGGACATGGGGCACACCTCCGAATCTCTTACCTATAGATTCGGCAGCGTGCGCCTAATTATGAACTGGAGCGGGAGATGGGACTCGAACCCACGACCCTCTGCTTGGGAAGCAGATGCTCTACCGGCTGAGCTACTCCCGCTCGATGTGCGACCCGGTGGCCGTGCGCTTTCGCACGCGTTCTACAGCATACGGCCTCCGGCCCGTGATAGGCACCCCCGTCTTCGGCCACCCTCGCCGTGACTTCATGCCTATTGTGCTGTAGCGCCATCTATCTGGACGAGATCAGCGGTGTCACGCACCTGCGCTCGTCTCACTGCTGACGAGATGCACGCATCCAACATGGCGAGATGCACCCCGCCGGGCGCGACGGGGCGTCCCACCAATTGAACGCGCAAGATCCAGCGGAGGGGGTGGGGTTCACCGTACGCGTAGTCCCGCGCAAACGAGTTCAAAACGCGCGCTGTTATCAGCCTGGCACGGAGCCGAGACACTGCCGTTGCATTCTTCCTTGAAACCCTTATGGGGCCCTTGGATAGTCTTCGCCCTGCATTGCTTGGGCGGTCGTCAACCGTTGTTGCGACCGTCGTCTGGAGGACGAGGCTTTCATGAGTGCAACCACCGAGATTTCCACGCAGACGCCACGACCGACCGACGCCGCGCGCTACCTGGCCCTGCTGAGCCGCTGGTGGTGGCTGCTGGTGGCCGGCGCCACGATCGCGGGCATCGCCGCGTATTTCGTGACCGGCACCATCGCGCCGACCTACCGCGCGTCGTCGACGCTGCTCATCAACCAGGTCGAGACGCCCGGCTCAATCGTCTACAGCGACGTGCTCACGAGCGAGCGCCTGACGAAGACTTACCGCGAACTGATCACGAAGCGCCCGATCCTGGAGACCGTCATCGAAGACGCGGACGAGCCGGGGCTCACCGTCGACGAGCTGTCCGGGAAGCTGGACACGAAGGCGGTGAAAGACACCCAGCTCGTGACCATCTCCGTGAGCGATGAGTCGCCCCAGCGCGCGGCGCGGCTGGCGAATCTTGTCGCGAGCACGTTTGTGCGCGAAGAGAGCGAGGACGCCCTGACGCGGACCGGCACCACGCGGATCGTGGAGCCGGCCACGGTGCCTGGCGCGCCCATCGCGCCGAATCTGAAGCTGAATCTGGCGCTTGCGGTGTTGGCGGGCCTGGTGCTTGCGGGCGGGGTGGCGCTGCTCATCGAGTATCTGGACGACACGATCAAGTCGCCCGACGACGTGAGCATGGCCTCGGGACTGGCGACGCTGGGCGAAGTGGGGCGGCTGCCGCACGACAAGGACCGCATTCCGCTCAGCACACGCGGGCTGCCCATGCACGAGGCGGAGACGTACGCGATCCTCCGCACCAACATCCAGTTCAGCTCCATCGCGCACCCGGCCCAGGTGATCCTCGTGGCCAGCGCCAACAGCGGCGACGGCAAGTCGACGACGTCCGCGAACTACGCCCTGGCATGCGCGGAGTCCGGCAAGCGCGTGGCGCTGGTCGACGCGGACCTGCGGCGGCCGACCCTGCACCGCGCCTTCGGGCTGGAGAACACAAGCGGACTGACGTCAGTGCTACTGGACGGCGCGTCGCTGGACGAGCGGTCGCTGATTCCCACCAGCCACCCCAACCTGTTCGTCGTACCCAGCGGCCCTCTGCCGCCGAACCCGACGGAGCTGCTGGAGTGGGTCGGCTTCGACGCCATCATCGAACAGATGAAGCAGAAGGTGGATGTGATCGTCATCGACAGCTCGCCGCTGCTGGCCGTGGCCGACGCGCGGATCCTTGCAGCGAAAGCTGACGCCACGATCCTCGTGGTCGAGCAGGGACGGACGCGCGCGAGCGCGCTGCGTGCCGCCTACCACGCGACGGCTCGCGCAAATGCGAACGTACTGGGCGTGGTGCTGAACAAGGTGCGGCGCGGCCGCAGTGGCTACGGCTCGTACTACTACTACTACGACCGGTCGTACGCGGTGCGCGGCGGCGATTCCGGGGGCGGCGGCGGACGCGGCAGGCTCCCGGAACTGGCGGCGATTCAACTGGCGCCGGCACACGGCAGTGCGGAGGCGGGACGCGGGGGGGCGGCCGCGGACGAGACGCGCGTGTAGGCACGACACAAACGGGGGAGATGGGACCGGCCGCTGGGCCGGATCCATGCAAAGGACACGAGGAGGAACACAGCATGCTCAGGATTGCATCGCTACTTGCCGTCGTCACGTCGACGATGCTGATCGCCTCGATGGCGGGCACGGCTCACGCGCAGTACCCGCCGCCGGGCTCGAGCCTGACGGTCACGGCAGGGCAGACGACGGCGACCGCCGGCCAGACGGTCCCCATTACGGCAGTGCTCCGCGACAACGACGGCGACGTACTGGCGAACCAGGCCTGCGTGGCACGCGTGGCGCGCCAGCCCGGCACGGGCGCCAGCGTTTCACCGACTGACGTCACGACCGATGGCAACGGCGCGGCGCGCACGACGCTCAACGTCGGTAGCACGCCCGGCACGATTGAGGTCGAGGTGGTCTGCGGCACTATCACCGGCCGGGTCAGCGTGATCCTGTCGGCCGCGGCGCAGCCCCCGCAGTCGCCCATCGAGCTGCCGAGCACAGGCAGCGGGCCCGACTCGCAGTCCGGTGGACTGACGGCGGTCCTGCTGATCACCGCGGGCGCTATCGCGCTGCTGGGCGCGCGCAGGTACGCACGCACGACGCGCACAAGCGGAAAGCGACCATCGACTCGGGCGGCGCACGGCCAGGCGAGCTAGCCGAAACACGGGGATAGGAAGGAGCCAGGCCGGGTGTCAGCTCGAGCCATCGCGTGGACGCCCTGGCTTCGATCGGGCATCGCGAGGCGCGGCGGCCTGCTGGCCTGGATCCTGGCGGCGCTGTTGGTCGCCGGTGTGGTCGAGGGATACCGCGCGGCCATGGTGCTCCGCGACATCAACCAGGGACGAGCATCGCTCCAACGGGGGGAAGACGTGCTGGAGACGAGACGACTCGACGCGAAGACGGAGGACCTGCGATCGGCGCGCACGGCGTTCGAGTCGGCGGGCGACGACTTCGCGGCAGCGCAAGGCAGGATGAGCCGCGACCCGCTGCTGTGGGCCGCCGGCCACCTCCCCTTCGCAGGCCGACAGGTGGACGCGGCCGGGGATCTCGCCGCTGTCGGTGCCGAGGCGAGCGCGATCGGCCTTGCCGCCGTCGATGCCGCCGACGAGTTCGCGGCCGTGCGCGATGGCGACAGCGGGAGCCTGCTGGAGACCAGCGTCGAGGTCCTGGACCGCACCGCGCCCGCGTTCGACAAGATCGACATGCACCTGTCGCAGGTGGACGCCCTGCGCAACGGGCTGAGCGGCGGCGCGCTGCTGCCACCCCTGTCCGGCGCGGTCGATAAGCTCGACGAGCGGCGCGAGCACATCGCGACCATCATCCAGACGTACGGTGACGCCCGCGCATTCCTGCCGGCGTTCCTGGGGTTCTCCGGGCCGAAGTGTTACCTGGTCCTGGCGCACAACAACGCCGAGCTTTTGCCCACGGGTGGGCTCGTCAGCGTGCTGGGGCTCATGTGCCTGGAGCGCGGTCGCATGACCACGTTCGAGTTCACCGACGCGATCGAGTTTGGCATGGACTGGATGCGGGCCGGCGGAGCGTACGAACCGCCTCCGGGGCCGCTCGACCGCTATCTGCTGAAGGGCGTGACCTGGAACCTCAGCGTCTCGAACTGGTCGCCTGACTTCCCGACCGCCGCGCGGGAGGCACAGCGGTTCTACGAGCTGGGCGGCGGTGGTCCCGTCGACGGCGTCATCGGGATCAACGTGCGGACGCTGGAGCGGATGCTGGCCGTGACCGGACCGGTGGAGATCCCCGAATACGGGGTGATGGCCACCAGCAGCAACGTCTTCGACCTCACCGAGCAGTACACGCGCGACCCGTCAGCGCCCGATGCGGACCGGAAGGAGTTCGTTGCCCTGCTGGCGCGCGAGGTGCTGGACCGCTCGCTACACCCGGAGACCGGGAACTGGAGCGGGTTCATCGACCTGGTGCAGAAGCTGGGCGACGAGAAGGAGCTGCTCATCTACGCGAACGACCCAACGCTACAGGATGCCGTCCGCGACCTTGGCGTGGCGGGCGAGGCCCGCTACGAAGGCGGCGACTTCCTGATGCTGGTGGATGCGAGCGTCAACGGCACCAAGCTCAACGCCGTCATGGAACAGTCGCTCAGCATCGACGTGCTGCTGGACGAGCGCGGCGCCGCGCACACGGCGGTCACTATCGACTACTTCAACAACCTCGCGCCGTGGGAGGAGGGCCGGGATCCCGCGCTCGTCCGAAAGTTGATGCTGGGCGGCGTGTACGGCGACTACGTACGCCTGTACGTGCCACCCGGCAGCACTATCGCCGACGTGCGTGACGAGTTGGGGACCATCGGGGTGGAGGATGTCGGCGACGAACTGGGGCTGACAGTGTTCGGCCGCTTCTTCACGGTGCCGCGGGACACGCGCCGCCAGTTGAGCTTTTCCTATGTCACGCCGGCCGTCGTCGACCTGCGGAGCGGGCGCGAGGCACTGTACCGGCTCACGATCCGCAAGCAGCCGGGCCAGCGCGCGCTGCCCGTCACGCTGCGCCTTTCGGCGCCGAGCGGCGCCCGCGTCTCCGCGGTGCGCGTGAACGGAGAGAGCGCGGAGCCAGCGGAAGCTGGTCTCCAGATCGAGCTGACGAGGGACTTCGTCATCGAATACAGCATCGAAAGGACAGGTGCGCAGTGAGGGCGAGGGCAGCAACCAACGGCCACGTGCCGGCGCAGGCGACCACGGCACGCCTGAACGGCGCGAGCCATGCTTCGACGAACGGATCGCATCCCGCGCCGAAGGCCATGATCCTGGCGGCGGGCGCAGGCACGCGCCTGAAGCCGCTGACGGACCGCGTGCCAAAGGCGATGGTGCCCATCGCCGGCAAGCCGCTGCTGGAGCACACGATCGAGCTGCTCGCCCGGAGCGGCGTGCGCGAGATCGCCGTCAACCTGCACGCGCACGCCGACGTCATCGCCGACGAGCTGGGCGACGGGTCGCGGTTCGGAGTCGCGCTCCGCTACTCCTTCGAACCACGGCTGCTGGGCACGGCCGGCGCGGTGAAGGCGCTGGCGTCCTTCTTCTCATCGGGTGCGTCGGGCACATCGGGCTCGTCGGGGCCGTTCTACGTCGTCTACGGCGACGTGTTCACACTGATCGACCCGCGCCGGATCATGGAAGCGCACCGTGTACACGGCGCGCTGGCGACGATCGCCCTGCGGCGGCCGGACGACGCGAGTCAGTGCGGCATCGTCCAGCAGGACGCCGAAGGATGGGTCACGGGATTCGTCGAGAAGCCGGCCCCCGGCCAAGCGCCCGCGGACGCCTGGGCGAACGCCGGGATCTACGTGCTGGACCCCGCCGTACTGGACACCATCGAGGCGGGCATCCCGCAGGACTTCGGCGCCGACGTGTTCGGCGCGCTGGCATCGAACGGCCGCGCGCTCTTCGGATATCGGACCGACGCCGCCTGCTGGGACATCGGGTCCGCCACGCGGCTGCGCGAAGCGGACGCGGCGTTGCGAGCGCTCCACGTCACGAGCCCGCGCCGCCGGGCGGTCGAGCGCGCGGTCGATGCGTACATCGGTGACATTGCCGCGGCCATATCGGCGCTGGACCAGCGTGCCATCGTGCAGGCTGCCGAGCTGCTGCTCGATGCGCGGACACGCGGGAACGCCGTCTACATCATCGGGAACGGCGGGAGCGCGACGACAGCCAGCCACATGGCGGCGGACCTGGTACGCGCGGCGATGGAGTCCGATGGGCCGCCCCTGAACTGCCGCGCGCTCTGCGACAACGTGGCGGTCCTCTCGGCCTGGGCGAACGACGTCGGCTACGAGGCGGTGTTCACACTACAGCTCTCGCAGATCCTCGCGCCGGGTGATGTCGTTGTCGCCATCTCCGCCAGCGGGAACTCACCCAACATCGTCGCCGCGGCGGAACTGGCGCGTGACCGGGGGGCATCGGTGCTGGGCTTCTCCGGCTTCGGCGGAGGCGCGCTGGCGCGGCTGTCCGATGTGGCGGTGGTGATCGATAGCGACGAGTACGGGCCGGTGGAGGACGCGCACCTCCTGTTGAACCACCTGCTGGCCACAGCGATTCGGCGCGCCAGCCGCGGCGAGCGGCCCGAGGAACGCGGCGAGGACACGGATTCCGCCCACGAAGGGAACGATGAGACTGCCGCGCCGGTGCGACGGCTGGCAGCGGCTGCCTGAGACGCGAGGGAACGCATGTTGATAGCACGAGCGCCGGTGCGCGTCAGCTTCTTCGGAGGCGGGACCGACTTGCCTGCGTACTACGAACAGCACGGCGGCGCCGTGCTGAGCGCGGCGATCGACAAGTACTTCTACGTGATCCTCGGGAACAGCGAGGGCTGCGTGCAGGTGTCGTCGTCGGACTACCGTACGTTCTTCCGCCACGAAGGACCGGCCCGGCGCCGGGTGGACGACGACCTTCGCCTGCCCAGGGCGGTGCTGGACGAATTCTCCGTGTACGAGGGGCTGTCTGTATTCCTGTCGTCGGAGGTGCCGCCCGGCACCGGGCTGGGTTCGTCCAGCGCGGTTACGGTCGCGCTCGTTAAGGCCATATCGACGTACTGCGGCCGCCAGATGTGTCAGCAAGATCTGGCCGAACTTGCGTGCGAGATCGAGATCGACCGGCTGGGACAGCCGATCGGAAAGCAGGACCAGTACGCGGCGGCGTTCGGCGGCCTGAACTTCATCGAGTTCCACCCGGACTCGCACGTGGATGTACAGCCCGTCGCGCTGCCACCTGAGACGCGGCTGGGGCTCGAGCGGCGGGTACTCCTGTTCTTCACGGGCATGTCCCGTGACGCCGCGACGATCCTGGGCGAGCAGCGCCGCAATCTCACCGAACACCGCGACGAGACGCTGCGAGCGTCCGACGAGATGAAGCGCCAGGCGTTCCACGCCCGCGATCTGCTCCGCGAAAACCGGCTGGATGAGTTTGGGACGCTGCTGGATGACGCTTGGCACACGAAGAAGCGCGCGGCGGCGGGCGTCAGCAACGCCCGCACCGATCGCGCGTACGAGGTCGCACGCGGAGCGGGAGCGCTGGGCGCAAAAGTGGCCGGCGCCGGCGGCGGCGGATTCATGATCGTGTTCTCGCGCGACGGCTATCAGCAGCAGATCATTTCGGCCCTTGAGGCCGAGGGGCTGTCCGCAATGAAGTTCCGGTTCGAACCGAGTGGAGCGAGGGTGCTTGTCAATGCGCTGGCTGCCTGAATCCTTCGTGCGCGGTGACGGCTCTGTCCGCAGGGACTGGCTCGTCTACACCATCGCCCTCGTGGCGATCGACGCCACGGCGACGACGATCGCCCTCGCGCTCGCCGCCGGTCTGCGGCCGGCCTCGGTGTCGGTCGCGACATACGCGAGCGCGGGCGCGGCGCTGCTGGCGTGCTGGCTCCTGTTCATGCACACCACGGGGCTGTACGGGCGCACGCGGCTGCTTTCGGGCACCGATGAGTACGCGGGCGTGCTCCAGGCCGTCGCGGCGATGATGGTGGCGGCCGTGATGGGCGACGTGCTGCTGGACGCGGGACTGGTGTCGCGCGGCTGGCTCATGACGTTCCCTGCGGCAGTCGTGGCGCTCACCGGCGTCGCGCGGATGTGCGCCCGGCGCGTCGCCTACGCAACGAGGCGGCGCGGCGCGTTCCGGTCGCGGGCCATCATCGCAGGCGTCGACGACCGCTCGCTCCAGCTCGCGAAGCATCTGACGGCGTCCGGCTTCGACGTGCTCGGCTTCCTCGACGACTTCCGGCCCGCCGGTTCGCGCATCGGCGCGGGCCCGTGGCCGGTGCTGGGCGTGACCGCCGAGCTATCGCGAGCCGGTGAGCTGGGCGCAGACGAGGTGATCGTGAACCCGGTCGCGATCCCATGGGAGAGCCGCAGGGCGATCCTGGGCGCGCAGACCGCGTGGCCATTCGACGTCCGCATGCTTGCCGACCGCGAGGAGGCGCTGACCGGACACATCCGCGTATCGAGCCGGGCGGGCGTGCCCCTGTACGCGCTGCACGAAGTCCGGATCGCCGGCCTGGAGGCGGCGGTGAAGCGCGGATTCGACCTTGTCGCGTCACTGGCGTTGGCCGTGCTCCTGGGGCCGTTTGCCGTGTGGCGCGCGCTCAGCCGCCTGGCGGCGCGGGAGCGCGTGTTCGAGCGCCACGAGCTGCGGGGCGCCGCTGGCCGGCCCTTCACGGTGTACACGCTGGCGGGCCCGGGCCACCGTGTGATCTCGAAGCTGCCAGCCGTGGCCGCCGTAATCCGCGGCGACATGAGCATCGTCGGACCCGGCGGTATCGAGGGGACGAGCGACCGCGCTTCGTCCGAGCTGCGGATGATGAAGCCGGGACTCACGTCGCCCGTCCCGGCAGGACGCCAGGGCTTCGACGATGCTTCCGCTGCCGCCGTGCAGCTCGAATACGTGAGGAACTACTCGGTGTGGCGAGACCTGCAGGTGCTGTGGCACCGGCTGCTGGCGCTTCGGCAGGCGCCGCGGGACGCCGTGAACGCCGCAGCCTTCTGGGAGCTTCGTCCATACGCGCCGAGCGTGGAGCACGAATCATGAGCCTCGACTACGCGGAAAAGCATGGGCGCATAAGCACCGTCATGGAGCCGCGGGAGATTGGCGGCGGGCCGCTGTACGAACTCCTCACGGCGGCGTACAACCGCGCGGCCGCGCTGGCGCTCATCGTCATGCTGGCGCCGCTGTGGATGGCGATCGCGGTGGCGATCAAGGTGAACTCGCGCGGCCCGGTGCTGTTCCGCATGCCGATCGTCGGCCGGGGCGGCAGGGTCTTTACGTACTACAAGTTCCGGACGATGAAATCGGGCCAAGACGACGGCGGCCACCGCGCGTGGATCCGCGCGTTCGTGCAAGGTGACCAACCGTACGCGCGGGACGCCGACGGCAAGGCGGTGTACAAGCTGGTCGACGACCCGAGGGTGACGCGGACCGGCGGCTGGCTCCGCAAGACCAGCCTCGACGAGCTGCCGCAGCTCATCAACGTCCTGCGCGGCGAGATGAACATCGTGGGCCCGCGACCGCCCGTCTCGTACGAGTACGAGCTGTACCGCCCGCACGAGCGGATGCGGCTGGCGGTAAGGCCCGGCATTACCGGCCTGTACCAGGTCAACAAGCGCGGGCGGGCGAGCTTCAGCGAAATGCTCGCGCTGGACCTGGAGTACGCCCGGCGGCGGTCCCTGTGGCTCGACATCCTCATCATGTTGCGCACGCCGCGGGCGATGTTGGGCGAGGTGAGCAAGCCATGAAAATCCTGCTCATCGGAGGCGCCGGCTTCATCGGCTCGCACACGGCCGACGCACTGCTAGCCCGCGGACACGACGTGCGCGTGCTCGACTCTCTCGAGCCGCCCGTCCATACCGGCGCCTGGCCCGCGTATCTCGATGCGGCGCTGGATCTGCGCCAGGGCAGCATCACGGATCGGGCGGTGCTGCGCGATGCGCTCGACGGCGTGGACGCCGTGTTCAACTTTGCGGCGTACCAGGACTACATGACCGACTTCAGCCGGTTCTTCGCGGTGAACTGCGCGGGGACCGCCCTCCTCTACGAGACGATCGTCGCCGACCGGTTGCCCGTGGAGCGCATCATCGTCGCGTCCTCGCAGGCAGTGTTCGGCGAGGGGCTCTACCGCTGCCGCGAACACGGCGCACAGCTTCCGGAGCCGCGCACACGCACGCAGCTCGAGCGGGGCGCCTGGGACGTCGCATGCCCGACATGCCTGCGTCCCATGGAACTCCGGGCGATCGACGAGCGGTACGCGAAGCCGCAGTCATGCTACGGGCTCTCCAAGCGGGCGCAGGAGGAAGTCGCGTTGACCCTGGGGCGCCAGTACGGCATCCCCAGCGTCGCGTTGCGGTACTCGATCGTGCAGGGGCCCCGGCAGTCGCTGCGGAACGCCTACTCCGGTGCGCTGCGGTCGTTCGCGATGCGGGCGCTGTGCGGCGAGCCGCCCGTGCTGTTCGAGGACGGCGGCCAACTGCGCGACTACGTCTCCGTCCACGACATCGTGCGCGCGAACCTGCTCGCGCTGGAGGACGGCCGGGCCGACTACCACGCGTTCAACGTCGGCGGCGACCGGCGGGTGTCCGTCGGCGAACTGGCGGGGATGGTGCTGGACGCGGCCAACGTGCGGGGCGAGCCGGAGATCCCGGGCCTCTATCGGGTCGGGGACAGCCGGCACATCGTCTCTGACGTTTCGAAGCTGCGGGCGCTGGGCTGGGAGCCGCGCGTCGCGCAGGAGGACATCGTACGGGAGTACGTCGCGTGGGCGGCGGGGCAGCGCGACCTTCGGGACGCGTTTGCCGACGCGCGGCGACAGATGACGGCGGCGGGCGTCCTGCGCCCACTGTGCACGGAGGCAGCCTGACGTGAAGACGGTGATTCTCTGCGGCGGTAAGGGCATGCGGCTTCGCGAATACACCGAAGCCATCCCCAAGGTGCTGGTGGAGGTCGGCGGTAAGCCGATCCTGTGGCACATCATGAAGAGCTATGCGCAGGCGGGCCACACCGACTTCGTGCTGGCCCTGGGTTACCTGGGCGACCGCATCAAGGAGTACTTCCTCGACTATCACAGCTGGCGGCGGCGTGACATGCGCCTCCACCTGGGCAACGGCAACGTGCCCGAACTGCTGGGCGACAACCGCGAGGACTGGTCCATCACCTTCGCCAACACCGGACCGGAAACCAACACGGGCGGCCGCATCAAGCGGCTGGAGCCGTACCTGACCGACGATCTGTTCTTCGCCACCTACGGCGACGGCGTCTCCGACGTCGACCTGGGCGCCCTGCTCGACTTCCACCGGACGCACGGGCGCATCGCCACCGTCACCGTTGTGCAGCCGCGGCTCACGCTGGGCGTGCTGGACATCGACGGCGGTCAGCGGGTGACCCGCTTCGAGGAGAAGCCCCGTATGGACGGCTGGGTGAACGGCGGATTCTTCGTCTTCGACCGGCGCGTCTTCGACTACCTCGGCGACCAGACCGACCTGGAGCGCGAGTGTCTCGTGCGGCTTGCCGAGCAGGGAGAGCTGATGGGCTACCAGCACACGGGGTTCTGGGCCTGCATGGACACCTACAAGGACAACGTCGACCTGAACGCCGCCTGGGCGTGCGGACGCGCGCCGTGGCGGACATGGGAGGAGACCCGAATTGGCTGACAACGACTGGCAGCGACGCAGTGTGCTGGTGACCGGCGCGGGTGGCTTCGTGGGATCATGGCTTGCGCGCGCGCTGGTCGATCGCGGTGCCGAAGTGACGCTTATCCTCCGCGACGAGTCAGCGAAGAACAACCTCGGGCACCTGGGGCTTACGGCGCGAACCAACATCGTGCGCGGATCGATTACGGACGGACGGCTGGTGGAGCGGGCGCTCATCGAGTACGGCGTCGACACGTGCTTCCACCTGGCTGCGCAAGCGATCGTCGGGCCGGCGAACCAATCGCCGATCTCCACGTTCGAGTCGAACATCCGCGGCACGTGGACCATCCTTGAAGCCTGCCGCACTGCGGGTGTGCGGCGCATCGTCGTCGCGTCCAGCGACAAGGCATACGGCGCGCAGGCGGCACTCCCCTACATCGAGGACTCCCCTCTGCTGGGCACGGCACCCTACGAGGTGTCGAAGGCGTGCACGGACATGCTGGCGCGCAGCTACCGCCTGGGATTTGGGCTGCCCGTGTTGGTCGCCCGCTGCGCCAACATCTACGGCGGCGGCGACTTCAACTTCAGCCGCCTGGTGCCCGGCACGATCCGATCCGTCCTGGCTGGAGAGCGTCCGATCATCCGAAGCGACGGCTCGCCGATGCGCGACTACCTGTACGTCGACGACGCCGTCGACGCGTACCTGCGACTGGGCCTGTGTCCGGACGAGGCCGCCGGCGTCGGCGCGGCGTTCAACTTCGGGAGCGGCGAGCCCGTCTCCGCGTTGCACCTCGTGCGGCGCATCACCGAGGTGTGCGGGCGGTCGGACCTGGAGCCCGATGTACAGGGCGCCGGCCCGGGACGCAACGAGATCGACTGCCAGTACGTGGACAGCGGCCGTGCACGGTCGGTGCTGGGTTGGTCGCCGCGCGTGCCCCTCGATGAAGGTCTGCTGCGGACGGTGCACTGGTACCGCTCGTTCCAGGGCGAACGAAAGGCCGCGGCATGAGCACCACTTCCACCGTGGATGCGGTCGAGGGAAGCGCCGCCGCCCGCGCATCGGGCGACGGCGACCTCTCCGGTCGAGCCACGATGAACACGCTCGCCCAACTCGCGCCTCCCCTGCTGCGGGTGGTGCTCGGAATCGTGCTCGTCGCGCTGCTGAGCCGCGAGCTGGGCCGGGAAGGGCTGGGGCAGTACGCGCTGATCTTCGCGTACGTGGCGCTGTTCAACGTCGTGTTCAACGACTGGGGCATATCGACGATCGTCCTGCGCGAGATTTCGCAGCATCCCGGGGATCGCCGCGCGCTGCTGCACGCCGCGGCATCGCTGCAGATGTTCATCTCGGCCGGCAGCTACGCATGCATGGCGGCAGGCCTGTTCCTGCTGGATTATCCGGAGCCGGTGCGGTACGGCGCGATGATCTACGGGCTCTCGCTGTTCGCCGGTCCGATCAACCTGCTGGCGCTGCCCTTCCAGGCCGATCTGCGCCTCCACGAGCTGCTGGCGCCGTCGATCGCCCAGACGCTCCTGATGTTCGGGCTCAGCGTGGCTGTGGTCGCCGCCGGGGGCTCCGTGTTGTGGCTCGCCGTCGCGAGCCTGGCCGCGATCGCCGTGCAGTACACGTGGACGGCGCTGCTGTGCCGGCACTGGATCTCGCCCAACGGCGCCGTGGACGGCACCGCGCGGCGGGCGCTCTGGCGAAGGCTGACGCGCGAGGCGTGGCCTGTCGGCGCGGCGAGCACGCTGAAGGTCGGCTGGCAGCAATTCCCGGTGCTGGTCCTGGGCGCGTTCAGCGTGGGCGCCACCGGCCTGTTCCACGCGGCCAACCGTGTGCCCCAGCAGCTCATCGTGCTGCCGATGGCGCTGAACACCACCATGTTCCCACTGCTCGCGCGCTCGTGGGCATTCGACCGGGTGTTGTTCGCGCGTCAGCTCGACCGGCTGGTGGGCGGCAGTCTCTTCTTCGTCGTACCGGCCGCCGTCTTCGGCATCGCAACCGCAGATCCGTTCATGCGGTTGCTGCTCGGCCCGGAATTCGCGGGCGCGACCACGCCATACACGCTTCTGCTCGCGACGGCCGCCTTGCTCTTCCCGATCATCTTCCTCGCCGAAGCACTGAACGCCGCATCGTGCCAACGACTCAACCTCACGCTTCTGGCAGTCCTCACGCCTGTCCTGATGGTCGCCGTCATCACGGGAGCACGACTCGAGGGTGCTACGGGAGTGGCGGCGGCGCTCGTGGGCGGTTACGCCGCATACCTGGTGGCACTCCTCGCGGCGGCGATCTGGCGCTTTGGCCACGCTGCCCCCGTCTCAGCGACGGGTACATCAGTCGCCGCGGCACTCGCTGGCACGATGACGGTCCTGGTAACCGCGGATGCGGGCGCCGTCCTCTCGGGAACCGCGGGAGCGGTCACGGCCATGGCAACGTTTGCTGCCGCCCGCCCCGACCTGGCGACGCTCACGCGGCGGGCGCTTGGAGCACTGCCCGCTTTCACCACTCAACCGATTGCACAGGAGGCACCCCATGGTCAGCGCACTTCCTGAGCCTCTCGCCGCCCTCCGGCGCGCAGGTGCCCGGCTGCGACATTCCCCTGAGCGCGCCTCCGGGGGCTGCACGCCGCTATCGGGCATGCGGGAAGTCCGCAAGGGCTACGACATGGAGGACGCGGCTCGCGAGGCGATCGCCATGGTCGCCGGGCACACGCAGCTTTCGTACGAGCGCCTGGTGACGCTGTACGAGCAGGTGGCGTACGTCGAGCAGCGGGGGCTGCCGGGCGCCCTCGTGGAATGTGGTGTCTGGCGGGGCGGCGCGGCGGCGATGATGGCGCTGGCCAACCTCGCGGAAGGAACGGCACGCCGCCCGCTGCACCTGTTCGACTCCTTCGAAGGCATGCCCGAACCGAGCGCGGGCGTGGACGGCGACGCCGCGTTCGCGCTGATGGCGGCGGGGCGCGGGAAGACGGGCGTCAACGTCGCCTCCCCCGATGATGCGCTCGGCCTCATCGTGGACCGCGCGGCATACCCCCGATCCTCCGTCTTCGTGCACAAGGGCTGGTTCGAGGACACGCTGCCCGCCACGCGTGGGGCCCTCGGTCCGATCGCCGTGCTGCGCGTCGACGGCGACTGGTACGCGTCGACGCGCACGGTGTTCGAGCAGCTTTACGACCTGGTGGTCCCCGGTGGCGTGATCGTGATCGACGACTACGGCCATTTCGATGGCTGCCGCCGGGCGACCGACGAGTTCCTGCGAGAACAGGCGCCCGACGCCTACCTGCACTACATCGACTACACCGGCCGCTACCTGATCAAACCGTGAGGTACTCGTGAACGCTGCTCTCGAGACATCCATCAACTCCGGCGCGCGTCGCCGGCCGAGCTTCCGTGGGACGGTGCGACCGCTGCTCTCCGCGCTCGCCTCCGTCGTGCCCGGCATACCGTCCGGCGCCTTCAGGCGCGCGGTCGTGGAGCGGCTGTACGACCGTGACTGCGAGATGGTCACGGATGCTCTGGGCCGGCGGTCATACGGCAGCATGACGCTCGACGGCGTGGAGCTGGACTTCCCGCCCGCCGGGCGCGTGCAGTTCGAGGACCTCTCAGGGCTCTTCCCCAGCACGCCGTTCGCCTTCGGGGTCGCGCTCATGACGCCGCGGCAGCTCGCCTACATCTTCGGGCTGGCGCGCCGCTCCGGCGCCCGCACGGCGATCGAGATCGGGCGATACAAGGGCGGGGCAACCGTAGCGCTGGCCGCGGCCATCGCGCCGCAGGGCACGCTGTGGTCCATCGACGACGGATCGCTGGAGCTGGACCCGGCGGAGGAACACTTCACCCGCCCGCACGACGAGCAGATCCACGATTTGTGCGCGCGCCTGGGGCTCGACGCGCGCCTGCTGGTGGGCGATTCCCGCACGATCGAGGTGGACACCGGTCCCGCGGACCTGGTGCTCATCGACGGTGACCACCGCTACGAGGGGGTGAAAGCCGACCTCGACCGCTGGGGCGGTCGCGCACGCATCGGGGGGCACGTGCTGCTCGACGATGTCTTCGCGCTGGGTTCCTACCGCCGCGGGTGTGAGGGCGTGGGCCGGGCGGTGCAAGAAGGGATCGACGAAGGAACATTCAAGCTGGTGCGCGCGGTCGACCGCATGGCGCACCTGGAACGGATTCGCTGACATGATCGCACAAGAACTGCGCACGGTCGGGCCGCGGGTGCCCATCATCGAAGGCGCGCTGCCGCACGAGGGCGAGCGGTCGTACGTGGAGTACGAGCACTACGAGTTCGGCGGCGCCGACGCATTCGCGAGCGAGTGGGACGACGACCAGAAAACGGCCTGGCGCAAGCTGCGCGAGAAACTGGAGCCGTTCTCCGAAGCGGTGCTCGATGAGTTGCTCGCCGACGCGACACTGTCGTCACGTGTGCGGGGCACGGTTGCCGATATCGCGGCCGGCTCCTGCTGGCTCGCGGGCAAGGTGTCGCACCTCCCGTCGGTCGACCGGGTATACGTGCAGGATCTCTCGCGCGGCTTCCTCGAGCGCGTAGGCACGCAGGTGTACGAGGATCAGGGCGGCGACCTCTCGAAGCTCACACTGGTGGCCAGCGACTTCAACCACATTCCGCTGGAGTCGGGGAGCCTCGACGCGGCCTTCCTGTTCGCCGCGCTCCACCACTCGCTCTCGCCCATCCCGACACTGCGCGAGGTGCTGCGCTGCTTGAAACCGGGCGGCACGTTGTTCATCCACGAATCGCCGGTGGCCCAGCTCGGCCTCGAGCGCGACCGCCGCTGGTCGGAGACCGTGCACAACGCGTGTGAGATCCCGACCACGTTCAACGACATCCGCTACTACCTGAACATGGCGGGCGCCGTAAACACGTCATGGCGCACCTTCGACTTCTCGCGGAACGCACTGAGGCGCGCCCTCCGCCGCGTCCTGCGCGTGTCGGGGACCGAGAATTGGCTCCGGCCGCCGGCCTACATCTTTACCTGCGAGGCGCCGCGATGAGCGTCCGCACACTCACCAGGAGCCATTCGGCGACCGAAGGTGTCGCGCGCATGGAGCGCGTCCTTCTCGACCGCGACGAGGGGCCGCTGGAGGCGCTGGTCTGCGAGGAGATCGCTCGGTTCGGGATCAGGGGCCCGTTCCTCGACGTCGGAGCGGGGACCGGGATCTGGGTCGCGATGATGGAACGCGCGGGCGAAGTGGCGTGCGGCATCGACGTGCTGCCCAGCGTGCTGCTGGCCGGCAGGGAGCGTTATGGCCTGCGGAGCCTCCTGGTGGGCGAGGCCACCTGTCTGCCGTTTCGCGACAACACCTTCCGCTGGGTCCAGCTGCGTGAGGTCATCGAGCACGTCGACCGTGCACAGGGGCTGGCGCTGCTGTCCGAGCTTCGACGCGTGCTCGTGCCCGGAGGCGTGCTTCGATTGACCACGCCGAACAGGCTGAAGTACGCGGCGCCTTCCCGGAGGGTATCCCGCGCGCTCGCGGGACTGGCCGGGAGGGCGGACGACCGCGCGCACGTGCACGAGTACTGGCCGTGGGAACTGCGCGGGCTGCTGCGCCAGGCCGGCTTCGGCATCGAATCGTTCGGCTACAGGGCGCCCAATCGCTACGTCCCGCTGGACTTCCTCTGCGCGGGCATCGACATGCGCGCGACGGCGCCGGCCGATCACGGTACTGCGAGGGCAACATGAGCAACACAATCCTGAAGATGCGGCCGAACATCTCACGTCGCAACGAACCCGATCGTGCAGCGGCGACGCCGGTGGCTCGTGCACGCGCGGCGCGCCCCATCCGGGTCAAGCCGACGTTCATCCAGCTTCGGAGGCCCCGCTTTGCGGTGTCCGACGGGCTTATGACGGAGGCGCCATGACGCTCGCGCCAGCCGCCGTTGCCGACCGCCGGATCGCCGCCCTCGCCCCCATCGCGCGGCCGGAATCGCGGTCATTGCGGGTGCTCACGGTCATGAGTTGCGGCCGGAACGAGGCCAGCGGCATGCCCGTCGCGAACGCCAGCATCAGCGCAGCGATGCGCGATCTGGGCTGCGTCGTCGACCACCTGTACCTCGACGATTACCCGGCAATCGCGCGCCGGCCGTCGATGCGGTACGCGCTCTTCGGCCCGTTGACCATTGGCCGCGTGCGCGCGATGGAGGCGGCACGCGGGCCGTACGATGTCGTGCAGATCAGCAGCGGTGACGCCTTCCTGGCCTCGCTGCTGCGCCATGACCGCACGGGACGGCGACGCCTTGTCGTTTCGCGCTGCCACGGGCTCGAGCACCGGTACTGGGACGCGTTCCTGCGCGAGGCGAGGGCCGGCACCCTGCGGACCACACTGCGTCACCGCCTGTACTTCGGCGGGCTGCGTCTGAAGCAGACGGAGTGGTCAGTGCACGGCGCCGACCTCTTCAACTGTCACACAGAGGCCGACGCGGATTACGCGGTCGAGCGCGGCTGGAAACAGCGCGATCAAGTGCTCGTGCTCCCTGGGGGAATCGAACCCGACTGGTTCGGGCTGGCAGACCCGCCGCCCGGCGAGCCGCTTCGGCTGCTGTTCTGCGGCTCCTGGACATGGATGAAGGGCCCTCACGTGCTCGCCGAAGTCTTCCGGCGTCTGGCATCAGAACGCCCCGGTCTCTCGCTGACCGTCGTCGGCGCGGGCGTCGAACCGCCGGCTGTGCTGCGCGACTTTGCGCCGGAAGTACGAGACCGGATCCGGGTGCTGCCGCGGCTGCCCCATCGCGCGGTGTTGGACGAAGTGCGCCGGCACGATCTGCTGATCGGCACGTCGATGTTCGAGGGCTTCGGCACGGCCGTGCTCGAAGCGATGGCCGCGGGGCTCCCCGTCATCGCCTCGGCGGTGGGGACGGCGCCGCAGTACATCGACCACGCCCACAGTGGTTTCCTGGTGGAGCCCGGCGACATCGACGGGTTCGTCGCCGCCTACGAGGCTCTGGCCGCCGCGAGCCCCTCCCGGCGGCGGGCGATGTCCGAGGCCGCGACGGCGGCCGTCGCCGCCATCACGTGGCCGAGCGTAGCCGCGGCGACTGTCGGCGCGTACGCCGAAGCCGCAAGACTCGTCGGGAGATGATGGTCGTGAAAATCCTGCAGATCACCCGCGACTTCACCGACAACGGCGGCATCGGGCGCTACGTACAGGACGTCACCGGCGCGTTCCGTGACGCCGGCCACACGGTCGAGGTGATCTGTGCGGAGGGCCCCGATGGCGGCGCTCCCGGCGTGCAGGTCATTCCCGGCTGCGACGAGTTCGAGCATCCGGAGTCCAAGCGCGTCCGGGAGGCGGTGGCCGGGCGGGCGGACGCGTTTGCGCCGAACCTGATCCTGCTCCACGCCATGGACGATTTCGCGCTCGAGACGAGGCTGCGTGCCCGCTACCGCGTCGCCAGGTTCGTCCACAACAACGTGCACTGCCCCAGCGGCCTGGACCACGCCACGCAGTCGTCGCGCCCGTGCGATAGCGCTGTCGGGGCGACTTGTGTCGCCGGATACGCGAGCCGCCGGTGCTGGTACGTGCGCAACCCCGTCATCGCGCAGCGCTTCTTCCGGCGCGCCCGGTCTGCGGTGGCGAGCATGCGATCGGCGCCGCTTACGTTCACCGCCTCGCGCCACATGCGCCAGCGCATCGCGCGCCAGGGTGTCGATGCGCAGCGCGTGGTGGTGGCGCCGTACTTCACCCGCCCGCCAGCGGCCTCGTGTGCGCGCCCGGCCTCGACTCAACGGGAGATGCGCCTCCTGTTCGTCGGCAGGATCGTCCCCGAGAAGGGACTGCACCACCTCCTCCAGGCGATGCCCGCCCTCGGGGACGACGTCCGCCTGTTGGTGAACGGCGACGGCCCCGCGCGTGCGGCCGCCGAGGCCCAGGCGCGCCAGCTTGGCATCGAGGGGCGCGTCGACTTCCTGGGCTGGACCGATCAGGACAAGCTCGCCGAGTGCTACGAAAAGGCCGATGCCGTCGCGATGCCCTCGCTCTGGCCCGAGCCGTTTGGTCTGGTGGGCATCGAGGCGATGTCCTACGGCCTACCCGTCGTGGGCTACGGCAGTGGTGCGATCCCGGAGTGGCTCACGGACGGCGTCACCGGACATGTCGTCGCGCGCGGCGACATCGAAGGGCTGGCCCGCCGCGCGCGGCAGATCCTGGAGGACGGCGCACTTCGCCAGCGAATGGGCAAGGCGGCGCAGGACCGCGTCAGAGAGCAGTACACGGCGGCCCGCCACCTCGACACGCTCCTGTACTCCGTGAGTAACGCCCGATGGTAGGGACAGCGATCCGCGAGCCGACGGTCCTGGAACCGACGCAGCGCCCCGCTGGTCCAGCGGTGGCGCCGATGCGCATCGCCTTCGTGACGGGCGAGTTCCCGCCCGATACGGGCGGCGTCGGCGACTACACACAACACCTGGCGGGCGCCCTGGGCGACCGCGGGCACGAAATCACCGTAGTCAGCACGGCGGCGGAGCACGACGCGCACGCCGGAGGGCACGGCGACACGCGCTTCGAGGTGCTGACGACCGGCGGCCGGCCGTCAGCGGCCGGCAGCGTCATGACGATCGTCCGCTCGCTACGGCCCGGCGTCGTGAGCTTCCAGTACGTGCCCCAGATGTACGGGCGAGCAGGAATCGCACCGGCGATCGCCACCCTGCCGCTGAAGCTCCGGCGTGAGGGTATCCGCGTCGTCTGCACGATGCACGAGATCGCGTCGCCCTTCGCGCCGGGCCCGCGACGGTCCGCGGTCGCCCTGGCGCACCGGCTCCAGGCGGCGGTCCTGCTCGCCGGGTGCGACACGGTCATCGTCACCAACGCCGCCCACGGCCGGTTCGCGCGCCGGCTCAGCCTTGGCCGCGCGCGGGTGCACCAGATACCGGTCGGAGCAAGCGTGCTCCCGCACGGCGATCGCGCCGCATCCGCGGCCCTGCGCCACGAGTTCGGCGAGGCCGTGCTGCTGGCCGGCGACTTCAGCCCGCTCGCAGTCGGGAAGCGTCCCGAAGACCTGATCGCATTGGCCCGCACGGCGGGACCGCGCGCCCGCTTCATGATGATGGGCGGGCTCCCGGCCGACGCGCGGCGGCGGGCGGCCTTCATCCGGCGCGCGGAAGCGGCTGGCGTTGACGATCGCTTCCTGTGGACAGGCCAGCTGACCTCACGCGACATCTCGCGCCACCTCGGCGCGCTTGATCTGTACGTACACACGAGCCACGCCGGCCCCACCGGCGGCAGCACGACGCTCGCGTCGGCGCTGGCGCACGGGTTGCCGGCCGTCGCGTACGACAGCGGCGACACGCCGGCCTACGCGCGGCAGGGTGGAATCGCGTTGGCGGCGCCGGGTAAGACCGAGGACTTCGTGGAAAAGGCCGCGGCGCTGCTGGACGATCCGGCCGCACGCTCGGCCCTGGGTGAGGGGGCAGAGCGGCTGCACGAGCGCCACCTGTCCTGGGATGTCATCGCGCAGCAGGCAGAGGAGGCCATGTCATGATCGCCATCCAGACACCGCGCATCGAGCGCAACGCCCCCATCGTCGTGGTTGGCCTGTTGGCGCTCGTACTGCTCGGCGAAATCGTGGTGGGAAACGCGGCTGCGCGGGGACGCAGCGACCTCCTGACGCTGTTCGCCGTCGCGGCGGCGTTCTGCTTCTCCTTCGTCTACTGGCGGCAGGCCGTGTACGGGGCGCTGATGCTGGTGTTCGTCGAAGGGTACTTCCGCAACCTGTTCAACGACCCCGGCGTGTTGCTGCTGAAAGATCTCGTCGTGTTCGCCATCTACGCCCGGGTGCTGACGGACCGCGTGCAGCGTCGCGACACGCTGGTGCCCGCCAGCCCTATCGGCCTGCCCCTCGCCATATTCGCCAGCATCGTGATCGTGCAGATGGCTAACCCGCACGTCACGTCGTTCGAGCAGGCGCTCGTCGGCGTGCGGACCTGGCTGTATTACGTGCCCCTGTTCTTCGTGGCGCAGGAGATGATCCGCGAGGAGCGCGACCTGCGCCGCACCGGGTGGTTCGTGCTCATCGCCGCGGTGCCCATCGGCCTCCTCGGCCTGTACCAGTACCTGGCGGGCTCGCAGGCGTACGCCAGCCTGGGTCCGGGGTTCGCCAACGCGACATTCCTGGTGGGCGACGGCGCATCCGCGATCTTCCGCCCGAACGCGACCTTCGCCTGGCCGTCGAACTTCGCGCTGTTCCTCTCCCTCGCCACGCTGCTGTGCCTGGGCTTGCTCCTGGGGAGTCGCGGCCAAAGCCGCTGGGTCCTCTGGTTCCTGCTCGCGGGCCTCATCGGCATGAACGTGATCGAGAATCAGCGCTCGCTGCTCGTGCTGTTGCCGCCGCTCATGCTGGCCACCATCGCCCTGCGCAAAAGCTACGGCGCGGCGACGCTGACGGCGCTCGCGATGCTGTTCGGTATCGTCGTCGTCGCGCTCGTCGCCTCGCCCGGTACGTTTACCCGCGTTGACGGCCTGGTCCGCAACCAGGACGGCATCTTCCACGCTCGCACGATGACCTACGCCGAGCACCTGCGACTCGCGCTCGACTCCCCGATCGGCCTCGGCACCGGCGCGACGGCCATCGGCACGCGCCACGTCGCGGGCGACATCCCGCTGTTCGTCGAGTTCTCGCTGGCCAAGGTGGCGGGCGACCTCAGCGCCCTAGGCCTCGCAGCATACCTGTGGCTCTTCGTCGCGCTGGTCCGCACGACGTTGCGGGCGCACCGTGCGGCCTCGCGTGCGCGGATGACGGGGGTGGCGGGCCTGTGCGCGGCGACCGCGTCGTTCCAGCTCCTTGTCGCCTACACGGGCTACGAGCTGGCCGTGGTGGCGCTGCCGTTCTGGTTCCTGAGCGGGGCGATGGTCGCCTTCGACCGCACGGGAATGCCCGAACCGCTTGCGGAAACGGGAGGCGCCGCATGACGACGATGCCGGCGACCCGCCTTCATGGGACTAGCACAGAAATCGAAGCCGCGCACAGCGAGCGCGCGGTCCGGCCGCTGCGCATCGCGATGCTGCAGCGCTTCCTGCCCAGCCGCTCGCAGGGTGGCGTCGGCCACTTCACGGACCAACTTGCCGCCCGGCTCGCGTCGCGCGGGCACGATGTCACGCTGTTTTCGGCCGATCCGGCGCCCGCGGACGCGCGCTATCGCGTGGTGCAGCCGGCGGCGGAGGAGCGCGTGACGCGAGGCAAGCTCGGGAACGTGTTCGGCTTCGGCCTCTGGCTGGCCGGGCGCGACTACTCGGAGTTCGACGTGATCCACGCGATGGGCGATAACCATCTGCTGCGGACGGACACGCCCGTGGTGCGCACGCTCCACGGCTCGGCCCTCGGGGAAGCGATCCACGCGCGCAAGCTGGTGACGAAGGCGCTGTTCGCCGGCATCTACCCGCTGGAGCTTGCGGGCATCGCCCGGGCGACCCGCACGGCCACGGACTCCGCCGCGTCGATGCGTCACTTCCCGTTCGTGCACGCGCGCACCATCCCGAATGGCGTGGCCGACGCGTTCTTCAGCGAACGCCGGGTGAAAAGCCCCGTCCCCTCGATCCTGTTCGTCGGCCACGGGCTCCACGACCGTAAGCGCGGCTACCTGCTCCTGCGCGAGTTCCAACGCCTGGTGCAACCGGCGCTCCCGCGGGCCCAGCTCTGGCTCGTGTGCGACGACGTCGTGTCCGCGCCGGGCGTCCATACGTTCCACGACCTCGCCCTCGAGCGCCTCGCCGCGCTCTACCGGCAGGCGTGGGTGTTCTGCTTGCCCAGCAGCTACGAGGGCTTCGGCCGCCCCTACGTCGAGGCGATGGCGAGCGGTACGGCAGTCGTCGCCACGCCCAACCCGGGCGCCAGGGAGATCCTGGCGGACGGCGCATACGGCGATCTCGTCGATCCCTCCCGGCTCGGGCAGCGGATACTCGCGCTGTTGCAGGACGACGACGCACGCGATGACCTGGCCCGCCGCGGCCGCTCCCACGCCGAGCGGTTCCGGTGGGGGGGCGTCGTGCGGCAGTACGAGGCGCTGTACGAAGAGGCGATCGCCGCGAAGGCGAAGGGAAGGACGTCGTGATGCGCGTCCGCATGCTGCACACGCTGCCGGCCGATGGCCGCACCAGCTCGGAGGTGTACGCGGGCGAGCTGGCAGGGGCGCTGGCCCGCATCGGGGCCACCGATCTCGAACTGACGCACCATCGCCCAGGCGAGCCGGCGCGATCGCTCCTCGCCGGGCTCAACGCCGGGCTCAACGCCGCGGCGCGTTTGGGCACATACATCGACCACTACGTCGCGTATCCCTGGCGCGCCGCGGCTGAAGCGGCCGACGTCCACCACGTCATCGAGCACGGTTACGGCCACCTCGCGCTGCGGCTCCCGGCGCGCCGCACGGTGGTGACCTTCCACGACGCCATGCTCATGAAGCTGCAGGCGCGCGAGCTGCCAACGCCCTACTACCCGCGCTCGTCGTTCCTTGCCCACCGCTTCAGCATCGCCGGGATGGAGCGGGCCGCGCACGTCGTCGCTGTGTCCAATCAGTCGCGGGCCGATTTGCTGCGGTTCACCGACTGCGACCCGGCACGTGTCAGCGTCATCCACGAAGGCGTGTCGCCGTCCTTCCGCCCGTCGCCGCGCACGGACGCCGGCGAAGCCCGGGGGACCGTGCGCATCCTGCACGTCGGACACTGCGGCTTCTACAAGAACATCGAGACCATTCTGCGCGTCATCGCCGCACTCCGTCGGCGCTCCGAATGCTCTGTGGAGTTCGTGAAGGCCGGCGGGGCGTTCACGCTGGACCAGCGCGCACTCATCGCCCGCCTCGACATCGATGACCGGGTCCGCTGGCTCGGCAACGTCCCCGCGCCTGACCTTCCCGGCGTCTACGGATCGGCGGACGTGCTGCTTATGCCGTCGCTGTACGAGGGATTCGGCCTACCCGCGCTGGAGGCAATGGCATGCGGCACGCCGGTCGTCGCATCAAACGCGGGCGCGCTGCCGGAGATCCTGGGAGACGCGGGGCTACTGGCCCATCCGCTCGACGTCGACGGACTCGCCGCGCAGGTCACTCGCGTGCTCACGGAGCCCGGGCTGCGAGCCGAAATGCGGCATCGGGGCATCACGCGGGCGGCGAACTTCGCCTGGGAACGTACGGCACAGGCCACGCTGGAGGTCTACCGGCGTGTACAGGAGGAGGCATCATGAACGCGACGGCTTCGGCCACGGTAAGTGGCAACCAATCACGGCTGAAACGGAAGCTGCTGCAGGGTTCCCCGCGGCGAGCGCTGGAGATCCTGCGCTCGGCGCGGCGTACCGGCCTGCGAATCCTCGATCCGCTCGACTACGCCGCGCGCGCCATCAACAACCAGCGGCGGCTTCCACCGTTCCACCTCCGACGCGAGGTCGGCGACCCCAGCATCTTCGAGCGCTCGGGCGCCGAGTTTCTGGCGTACATGCGCCTGATCTGCGGCCTGCGGCCGGGCGAGCGCGTGCTGGACATCGGCTGCGGCTGCGGACTGATGGCGCTGTTCCTCGAGGACTACCTGGACGACAGCGGCTCCTATACCGGGATCGACGTGCAGGCCGAGGCCATCGACTGGTGCACGTCGCACATCGCCGACCGACGGCCGAATTTCCGCTTCGTGCACCTGGACCGCCACAGCAGCAGGTACAACCCGGGCGGCGAAAGCGGCCCCCTGCGCCTGCCGTTCGAGAACGCGTCCTTCGACGTGATGGTCGTGAAATCGGTGTTCACGCACCTGCTCCGCGGCGACCTCGAGGAATACATACGGGAGATCAGTCGCGTGCTCGCCCCTGGTGGCCGCTGCCTGGCGTCGTGGTTCGTGTTCGACCTGCCGGGTGCACCATCGCGTGCGAGCACGTTCGGCCACGGCGACGGCGTCTGCCGCTATGAATCGGAGCACAGCCCGGAAACCGCCGTCGCCTACAGCGAACCCTACCTGCGATCGCTCCTGGCCGCCCACGACCTCGAGATCCAGGGTCCCGTGTACCGCGGCCGCTGGGCGGGGGAGGCGGACGGCCTCTCGACCCAGGACCTCATGGTGATCGCGCACCACGATGCTTGAGACAAGAGCCGGATCGCGGCAGACGGCGATGACAGCGCCCGCACGTGCCCGTCGGGAGCCGGGACGGCGCACGGTGCTGTTCGTGCAGCCCACGTCGGAGGTGGGTGGCTCTGACATCGCGCTCTATCGCCTGGCGGCGGAGCTGGACCGCACCAGGTTCGATCCCGTGGTCGTGCTGCCGCGCGAAGGCCCGCTCACCGGCAAGCTGCGCGACGCTGGCGTGCGCGTCGTCATATGCCCGATGACCCAGCTTCGATCCACGCGCAACCCGCTCGTGCACCTGCGATACCTGGCCGCGTTCGTGCCGTCCGTGGCCGCCCTGGTGCTCCGCATCCGCCGCGAGCGAGCGGCGATCGTCCACACCAACTCGCTGTACAGCCTGCAAGGGGCGTGGGCGGCGCGCGTCGCCCGCGTGCCGCACGTCTGGCATATCCGGGAGATCCCCGACGCGCCGTGGCCGATCAGGAGCCTGCTGCTCTTTATGGCGCGCAACCTCTCAACGCGCGTCGTCGCAATGACCGGCGCGGTGGCCTCGATGTTCGGCGAACGCCGCGACGAGCGTCTCCTCACCATCCCC
Source organism: uncultured Dehalococcoidia bacterium (assembly GCA_964371355.1). Lineage (GTDB taxonomy): Bacteria > Chloroflexota > Dehalococcoidia > DSTF01 > JACRBR01 > JACRBR01. Next base: position 40,226 of record CAYJMG010000017.1, read on the forward strand.
GACGGCATCGACCTCACGCGATTCTCCCCGGAGCACCAGGGAGAGCGGGTCCGCCGCGACCTGGGGATCCCGCCCGGAGCGCCCGTCGCGGGCTTCGTCGCGCGTCTCGACCCGTGGAAAGGCGCCGACGTGTTCGTTCGAGCGGCGGCGGAGGCCGCCCGTCAGCGCCCGGACGCGCACTTCATCGTGTGCGGTGGCGAGCTGCCGGGCTACGAGGCATACGCGAGAGGCCTGCGCGAGCTGGCCGGACGACTCGGCCTCGACGGCCGGATGCACTTCACGGGCTGGACGTACCGCGTCGACGACATCCCCGACGTCATGGGCGCGATCGACGTCCTGGTGCACACGTCGGTGCGCCCTGAGCCCTTCGGGCTGGTGCTGATCGAGGCGATGGCCAGCGGCAAGCCCGTTGTGGCCGCGCGTGACGGCGGCGTCCCCGAAATCGTCGAAGATGGCGTGACCGGGGTCCTCGTACGGCCGGGCGACTGGTACGAAGCAGCCTGCGCCGTGGCGGCCCTCCTGGGGCAACCAGAGCGTGCGCGCGTGATGGGCGCCGCGGGCCGGAGGCGTGCACAGCGGCTGTTCGACATCGACACGTACGTCCGCCGCGTCGAGCGCCTCTATGACGAGATCCTGACCACGGAACGGCTAATGGAGGCACAGGCAGCATGAGCGCGCGCCTTAGCGTGATCGTCGTGAACTTCAACGGCGGCTCGACCGTCCGCCAGTGCCTGGAACACCTGTGGCCGCAGATCCCCGAGGGCGCAGACGGCTGCGAGGTGGCCCTCGTGGACAACGCTTCCAGCGACCGCAGCGCCGACGGCCTCGAGCGCGCATTCCCGGCCCTGCGAATCATCAGGAATCACGAAAACGTCGGATTCGCACGGGCCAACAACCAGGCCATCGTCGACACCACGGGGGAGTACGTCCTGCTGCTGAACCCCGATGTCGTACTCGCGCCCGGCGCGCTCTCGACGGCGCTGGCATACATGGACGGACACGGCGACGTGAGCATCCTTGGGCCCAAGATCCTGCTGCCCGACGGCCGGCTCGACCCGGCCGCGCACCGTTCCTTCAAGACGCCGATGACGTACCTGTATCGCATGGCGGGGCTCTCAAGGCTCTTCCCACGCAACCGCATCTTCGGCCGGTACTACCTGACGTATCTCGACGAGAACTCAATCGCCGACGTCGACTCCGTGGTGGGCGCGTTCCTGCTTATCCGCCGGTCGGTCATCGACGAGATCGGCATGCTGGACGAGCGGTTCTTCATGTACTGCGAGGACGAGGACTGGTGCTGGCGCGTAAAGCAGGCAGGGGGCCGCGTCGTGTATCACCCGGGCGTGGTGGCCCACCACCGAAAAGGAAGCAGCACGCGAACGGTGCCCATCCGCATGGCGTACCACTGGCACCGCTCCCTGTACCTGTACCACCGCAAGAACATCGCGCGCCGCTACGGCGCGGTGACAAACCTGACGGTGTACGCGGGCATCGCACTATCGCTCGCCGCGAAGGTCGTCCTCCTGACTGCGCATCGCGTCCTTGGCCGCCGTCCGGTGTCAATGAGGACGGGAGGCATCACCACAGTGGGGCCGCGTCCTGCCGCGCCATCGCCGCCGCGCTGACGGCATCCGCCATCAAGCCGATTCGAGCAGCCGCCGCACCCGCGCCAGGTCGGCGTCGGTGTTGGTGTTCAGGAACGACCGCAGCTCCGGGTCCAGCGCCCGGCACTCGTGTTCCTGCACGTAACAGACTCGCACCGCACCGAGGAATCCCGTGATCTTGTACTGGCCGGCGCCAAGCCGCTCGCGCATCGGGTCGATACAGGCGGGGCTGTAGACCGCATGCAGTGGTTCCGGGTACTTGATCACCGGCATGACCACGTCACAGTCATCCGAACGGCGAAACAGGTCGGCGATGAGCGCCGCTGAGAGCAGCGGCATGTCGCAAGCGACGGCGAGCGCGCGCGGCGCTTCGATGCGGGCGAGGCCCGTGGCGATCCCGCCCAGCGGTCCACAGCCCGGGAAGTCGTCCTCGGCGATCCGGACGGAGATCGCGGCGGCGACGGGCGGCAATGCCTGCCCCGGAGCCGAGACGACGACGATCTCGCCCACGACACCGGCGATGCGGTCGACCACCCGCTGAAGCAGCGTGGTGCCCAGCAGCACTTCCGACGCCTTGTCACGACCAAGGCGCGTACTGCGCCCGCCTGCGAGGACGATCGCGGCGAAGTCAGGGCGTGCACGCATCGATATCAGCGTAGCAGCCGCCGCGAGCGGATCGAGGCCGGGCTAGAACCGCTTGCGGCGCCCGTCACCACCGCGGCGCGGCGCGCCCGGCTTGTCGATGCGCACCGCGCACACCTTGTACTCGGGGATCTTGGACTTCGGGTCGTAGGCGGCGTTCGTAACGAAATTGGCGGCGGAGTCCGCGAGCTTCACGAACGGCACAAAGATCTCCCCCCGCATCACCGCATCCGTCACGAGCGCCTGTCCGCGCAGTTCTCCCCGCCGCGAACTCACGACCACCTCCTCAAGGTCCGCGATGCCGCGCTCGGCCGCGTCGTCCGGGTGGATGGCGACGCGCACGACCGGCGACCGCGCCAGCAGCCCCTTCACGCGTCTTGTCATCGTGCCGCCGTGCCAGTGGTACAGCACGCGGCCTGTGTTCAGCATCAGCGGGAACCGCCGCGAGGGCAGCTCGGCCGCCGGCGGCCCCTGCGTCACCGGTACGAACTTCGCCTTGCCGATCGGGAACCGCTCGGCGAACAAGATCGGCGTGCCTGGATGGTCCGGCGCCGGGCACGGCCACTGGATCCCGCCTTCTCGATCCAGCCGCCCGTGCGAAATGCCACCCATGTTCGGCGCCAGCGACGCCAGTTCGTCGAAGATCGCGGCGGGGCTCTCGAAGGCAAAGCCGTCATCCGAGCGGCCCAGCAGTCGGGCCACCCGCCGGGCCACCTCGCACACGATCGCCCAGTCCGGGCGGCAGTCGCCGACCGGCGGGATCGCCTGCCGCACGCGTTGCACGCGTCGCTCGCTGTTCGTGAACGTCCCTTCCTTCTCGGCGAACGAGGTCGACGGCAGGACCACATCGGCCAGCTCCGCCGTCTCCGACATGAAGATCTCCTGCACCACCAGGAACTTCAGCCGCTCGATCGCCTCCTTCGCGTGCGCCAAGTACGGCTCGCTGAGCAGCGGGTTCTCGCCGACGATGTACATGCAGTCCAGCCGCCCCAGCGCCGCTTCCTCGATCATCTCCGTCGCCGTCAGCCCGGGCGCCGACGGCAGCTCGTTGCCCCAAGCTCCGGAGAACTTGCGCACGGCCTCGGCCCCGATCCCCTGCAGGCCCGGGAGCTGATCGGGCAGGCACCCGGCATCACCGCAGCCCTGCACGTTGTTCTGGCCCCGTAGTGGCGAGATCCCGGACCCCGGCTTGCCCACCTGCCCGGCGGCCAGCGCGAGGTTCACCAGCGAGTGGGCGTTGTCTGTGCCGCAGGTGTGCTGGGTCACACCCATGCCCCACAGCAGGCACGATCCGCTGGATGGCGTCCGCGCGTAGAGCCGGGCGGCCGCCCGCACCTGTTCGGCCGGGACGCCCGTTACAGCCTCCGTCTCCTCGGGCGCGTACCGGTCGAGGCTGGCGCGCCATGCGTCGAAGCCCTCAGTGCGGCTTTCGATGAAACCGGCGTCCTGCAGTCCCGCCTCCAGCATCGCCTTCGCGATGCTGTTGAACAGCGCCACGTCCGTGCCCGGGTTGGGCCGCAGCCAGATGTCCGCGTAGTCGCAGAGGTCGATGCGCGTCGGGTTCACGACGATGAGCCGGGCGCCGCGGGTATCGATCGCACGCCGCAGCCGCGAGGCGATGACCGGGTGGTTGGAGCTGGTGTCGCTCCCCACCACCATCAGGCACCCGGCCCGCTCGTAGTCCTCGTACGAGTTGCTGGTGGCGCCACTCCCGATCTGCAGCATCATCGCCTTCACAGACGGGCCGTGGCAGAGGCGCGAGCAGTGGTCGATGCTGTTCGTCCCCATGAGCAGGCGCACGAACTTCTGGAAAATGTAACCGTCCTCGTTCGTCCCCTTGGCCGAGGCGAGGGCCGCGAACGAGCCCCGGTGCTCGACGAGCTTCCGCGCGACGAGGTCGAGCGCCTCGTCCCAGGATGCGGGCTGTAGCGCGCCCTCGCGACGTATCAGCGGCTGCGTCAGCCGATCCGGCGCGTGCACGAACGACGACCCAAAGCGCCCCTTGACGCAGAGCATCCCGGTGCTCGAGGGGTTCGCCGGCTGGTCCAGCACCTCGATGATCCGGTCGTCGGCGTCAACACGCAGCGCGACGCCGCACCCCACGCCGCAGTACGGGCAGGTCGTCGATACCTCACGACGCGTCTCCGCTGCCGGCACGGGCTTCGCCAGCAGCGCGCCCGTCGGGCAGACGGACACGCACTGCCCACAGGAGGTGCAGATCGACTCGACGATCGGCCTGTCCATGAATGCGGCGATCCGCGCGTCGGCACCGCTGCCTGCGATGGCGATCGCGCCGATGTGCTGGACGTCCTGGCACGCCTCGACGCAGCGGCCGCAGAGGATGCACGCGCCAAGGTCAGTCGTGAAGAATGGGCTGCTGTCGTCAAGACGCTCGCGCGGCCGTCGAGTGAGTCCGTCCGTCACCACGCCGTAACGGCTCATCTCCGCCTGCAGCTCTCCCGCCGGCACACCGTCCGTCGCGACCGCGGCGATCCGGGTCATCGCCGCCGTCAGGGACAGCACCGTGCGGCGTGTGCGCTCGGCCAGGGGGCTCGCTGTCAGCACCGTCATCCCATCGGCGGCGGGCGTGTGGCAGCTCGCGCGAAGCCCTCGCAGTCCTTCGACCTCGACGAGGCATGTCCGGCAAGACCCAATCGGCGACTGGTCGGCGTCCTTGCACAGGTGTGGGACGTGCGCCCCTGCCGCCAGTACAGCGTCCAGGATGCTGGCGCCTTCCTCGACGTGCACGGCGGATCCGTCGACGATGACGGCCAGCGTCATGGCGCCGTCTCCCGCAACTCTTCGTCGAAATGGCGGCGCGCGCTCATATACGGAAGCGGCGCCATCTGCCCCAGGCCGCACAAGGACGCCGCATTCACGGCCTCGGCAAGCTGATCCAGGCGCGACATGGCATCGGCCGACGCGTCAGCAAGCAGCTCGAGCATATGCGCCGTCCCCTCGCGGCACGGCGTGCATTTCCCGCACGACTCCCGCGCGTTGTACGCCGTCAGGTGGCGCACGACCTCGCGGATCGACATGGACTCGTCGATCACGACGATGCCACCGGCGCCCGGGGACGCGCCGGTCTCGTCCAACCCACCCGGCAGGAACGATGCATCGAGCTTTGACGGCGGAAGCAGCGTGCCCGACGGCCCACCGCACAGCACCGCCCGCAGCCGCTTCCCTTCGGCGACGCCCCCAGCGCACCCCTCGATGATCTCGCGCAGCGTCGCGCCGAACGGCACCTCGTACACACCCGGCGCGCGGACGGCGCCGGAAACACACGCGAGCTTCGTACCGGGATGATCGGCCGTCCCCGCCCGCCGGAACGCCGCGGCTCCCTCGGCGAGGATGTACGGCAGGTTGCACAGCGTCTCGACGTTGTTGATGACCGTCGGCCGCCCCCATAACCCCACATCGACCGGGAACGGCGGGCGCAGCCGCGGCACCGCACGGTGACCTTCGATGCTGGAGAGGATGACGGACTCTTCGCCGCACACGTAGCCGCCCGCCCCCCGGCGGAACGTGATGGGTGGGGTGCTCTCGTCGACCAAGCCCCGCTCGCGCATCGCCGCGATCGCGGCGGCGAGTCGCCTCGTTGCCTCGTCGGCCTCACCATTTATGTAAACAAAGACCTCCGCCGGCTCCAGTGCCCGCGCCGCGATCAGGATGCCTTCGACCAGCATGTGCGGGTCCAGCTCCATGACGACTCGATCCTTGAACACCGCCGGCTCGCCTTCTTCCGCGTTTACCACCAGGTAGCGCGGCCCTGCATGCTCCCGCGTCGCCTTCCACTTCACGGCGGCCGGGAAGTATGCGCCTCCGCGCCCACGGAGCCCGGCGGCCTCTACCTCGGCCACGATCGCATCGGGGCTCATCGAACGCGCCCTGGCCAACGCCGCATACGCACCCGCGGCTATCGCGGCATCGATGCTCGATGGGTCGATTTGTCCGCAGCGCTTCAGCACGCGGCGCACCTCGCCCGGCGCCGACTCCGCGACGCTGCGCGCCCGCACTGGTATCCGCGCGGGATCGCGCGTCGCCTCCATCACCGCCGCCGTCGTCGCCGAATCAACGTACCGGCCATCTACCGCGGCAACGGGCGCGCGATCGCACCGGAAGCGGCAAGGATGCTCCTCTACCGTCCAGCCCGCGGGCATTGACGCATGCAGCGACGCCGCAAGCGGCTCGGCGCCCGCGAGCAGGCAGCTCAGTCCGGTGCAGACGCCGACATGTTGCCCCGTGGGAGGCGCGAGCGTCAGTTCGCTGTAGCTCGTCGCGACACCGAAGACCTCGCTCTGCGGCACACGCACATGGCGGGCGATGGCCGTAAGCGCGGCCTCGGACAGGTAACCGGCCTGGTGCTGGACGGCGAGGAGGATGGGCAGCAACTCGCTGCGGCGCCGCCCGAAGCCGGAAAGGACGCGCTCGACATCCGCCGCTGCCTCCGGGGCCTGTACGACCGTGCGCTCCATCGCGACGACCTCCGCAGGTGATCTTAGCGGTTCAACAGCTCATTCATCCCGCGCCCGGCGGCGGAACCGCGCGGCCCGGCCTGAAGATCCCGCATCTGCGCCCATCTCAGATACAGGGGCCCGCCGGGCCAGCGCCTCCGCGAACTCCACGCCACTCGCCATTCGGCATGCCGCAGTTCCGGATGTTCGCCTCGCGGTTTTCGGCCATCCGGCACAACCTCGCAACCGCGTTGCTGCGGCACAGTGGAGGCGACAGGAGGCGGGTTATGCACACGGACACACGCGGGACGCTGCTGGAAGACGTGCAGTTCGAGGAGTTGGTGCGGCGGCTCACAGGCTACCGGAACGAGGAGGGCGTGCTCAGCGTCTACCTGGACATCGATCCGGCGACCGCTGCGCGCGAGGGATACGAGGCCGCACTGCTGGCGGCCTGGAAGCCGCTTAAGGCGCAAAAGATGGATCAGTGGACCCGCGGCCGCCTGGAGTACGAGATGGCCGGGATCACGGAAGAGGTCCAGAGCTGGCGCGAGGCCCCCGGGCGCTCCGTCGCGATGTTCTTCAGCGGGCCCGGTGGTCTGCGCGTCGTCATCCCCCTGCAATTCCCGCTGCGCACGCTCGCGAGGTTCGAGCGCCGGCCGCTCATCCGGCCGCTCATCGCGGCCCTGGACGAGCATCACCGCTACTGCCTCGTGATGGTGGACAAGGCGGGGGCGCGCCTCATCACCGTGATGCTGGGCCGCGTCGAGGAGGAGATCCACCTCGAGAGCGACATCCTGCCCCGCACGGACGTCGGCGGCTGGGGTGGCTACCTGCAGCCCCGCTACACCCGCCACCGGGAGCGGCACCTGATCGACCACCTGCACCGCGTCATCGAGCACCTCTGGGCCATCGATCGGTCGCGGCCCATCCATTCTCTCATCCTCAGCGGTCCCGACGAGCCCGTCAGCGCTCTGCGCCGCCTGCTGCCGAAGGCGCTGGCCCGCTCCGTCGTGGGGGTCGCACACATGGATCTCGACCTGCCGACGCCCGAGGTCGTCCGCCAGCTGGAAACCCTCGACGCCGAAGGGCGCGCGCGTGAGGACCGCATCGTCGTCACGGAGCTGGCGAACAGGGCGGCCAGGAAGGACCACGCCGTGGCGGGCTGGAGCCCCACGCTGGAGGCGCTGAGCGAAGGCCGCGTGCACCTGCTCGTTATCGCCGAGCAGGAGGCACGCACCGGCGCCCAGTGCCCGGAGGGCCACTTCCTCACGCTGGGCGAGGACGTCCGCACCTGCCCCTTCTGCGAGGAGACACTCTGGCACATCGATGACGTTGCTGAAGCGGCGATCAGGATCGCGCTGGCGACAGACGCGCAGGTGCGCTTCGTCTCCGGGACGGCGCAGGCCGATCTTGGCGCGGACGGCGTGGCGGCGGAGCTACGCTGGTAGGCCGCACTTCTTCGGCACAACGTGGCGTTGGCTACAGCCCGCGCCGTCCGACAGCCCTCGACGAATAGCTGCGGGCTCGGAGAGCGTCAGAACTGCAGCCACTGGTACCACTTGCCCAGCGGCAGGACCATGACCGCGAGGTCGTGCGGGTGGCCGTGCTGGTCGCGCAGGAACTCGTGCACGGTGGCCGCGCGAATAAACCCGAGCTGTTCCATGGCCTCGATCGCATCGTCCTGCACGCCCGAGATCAGCTCAGACGTGACCTTCTCCAGGTCGGCGTCGGCGGCAATGTCGCAGAGGTCTCGCAACAGCGCCGTACCCAACCCCACCGCCCGGTACTCCGGATCGACGGTGGCGCGCACCGTCCCGATCTCGCGGTAGGCGCCGTGCCGGCTGCGGATCAGCGCCGCATCCGCCACGATGCGTTCTCCGTCGCGCGCGACGAGCGGCAGCGCCCGGTCATAGTCCAGGCCGTCGCACCATGCCGCTATCGTGCGCGGAGACGCGACGTCCTGCTTCAGGAACTGGCGTTCGTCCGCGGGCAGGCGGAGAAAGTACGCACCCAGCGCATCGCGGTCGCCCTGCTCCAGCGGGCGGATGTCGACCTTGCGGCCGTCGCGCAGCACATGCTGCCGGGGATAGGCCGTGAGCTTGTAGACAGACATCCTGCGCCTCCAACCTTTGCTGCACGCCCGCGGCCGGCCGTCGCGGCCATCATCGAGAGAGGCTGGCGCGGGGCGCAGCCTCTCTCGATCTTAGCCGACTGGTGACAGCGCTCAACTCACCTTCAACGTGCCCGCCATCGTCGCGGGGTGCGCGTCGCACTGGTAGAAGTACTCCCCGGCCTCGGCGGTAAACGTCACTTCCTGGACAAGTGGTCCTGACTCCAGCTCGGTTTCAGCCAACGTGTCCGCCTTTGCGTCATCGCCCTTGTAGAAGTGGATGTTGTGCACCACGCCCGCATCCTTGTTGTCGAACTTCACGGTGATGCTTCCGGCGGGCGCCTCCAGCTCGTCCCTGTCGAACAGCGTGCTGACCCCTTCGATCTCCAGCACGGTGCCGCCCGCGGGCGCCGTGCCGGGCGGCGCCTTCGTCGCCGTGGCCGCCGCCGGAGTCGCCGTCGTCTGCCCGCCGTCAGCCGGGGTGATCTTCCACGTCTTCACCGGCGTGGGGTCCCCTTCCGCCGCCTCCCCGCAGCCAGCCAGCGCGATCGAGGACGCGCCCAGCGCGACGGCAGCGAACAACGCGGCGACGCGCCGTGTCCTGATGTTCATCGTCCCTCCTCCTTCAACAATCCTCCTCATTCAACCGTCCGCCGCCACTATTGGCCCGAGGGCGCCGTCATGCCCGCCATGGAGGTGTTCATGTCTGCCACAGCGTCCGTCAGGTCCCCGCTGCCCGGCCTGATGCCGGCCTTCTTGAGACCCTCGACGGCGGCCGTCAGGGCATCGACGATCTCCTGGAAGTTGTCGCTGTCGCTGTACACGACCGGCACCACCATGCCACCGTTGGCCTCGGCGATGTTCAGTGACGTGCCGTCGGGGCCCATGACGTGCGAGATCACGTGACAGTGAAAGAGCCAGGCCCCCTTGCCAGGCGCCTCCATCTTGACCGCGACATCGATGGTCTGCCCCGGCGCGATGAGTACGGTGTTTTCCACCTTTCCCGACTGAGCGCCCTTCACGGCCGTGCCGTCCCGCGAGATCTCCCTCACGAAATGGCCGTGGAAGTGCATCGGGTGAATGTCGTTTGGGCCGACGTTGATCATGCGGACGCGGATCTCGTCGCCCTTCTTGACGATGTACGGGTCGATGCTGGGGAACTCCTTGCCGTTGATGAGGAAGTGCCCCTTGATCGTCTGCAGGAACATCACATGGTCCTGGTCGTAGCCACCGTCACCGCCATCCCGTGGATCGACGATGAAGCCGCCCGCCAGGCCATTGCCCATCTGCACCAGGTCGTTCATGTGCGAGTGGTACATGAACGTGCCAGGGGTGTTCGGGATGGTGAACTCATACACGAACGTCTGCCCGGGCATCACCGGCGGCTGCGTCAGCAGCCCGACCCCGTCCATCGAGTTCGGCACGATCAGGCCATGCCAGTGCACGGTCGAGGCCTCGTCGAGATCGTTCCGGTAGTAGATCCGCACCTTGTCGCCGGCACGGAAGTGCAACGTGGGCCCGGGGATCTGGTTGTTGTACCCCCAGACCTCCACCGGTTCCTGGTCGTCGCGGAACTGCCACATGAACTTGGAGCTGGTGAGGTGGACGACCTTCCAGTCGTCCTCCATCGTGACGTCGGCCTCCTTGGGCCCGAAAAACTCCGTGGCGGCGCCTGCCGTATCGGCGCCACCCCGGCCAGTGCCGGTCAGGGCGAACGCCGCGACCGCGGCAAGCGCGATCGCCAGCCACGAACCTGCGATCCATCTTCGCTTCATTGATGCGTCCTTCCTCCTGGGTTGCTTAAGCGGCTGTGAAGCACTATCCGGAACCTGGCCCCCTGATCCGAGGGGCCGAAAGTCACTTCAGCGATTCCAAACTTCCCAAACCCCGGGCTGAGACCCCCCTTGTGACAACCGGCCGCCTTTTGAGGGGCCAATTGGCCCGTCTTCGCCCCGTGCGCGGGCCGTACCTTACTGGATGGCAGACCACAGGAGCGGCAGGCCACGGCCTGCGTGACAAAGGGGAACACCGCGATGGCCATCGACCAGAAGGAGATGCTGCTGCAGGAGACGCCTCTGCCCGAGGATCTCGATCTCTCCTGGCTCCAGTCCGAGACCGACTGGGGCATCTGGGCCAAGCCCGGCAAGCGCGGACTCACCCTGGACGAGATCAACGCCACGCCCTACGGCGACGTCCCCAACGTACCCGGCGACCAGACGATGCGGCCCCGCGGCGCGGCGAAGCGGGTCGGCGTGCCGCACATCGGCTATACGCTGGCCCGCGACGACGTATGGTCGAAGAACGCCACGCTGCTGTACGAAGAAGCGGTGCAGCGCCAGTGGAGCAGCGCGACCGACATCCCCTGGGACACACTGGAGCCGCTGCCCGACGACATCGAGCGCGCGATGAGCCAGCTCTGCACCTTCCTCACTGAGGTCGAGTTCATCGCCGGCGACACGCCCGGCCAGTGGCTGCCAAACATCAGCAACGAGCATTACGAGATCAAGCTCTACCTGGCCAGCCAGGTGATGGACGAGGCGCGCCACCTCGACGTGTTCCGCAAGCGGGCGCTGGCGAACGGCGGCGGCCTCATGAGCGGCGGTCCCGGCTCCGGCCTGCGCCAGATCATCGCGTCCCGCGACTTCAGCGAGATGTCGGCGATCATGCACATCATCGGGGAGGGCTTCATCCAGAGCCTCTTCCGCTCCGGCGAGCTGCTCTCCAACAACGAGGCCGAAAAGCGCATGTTCCGGCTCGCCGCGCAGGACGAGTCGCGTCACGTGTCGTTCGGTGTGATGCACATGAAGCACGTGCTGGAGACAACCCCAGAACGTCGCGAGGAGATCCACAGCTATCTCGATGTCGGCGAGGAGATCTTCGCGGGCACCGGCGTGTCGGCCAGCGGCGGTTCGATGGAGTCGCTCGCGATCCTGCTTGGCGGCGGCCTCGACCACATGGACGATGGCTTCCGCAAGCTCATGGCCGTCCGGCGCCGTCAGGTCAACGAGTACATGCACCGGCTCGAGGTCGCGGGACTGGGCGACCGCCGCGGGCGCATGACCGATCAGTTTGCGGTGTTCCTGGACGCGGCCTAACCGGCCCGTCCAGCTCCGGCCCTTGCAAGGCTCCCGATCGCTCCACGGGAGCCTTGCTGCTTCTCGCTCCTGCCGCGGGCCATCCGCGGCAGCCCCCGGGTGCCGAACGGCACCGTGCTTCAATTGCATCCGGCCGATTACAGGGTGCGCGGGCCCTCGCTAGCATGCGGGGAGTCTGTAGAAGTACCAGCAAGGACATCGTGGGGCGATGGACGAACTCAAAGGCAAAGTAGCGATCGTTACCGGCGGCGCGTCCGGCATCGGCGAGGCAGCAGCCGCGCTGTTCGCCGAGGAGGGTGCTGCCGTCATCGTTGCCGACGTGCAGGACGACCGCGGCAAGGCGCTCGTCGACAGGCTGTCGGCGGCCGGGCACACCGCGACCTTCGTACACGCCGATGTGTCACGAGAGGCCGACGTACAGGCCATGGTTACGCTGGCGCTGAGCCACTATGGCCGGCTGGATGTGCTCTTCAACAATGCCGGCATCGAGGGCGATCAGGCGACCACGGCCCAATTGTCGGTCGAAAACTGGGACCACGTGATCTCGATCAACCTCAGGAGCGCCTTCCTCGGCATCAAGTACGGCGCCGAGGCTATGCTCCGCGGAAACGGCGGGGCCATCATCAACACCGCCTCGGTCGCCGGACTCGTGGGCTTTCCCTCGATGCCGGCCTACTGCGCGTCGAAGGGCGGCGTCGTCCAGCTCACCCGCGCCGCCGCGCTGGAGTACGCCGCACGGGGCGTGCGCGTGAACTGTGTCTGCCCGGGCGTCATCGACACGCCCATGGCCGGCCGCTTCACGCATGACAGCCCGGAGGCGACCGCCGCGCTCGCCCAGTTGCACCCGATGGGCCGCATGGGCCACGCGCGGGAGGTCGCGGAGGTGGCGTTGTTCCTGGCGTCTGAACGCTCGTCGTTCATGACGGGCGCGATTGTTCCGGTGGATGGCGGGCTGGTGGCCCGCTAAGGGGAGGTGATGTGATGAAGGTGCTCGCGACATTCGACGGCTCTCCATCGTCGGAAGCCATCATCGAGGAGCTGACCAAGATGCTCCAGTTGCCGGTACACGAGGTAGTGCTGTTCTCGGTGGTCGAACCGCCTGAGAAGGGTGTGCGCATGCGGGGGCCGCTCCGCCCGGTTATCGGCGTCGCAGCCGGGCCCGGTTCCACCCCGATGGTGATCCAGCGCGAGCAGCCCGGCTTCGCCGAGACCAAAGCGCAGGCGATCGACCGGGAGCTTGCGGAGCGCGCGGACTACCTGCACGCGCTCGAGACGCGGCTACCGAAGGGGCCCCGTTACTCCTGCACCACCGTCGCCCATGACGACCCGGCCCGCGCGATCATCGAACGTGCGCTCACCGATTGCCCGGACGTCATCGTTATGTCCACCCACGGCCACAGCGGCCTGGTGCACATCCTGTTCGGCGACGTCGCCGAAGAAGTCGTGCGTTCCGGCGTGGCGCCCGTGCTGCTCGTACACCCCGAGAGCGTGCGAAGGGCGCGGACCTCGACCCGCCGCTGAAGCCGTGCGGTGCGGTTATCTGGTCTATCGGTCAGGAGAAGGCTCGCGGCGGGCGATGAACGCGGCGGCCTCGCTTCGTCGGCGCAGGTTCAGCTTGTTCAGGATATTGCTGACGTAGTTCTTCACCGTCTTGTCGCTCAGGAACACCTCCTGGGCGATCTCTTTGTTCGTCTTCCCCTCCGCGATTAGCAGCAGGATCTTGTGCTCTTGATCGGTCAGCGCGTCGAGCGGGTCGTTCTCCTTGCGCTCGTTCGCCTTGCGGACCCGCTCGAGGACCTTCTGCGTTACGACAGAGTCCAGCAGCGACTCGCCGCGCGCCGCCGCCGCTATCGCGTCGGCCAGCACGGCCCCGCGGGTCTGCTTCAGCACGTAGCCGGCCGCCCCGGCGATGATCGACGCGAACACCGCCTCCTCGTCCGCATACGACGTGAGCATGATGACCTTCGTCTCCGGCCGCGCCTCGCGGATCTCGCGGCACGCCTCGATGCCGCTCCCATCGGGTAGCCGCACGTCCATCACGATGACGTCGGGCTTCATCTTGGCGGCCTCAGTGATGGCCTCCTGGACGGAGCCCGCCTGCCCGACGACCTCCATGCCGTCACGGCGCGTCAGGAGTGTGCGGAGCCCCTCGCGCACGACCTCGTGGTCATCGACGATCAGTACGCGTGTAGTCATCGTGGTTCTCCATTCATCGTCTGAACCGGCATTTCCACCATCACATTGGTCCCGGCGCCCGGCGCCGTCTCGACCCTCAGCATCCCACCCACGGAAGCGGCCCGTGACAGCATGTTCCGCATCCCACGGTGCTCCTCGGGCAGGTCCGCCCCCGGATCGAAGCCAGTCCCATTATCCTCGATTTCGATGCGTACCACGCCATCCACCCCCCGAATCTGAATTGACAACCGCGTCGCGCGCGAGTGCTTCCTGGCGTTATTCAGCGCCTCCTGCGCGATATGGAAGATGGCCGTCTCCTGCTCGACCAGCAGCCCAGGCAGATCCGGCGCGACCTCGATCACCGTGTCGATGAGGCTGTTGGCCTGAAACTCCGCGATCAGCCCGTTCAGGGACTCGAGCAGGTCGCCCCCATATCGCACCGGCCGCAGGTCCAGGATGTAGCTGCGGAGATCTCGAATTGTGTCATTCAGCCGGTCGATCGCCTGGTTGACCTGGACGATGGCCTCGTCCGGCGCCGACTCCACGTCCGCCGCCGCGGTCTCCAGGTTCAGGCCCACCGCGTAGATCGACTGGATGATGCCGTCGTGCAGGTCCATGGCGATCCGCTGCCGCTCGCGCTCGGTCTCCGCGATGGTGCGAAGCTGTTCCCGCTCCGACTCCAGCCTGCGGCGGTCGGTGATGTCCCGCACGATGCTGATTACGAGGCTCGCGTCCCCGGTGCTGAACGGGCTCAAGCTGATCTCGACGGGGAACTCGCTGCCGTCGCGGCGCTGGGCGAGGAGTTGCAGGTTCGTGCCCATGGGCCGGGTCCCGGGGCGGCGCATATACGCCTCCCGATGCGATAGGTGGTGGGATCGCAACGCCTGGGGGAGTAGCATGTCGACGGTCGCGCCGGACATCTCCTCCCTCGTATAGCCAAACAGCTTTTCCGCCCGCTCGTTAGCAAGCACGATGCGACCCTGCGCATCGACGACAACGATGCCGTCCGGCGCCGCTTCACAAATGTAGCGGAAAAGGTCGTCGCGTTCTCGCTCCATGCTCCGGCCTTCGCGTCAGTGTACCGGCGGGACGGACGGACACGGAAGGCGGTATCAGGCGTGGAGGATCTCAGGCCATCGTTCCGGCGGAAGGACGCGCTGCGTTGTCTGCAGGAGTTTCAGCGACAGCACGTCGACGCCGATCTGCTTCAAGATCAGGTCGTCCGCCCCGGCGGCGCGCGCCAGCACCCAGTGCTCCGGCTGGTAGTACGACAGGTGCACGACGAGGACGGGCCGCAGTTGCTCCGGTAGCGCCGCGAGCGACGACACGATCCGCGACCCCTGTTGGTCCTCCCGGACCGTGTCGATGAGGGCAACGTGCGGCCGCTGGTCCACGATGATCTCATGCGCTTCAAGTGGGTCGGACGTGTGCCCTGCCACGAGGATCTGCGGATGCGCGCGAAGCCGGCGGGCCAGGGCCGCGCGCGCTATCTCGTGATCGTCGACCAGCACCAGCTTCAGCCGGGGGTCGCCTGGGTTCATGCCGAAGCAGCGTAACAGCGTCACCGGGCCGCAACAGGAGCCGATCGTCACTTGTTCCAGGCCCCCAAAAGGTGGTTGACGTGGTTGCGCCCCACCGGCCAACTTGATTGGGGCCGTTTGTCACCAGAATCAGTCCCCCGATCGGCTCTGCCTCCGCGCGCGCCGCCCTCCTGATACTCAAGTTGACCCCCGGGCCCCTCGGATCCGAGGTCAAACAACAAGACCACTACCGCTGCGAGCGTAGCTACGGGCGAGTCTTCCGCTCGCTGCCCCTGCCGGAGGGATGTGACACGCAGCAGGCCGAGGCGAACATGAGGGGTGGGTGTTGGAGGTGGTGGTGGCGCCCAAGACGGGCCAAGCCTCGGCGAAGAAGGTGGAAGTGAAGCTCGCCTGACGGTCGAGGGGGCTGCGCCCGGCGGTGGATGGCTGGCGACGCAGCCCCCAAATGTCCGACGCGGAAGGATCATGGCCAAAAAGCACAAGAAGACCACACGAAAGCGCACCGGCTTTCTCGCGAGCCGTACCTTTCTCGCCGGAGCGACCCTCGTGCTCGGCGCGATCGTCGCAGCCGGGGCGTTCTTCGCGTTCCGCGGTGATGACGCGCCCAAGCGTGAGCTTCGACCCGATCCGGTGATCAGCACGGAGATGCAGGTCGACGTCATCGTCGACAACAAGGATTACACGCCCCGCGACCTCACCGTGACCAAAGGCGCCACCGTCACCTGGGTCTTCAAGGACGACCTGCCCCACAACGTCGTCGATGACCGCGGCGCCTTCGAGAGCGGCATCCTGCAGAAGGGCGACTCCTGGGCCTTCACGGCCGACACGCCGGGCATCTACTACTACTACTGCACCCTGCACCACATCATGACCGGCACGCTCACAGTCGTGGAGTGACCTCGCCCCACGCCCAAGGGCGACCCACCCCCTGCCCGCCGCGACACCACGCGCCAGACTCCCCCTGTCGTCACTATCGCCAACAACCCTTCTCCCCCGGTCCCATTCTGGGAACCTGGGAGGGGTAGCGCCCTGTTGGCGTCGGGCCGGAAGTGTGCGATGCTAACGGCCTTAAGCCGAAGGGGGATCCATGAAAGTCATGGCCACATTCGACCGTTCCAGCTTCTCGGAGGCGATCGTCCCGCTGCTGACGCGGCTCGCGGCGTACCCCGAGGCTGAGTTCCTCCTGTACTCCGTATCGGATGGGCCCCAGGGCAGACGCGAGTCCGAGGTCGTGCCGCCTGCGCGGGCCGTGGGTATGGCCAGCTCGGCTACGTCGCCACTTATCGTCGAGCAACACGAGCCAAACGTGGTCGAGAACAAGGAACAGGCGGTCGAACGGCGCCTCGCTGATATCCGCGATTACCTCGAGGGGATCGCCGCGAAGCTGCCCCCGGGCACAAAGTACGTAACGGCAGGCGACATCGACGCGCACGCCGCCGATGCCATCGTACGGGAGGCCGAGAAGGAGCGGCCCGATGTGATCGTGATGGCCACGCACGGGCGCACCGGCCTTGCGCACGTCCTCATCGGGAGCGTCACTGAAAAGGTGGTACGCGCCGGCGTGGCTCCCGTGCTCCTCGTCCACCCCGAGGACGTGAAGCACCAGCGCAACTCCTCGTAGGACGCCGGACACGCGTACATGCTGCGAGTCCTCGCCGCCGACCTTGGCGCGTCCTCCGGGCGGGTGGCAGCCGTCGACCTCGACGCGCGTCCTGTCGCCGTCGATATCGTGCACCGGTTCGCCCACGAGCCTGTACGTGCCGGCGACGGCTCCCTTCGTTGGGACTGGCCCCGGCTCGTACGCGAGGTCGTGCGCGGCCTCGACGCGGGCATCGCGGCCGGTCCCGTCGCCTCCATCGGCGTCGACGCCTGGGGCGTTGACTACGGCCTGCTTGGCGCGGATGGGGAGTTGCTGTCCTCGCCCTACAGCTATCGCGACGCGCGAACCGCCGGCTGGCGCGCGACGGCGGAGCGGATCGGCACCGAGCGTCTGTACGGCATCAGCGGCATCCAGCTCATGCCCATCAACACGGTCTTCCAGCTCGCCGCACACGACCGCGCCGAACTGGCGCGCGCGCGGCGCTTGCTCATGCTGCCCGAACTGTTGGTGCGTGAGCTGACCGGGGCCGTGATGGGCGAGCGCACGTCCGCGGGGACGACCGCCCTGGTCGACGCGCGCATCGGTGGCTGGTCGCGCGAACTCCTCGGCGAAATCGGCGTCGATCCCGCGATCGCGCCACCGATCACGGCACCGACCGCGTACGCCGGTTCGTGGCGCGGCATCCCCGTGCACCTGGTCGCCGGACACGACACAGCGTCCGCGGTCGCGGCGCTGCCGTCCCCGGCCCCCAACGCCGCCTTCATCTCCTCCGGCACATGGATGCTCGTCGGCGCCGAGCGCGAGACGCCCGATACGTCCGACGCCGCCCGGCGAGCCAACTTCTCGAACGAGCCCGGCGTCTTCGGCAACGCGCGCTTCCTCCGCAACGTGATGGGGCTGTGGATGCTCGAACAGTGCCGTACGCAATGGGGCAGCCCGCCGCTCGACGACCTGCTGCTCGCCGCGGAAGCGTGCCCTCGCGGGCGGGTGGTGGACGCGACTGACGAACGCTTCCTGGCGCCCGTCGACATGGAGGCCGAAGTCCGTCGCGCCGCACACCTTCCAGAGACCTCAGGCCGCGATGCCGTCGCGCGTTGCATCCTCGACTCGCTGGCGCTCGCCGCGGCGGGGGTCGTGCGGGCGCTGGAACCCTTCCTCGGGACCCCCGTGTCCGAGATCTGCATCGTGGGTGGCGGCGCGCGGAACCGCTTCCTGAACCGCCTGATCGGTGAAGCCGCGGGCCTGCCCGTCCGTGCCGGCTCGGCCGAAGCGACCGCGCTCGGCAATGCGCTCGTGCAGGGCATCGCGCTCGGCCGGTTCGACTCCCTGGTGGCGGCGCGCGCGTCGCTCGCTTGAGTCCGCTATCGCACGCGGATCTGCCCGATGGTGATCAGGTTCGCGGCATCTGCCTGCGCCTGCGTGGGATCGCCCGTCGAGTCGAACACCGCCAGCCGGATGTCGTACAGGCCCGGCGCCAGGTCGCGCGGGACGAGCGAGAAGTACGACTCCCGGTAGATCGGGCCAGTCTCCCACTCCGACGTCTCCCGCAGCCCCTGGCCGATGTCGCGGGGCTGCGACCACACCGGGAACCCGCGCCGCTGCAACGCCGCCCCGGCCGAGTCGAACATCAGGGTGGTCGCGCTCAGGTCGACGTCCACGGCGCCGTCCGCGCGCCAGAAGTACTCCATCTGCACCACGTCGCCCCGCCCGACCTCCGCCACGCCGGTCTGGAAACCCACCAGCGTGACGCCATGCGCGAACGCGATCTCGCGCTCCGCCCCGGCGGGGGTGCTGGTGACGACCGGGTCCGCCGCCTCCAGCAGCAGCTTGTACAGGCTGCCCGTCATCACCAGGTCGTCGCGGTACGCCGGCTTCGGCAACGAATCCACGACCATGCGTTCGATCCCCTCCAACAGCACCGGCTGCAGCACGAACTCCTCACGCAGTCCGCCGGCCGGCGTCCGCAGGCCCTCCGCGACGTACACGCCGCGCCCTTGCTCCAGATATGGCCGGGCGAACGCGCTCACATCCTCCCCCGGCACCGAGAAGATCGGCGAGACGAGTACGTCCAGCCGCTCTCGCTCGACGAGCTGTACGTACCACAGCGGCGAGGCCGTCCAGCTATCGGTGAGGATTACGGACTCCGGCGGCACCCGCTCCAGCGTCGTCCGCGCGAAGTCCAGCGCGTTGTAGTCCTCGCTGCGGTCAACGCGCTCGTAGTTGCGGAAGAACAGGAACGCCGGAAGCAGCGCGATGATGGCCGCCATGCCGGCCAGGCTGACGTGCGGCCGGATGCCACCGCGCTCCTCCGCGAGGCGGCGCACGGTCTCCGCCAGCCAGGCTGCCGCAACACCGATGAACACGCAGAGCCCCAGGTATCCGGGCGTCAGGTAGTTGTAGATGTTGTGGATTCCGTAGGACTCCACCACCGCCGCGTCCAGCAGGACGAGCATCGCGAAGAACGCGGCCACGGCGCGCGCGCGCAGCGCCAGGATCACCGCGCCGGCACCGCTCAGCGCCAGTCCCGCCCACGTCAGGTCGTACGACGGGTATGCCCACAACACGTCGATGCGGTCCGCGATATCGATGCTCCAGTACCCGCCCGGCGTCTGCCCGTTGACGAACATCGACCAGTACGTCTGCCACTCGGCCGGCCGCGCCCAGGACAGCGCCGGCTCCATCTCGCCCCGTACCGGCAGGTAGACGTACACACTCAGCCCCAGCAGGAACGCGCCGGCGGCCAGCAGACACGCCCGTGGTGTCAGGCTGCGCCAGCCCAGCGCCAGCAGCATCAGCGACGGCGGCGCCACCAGCACGATGAGCCGGTGATTGCACAGGCCCAGTCCCAGCGCCAGCCCTGCCAGCACCAGCGCCCGTGCATCGCCTGCCTGCGCCCCCGGAGCATCGGCTCCGCTGGAGGTCGCATCCACGGCTGGCAAGCGTCCCCGCCACCAGGTGAGCATGAGACGGGCGATCGCCGCCGTGAAGAACAGGTTCATGCCGTACGACGTCGCCCACGTCGCGTTCGCCCACACCGTCGACGCGAACGCCAGCGTCAGCGCGCCGGCCGTCGCGCCAATGTAATCGCGTGTCAGGTCGCGAATGATGCCGAACACGATCGCGACCGCCAGCGCTGTAAACACGGCCGACATCAGGTTGACGCGCCACGCTGTTTCGCCGAACGGAAGGAACGTGAACGCCTTCCCGACGATGATCAGCAGCGGATACCCGGTGTTGTGCGCGATCCCCAGCGTCGCCGATGTGGTGGCGAACTCGCCCATGTCGTACCACATCACGCTGGGCGCGAGCGTCGTGAGGTAGACGCTGAACACCAGCCCGCCTGTTAGCGCAGCGGCAAGCCACGCCGAAAGGGCCGCACCCACGCGCACGTGCGCCAGCGTCAGCTTCGCTGTGGACAGGCGGCCGCGGGGCGTATCAAGCTGCATAGGCGGCGCTGCTCCCTAGCAGGCGCCCCAGTTCCTCGGGCGAGCGCGCACACGCGAACGCCGTGTCGCTCGAGATCGTGCGCCCTCGCACCAGTTCGGCGAGTGCCTGGTCCAGCGTGCGCATGCCGATCGCCGCGCCCGTCGCGATGATGTTCGGGATCTGGTGCGTCTTCTGCTCGCGGATGAGGTTGCGGACCGCCGGGGTGCCAAGCATCACCTCGCACGCCGCCACGCGCCCGTCCTCCGCGACCGTCGGCACGAGGATCTGCGCGATGATGCCTTCGACGACCATCGAGACCTGCAACCGTATCTGCTGCTGCTGGTGGGCGGGGAACGCATCCACAATGCGGTCGATCGTCTGCGGCGCGTCAGGCGTGTGCAGCGTCGCGAAGACCAGGTGCCCCGTTTCCGCAGCGGTTATCGCCGCAGCCATCGTATCAAGGTCACGCATCTCGCCCACGAGGATCACATCCGGATCCTGCCGCAGCGCCCGCCGCAGCGCCTCGGAGAACGAGCGTGTGTCGACGCCGACCTCCCGCTGCTCGATGATGCTCTTGCGGTTGTGGTGTACGAACTCGATCGGGTCCTCGATCGTAATCACGTGGCGGGCGTCGCGCTCGTTGATGCGCTCGATCATCGCTGCCAGCGTCGTCGACTTCCCGCTGCCCGTAGGCCCGGTAACGAGCACGAGGCCGCGCGGCAGGCGCGTCAGCCGGTCGCACACGGGCGGCAGCCCCAGATCCTCGATCGACATCACCGCATCGTTCACCAGCCGGAACGAGAAGTACGGGTATCCCCGCTCGAACGCGGCGTTCACGCGGAAGCGCCCGATGCCCGTCAGCTCGAACGCGTTGTCCAGCTCGCGCTCGTTCACGAACCGCTCGCGTTCGGCTTCGCCGGCGATAGCGGCCAGCACCGCCTGCAGTGCACCCGCGTCGAGCCGCGGCGCGCCGTCCACCGCGACGAGCGTCCCGTGCAGGCGCAGGATCGGCGGCGAGTTGTACGAAAGGTGCAGGTCGGACGCCTCGGAGTCGACCATCTGCCGCAGGAGATCCGCCAGCACGGGGGCCGTTCCCTCGCTCATCGTGTCACCTCGACCGTGAACTGTCCCCCCGCCTGCGTGCCTGGCGTGTATGCCGTCATCCGTGCCGCCTCGAATCCGCCCTGGGTCGCCAGCTTCTGGGCGTACGCGATCCCGTCGAGCGGACCGGTCGCCTGGCCGTCGACCTTGAATCCCGTCGGCGAGCCGGTGACGGCCGTGATGTGCGCGCCGGCAGGCAAGAACCCGAAGCCGTACAGCCAGAACATGTCTTCGTACAGCGGGCGCGTCCCGCCCTGCATGAACGCACGCTCGCCCCGCAACGCCTCGAGCCGCGCGTTGCCGGTGTCGATCTCGATGCGCAGGGCCCGCTGCTGGGCCAGCTCGCTCTCCACGGCGGTCAGCTCGAACTCGGCGCCCTTCGCCAGTTCCAGCGCGTCGTCGGCGCGCGCCTGCGCCGCCTCCAGCCGGAACGCCAGCGGGATCATCGCGAGCAGCATGACCGCCAGCACTGCGGCCACCCCGAGCGCCATCCACGACACCTGCGCCGGACGGTACTCCGCCGGCAGCAGGTTGACGTCGACGATCGCAGCCGGGCCGGTGTTCTGCATGCTCATGCGGCAATGTCCTTCAACGCCATGCCGACATTGGCCGCGAATCCCACGGTGTCCTGCTCCGGCGACAGCACGAGCCGCAGCGGGGGCATCTCCACCTCACGGCCCGTCATCTCGCGGATCTCGGGCGCCAGCATCGCCCGGGGCGCCGCGTCGCCGACGAGCGTGATCGGCAGCTGGCCCGCCAACTCGTCGTCGCGGTGCGTGTCGCGATAGAACTTCAGCGTGCGCGTCAGCTCCTCCGCTAGCTGCCGCGCCCACTCCGTATCCTCTGCGCCCGCCACCAGGTCCACGTGACGGACGACGCTCGGCATGCCGTCGCGGAATATGGAGATCTCTGCTTCGTCGTCCTCCACGCAGGCGATGACGCTATCGCTTTGCCCAACTGCGCGCGCCGCGGCGATGATGCGCAGGTCCGCCGACTGCGGATGCAGGCCGGCCGCTCGCGCCGCCGCCACATGCGAATCGACGATATCGCGCGCCACACCGACGACGAATACGACGGCGTTCGTGTCGCGGTCGCGCAGGCGCGTCCAGCTCACGTACGCGTTCTCCCCCATCATCGGCATCTCGCGCCGGATCTCCCGCGAGACCAGCTCATCGAACCGCTTGCCCTTCACCCTCGGCAGCTCCAGCACCCGGAACACAGTCCGCTGTGCCGGGACCGCCAGGGCTACCTGCATGCGGCCCTTCCCGCCGAAGTCCCGCGCCTCGCGCAGGATGCGCCCGGTCGCGTCTGGCTCCACGACGACGCCGTCGGACAGCGAGCCCGCAGGCAACGGCACCCGCCCGGACGACGAGACCCGCCCCTTCCCGCCGATCGTCCAGCGGACGCCCGATGGATGGAAGGCGATGGTGAGCACGGGCTGCCGCAGAATTGACCGCAGGTTCATCGCGCACTCCCCGGCGTCACCACCGCGACGGGCGTCGGCGGGATGACGAGCGTATACACGCTGAACACGATCTCGGCGTGGGCTGTGTTCGCTTCGTTGACCGACATCGAGGTGATCGTCGGAATGAGGCCGGGCTCCGCCTCTCCGAGCTGTGTCAGGAAGTCGACCAACTGGCTGACGCCGCCCTCCACGGTCATACGGATCCCTTCGACGTCGTACGTCGCTTCCGCGTTCTTGACCTGCGACGATGGAGCGCTCGCCAGACCACGTACGTTCAGCGCCGACGCTGTCGCACGCTGGATGAGCAGCGATGTCGCCGCGTCCGATGACGGATCGACGGAGGGCGGCAGGGCCAGAGCCTCGGCCGTGGCAAGGGCCGCCTTTGACCCGGCAAGTTCGTTCTCCAGCCCGGTCGTGTCGACGGGTGGCAGCGCCAGCAGCGCCTCGGCGTCGGCGTATCGCCGCAGCGCCGTCTCCTCATCGTTGTGGGCCTTCCACGTGCCGGCGAACAACGAGCCGATCGACAGGAGGACAGCCACCACGCACACCGCCGTCAGCACGCGTGCGGGGACGTGCAGGCGCTCTCCCGACACGAACATGTCGCTGATTCGGCGAGGGTTCAGTTGAGCTGCCACGATGCCACCCTCACCCCGCTATACCCGGCTACCAGCCGCGCGACTGTGCTGCGGCTGCCGGTGGTCGAGCGCACCTCGTAGGTCGCGGCCGGGACGGAGAGCTGCACCGTCCCCGTCGTCGCCGTATCGGTCGAAACCAGGAGCTGATACGTGCCCGCGCTCGCCAGCGTGAAGTCGGCCCCCACCTGCGGTGCGGTCCCCGCCGGGGTGAGGCCGCCCGGCTTCACGCACGGCGCTCCGTCGGCCAGCAGCGCCAACCACACCTGCCCCGCGTCGACCGTAATCCGCGCCGAGAGCGTGCCCGCCTCCGATGCCGACACCGTGTAGCACTTGTCTCCTCCGCCCGATTGCCAGGCCGGCGCTTGCGCCTCCACGGCGGCCTCGCCGGAGACGTACCGGATCTCCGTTTGCGGGAACGCCTCGCCGTTCACCGTCGCCGGGAACGGCTGCAGGGGCACCGCGGTAAAGGTAGTAACGGCGGTCAGGCGGGGATCCGATATCAGGCGCCACCCTGACCACTCGATGCCCGCATCCATGCTGTATCGCTCCATCGCCCTGCGCCCGACGAGGCTCGTCGCCTGGGAACCGCCGCTCGCCCCATCCAGCAGCGGCGCAATGAGGATCACGCCCAGCGCAAGCGCGCCGATGGCGATCGGCAGGGCCTGCCCTCGCTCTCCCCTAGGGGTTATCAGCCACGAAAATACGCGTCGCATCATGGCGTCAACGCCAGGTAGTAGTAGGTCGAGCCGTTGGTGTTCACCTGCGAGTGCGTCCCGACCTGGAACCCGTCCGCCAGCAGAGACTGAATCTTGTTGGCGGCCGACCCGCCGGCGTCCCAGTACAGCGTCCGGTCGCCCGACACGGTGTCCGTGCGCCAGACGCCCTCGCTCGACGCCGAGCGCTTCGCCCACACGAAGTCCGGCGTAATCCCGACCCCCGTGATGTTCCGGTTGTCCGTACCGTTGCCGACGTAGGAGCCGACCTTCACCTGGGCCGTCGCGTCGAACGCGATCCAGTAGTAGGTCCGGCCGCTGCCGTTCACGTCGGCGTTCGTCCCCAGCTGGAAGCCGTCGGCCAGGATGGACTGGATCCGGTTGGCGAACGAGTTGCCCCCGTTCATCAGGAACGACGCGTCGCCCGCTACCGGCCCCGGCCGGAAGACATCCTGCTCGTTGTCCGCCATCGTCATCACCCAGTCCGGCTGGAACCCGACGCCCGTGATGCTGCGATTGTCGACTGCGTTGCCGGCGTAGCTGCCGATCTGCACGTTCGTCCCCGCCTTCATCGCCACCCAGTGGTACAGGCGTCCGCTCGTGTTCACGTTCGCGTTCGACCCGATCTGGAAGCCATCGGCCAAGAACGCCTGGATGTAGTTCGTCTGTAACGACGTGTTGGACGTGATCCGCTTCGCGCGGTCGGAAGGCATGCTCGACGTGCTGATCACGGGCGCTGTGTTGTTGTCATAGCGGACAATCACGATGTCCGGCTGGAAACCGACACCCGTGATATCGCGATTATCCGTGCCGTCGCCCGTGTAGCTGCCGGTCGCGAACCAGACCTCCGCCGGCGACGTCGGCGTGGGCGTGTTCGTAAACGTCGGCGTCGGCGTCGATGTGATCGTAGGCGTCGCTGTCGATGTTGGTGATGCCGCGGCGGCGTCATAGCAAAGCTGGCTCTGCGGGATCACCTGCTTCGCCTGACTCGCGCTCGACCACGACAGCGCGGCCACCGCGAGACCGCCGTTCTCGTAGAAGTCCATCTGTACCGTGTAGGCGACACCGGCGGTCAGCGCGATCGTCCCGCTGTTCTCCGTGGTCGCGTGGTCGGTCCAGTTGTTGACGATCTGGGTGCCATCCACCCACAGCCGCACACCGTCGTCGGACTGGGTGTAGAAAGTGTACGTCTCCGAGTACAGCGGTACGACGTACCCAGTCCATCGGACCGAGAACGTGTCCGCACCGATCGCCGGGTCCGGCGAGCCGGCTGCCCAATCGAAGTTGACTGTCGCGTCGACCCGGGTCAGCGCCAGCGACGTGAAGTTCGTGTTGTTGTAGTAGTCGCCGCCCAGCCCCGCGCACGTCAGCGCCGGCGTCGGCGTCGATGTCGGCGTGAACGTGTTGGTCGCCGTGGGCGTATTCGACGGCGTCGGCGTGTTCGTTGGCGTCGGCGTGTTCGTCGGCGTCGATGTCGGCGGCGGCGCGTAGTACACGTTGATCGGGATCCAGTCCAGGTACAGCTCCTGGCCCGAGTTCCCCAGGTCCATCGTGACGCGCACCCGCAGGTTCGTGTCGTTCAGCTCCGCGCCGGTCCACGTCCGCCCCCAGGTGTCGGCGCTCGACCCCAGAATCACCGTCGTCTCACTCGTCGGCTCACTGCCGTCGCTCTTGGCGCTCGTCCACGACGTACCGCCGTCCCACGAGAGCTGCGCGCTGATGCTGTTGCTGCCGCCCGTGTTCTTCAGCCAGTAGTCCAGCCGCAGGGCGATGCCCGTGACGTCGCACCCGGCCGGCAGGTTCATCCCGTACGTGTAGTACCGGTGCCGGTCGCCGTCGCCGCCGTTATTCGTAGCGTTTCCACCGCCGTCCGCATACGCGTTCGCCGGCGTGAGTTCGAACCCGTCGCCGTTCCCGCCCGTGTCCGCCACGTTCGCACTCGGGCTCAAGTATCCGGTGCTGCTATTGGTACACGCCGCCGGCGTGAAGGTCGGGGTCAACGTCGGCGTGTCCGTCGGTGTCGGGGTGGCGGTGAACGTCGGCGTCGGCGTGAACGTCACCGTCGGGAAGGGCGTGGTTGGCAGGTCGTCGACGCGCATCGTCGTCGTCTCGGTCCGCGTCTGCGTGCCACTGTTGCCCTGCTGCACCGTCAGCGTGTACGTCACGTTGTTGCCCGACTGCGTTGCCGTGAAACCGCCCGACACGACGTTCCGCGCGACGACGTGTGTGTTCGGCACGCCGCCCACCGTGATCGTGCGCTGCAGCTCGTCGCCCACCTGCTGGAAGCGACTGCTGTACGCCGTGCCCGTGCTGTAGTCGGTCCACTGCATCGTCACGTCGCCCGCGGCCACCGCCGCCAGAGACGCAACGCCCGACTGCGTGTCCTGGTTCAGCCAGAAGAACCCCGTCCGCAACTGGTGCGTCGCCGAAAGCTGGTCCTGGCCCTGCGTCGTCGTCTTCAGGATCGACACCAGCGTCATGCCCGCCGTCGAGAGGATCATGCTGACGATGGCGATGCCGATCACCAGCTCGACCAGACCGATGCCCAGCTCCCCCCGGCCCTTCATCGGTCCACCTTGTACCCCTCGAGGGTGTACACGACGAGGCCGTCCTTCGTGACCTGCACCGTCACGAGCTGGATGTCGGCGTCCCCACCCGAGATCGTGCTCGCGTTCGCGCTCACGGTGTAACCGCCGGGCGGGGTTACCGTCGGGTACGACGAGGGCGCCGCCTGGTACGCGGTTTCCTTCGTGTACTCCATCTGCGAACGCGCCAGCTCGTGCGCCGTCGAGAGCCGGTCGGAGTGGTTGGATGAGAGGACGCCCGTCGACATTCCAGCCAGGAACACGATCAGCGCGATCGCGAGGATCGCGACCGACACCAGCGCTTCAACGAGCGTGAATCCGTCTTCGGCCCGGAGGCGCGCGATCATGGCGTGGGCGCCGGACCCGACCCGGCCGTGGCGTCGTTGATGTTCCCGATGAGCTGGTACATCGGCATGATCAGCGACAGCGCCACAAAACCGACGATGAGACCCACGACCAGCGTCAGCGCGGGCGTCAGCATCGCCGCCAACGCGTCGACCTTCTGGTCTACCTCACGCGTGAAGAACGCGGCCGTGATATTGAGGTTGGCGTCCAACGTGCCCGTCTCCTCGCCCACGGCCACCATCTGGACGAGCATCGGCGGGAAGCATCTCGCGCGGGCCATGGGGCCCGAAAGCCCGTCGCCGTCGATCAGGTCGCGCCGCACGGTCTCCACCTTCTCCCGCAGGATGCTGTTGTCGGTGGTCTTGACCAGCATGTCCATGACCTCGGTCAGCGGCAGGCCCGCCCGCAGCATCAGCGAGAGCGTGCGACTAAAACGCGCCGCGTTCGCGTTGATGGTGACGTCTTTCATCACGGGCACGGTGATCTGCAAGCGATGCAGGAACCGCTTGCCGGCCGGCTGGCCCGCCAGCAGCGTCCCCGCCAGCAGCACGAGCACCGACACTCCGAGGATCTGCACGCGATACGCCGCGGCGAAGTCGCTCGACGCCATCAAGAGGCGTGTCGTGATCGGCAGATCCCCGCCGAACTCGTCAAAAAGCTGGGTCAGCGCCGGCAGCGCCGTCGTCATCAGGAGGCCCGCCACGCCGACCGCCAGCACCATGATGAACGCCGGGTAGGCGAACGCCGACCGCACCCGCTTCATCACCTCGTCCTCGCGCTCCATGTAGTCGGCGAGCTGGTTCAGCATCTCCTCCAGCCGCCCCGTGCGCTCGCCCAGCTCCACCATGCGCGGGTACAGCGTCGGGAAGATAGAGGGGTAACCCCGCAGCGCGTCAGCGAACGTCGTGCCTCCACGGATCTCGCGCGCGATACCCCGGATTGCGTTCGCCAACTGCTTCGACGCCGCCTGCTCCTCCAACAGCTCCAGGCAGCGCATGACCGGGACACCGGACTCCAGCAGGGTCGCTAGCTGGCGCGAGAAGGTGATGAGCGCGCGCTTCTTCACGCCATACAGGCTCGGCAGGATCTTCTCCAGCCCTGGCAGCTCGCGCGCCTTGCGGATACTCACCACGCGGTAGTCCGCGTCCCACAGCGCGCGCTCGGCCTGCGCCTCGTTCGGGACGTCGATCTGCCCCTGGATCTGCTCGCCCGTTGGGGCGATGGCAACGTAGCGGTACGGCATCAGGCCCCCTCCTACGAGATCGAGTAGACGCTGCGGAGGATTTCCGCCGGCGTGACGACGCCCTGCTTCACCTTCAACATGCCGTCGCGCCGCATCGGGATCATGCCGTCGGCGATCGCCTGCTCGCGGATCGTGTTCGCGGACGCCCCGGCCAGCAGCAGCCGGCGTATGTCTTCGTTGAGATACAGCACCTCGTACACGCCGATGCGGCCCAGGAAGCCGGTCTCGGCACAGAGGTTGCACCCCGTGCCCCGCTTCACCACCTCCAGCGCCTCACCGACCTCCGCCTCGTATACGGCCTGCTCCTCGACCCCCGGTTTCGCGTCCGTCGCACAGTAGGTGCACACCCGCCGCACCATGCGCTGGGCGACGACGCCGATGAGCGACGAAGCGATGAGGAACGCCTCGATATCCAGGTCGGTCAGGCGCATCAGCACGCCGACCGCATCGTTCGCGTGGATGGACGAGAGGACCAGGTGCCCCGTAAGCGCCGACTGGCAGGCGATGCGCGCCGTCTCGCTGTCTCGGATCTCACCGACCAGGATCACGTCCGGGTCCAGCCGCATCAGCGAGCGCAGGCCCGTCGCGAACGTGATATCCGCCTTCTCGTTCACCTGTATCTGGTTGATCCCGTCGAACTGGTACTCGACCGGATCCTCGATCGTCACGATGTTCCGCTCGGCGTCGTTCAGCATGTTCACCGAGGCGTACAGCGTCGTCGTCTTCCCCGAGCCTGTGGGCCCGCTCACCAGCACCATCCCGAACGGAGAGCGCAGCAGCCGGATATGCCGCTCCAGCGCCGCCGGCGAGAACCCCAGCTCGCGGAGCGACATGAGCGACACGCTCTTGTCCAGCACGCGCAGCACCATCATCTCCCCGTGCACCGAATCCGACGTCGCCGCGCGCAGATCGACCCGCTTGCCTTCCACCTCGGTGCTGATCTGCCCGTCCTGCGGGCGCCGCTTCTCGGCGATGTTCATCCCCGACATCACCTTGAAACGGGAGACCAGCGGCGCGTGCACGTCGCGCGGCAGCCGCATGGACTCGTGCAGCACGCCGTCGATGCGCAGCCGCACCCGGAGCGCGTCAGCCTCCGGTTCCAGGTGGATATCCGACGCGCGGTCGCGCACCGCCTGGGCCAGCAGCAGATCCGCTGTCCGCACGATCGGCGTCTGGCTGATCTGGAGGTCCAGCTCCTGGCGCTCCGCCTGAGCCTGGCTATGCAGCGTCGAGGGGACGACCAGCCCCACCTCGCGCTCGATCTCGGACGACACGCGGTAGCTGATGTTGATTGCCCGCCGGATCTCGTCCGGAATACCGACCGCGGGCTTGATGTCGAGCCCGGTCATCGACCGCAGCTCTTCGATGATCTGGATGTTCCCGGGATCCGCCATGACAACCAGCAGCGACCGGCCGTCGGTCTCGACGGGGATCAGGGTGTGTTCGCGGCAGATCTCGGCGGGGACGAGCTGAGTGGCCTCATGCTGGATGTTCGTCCGCATGAGGTCCAGAAACCGGAGGCCAAGCTGGGTGCTCAGCGCCAGCGCCAGCGCCTCGGCGGTGACCAGCCCCTTTTGGACGACGTACTCACCCAGGCGCATGTCCGCTTCGCGGGCCTCGGTGGCGGCCCTGGCGACGTCTTCCTCAGAGAGCAAGCCCGCCTCGACCAGCATCTGGCCGAGGCGCTTGCGGAGTGTTGCTGTTGCGGTCGCGTCCATACGAGAGCCCCACCGGGCGGGCCGGACATCCGGTCCGCGCGGCTGTTTACGGGTAGGCGGCCTGCGACACCTTGCCCGCCGTGTCGACGGTGTAGGTGCCGTGCGTGGCCGTGCTGCGCATGTACGTCGGTGAGAGGCTGAAGCCGCCCGCCGCCGTCGACATGTCGCTTGTCGCCGTCGTAATCGCCGTGGTCGTCGATGAGCTGGTGTTCGCCAGCTTGGCGTCAACGGCCGTCTGCACGATCCGAAGCTCGGCCGCGCCCGCGTTCGTCTTCGACGTGCCCAGAAGGCCGACGAAGTTCGGCAGGACGACCGCGACCAGGATCCCGAGGATCGCCACCACGATCAGGAGCTCCGTCAGCGTGAAACCCTGTTCACTGTTCAGTTTCTTCAGCATGGACCTAATCCCCCGTGTTTAACGTCTGGATTCAAGGGCGATAGGAGGCCCTCACCGACGTTATCGACGTGTGCTCAGGGTGGTTTAGGGTCTTCCGGGCCGTTTGTTGGGAATTACCCCAACCTGAAAGCCGGGGTAACAACCTTGTGAGGCGCGCCGGGTGCAGGCACCCCGGATCGGCCGGCTGCGCCGGGTCGCGCGGGTCAGCGGCGGCTCCGCGGACGCGATTTCCGTTGCCGCTTCAGGATCGCGTTGCGATACACCTCGCCCAGCGTCGCCCCGTGCTTGCGCATCGCTTCCTGGCGAGCCTTGCGCCGCCGCTCGCGGCGTTCGGCGCGCGCGTCACGTGGCTCGTCGTCGTGGCCCTTCATGGCTGCGCAGCGTGCTTGAGCCCTGCCAGGAACTTCTTGTCGCCCTGGCACAGGTCGGCGCCGCTGTTCACGCTCTCCTTTAACAACATACGGCTGTAGAAATGCTGGCCGCTCAACGCCCTTGCGTCCTCGCCGCAGAGGTAGATCGCGGCGCGCCCCACCGCCTCCGGCCGCTCACGCATCGGGCCGACAGACGGCATGGTCTCGTCCTGCTGGTAGAAGAGGATCCCCGGCGTGGGTACCCACCCCAGCGGCGACAGCGCGAACACGCGGACGTTGTGCCCCTGCTCCTCCGCGGCCAGCCCTCTGGCCAGCTCGCGTAGCGGGTGCTTCGTCAGTATGTAGCTGATGTTCCCGGCGCCCGCCTGGCCGGCGGCGATCGACGAGATGTTGATGGCCGCTTTCCCTTCGAGCTGCTTCATGGGATGGAACTCCCCGACCAGCACAGACAAGAGTGCCAGGCGGCCGCTTCCGTATGTTAGAGGCAGATACTAGATCCGCGGCCCGCGACGCTGGTCCGGCTCCCCGCCACCCGCGTACTTCGGCTTGTACTCCGGCTCGCGTCCGGCGATCTGGTCCCGGTGCATCCGGTCGTGCCGATAGTACGACCGAAGCCACTGCAGCACCGTCAGCCGTCCGAACATGGGCTGCGAAGCCGTGCGGTCGAACTGGCCGGGCATCATCGACTCGATGAGCTTCAGCGTCACCGTCCGCTGTTCGCGGAGCTGGGCCGTAAGCTCGACCATCGTGCGCTCCTGGGCCCCATCCAGCCGGATGACCGGGCGCTCCGGGCGTACGTCGCTCACGTCGGGGTCGTCGGCCTCCAGTGCCCGCTGCACCCACGCCCGATACGCCGTCTCCATCTCCGCCAGGTGGGCCAACTGCTGTTTCGGCGACCACTGGGCCTCACCAACGCCATCCGGCGGGGCGAACGCGGCAGCTTCAGGGCTCAGCGCCTCAGCTTCGGCCAGGAGCGCCGCCCGCTCACTGGCCATCTTCTCCAGAAGCTCGGTGATCGCCTCGGGGTTCGCCATCGAACCTGTTCCTTGACAGAGCCGTTCGGCCCGAACCGGAAGCCCGCCGCTGGATCCCGCCGCGCCCGGCGTAACAACGCGCCGGTTTCCGCCGTTTGATCCGTGTGTCAAGGGTATTCGGAGATAGAGGTATGGCCAAACGTGATCCTCAGCGCACCGAGAAGCTCCGCCGAGCGGTGCGGTACATGCTGGAGCACGGAACGCTCGTCCAGGGGAGCCAGACGCGGCTGGCCGAGCACTTCAAGGTCACCCGCCAGCGTGTGCACCAGATCGTCGTCGAAGAGCGGCGCGAGGTGATGCGCAGCGCCGGCGGCGAGAGCCCATCGTACATGGATTCAGCGACGGCCGACCCCGCACAGCCGTCGTGGAGGGCCTCATAGCCCGAGCAAACCACCCTGCCGGTTCAGTCGTAACGGAGACGAACACAACCATGGCCAAGCGGGATCCACAGCGCACACAGAAGCTCCGCATCGCCGTCCGCTACCTGCTCGAGCGCGATTGCATGGCGAAGGGCAACCAATCGAGGCTGGCCGAACACTTCAAGGTCTCTCGCCAGCGCGTGCACCAGATCGTCTGCGAGGAGCGGCAGCGCTACAGCCAGCCCAGCATGGCCGGCTGAGCGGGACCGCGACAGTCGAACAAACGTGAGGCGGGCCATACGCGGGCCCGCTTTGCTTGTGTCCGTACGGTCGATCCTCAGCCCCGAAAGCCGTGCCGCTCCGCCGTCCCCACCGCGAAGTGGTCAGTCATGCCGCTGATGTAGTCCGCAACCCGCCGCGCCAGCGGATCCTCCGCCCGCGTGTACTCCGATGCCGCGAACTCCTCCGGATGCCTCAGCAG
The DNA here is from genome assembly GCA_964371355.1 of uncultured Dehalococcoidia bacterium. Lineage (GTDB taxonomy): Bacteria > Chloroflexota > Dehalococcoidia > DSTF01 > JACRBR01 > JACRBR01. The sequence goes on from CAYJMG010000017.1 coordinate 73,320, forward strand.
CCTCTCCCACAGAAACTCGATGATCCGGCGTGCTCGCGCCGCTTCCGCCAGGCGCTCCTCCCACAGGTACACGTTCTCGAACATGTAGTCGCGCAGCTCGTCGGCGGCCTCGGCCACCTCGTCGCCCATGCCGATGACGGCGGGCCCACCGTCGCGCGCACGCTGGGCCACGGCCCACGACGCGTCCACGATGTCGCTGACCAGTGCATCGATGCGCTCGGAGTGCGTCTCCCCCAGCACGCGCCGGGCACGCGCCGGCAGCTCGTCGGCGCGCAGCAGGCCCGCCCGGGTCGCGTCCGCAATGTCATGGTTCAGGTACGCGACGGAATCCGCCAGACGCACGATCTGCGCCTCCAGCGTCGACGCCAGCGGCGCTCCCCACTCTTCCTCACTCCAGTACCGCTCTTCCAGCTCCTCGAAGATGCCCTCCCGCGGCTTCGAATGCTTCAGGATCCCCTCGCGCACCTCCCACGTCAGGTTCAGCCCGGCACCGGAGCCCTCCAGCAGGTCGACGATGCGCACGCTCTGCTCGTTGTGCCGGAACCCATCCGGCAGCAGCTCGCCCAGCGCCTGCTCGCCCGCGTGCCCGAACGGTGTGTGCCCCAGGTCGTGGCCCAGCGCGATCGCTTCGGTCAGGTCTTCGTTCAGCTCCAGCGCCCGCGCGATCGTCCGCGCCACCTGCGCGACCTCCAGCGTGTGCGTCAGCCGCGTGACGTAGTGGTCGCCTGCCGGCGCGATGAACACTTGCGTCTTGTGCTTCAGCCGGCGGAACGCCATGCAGTGGATGATGCGGTCGCGATCCCGCTGATACTCCGTCCGCATGTCCGATGGAGCCTCCGGCCGCACCCGGCCTCGCGTCTCGGCGGCACGCATCGCGCCGGGGGCCAGCGTTTGCTCCCGCTCCTCCAGCCGCCGGCGTACGGCTTCATGCGGCCGTCCTTGCACGCGTTCGGTCATCAATCGCGATTGTAGGCGAAGGGATCGAGCCCGTCGAGCATGCGAGCCTTGGGGGGAGGCGCGGCCAGCGCCGCGGCGCGCCTCCCCGGCTCCCCCGGTCAGTCCAACTCGACCTCGGGCGTGGCCGTCACCTCGACCGTCGGGGCGACATCCGGACCGTCGGGCGGGCTCGTCGGAGTCGCCGTCGGCTCCGCAGGCGGTGTCGGCGTGGCAGTCACCTCCGGCGGGTGCGTCGCCGACGGGGTGGGCGTCGCACCAGGCCCGTGCCGGTGACACCTCCGCCCCAGCTGGAACAGCGCCGTCCGCAGGTCGCGGAAGCTCACGCGCCCGTCGCCGTTCACGTCGTACAGCGGATCCGTGCTCCCACTACCGATCGCCCTCGCGATCAGACGCACGTCCCTCCAGGTCACGCGACCGCTGCCGTCGACATCCGCGCAGCGTTCGGGCCGCGGCGTCCGGGTTGGGGTGGGCGTGTGGGTCGGCGGCCTCGTCTTCGTCGGTGTCGGCGTCTTCGGTGTCTTCGTCGCTGTCGCCGTCTTCGGCGTCTTCGTCGCTGTCGCCGTCTTCGGCGGGATCGTGGCCGGCGCCGCGGTCCGCGTGCTCGTCGCCGTCGGCGGCAGCGCCGTGGCCGTGCTGGTCGATGTCGGCGGCAGCGGCGTGCGGGTCGCTGTTGGAGGCGGCGGTGTCGGCGTGCGGGTGGCTGTCGGCGGCACCGGCGTCGGTGTGCGTGTGGCCGTCGCTGTTGGCGTTGGCGTGTTCGTGGGCGTCGAGGGCACCGGCGTCGGCGAGTTTGTGGGCGTCGCGGTCGGGACGCCCACGGTGATGGTGACGGAGCGCACGGTCTGCAACCCGGTCGGATCCGTGGCCCGCAGCGTGACGACGTGCGTACCGGTGATCAAGTCGTTACGCGAGAACGAGGTCCCGACGCCGAGGCCGCCACCCTGGATGTTCGATGTCCAGAACATGAACACCCCGCCCAACGGCCCCGTCTCCGGGTCGATTGCCGTGGCTGAGAACAGGATCGTCGAACCGGGGGCGAATGACGATCCATTGGCGGGCGAGAGGATCGTCACGACGGGCGGCAGGTTGCCCCCGGCGGCGGCCTCACGCGGCCCGGACACGCCGGCTGCGGCCGTAATCACAAGCAATGCAGCAGGAATCAGCAGGTGGCGCATGGCTACTCCCATCTCGAGCGTATTGATGAGAGCCGCCCTGATGAGTCACGCGCAGCCCGGGCGGGCGCGACTTCCGTGTCTGGCGTTGACTCCCCCTGCCACCATCACAATCGACACAGATCGAGATACCTGAAGTCCATTTCATCGAAAACCAGATCCGGTGTTCGCGCAGCCCGGCAAACGGATCCCGATCCCCGATTGAGAAGGATCTCGCCCTGGAGTTTGAGGCCGGCGTGGTGCTGGCCTATCGCCGGGCCCGTCCGGCGATAGCCAGGCCCGCAAGACCTGACGCACCGGCCCCAAGCGCCAGCAACAACCACAGCCACTCCGGCGCTCCGGCCGAGCCGCCATCGCCCGTGTTCGGCAGCGCTCGCGTCCCTGCCGCGCCTCCGACCGGCGTCGCCCGGCCCGACAGCACCGTGCTCACCGCCGTCGCCGTCCGCGTGGCCGTGGCCGTCCGCGTCGGCGTGGCGGTCCGCGTCTTCGTCGCCGTCGCCGTCTTCGTCGGTGTCGACGTGCTCGGCGGTGGCGTCGCGGTGGCCTCCGGCGTGCTCGTTGAGCCTGGCGTCACCGTCACGCCCGCCGTCTTCGTGGCGCCGGCTGTCTTCGTCGCCACCGCCGTCCCCGTGGTCGACACCGTCGCCGACGCGATCGGCGTGATCGTCCCCAGGACCCCGGGCGTGTCCGTCGCCGTCGGCTCCGCGGTATTCGTCGCCGTCGGGGACGGCGTGTCTGTCGCGGTGGCCACTGCCGTGTTCGTCGCGGTCGGTGTGTGTGTAGACGTCGGCGTCTCCGAGGCTACTGCGGTGGCGGTGTCCGTCGCTGCCGGGTCGGGTGTGTTCGTGGCCGTCGGTGTGTGCGTCTCCGTTGGGGTTACCGTGCTCGTATCCGTCGGCACCGCCGTCTCCGTCGCCGTCGGTTGCGGCGTGTTCGTCGCCGTCGGCACCGCCGTGCCCGTCGCCGTCGGCTGCGGCGTGTTCGTCGCCGTCGGCACCGGCACGGGCGTCTCCGTCGGCACCGCCGTCTCCGTCGCCGTCGGTTGCGGCGTGTTCGTCGCCGTCG
>CAYJMG010000017.1:76613-93357 GCA_964371355.1 uncultured Dehalococcoidia bacterium
GCGATGGTGTGGGCGTCGGCGTTGGCGGTTGGCCGTTGTTGATGATCTCGCACGAGATGTACGTCTCGTCGAGGTCGCCGTTGCACGTGTCGGCGACCACCTGCGTGCCGCCGTCGAGTGTGTCCGTTCCGCCGCCGGACGTCAGCACATCGTCGCCGAATCCACCCTCGAGTAGCTCGTCCCCGGTGCAGCCGGTGATCGAGTCTGCGGACGAGCCCCCGATAATATGTTCGAAGTCTGCAAGCATGTCGGTCTCGCCGGCCACGATCGCGGTCCCTGCGCAGAGGTCAATCGTCCAGCTGCCGGACGGGCCGTTTGTCGTTGAGTACGTGTCGAAACCGGCTCCGCCAGAGGTGGTGTCGTTGCCGCCACGTGCCTCGATTATGTCATCCCCGCCGTTGCCGCTGATTGTGTCAGCGCCGGTGGCCGAGAACGAGACGTCGCCGATGAGCATGTTGGGGCCGTCATCGCCGATCAACGTGTCGCCGAAGTCTGTCCCGCGCACGTCCTCGATGTTGTCGACCGTGTCCGTGCCATAGCCAGTCGACGAATGCGAACTCAGGTTCACGGTGACGCCGACCCCGGGCCCGCCGTAACCCGTGCCCGGGAAGAACAACAAGTCAGTGCCGTCGCCGCCGTCGATCGCGTCGTTACCCTGCGTCGCCTCGATCTGATCGTTTCCCGGCCCGCCATCGATCGAACCACCGCCTGGCGATGCGCCGCACGGCCCGAAACAGCCCTCCCCCTGCAGCAGGTCATCGCCGCCGCCGCCGACGATCGTGTCGACCCCGAACATGCCGAGCAGGCGATCCGCGCCGGCGCCGCCGATGAGCATGTCGTTGCCACCCTGCCCGGTGAACGTGGCCGGGTCATCACTTGCTGTCATCGTGTCGGCGTACCCGCTTCCGCCGGCGGCTTCGAAGTCGACGAGCGTGTCGTTGCCGTCGCCCGTAGCTGTGTTGGTGATGAAGCTGAGCGTGACCGGGCCCGGCGCGCAGTATTGGAACGGATTGCAGAGTGGCCCGATCTCGGCGTAGCCGACGAAGTCCTGGTCCACGCCGTACGGCGTGCTCCCGGCGGTGCTTCCGCCATCGAGGACGTCATTGCCAGGCCCCCCGTATATGTTGTCGCCGTCTCCCAGGCCGCTGATCGCGTCGTTGCCCGCGCCGCCGAAGAGCGGGTCATCGCGCAGGTCGGTGCCGACGATGGTGTCAGCGAACGCGCCGCCTCGCGCGCCCGACACGGCGATCAAGGTGTCTGTACCGAGGCCCGTCGCAATGCCGGTCAGCAGATTGATATTCATCGGGCCCGGGGCATCGTGGTAGGCGACGACTACATAGGTCCCAGCATCGTAATCGACCTGCGCCCGCACGCCCCCGTCGATCGTGTCGTCGCCCGGACCCGGCGTGACAACCGTGTAGCAGTTCGGGATGTTGCGGATCGTGAATGTGTCGTCGCCAGCGCCACCGTCCCAGTAATCGTTGCAGCTGCCGTCGTCGCTCATCGTGTCGTCAAAGCTTGTGCCGACGTGCGACTCTATCTTGAGCAGTGAGTCGGTGCCGCTGCCGCCGGTCACGACTGCCGTCTCGCCGGTATGCACGATCGCCACCGCGGATGGCGCGCTGTCGTAGACGACGCGGTCCGAGGCGCCGATGCCCGTGCCGATGAAGTCGCCCCCGTTGATCGAGTCGTCACCAGGGCCGGGGTCTACGCTGTCCTGTCCGCCGCCGGTGCTCACGGTATCGTTCCCGGTGCCCGCGTCGACGATGTCGTCGTTTGTGCCGGTCGTGATCAAATCGTTGCCAGCGCCTCCGTACACAGTGATCTTCGAGTTCCCCGACGTTATGGTGTCGGCGCCATCGAGCGCGCGCACTTCGAGAAAGGAGCCGGTGATCGTGTCGTCGAAGTTGGAACCGGTGAGCCACGCGTGGCACTGACCGGTATCGTTGCCTTCGCCACTGATCGTGCCGGAGGCGAAGTCGGCGTTGATCGGCCCCGGTGCCTCGCTGTAGTCGACACGGGTCGGATTGCCTTTGCACGCCTTCAGCGTGTCATTGCCCGCACCGCCACTGATCACGTTCTCGACACCGAAGCCGCCGTCAACAACGTCGTTGCCGTCGCCGCCCTTCACAACGTCGGCGTCGTTCTCGCCGTCGATCTGGTCGTCCCCCGGCCCACCGTCGATGACGTCGTTGCCGTCGCCGCCGCATATCAGGTCATTGCCGCCGAGGCCGTTGATGACGTCCGCCCCGCCGAGGCCGGCGATCACATCATCGCCGGGCGTACCGTCGAGGGCAGGGTCATCCCCGGGCGTGCCCTCGATAGTGGCGGCCTGGCCCTGGCACATGGCCACTGCCACCGCCGGCCCGCGGGCATTGGAAACCGTGAGCGCAAGCAGTGCACACGCGGCCAGAGCCATCGCCAGCGGGAAGCTTCGCATCCGCCACCCCCAGTGAAGAGAATTCGGCAGAATAGAACGAAACCGGCGCTTGGCCAACAGAGTTCCGTCAAGAACCGCAGGTCCTGAGGAGCCGTTGCGCGAAGTTGCTCGCAGTGGCGCGGGCCGTAGAATGCCCCCACCTGTACGTGAGGGTGCAAGTCTGCACCCCGCGCATTCCATCGGAGGTGCCCTCATGGGCCGGCCTGTCCTGCGCACCCGTCTCTGCGACATCCTCGATATCGAATACCCAATCATCCTCGCCGGCATGGGCGGCGTGGCCTCGGCCGACCTCGTCGCTGCGGTCTCCGAGGCCGGCGGTCTCGGCGTCGTCGGCGCGGCCTCCATGCCTCCGGAAGAGATCGAGCGCCAGGTCCGCCGTATCCGTGACCTTACGTCGAAGCCGTTCGGCGTCGATGTCCTGCTGCCGTCTGGTGTCGCGCGGCCACCCGCGCCCGAGGGGAAACAGACAAACGGCAAGGAAGGCGCTGCGGCCGCTTCGGAGTCAGCCCCCAAGCGCCCACGCGACTACCTCCCCTCTCCCTACCAGACCTTCATCACCAGCGCCGAGAAGGAGTTCGGCCTGCCCGAGCGCGGCCAGGACGAGGACTTCTCCGCTGGCATGCGCCGGCTCGGCGCGGGCGACTTCTCGAAGCGGCAGGTCGAGGCCATCCTCGACCTCAAGGTCCCCGTCTTCGCCGCCGGCCTCGGCAATCCCGGGCCATACGTGGAGGCCTTTCGGGCGCAAGGCGCGAAGGTCATCGGCCTCGTCGGCAACGTCAAGAACGCGAAGCGCCTCGCCGACAGCGGCACCGACGTCGTCGTTGCGCAGGGCACCGAGGCCGGCGGCCATACTGGCCGCATCGGTACGCTCGCCCTCATCCCCCAAGTCATCGACGCTATCGCGCCCACGCCTGTCGTCGCAGCCGGCGGCATCGGCGATGGCCGCGGCATCGCCGCCGCACTCGCTGCTGGCTGCGACGGCGTCTGGATCGGCACCGCTTTCCTCGTCTCGCGCGAGGCCACGTGGCCCGACCTGCTGAAGCAGCGCATCCTCGCCGCCACCGAAGAAGACACGCGCGTCACCCGCCTGTACAGCGGCAAGACCATGCGCAACATCAACAACCCGCTCATCGAGTACTGGGAGTCGCAGAAGCTCGACGCCCTCCCCATGGGCATGCAGGGCATCGTCTCCGGCGAGATTATGGCAGGCGCGCGTGAGGCCAACCGGCTCGAGCTGCTGATGAACCCCGCAGGGCAGATCTCCGGCATGCTCCATGAGTCCCGTCCCGCGAAGGACATCTTCGCCGACATGGTCCGCGGCGCCGCCGAGATCCTCTCCGAGGGCCTCAAGCAGCGCGTCCAGGCTTCTGTGTAAGATGACGGCCATGGAGTACGTGCTGGTTATCCACGAGGCCGAGGAAGGCGGCTTCTGGGCAGAGATTCCTGCGCTGCCCGGCTGCTACGTCCAGGGAGAAACGATCGACGAACTGCTGGCCGAAGCACCGGAGTTGATCGAGTCGCACCTTGATGCCCTGAAGGAGGACGGCCAGTCCGTTCCGGACGGGCACTTCATGCTGGCAACGGTCCGGGTTCCGTCCCCGAGCGCGGCGTAGTCCCGTGCCGCCGTTCCGCAACGTCAAGGTGGTGGACGCTGTGGCCGCGTTCGAGCGAGCTGGTGGCGTGCGCTGGCGTGGCAAGCACATCAACCTGAAGATGCCTAACGGCGAGATCCTCTCGTTTTCCGCGAATCGCCAGCCCATCAAGACCGGAATCCTCATGGCCATGATCAAGAAGGCGGGCCTTACTGCCGAGCAGTTCGAACGGCTCCTGAAGGGAGAGAGGCTTGGCTGACCAGCCGCTCGCCGACAAGCACGTCCTCATCACCGGAGGTGGTTCCGGCATCGGCCTCGCCTGCGCCGCCCGCCTGCGCGAGGACGGGGCCACCGTCACGCTCATGGGCCGCACGCAGTCCAAGCTCGAGGCCGCGCGCGAGACACTGCTCGCGTCTCCCAGCCCTGAAGTGCGCATCGCAGCCGGCGACGTCGCGTCCGAAGACGATATCGCTGCAGCCGTGAAGACCGCCGTCGACGCGAGCGGGGCCCTCTACGGCTGCGTCGCCGCTGCCGGCACCGGCACCTTCGGCCCCCTGCTCGACACCCAGCGCACCGCATGGGATGCCGTACTCGCGACGAACCTCACGGGTGCCATGCTCACCATCAAGCACGCCGCCCGGGCCATGGTCACGAACGGCGGCGGTTCAATCGTCGCCATCTCCTCGATCGCGGGCATCCTGACCCACCGCTGGATGACCGCCTACTGCGTGTCGAAGGCCGGCATCGAAATGCTGGTGCGCAACGCCGCCGACGAGCTGGGCGGCGCGGGCGTGCGGGTGAACGCCGTCCGGCCCGGCCTCGTGCCGACCGATCTCGCAGCCGGCCTCGTCAACAACCCGGCGGCGAACGCCGACTACCTCGACCAGATGCCCCTGCGCCGTCTCGGCACGCCGGAGGACATCGCCGAGATCGTCCGGTTCATTATTCGCCCCGAGTCGTCGTGGGTGACCGGGCAGGTCATCGCCGCCGACGGCGGCCACACCCTCCGCCGCGGCCCCGACCTCGATTCCCTCGCCGGCCTCGCCTTCAAGGCCTCCCAGCAACACCCGTATTCAGGCTGATTCCGCTCAGCTTGCGTCTCCGGCCCCGTCGCCCGACAATCCCACAACCAGCAGTGGCGAGCGGGGGACGACTCACGACTTATGACTACTTCCGCCCTCTCCGATATCCGGGTCCTCGACCTCACCGGCGAGACCGGCGTCTACTGCACCAAGCTTCTCGCGGATCTCGGAGCCGACGTCATCCGCATCGAGCCACCCTCCGGCGACCCGCTGCGCGACATCGGGCCGTTCTGGCACGACCAACGTGCGGCCGACCGCAGCCTCCAGTTCCTCCACAACAACACCAACAAGCGCAGCATCACGCTCGACATCGCGAAGCCCGAGGGCCGCGGCGTGTTCGACAAGCTGGCCGCCGGCGCCGACGTCGTCGTCGAGACGTACAGGCCCGGCTACCTCGACTCGCTGGGGCTGGGCTACGACGCCCTCCGCAAAGCCCGCCCAGACATCATCCTCACCTCCATTACAGGCTTCGGCCAGACCGGCCCCCACGCCGGCTACGAATGGTCGGACATCGTCGGCGTCGCAATGAGCGGCATGATGTGGCTGGCCGGCGAAAAAGAGGACCCGCCCAACCGCCCCTACGGCAACCAGGGCAACATCTGCGCCAGCATCGACGGCGCCGCCGGGACCATGATGGCGCTCTATCACCGCGACCTCACCGGCGATGGCCAGCACGTCGACGTGTCGATGCAGGAGGCGCTCTGCATCAACCAGGAGACAGCGATGATGACCTACGACATGACGCACCGCATCGCCTCCCGCACCGGCGCGCGCGGCCTCATCCCCATCGACCTGCCCGGCATCGGTATCTTCGACGCCAACGACGGCCAGGTGTTCTGCTACCTCGGCACGCCCGGCGGCGCGCCCTGGACCACGATGGTCGAGTGGATGGCCCGCGAGGGCAAGGCCGAAGACCTCACGGAGGGCGAGAACTTCGAGATGGTGCAGAGCCTCAACCTCGGCTTCCTCACCGGCCTCGTGCGGGAGCCCGAGAAGCTGCCCGCCCGCATCAAAGTGCTGGGCCACATGCGCGAGGTGTTCGCGCGCTTCATCGCCTCCTTCAGCAAGTGGTACGTCTACCAGGAAGCCCAAAAGCAGCGTCTCATGATCGGCATCGTCTCGACGCCCGAGGACCTCGCGAAGAACCCGCAGCTCGCCGCCCGCGACTGGTACCAGCACGTCGAGCACGACTTCGGCGCCGTGACCTACGCGGGCCCGCCTTACCGGCTCTCGGAGACTCCGTGGACCATGCGCCACCGCGCCCCGCTCCCTGGCGAGCACAACGACGAGATCTTCGGCGAACTCGGATTGCACGCCGGCGACATCGACCGGCTGCGCGCCGCCAGCGCGATCTAGGCGGACAGAAGGACAGCGATGACCGAGAAGCACAAGCTCCCCCTGACGGACATCAAGGTCGCGGACTTCTCATGGTTCGGCGCCGGCCCCATCTGCGCCCAGAACCTCGCCCGCTACGGCGCCACCGTCGTCCGCGTCGAGTCCGAGGCCCACCTCGACGGCCTCCGCGGCGTGATGCCCTTTGCCCAGCAGACCTGCCCCGACTGCGGCGGCGGCGGCTGCCCGAAGTGCGCGAACACCGGCAGGGTCACCAGGACCGGCTACAACGTCAGCGGCTACTTCAACAACTACAACGCCGGGAAGCTCGACGTCACCATCAACCTCAGCACGGAGATGGGGAAGGAGATGGCGCGACGCCTCATCGGCTGGTGCGACGTCTTCATCACCAACCAGACCCCCCGCATGATCGACAGGTGGGGCTTCCACTACGAGGACCTCACGAAGATCAACCCCGATATCATCGCTGCCTACCAGCCCATGCAGGGTTTCGACGGCCCACACCGCGACTTCTTCGGCTTCGGCGCCGTCCTCAACGCCATCACCGGCTACAACGAACTGAGCGGCTTCCCCAACCGCCCGCCGATGGGCCTGGGCACGAACTATCCCGACTACGTCATCAACCCCGGCCACACCCTCATCGCCATCCTCGCCGCACTGCGTCATCGCCGGAAGACCGGCAAAGGCCAGCGCATCGAGCTTGCCCAGCTCGAGTCCGTGATCTCGACGCTCGGCCCCGTGGTGATGGACTACAACGAGAACGGCCGCGTGCAGACCCGCAAGGGCAACCGGCTGTCGTACGCCGCGCCGCACGGCGCCTTCCGCTGCCAGGACATCACTTGGGAGAACCAGCCGATGGACCGCTGGGTGGCGTTCGGCATCTTCAACGACGCCCAGTGGACAGCACTGGTCGACGCGATGGGCTCGCCAGCGTGGGCGGCCGGCTCCGAGTTCGCGACGCTCGATGGGCGCAAGGCCAACGAAGACGAGCTAGAGGCGCACGTCACGGAGTGGACGCGCGGGCGCACGGCCGAGGAGGCCATGGAGGTGCTGCAGTCGAAGGGGATTCCCGCGGGCGTCGTCCAGAACGCGAAGGACGTTCTCGAGGACGAGCAGATGAAGGCGCGCGACTACTTCGAATACCTCGACCACCCCGAGACGGGGGTGGCGGCCTACGACGGCGCCCCCTTCAAGCTCTCGAAGACCCCGGGCTCGCTCCGCACGCCGGCCCCTGTGCTGGGCCAGCACAACGAGCACGTCTGTCGCGAGATCCTGGGCATGTCCGACGACGAGATCGCCGAGGCACTGATTGAGCAGGCGCTGTACTAAGGCAGCCTGTCGGCCTCCCAGCCCGCCAGCCTCTCAGCCCGTCAGTCGGTCAGCACGTCAACGCACCGCCCATGCGCACAGATGTTTCATTCCTGTGCTGCGCGCATAGCCCTTAACGCATACGCCCTTCCTTCCGAAGATCACTGGGGAACCGGATTCTCGAAGGGGGCCTCATGCAGGGATTCCAGCAGTTCGTCGTGTATCCGACGCGCGACAAGCTTCCGGTGTTCGCCGACGCTACCGAGGCGCAGGTCGTCCGTACCGTCAACAGGAACACGCGGTTGAACGTCATCCGCCGCGAAGGCCCGCACTACATCGTCCGCATAATCGGCCAGATCGGCTTTGTGCCGGTCGAGGAGGTCTCGGCGGACCGATCGCAGGAACCACGCCTCGGTGATGGACTGGCGAGCGGCCGCCATCCCGTAACCGCGCCGACTTCCGCTCCGGCCGCGACGGTCGCTGCCGCCGGACTCGTCCGCGCGGATTTTATGAGCCGCGTTTGGGGCTATCTCATCGACTTGACGATCCTCGTGGTGGGCAGCGTTCTGCTCGGCGGTCTCGTCGTCTACGCCACGATTCCGGAGTCGCAAGCCGAAGATCCGGGCACGGCACCGGTGCTCGTCATCAACGGCATCGTGGCCATCGTCGCCTTCCTCTACGTATGGCTCCTCGACGCGACCGGGGCCACGGTGGGCAAGATGGCGCTCGGCATCCAGGTTGTAGACGACGCGGCGGGGCGCTCGCCCGGGTTGGGAAAGGCGTTCATCCGCACCCTCATGCGCACGGTCAGCGGCGCGGCGCTCGGGTTGGGCTACCTCTGGGCGCTCTGGGATCGCGAGGGCAAGACATGGCACGACCGCGTGGCGGGGACGTCCGTGGTGAGGTACCGCTGACGCGCGCCGCATAGCGGCCAGTCCGCGCAGCGCTTAGCGCTTTCGTGCAGCCTTCTTCCCTGCGGCCGGCGCTGCCACCGCCGCACGGATCTCCTTGAGCCGGTCGATGTTGGGCTTGTCGGGGCCTTTGCCTGCCCCGTCCAGCTTGTAGCCGGGCACCTCCAGCAGCAGCGGTACATCGGCCAGCTCCGGCCGTGCCAGCAGCGCCTCGAAGCCCGCCCGCCCGATCTTCCCGTCGCCGATGTTCTCGTGCAGATCGCGCCCCGCCCCCAGCTCGGTCTTCGAGTCGTTGCAGTGGATGGCCGCCACGTTCTCGAATCCGATCTCCCGCCCCAGCGCCTCCATCGTCGCCGACACGCCATCCTCCGAGCTGAGGTCGTACCCGGCAGAGAATGCGTGGCAGGTGTCCAGGCAGATCTTCGCCCGCGGGTCCCCGATCCGCCGCAAGATCTCACCCAGCTCTTCGAACTTCGAGCCGATCGTCCCGCCCTGCCCGGCGGAGTTCTCGAAAATCATCCACGTCTCGGGCGGCGTCTCCGCCAGCACGTTCGTCGCCGCCTCGCAGATCTGCTCCAGGACCGCGCCGTAGCCCAGCCCCTTGTGGCTCCCCGTGTGAAAGATCACCCCCGCCGCCCCGATCCGTCCGGCGATGTTCAGGCTGCTCCGCAGCGTGCTGGCCGACGTCTTGAAGATCTTCGCGTCGGCGCTGGCCAGATTCATCAGGTACTTGCCGTGGATGAATACCGGCTCGACCCCCGCCGCCGCCTTCGCGTCCAGGAACTGCTGCACCGTCTCATCCGTCAGGCGCGCCGTCCCCCACTGCTGGGGCGCCGACTCGAACACCTGCACGCACTCGGCGCCGATCGCGGCCGCTCGCTCGAACGCCGTGTGGAGGCCGCCTGCCGTGGAGACGTGGGCGCCGATCTTCATTGGGGAGTCCTTTCGCAAGATGGCGTATAGAGTATACGGCCGTCAGATGTAGGCTGATGGGCAGCACGCAGGCACCGCATCTCCGGGGGAGCAAGGAGGCGGGCATGATCCCCACGCACCCGTTCGGCAGGACCGGCCACGAAAGCACCCGCACCGTCTTCGGCGCCGCCGCCCTCTGGGGCGCCTCCGAAGAAGATGGCGAGCGCACCCTGCAGCTCCTGATCGACCGCGGCATCAACCACATCGACACCGCCGCCGCCTACGGCCGCTCCGAGCGACGCGTCGGCGCCTGGATGCCGCAACACCGCGACCGCTTCTTCCTCGCGACGAAGACCAACGAGCGCACCCGCGCGGCCGCGAAGGCGCAGTTCGCGCACTCGCTCGAGCGGCTCCAGACGGATCACGTTGACCTCCTTCAGCTCCACAACCTCGTCGACGAGGACGAGTGGGCCACGGCGCTGGGCCCCGGCGGCGCGCTGGAGTACGCGGTCGAGGCGCGCGAAAAGGGCCTCACGCGCTTCATCGGCGTCACCGGCCACGGCGTCACCGTGGCCGCGATGCACCTCCGCAGCCTCGAGCGCTTCCCCTTCGACAGCGTCTTGCTGCCCTACAACTACGTCATGATGCGCAACCCCGCGTACGCCGCCGACTTCGAGCGCCTCGCCCGCGTCTGCGCCGAGCGCGGCGTGGCGATGCAGACCATCAAGAGCCTCACGCTCGGACCATGGAACGACAGGGAGCACACGCACGGCACCTGGTACGAGCCGCTCGCCGAGCAAACCGACGTCGACCGCGCCGTCCACTGGGTTCTCGGGCGACCGGGCGTCTTCCTCAACACCTCCGGCGACCTCACGCTGCTCCCGAGGATCCTCGACGCGGCCGAGCGCCTCGAACGCCGGCCATCCGACGCCGACATGGACGCCATGGTGGCCGCCCGTGGCATGGCGCCGCTGTTCGTGTAGCCCGGAGGAGCAACTTCATGCGTCAGAACCTCGTGAAGGCGAAGTGGCGGCGCGGCGAGGTCGCCTACGGCGCGTGGCTCACGATCCCCAGCGCCTACTCGGCCGAGATAGTGGCGCACGCGGGCTACGACTGGGCCTGCGTCGACATGCAGCACGGCCACATCGACTACCAGGTCGCCGTCACCATGCTCCTCGCCCTGAGTACCACCGACACGATGCCTTTTGTCCGCGTCCCCTGGAACGAACCCGGCATCATCGGCAAGGTGCTCGACGCGGGCGCGATGGGGGTCATCATCCCCATGACCAACTCCGCTGGCGAGACGCGCGCCGCCGTCTCCGCCTGCCTGTACCCGCCGCTGGGGTCGCGCAGCTACGGGCCGGGCCGCGCAGCGCTCTACGGCGGCGCCGGCTACTTCGACGGCGCCAACGACGAGATCGCCGTCATCCCGATGATCGAGACGAAGGAGGCGCTGGAGACGATCGACGACATCCTGCCCGTCCCGCGAGTGGACGCGGTGCTGTTCGGGCCGTCCGACATGAGCATCTCGCTGGGCCTGCCGCCGGGGCTCGAGAACCCGGGGCCGTGGGAGGACGCGTGGAGGCGCATCGCAGACGCGTGCGGCCGGCACGGCGTGGTCGCGGGCGTCTATGCGAATGCGGCGCTGGCGCCGAAGCACGCGGCGGCCGGGTACCGGATGATCGTGGTCACGAACGACGCCACGACGCTCGCGCAGTCGGCCGCACGCGACCTCGCGGCCGTGCGTGCCGGGGACGCGGGCGCGGCACGCACGCCAGACGCATAGCCCCCTTATAGCTGCTTCGATAAGTCGCATTTCCTCAGATTCGAACTCGCGCATTTTAGCTTCGTTGAACGGCAGTTTTCGGTCCTCGACATTGCTCGGCAGTTTCGCCCTGGCGGGGCCGGTTGCGTGCACGTGCGGGTCACTTTGCTGCGGACGTTTGGGCCGAGCGTAGGAGACGTGGCCGGGGATCTCCAAGCGCGCCGGATCACTTTCGCGGATTTCTTTTTTCACAGCAGAGCCGCAGAGGGCGCGGAGGCTCTTCGCGGTGCGCAGCGGGCCGCGCGCCTACGGGCCCTCGATCTCAACCGGCTGCTCGTAGAGGGGATCCTGCTGCTCCTCGATGTGACCCGCGAGCGTTTGGGCCAGATCGCCCACGGTCACGGCGGCAGGGTCGAAGGTGACGGTGATGGAGGGCGGGTCGGCCGACAGGTCGCGGTCGATGCGGAGGACGCCGGGGCTCGCGGCGAAGGCGTCCACCGCGGGGGCGGCACAGAACGAGTCGTCGCAACGCAGACGCTTCGAGGTGAAGGTCGCGACGCCTTCAGCGCTCTCCTCGACGAGCAGCGCGCTGGTGCGCGCCTCAACACTGCCGGGCAAGCGGAACTTGAACGGGGGTTCTCCCGTCGTGGTCTCCGACATTGCCGCCGAGACGTACTCGCGCATCAGGTCCTTCGAGAGCTGGCCGGTGTACGTCGCGCGGATCACCCCCGATGCATCGATGAAGACGCTGTGCGAGAGACCGATCACACCGTAGGCGTCGGTTACGGCGAGCGATGGGTCGAACACGGGCATGAAGTCGGGCGCATCGAGGAAGTCCAGGAACTCCTGCGCCGCCTCCTTGCTCTCGCCCGAGTTCACGGCGAGCACGTGCACGTTCTGGGCGCCGAACTCCTGCTGGACGTCCTTCAACTCCGGCATCTCGGTCAGGCAGCTCGTACACCAGGTCGCCCAGAAGTTGATGACGACGGGCGTGCCACGCAGGTCGCTCAGCCGCACCACGCTTCCGTCCGGGGTCGTCGCGGTGAAGTCCCGCGCCGCCTTTCCCTTCACGACGCCGCTGGCCACGCCCGCGTCCGCGCCGGAGACGGGTGGCGTATCGAGCAGCACGGCCCTCGGCGTGGTGGCCGTGGCGTCGTTCGCGCGCAGCAGCAGGAACAGTCCGGCACCCAGAGCGACGAGCACCGGGATCGCGAGTACGAGCCTTCGCCAGTTGATCACGCCTGTAGGTACGCCTCCACGACCGGGCCGGATCCGTTCTCGGGAAGTCTAGCCCGTGTCCGCATGGCCGAGGGCGACGGCTGCTCCTTGCATCGCCCGGCGGCCCGCTGTACGGTGCTGTCGACAACCGCATATATCAGTGACGGGAGCCCTTCGGGGCTGAGAGGTCGCGACGGCGACGACCGTTTGAACCTGATCCGGCTAGTACCGGCGAAGGGACACACGCTTCGACACGCCGCCCATCGACCAGCGGCGTGTTTGCCTTTACGCCGCCAGTGCGCCGACGCTCCCGCCGGAGGCACGCATGGCGTTTGAGGCGACGGCCCACGAAGAGATCCACCCCATCCCTCTCGCACAGCGCCGGCTGGGCGCGCTGCAATTCGGCGTGCTGTGGGGCGACCTCGGCGTCGGGCTCCTGGTGCTCGTCGCCGGCGGCCTGCTCGTGCCGGCGCTGGGCCTCAAGACGGCGCTGTTCGCCATCGTCGTCGGCACCATCATCGGTTCCGGGCTGCTGGCGCTCGCCGGCAAGGTCGGCAGCGACCTGGGCGTCCCGACGATGGTCGCGCTGCGCCCGTCGCTGGGCATCCGGGGGTCGTACCTGGCCTCGCTGTTGAACATCGGCCAGCTCATCGGCTGGGCCGGCCTCGAGATCATCATCATGTCGCAGGCCGCGGAGGCCATCAGCGACGAGTACTTCGGGTTCGCCGGCTACTACCTGTGGCTCACGCTGTTCGCAATCGCCGGAACCGCCTTCGCCGTCGCCGGGCCCGTCATCGTCGTCCGGCAGTTCCTCGAGCGCTTCGGCCTGTGGATCGTGATCCTGGCGACGGCGTGGCTGACGTGGCGGCTCTGGGACGCGTACGACTTCAACGAGCTTTGGAACCGGGAAGGCACCGGCGGCTGGCCCGGGTTCTGGCTCGCCGTCGACCTTGCGGTGTCGCTCCCGGTCTCGTGGCTGCCGCTGGTCGCCGACTACAGCCGCTACGCGCGAAACGGCCCCGGCGCCATGGCCGCCACGTTCGCCTCGTACTCGATCGCGAACATCTGGTTCTTCTTCCTGGGCGCGGCGTACGTGCTGGCGCTGTATCCGGCGGGCGAGTACAGCCCGGGCAACCCGCTGGTCCTCGACCTCGTCGACTCGCTGCTGCCCTTGGCGTTGGGCTGGGTGTTCCTCTTCGTCATTCTCGTCGACGAGATGGACAACGCCTTCGCGAACATCTACTCGACGGCGGTCTCGCTGCAGAACATGGTGCGCATCGGCCAGCGCACGCTCGCTGCGCTCGTCGGCCTCGCCGCCTTCGTGTTCGCCATCGCGGTCGACCTCGCCGGCTACGAGACGTTTCTCCTCCTCATCGGCGGCGTCTTCGTCTCGCTGTTCGGTGTCATGGGCGCCGACTACTTCGTGAACCGGCGGGGCCACTACGAGCCCGAGGAGCTGTACCGTCCGCGCGGCGCGTACTGGTTCACCGGCGGTGTCAACCTCGCCGGAATGTTGGCGTGGGGCGCAGGGTTCGCGGTGTACGCGGCGTGCGGACAGCCACCGTGGTTGGTCGAGCACGCCTCGTGGATCACAGACGTGCCGTCGTGGGTGACGAAGGTCGGCGGGACGATCCCGTCGTTCGCCGTCAGCTTCCTGCTGTACCTCGCCGCGAGCCGCGCACCGGGACTGCAGCGCGCAGGCTCCGACGCCGCACCTTCACGGACGGCGGCAGGACAGGTCTGAAGACCTGTCCGTGCGTAGTCCGCGCGAGGGAACAATGCGGGCAGGGTGAGGATGTAACGTAACGCCAAAGGCCGGGCGGGCACAGACCAGAGCGAGCAAGGAGGCTAGCGATGGCCGTGTACATGATCATCGAGATCCAGCGCATCCACGACCCCGCGGCGTACGCCGAGTACATCGACCGCGTGCCGGAGGTCATCGAGCGGTTCGGCGGGCGCTACGTCGTCCGCACGAGCCAGGTCATTCGCCTAAGCGGCGAGTGGCGGCCCGAGCGCTTCATCATCATCGAATTCCCGACCGTCGAGAGGATCCGTGACTTCGCGGCGTCGGCGGAGTACGAGGCGCTGGCGCCGCTTCGTGAGCGCGCCACCGATAGCCGGTCGATCGCAGTTGAGGCGATCGGATGAGGTTGTAGGTTATGGGTCTTGGGACCTGGGACTACCGGCGGAGGCTGGCGGCGGGCTTGATCTCGCGGTCGCGGGCGGTGAGGATCTCGTCCACCAACCCGTAGTCAACCGCCTGCTGCGGATCCATGTAGAAGTCGCGGTCGAAGTCCTTCTTGATGCGCTCGACGTCCTGGCCGGAGTGCTTCGCCAGGATGCCGCGCAGCAGTTCATTCTCGCGGATGATCTCTTTCGCCTGGATCTCGATGTCGGCCGCCTGCCCCTGGATCCCGCCGCCGCCCAGCAGCGCCTGGTGGATGTGGATCGTCGCGTGCGGCATCACATACCGCTTGCCCTTCGTCCCCGCGCACAGCAGCACCGTGCCCATACTGTGCGTCGCCCCCACGCAATAGGTCGCGATGTCCGGCCGCACGAGCTGCATGGCGTCGTAGATCGCCAGGCCGGCCGTGACGCTGCCGCCCGGCGAGTGCACGTACATGTTGATGTCCTTCTCCGGATCCTCGCGCTCGAGGTAGAGGAGCTGGGCGACGATGACGTTGGCCACCTGGTCGTCGACCGGCGAGCCGAGGAAGATGATGCGCTCGCGGAGGAGGAGCGAGTAGATGTCGAAGGCGCGCTCGCCGCGGGGTGAGGTCTCGATGACGGACGGGATGATCATGTCAGCTTCTCTTTCTCTTCTCATCAACAGATTGAACAGATGGATCAGATGGGGATCGACCGACGCGCGCGGTGGCAACGACGCATGGCTTGCCGCCGGTGCCGCGGGCTATGGCGTCTGGCATTACGCATCCGGCTTCCGATCTCTATGCTCCAGGCTTCAGCACCCAACGTGAGGCGAGCGGTGGGGGCGGGCTGGCGTTCGCGCTGCCAGCGAGCGGCCTCCTCGCGAGACGGGACGTCGAGCTTCCAGAGGATCTCTTTGACATGCCACTTGGCGCCGTCGGGGGAGATGCCGAGGCGCTCGGCGATTTCGGGGTTGGTGAGGCCCTCGCGGAGCAGCTCGAGGACCTCGAACTGGCGCGGGGTAAGAACATCGGGGTACTTCGGGCGTCCTCGTTCTCCCATGCGAAAAGCCTAGCAGGATGGGGGCGGATTTACCCTACCCGAGGGGGGAGCGCGGGAGTGGCTGAGTGTGTCAGTGGCTCAGTGGCTCAGTGGCTCAGTGGCTCAGTGTGTCAGTGGCTCAGTGTGTCAGTACGTCAGTGCGTCAGTGCGTCAGGGGCGTCCGCGGCGATAGGGGTCCAGTCCGGAATCAAGCGTCAGGTCTACGGGGTGCTCAAGAGGAGACAGCGCGGGCGGGAGGGCTCCCGGCGTCGGAACCACGAAGGGCACGAACGTGCTGAGACACTGAGACACTGAGACACTGAGACACTGACGCACTACACCGCCCCACGGAGGCCGAGGGTGTCGGCTTCGCCCTTCAACGCCTCGATGACCTCGGCGATCATTTCGTCGAGGGGGACGCCGAGCTGGTCGGCGCCGTTGACGATGTCGTCGCGGTTGACCTGGCGGGCGAAGGCCTTGTCCTTCATTTTCTTGCGCACCGACGGCGGCTCGACCTCGAAAATGCTCTTGTTGGGGCGGACGAGGGCGACGGCGGTGACGAAGCCGGTCAGCTCGTCGGCGGCGAAGAGGGTCTTCGCCATGAGGGTGTCACGCGAGACGCCGGTGTAGTCGGCGTGGCCCATGATGGCGGTGCGGATGTGCTCGGGCCAGCCGCGCTCGGCCAGGATCTTGTTCCCCTCGAAGGGGTGGCCCTCCGTCGTCGGCCATGCTTCGTAGTCGAAGTCGTGCAGGAGGCCGGTGATGCCCCAGGTGTCTTCGTCCTCGCCGTGCTTGCGGGCGAAGTGGCGCATGACCGCCTCGACGGCGAGGCCGTGTTTCCGAAGCGGCTCGGTGAGGGTGTATTCGCAGAGGAGGTCCCAGGCGGCGGAGCGGTCGTGCATGGGGAGTGTCTCAGTGGGTCAGTGCGTCAGTGCGTCAGTGCGTCAGTGCGTCAGTGCGTCAGTGCGTCAGTG
>CAYJMG010000018.1:0-65760 GCA_964371355.1 uncultured Dehalococcoidia bacterium
GGTAGCCCCGCCAACAAGTACGGACCGTGCCCCGCCAGTCTGGGCTGCACTACGAACTCGTACTCATCGATCAATCCCAGCTCCGCTAGCGCCATCGGGAGCTTCACGCCCCCCACGAACAGTCCCTTACCCGGCTCTTCCTTCAGCCGTTGGACGGCCTTCCCCAGATCCCCTCGCACGAGTTCGGCGTTCCAGTCGACCCGATCCAGGGTGCTCGACACGACGTATTTCTTTGCCGCGTCGATCGTCCGGGCGAATGGCTCCATCCAGTCGGCCATCCAATCAGGCAGCCCTCCCGTCGCTGGCAGCCGCCACGCCGCCTCCATCATCTCGTAGGTGACTCGGCCGAAGAGCAGGGCATCCGCCTGCGCGAGATTCGCGGCCCAGTAACGATGCAATTCTTCGGACGCCGACCCTGCTCGATGATCGCAGCACCCGTCCAGTGTGATGTTGATGGAATACCGAAGGGGTCGCATTGCGTGTACGCTCCCTCCCTCGCCGTGGGATGCTCGCGCTAACTGCAGGAAACGGCGAGAATACCGCCAAATGGGGCACAACAGCAAGGGTTGGCCCGCTTCAGGCGAAGACTCTGAAGACTGACAACTATGGCGACCAACGTACTTCTGATCGGCGGCGGGGGACGCGAGCACGCGATCGCGTGGAAGCTGCGCGAGGCGGCGGAGCTGGGCGAGCTGGTGGTGGCGCCGGGGAATGCGGGCATCGCCGAGATCGCGGACTGCGTGGGGCTGGCGGTGCCGGGGGCGCACGCTCCGGCCGACGAGGTTGCGGCGTACGGGGCGGCGGTGGTGGCGCTTGCGCGCGAGCGGGGGGCCGACCTGGTGGTGGTGGCGCCGGACGACCCGCTGGCGTTCGGGCTCGTCGACATCGTGCAGGCAGCCGGCATCCGGGCCTTCGGGCCGACGAAGGCGGCGGCGCGTATCGAGTCGTCGAAGGCGTTCGCGAAGGACCTGATGCGGCGGCACGGCATCCCGATGGGCGAGTCGGCGCGGTTCGACGACTTCGAGGCGGCGCGCGCGTACGTCGAGGCGCGGCCGTGCGACGTGGTGGTGAAGGCGGACGGGCTGTTCGTCGGCAAGGGCACCGTCGTGCCGGCATCGCGCGCGGAGGCCATCGACGTGTTGCGATCCATGCTGGTCGAGGGCGAGATGGGCCAGGCCGGGCGCACGGTGGTCATCGAGGACAAGCTCATCGGGCGCGAAGTGTCGGCGATGGCGTTCAGCGACGGGAAGCACGTCGCGCACATGCCGTTCTCGTGCGACCACAAGCCGGTGTTCGACGGGAACCGCGGGCCGAACACAGGCGGCATGGGCGTATACTCCCCTCCCGGCTGGCTGGCGGAGTCGACGGCGGAGCAGATCCGGCGCGACGTGACCGAAGCAGCGGTGCGGGCGATGGCTGCCGACGGCACGCCGTTCGCGGGGGTGCTGTACCCGGGGCTGTTCGTGACGGACGACGCGCCACGAGCGGGGCCGCGCGTCATCGAGTTCAACGCCCGCTTCGGCGACCCTGAGTGCGAGTGCCTGCTCCCGATATTGGAGAGCGACCTGCTCGAGATCATGCTCGCCTGCTGCGACGGCACCCTGGATCGCGCCGACGTGCGGTGGTCGGCGCAGGCGTCGGTGACGGTGATGCTGGCGTCGGGCGGGTATCCGGGGCCGTACGAGAAGGGGAAAGTCATCCAGGGGCTGGGCGCCGTGGACGCGGACGTGGTGGTGTTCCATGCGGGGACGAAGCTCGACGACGCCGGGCGCTTCGTCACGAACGGCGGGCGTGTGCTGGGCGTGACGGCCACCGGCGCGACGATGGAGACGGCGCGGTCGAAAGCGTACGCGAACGTCGAGCGCATACACTTCGACGGGATGCACCACCGGCGGGACATCGGCGCGGCGTCGGCGACCGTCGGGGTTTAGTTCACCGCAGAGGCGCGGAGGACGCAGAGCTTCCTGGGGGGCTTATGGCGGCACTGGTAGCCGTACTCATGGGGTCGAAGTCGGACCTGGACGTCATGCAGACGTGCATGGAGACGCTGGCGTCGTTCGGGATCGAGCATGAGGTACAGGTGATGTCGGCGCACCGCACGCCGGACAAGGTGCGCGAGTACGTGTCGTCGGCGCGGGAGCGCGGCATCGAGGTCATCATCGCTGCGGCCGGGGGTGCGGCGGCGCTGCCGGGCGTGTGCAAGTCGTACACGCCGCTGCCGGTGATTGGCGTGCCGCTGGCGTCGTCGGAGCTGAAGGGCGTGGACGCGCTGTACAGCATCGTGCAGATGCCGCCGGGGATGCCGGTCGCGACGGTGGCGGTGGGCTCGTGGGGCGCGCGGAACGCCGCGTGCCTGGCGGCGGAGATCCTGTCGCTGTCGCACGCGGAGGTGCGGGCGAAGTACGATGCGTACCGGGCGAGTCTGGGTGGGTAGTCGCTAGGCGTTGGTCGTTACTGGGTGGTGGCCAACTCACCGGGTGGAGTGGATTGCTGCCACGTTTTCCCGCCGTCGAGTGTGCGGAAAAGATTCCCGGGCGTCCCGTTGTCGCGTGAGACAATCATCCAACCGTGCATCGCATCGACAAACTCGGGTGGCTCAAATCGCCAGAACGGGGGGCCATCGGGTGCCTCCAGCGGCACTTCTTGCCAAGTTAGTCCACCGTCCACAGTCGTGAAGATGCCACCCTCGCCGTTATCCCAGCTCGTAGTGATCCATCCCCGTGACTCGTCGAGGAATGTGATGCCCGTGATGATCCTCTTGATCGCGACGCGGGCCTCTACATGGATCCAGGTCGACCCGCCGTCGATAGAACTAAACAGGTCGGCGTCGCTCTCTTGCCCACACAACAAGTAGCCCACGTCGGCGTTAACGAAGCTCACCCAAGAAATCACGGGAGGTTCCGCGCCGCAGGGAGGGTATGGCAGTTCTACCCACGTTCGCCCCCGTCAACAGTACGCTCGAGGCGATATGGCGCTGTGCGCCAACCGTGCAATGCGTCCACAACGGAGTAACTTTCAAAGTCGTTTCCGTAGGGCTCAGTCGATTGCCATATTGGAGTCCAACTACGGCCGCCGTCTGACGATTCGAGAATGCTGGCGTCGTTGTATGGTCCGGATGCGATCCAACCGTGTGAGTCATTCGTGAAACCGAACCGGGGCGGGAACGCATACTTAAGCCGAAGCTCCGCGATCTGAATCCAACTATCTCCCGCGTCGTTTGTCTCCCAAAGTTCATGCAGAGACGTTTCGCCATCTCCATGGACCGTCACGATCGCCCAACCGTGGGTTCGGCTCACAAACGAGACGGAATCTACAGGTGTGATGAGATCGGTTTCGCTCACCCAGCCAACGCCCTCGACCTCGTAGTACGGGAAGTCTTCGCCATTGTCGAATGGGCCGCCCAAGATTCGACCAACAACGTTCGGCTTGGAACACCGCTTCCCTCCGCTGTAGTACTGCGCTGGCGGCGCGTGAAAGACCCTGCAGCCTCGCAGCCTCACCCAGTCTCCCGGCGCAAGCCACGTGCTGAAATCGGGATCGGAGGTTGGCACAGAGATGGCACCCCGCGGGGTCTCAGTACGAACCACCAAGTTACGAGGCTGTTCGTCACTGCAGGCACCGATTAGAATCGCGATCCCTGCTAGGCAGATTGAGGCGGCGGCGAGCTTCATCGAGGCCAAGTCTAGCTCAGCTCCGGCAAATCATGCGTTCGTCCGAACGGTTGCGTTTGGTTAGACTGCGCCGTGAACACCCCCTGTTCTTCTTATGTTGAACCGCGCGGGCTGAAAGCCCGCGCTGCGAGATGCCCGTGAGCGTTGCGTCCTCTGGGTGTCTGCGGTGCGATGAAACCGGAGCCGGCACGATGATCGAACGCTATTCCCGGCCGCAGATGGCCGGCATCTGGACCGACGCGGGGAAGCTGGACCGGTGGCTGCGGGTCGAGGTGGCCGTCGTCGATGCGTGGGCGGACGCGGGGCGGGTGCCGCGTGAAGACGCCGAGAAGGTGCGCGGCGCGCGGTACGTGCTCGATGACGTGGCGCGGTACCAGGCGGAGACGCACCACGACGTGACCGCGTTCCTGAAGTCGGTCGCGGACTCGCTGGGGCCGGAGGGGCGCTGGGTGCACCTGGGCCTCACGTCGCAGGACGTGTGGGACACGGCGACGGCGCTGCAGCTCGTGGACTCGGCGACGCTGCTGGAAGAGAACCTGCACGCGCTGCGCGAGGTGCTGGAGCAGCGAGCGCTGGAGTTCAAGGACACGCTGTGCATCGGCCGGACGCACGGCGTGCACGCGGAGCCGACGACGTTCGGACTGAAGCTGGCAGGCTGGGTGGCGGAGGTCCGGCGGGCGCAGGGCCGGCTGGCCGAGGCGAAGGCGGGAATCTCCTACGGGAAGATCAGCGGCGCCGTGGGCACGCACGCGACGGTGCCGCCGGACGTCGAGGAGAAGGTCTGCCAGCACCTGGGGCTGTACCCGGAGCCCGTGAGCACGCAGGTGGTGCCGCGCGACCGTCACGCCTACTTCGTGGCGACGCTGGCCCTCATCGCGGCGTCGCTGGAGCGGATGGCACAGGAGATCCGGCACCTGCAGCGCACGGAGGTGCTGGAGGCGGAGGAGCCGTTCGCCGAGGGCCAGACGGGGTCGAGCGCGATGCCGCACAAGCGCAACCCGGAGCTGTGCGAGCGGATCTGCGGGCTGGCACGCGTCGTACGCGGCTACGCGATGACGTCATTCGAGAACGTGGCGCTGTGGCACGAGCGCGACATCTCGCACTCGTCGACGGAGCGGATCACGCTGCCGGACTCGTGCATCCTGCTGGACTACATGCTCGACATGTTCACGGGCATCATGCGCGGACTGAACGTGTACCCGCAGCGGATGCGGGAGAACCTGGAGCTGACGCAGGGGCTCGTGTTCTCGCAGCGGGTGCTGTTGGCGCTGATCGAGACGGGGCTGTCGCGGCAGGACGCGTACGCGATCGTGCAGCGGAACTCGATGGCGGCGTGGAAGGAGCGGCGGCCGTTCCGGGGCCTGCTAGATGCGGACGCCGACGTCACGTCACGGCTGGACGCACGGAAGCTGGACGAGATCTTCGACTACGGCGTGTACACGGCGCACGTGGACGACAGCTTCCGGCGGCTGGGCCTGCTTTAGGTTTGAGGCCGTTGACGACTGGACTTAGGACCTTTGCAGGTTGGGCAGCACCTTGATTCAACCGCCGGAGACAAAGCCGCTGCGAGGCACGCACGATCTCGGCGAGATCGTCGGGTACTCCTACCGGCTGTACCTGAGGGACTTCGTGCCGCTGTTCCTGCTGGCGCTGCTGACGGCGCCGCTGCAACTGCTCTCGGGCGTGATCTCGCAGAGCTCGGACTCGGAGGGGGCTCAGCTTGCAGCGCAGTACTTGATCTTCCCGCAGGCGTTTGTGTCGTTGATCGTCGCCGGAGCGCTGATCCACGCGATCCACACCAGCACCGGCGGCGAGCGTCCGGCGTTTAACGCCTCGCTGGACGCGGCATTCGAGCGTTTCGGGCCGATCCTGCGGACGGGATTGCTACTGTTCGGGCTGGCGCTGGCGTCGATCCTGGCGGGGCCGTTCCTCGGCATCTACTGGCTGTTCAACGGGCGGGCGACGATCGACGGACGGCGGGACTGGTGGCTGGGGTGGGTCCCGCTGGCGCTCGTGTTTTACCTTGCGGTGCGCTGGGGTCTGCAGGCGCAAGCGGTGATGATCGACAGGAGGGAGAACTGGGCGGCACTCGACGAGAGTGCGGGCCTGGTGCGGGGCCAGTGGTGGCGGGTGCTGGGCATCACCCTCGTCGTGTCGCTGATCGTCGTCGGCCCTAGCGCGCTGGCCACGGCAGCGGAGGAAGTGCTGTCTCCCCTCGCCTCGTCGGCCATCATCAGCGCCGTATCCGCGCTGGTGACTCCGTTCGTCGTGATCGCGCAGACCTTGCTGTACTACGACCTGAAGTCGCGGCAGGCGCCGGCCGCCGCGCGTGAGCCAGACCGCGAGGAGACAGCGGACTGACTGCGGTACTGCTGGAATCGACGCTGCCGAACCCGACTCACCCGCACCTGTCCGCTCGGCCGCCCCCCTATGGTGCCTCTCGGCGGAGGCCATCGCCCGCGCGTTCCGGCGCCAGTAGATCCGCTGACTTTGACGAATAAACAGATATCTGCCTATTGACACCACGGAGGCCCGGCCGCACACTAGACCGCATGAGGCGGAGGGCCAACACGCTCGTCCCACTTGAAGTGGCGATTCTTGAAGGATCCGTCGAGTTCGTTCGAGCCGGCGAGGGCGAGTTCCACGGCTACGCGATGGCGAGGGTGCTACGGGATGAGGCGGGAGCCCGCCAGCTCACTGGTCACGGAACCCTGTACCGGGCGCTGGAGCGTCTGGAAAAGCTGGGGTTCCTGGCGAGCCGGTGGGAGGATCCGGCCGTCGCCGCCGGCGAGCAGCGTCCCGTGCGGCGGCTGTACCGCCTCACTGCCACCGGCCAGCAAGCGTACGAGGCCACGGTTGAGGCAACGCCAGCCGAGACGAGCAGGGGGTCGTTGAAGAAAGGGCTGGCGTCATCGTGAGCGCGTGGACGTCCGCCGCCTCAAGCCTTACCCGGGCCTGGGTGGCGACTTACACGCTCGGCCTCGCATCAACTGTCCGCGAGTCGCGGCGGCGTGAGATCGCGTCTGACCTTTGGGAGCACCAGCACGACGCCGCGCGAGAGGGCTCCGGTCCGCTCGGCACCGCGCTGCACATCATCAGCCGGACGTTGCGTGGTTTGCCCGCGGACGTGTTCTGGCGCATCAACGTGGAGGGACGGCCAAGGATGACATCCATACTGCTGGAATCGACGCTGCCGAACCCGACCTATCGCGGGAAGGTCCGCGACACGTACGACCTGGGCGACCGGATGCTGATCGTGGCGACAGACCGCATCTCGGCGTTCGACGTGGTCCTGCCGACCGGCATCCCCGACAAAGGCAAGGTCTTGTCGCAGATGTCGGCCTGGTGGTTCGACCGCACGAAGGATGTCGTGCCGAATCATCTGACCCGCATGGCGGACGGGACGGCGGCCGACGAGCTGCCGTTCGACCTGCCGCCGGAGCTGATCGGCCGGACGACGATCGCACGGAAGGCCAAGCGCGTCGACGTGGAGTGCATCGTGCGCGGGTACATCACGGGCTCGGCGTGGGCCGAGTACCAGAAGTGGGGCACCGTAAACGGCGTGCGGCTGGAGAAAGGCATCGTCGAGAGCCAGCAGCTCCCGGAGCCGATGTTCACGCCGACGACGAAGGCCGAAGAGGGCCACGACGAGCCCATGACGTTCAGCGACCTGATCCAGGAGGTGGGGCCGCAGGACGCGCAGGTGCTGCGCCTGCGGTCGATCGCGCTTTACAACTTCGCGGCTGCGTACGCCCGCGAGCGTGGCATCATCATCGCCGACACGAAGTTCGAGTTCGGGTACATCGACGGCGAGCTGACCGTCATCGACGAGATCCTGACGCCGGATAGCAGCCGGTTCTGGGACGCGGCGACGTATGAGGCGGGGAAGCCGCAGCCGTCGTTCGACAAGCAGTACGTCCGCGACTGGCTGGCGCAGAGTGGCTGGAACAAAGAGCCGCCCGCGCCCGAGCTGCCGGCGGATATCGTGCAGGGCACGTCGGACCGCTACCGGGAAGCGTTCCGGCGGCTGACCGGCCTCGAAGTGCGGTAGCTGGCAGCGATTAGCTGTTGGCTGTCCGCTATTTCTTCTCGAGCTTCTCGAGGCGCGCGAAGATGTCGTAGTCGACGGTTACGTGATCGAGGACGGCGGCGGCAACGATGCCGACGGCGAGCACGATGCCGCCCACCCACGCGAGCCAGTCTGTATCGCCGGTCGCGCCTATCGTGAGGGCGATCGCGCCGGCGCCGGCGATCAGTGCGGCGAGCGCGGGGGGCGCGTGGCCTTCCTCGCCGTGGGTGATGGCGTTGATGAGCGTCCTGAGCATCGGCTCTCCTCCTCCTGCGCTTGCGTGGGTTTCGATCTTAAAGCGGGCATGCACGCGGCGTCCAGCCGAATTGTTGACATTACGGCCTCCGATGATGACCGGTCTGTCCGCGCGCGGCGAATTGGCCCGTATGCCGCTGGCCTGCCGCTGGTGACGCTGGAGTCCCACCGGAGGGCCTGTCTGTACGGAGTCGAGGCCGTTATCCTGCCGATGATGTTCCTCGCCCGCGTCTACGTGACCCTCAAGCCGACCGTGAACGACCCGCCGGGGCTGACGATCAGGGGCGGGCTGCACTCGCTCGGGTTCTCGAGCGTGGAGTCGGTGCGGGCCGGAAAGTACATGGAGATCCGGCTCGATGCGTCGTCGCAGGGCGACGCGGAGGCGCGGGTGACCGAGATGTGCCGGAAGCTGCTGGCGAACCCGGTGATCGAGGACTTCCGGTTCACGGTCGAGGACTTGGTGGCGAGCGGTTAGCGCTTAGCCGGTGGTACGGGTCGCGCCGATAGGCTGAGCAGGGTCGCACCTCAGCCGGGCCTGTCTCCGGAGGCGACTCTGCGATCGGCCACCCCTCTCCACGTCGTGGAAAGGGACTCAGCACGAAGAAGGATGCCAATCTCCGGACCTAGATCGCTGACCGCGCGAGTGTATGGACCGAGAACAACTACGCAGGACGTTCGACAGCGTGGCGGAGCTATACGACCAGAAGCGGCCGTCGTATCCGCCGGCGCTCTTCGATGATCTTGTCGCGTTGTCGGGCATTCCCGCGCACGGGCGCGTGCTCGAGATCGGCTGCGGGACGGGGCAGGCGACGCTGCCGATGGCGGAGCGCGGGTATCGCATCACGGCCGTCGAGCTGGGCGGGAACCTTGCAGCCGTCGCGCGCCGCAACCTCGCAGGCTTCCCGGACGTCACAATCGAGAACGCCGACTTCGAGCAGTGGCGGCTACCGGACGAGCCGTTCGACCTGTTGATATCGTTCAACGCCTGGCACTGGCTTGATCCCGATGTCGCGCTCTCTAAGGCTGCGGCCGCGCTCGGAGCCGGGGGCGCGTTCGGACTCATCGAAGGTGGGCACCCCGCTGGCGGTACGGAGCAGTTCTTCATCGATATGCAGGAGTGCTACGAACAACACATGCCAGGCACACCGTCGGGGTTACGGCAGCAGCCGCCGGATGAGATAGCGCCGAACATGCGCGGGCTCGATGCATCGCCACTGTTCGAGCCGCCCGCGCACCGGCGTTACCTTTGGGAACGCCACTTCACGACGGAGAGCTACCTCGGCGAGCTGAACACGTACTCGGGGCATATCGCGTTATCGGAGGAGAATCGCCGCGCTCTGCTTGCTTGCATAGAGCACCTCATCGACACGAAGTACAGCGGGACAATCACGAAGATGTACCTGACGGACCTGCTGGTGGCGCGCAAATGCTAGTTCGTCGCGCAGTCGCGAAGTGGGCGACGGGGGAGGGATGAAGGAGGAAGGAGGATTCGGCCTCCATCGTCCATCGTCCATCGTCCATCGTCCATCGTCCATCGTCCTTCGGTCAGGAACACGAAGAAGCCCCGGTCGTGAACCGGGGCTTCTCGATGCCGAGTGGGCGCGGGGTCAGTTCTTCGGCGGTTCGAGGATGGCCTGGATCTGCTGGGGCATGCGGTAGCGGCGCTCGCCCATGCCGGCGACCTCCAGGCGGTGCATGTACTCGTTGATCTGGCGGCGGAAGGCGGCGAGTGCCAGGTTCGTGCCCTCTTGCTGGCTGCCGGTCGTGTGGCTGAAGAGGATGCCCAGCGACGTGCCGAACACCGGCGATCCGCCCGCGACCGGCTGCGCGCCCGTGGCGACGCCGATGACGGGCTCCGCCTTCTCGAGGTAGGTGTGGATCTCTTCGCGGCGTTCCGGCTCGGTCTCGAGGATGTACTTCAGGTGCATCACGCCGAAGGCGACGTGGCGGGACTCGTCCTGCGCGCTCAACCGGAAGATACGCTTCTCGGCCTCGTTCGTCGCGATGTACTCGCCCATGCGGAAGATGGACTGCACGAGGCCCTCGCCCTGCACGTGCATGATGGCAGACATCTCGGTGAAGTCCTTGGCGTCGATGATCACGCGCAGGCCGGCGTTGCCGCTCGACGACATGAGCCCGCCACCGTTGGCGAGCGCGCGCTTGCGGAAGACGTCGAGGTGGCGCGCCTCATCCATGATCTGCGAGGCTAGGAACATCTTCACCTCGTAGTGGTCGTTGCTGATCTGCGGCAGCCACTGCGCGGGGGTGTCGCCGGCGATGAACTCGACCTCGGTGAGAAAGGTGCAGAACTGGGAGTACGCGCGCTCGACGTCGTCCGGCAGCGGCTGCAGCTCGTTCCAGGGGATATCGGTGGCCGACGACCACTGGCGCTGCACCGCCTCCTCGTAGAGCATGGCGGCGTTCTGGGACCAGATGTCGCTCTTCTTGCGGATGTGATAGCCGATGCGAGGGACGCCGTTGCGGACGGCGGCGCCGCGGGGCTGCATCGTCAGCGAGTCCGACTCTTCGGGGACGTGGCCATACGTGCCCTGGTTAATCTCCTCCAGCGTGAGGCCGCGGCGGCCGGGCTTCGCCCAGAAACCACGATCGCCGGTGTTCTCCATCCAGCTCAGGTCGACGAAGGAGGGATCGTCAGACGGCGTCTGGAGCAGTTCCATGGTGTCAATGGCCATAGCGCCCTTCCTTTCCGTGCCAGGCGGCCTAACTTAGCATTCGCTAAATCATAGAGCCGGGGCTAATTCCGAGTCAATGCTGCCTGGGTGCTGTTTCCGCAGACTTTGGGCTGACGAGATCATCGACAGGGCTCGATCCCTGCGCAGTGACGCAAAGGGCGGTGCTGGTCCCGCTCCACTCCAACGACCGGCACGGACTCTGGCCCGCGCTCTGCAGCAGTCGCGGCGACGTGAAGCACCGGTGGAGCTGTCTCCAGCGGCGACTCTACGGGAAGCTTCGCGGCTACGGGGTTCTCGTCCGAACGCCGGTCACCCGATCGTGCCCTTCGTGCTCGGCACCTGGCCGGCGAGGCGCGGCTCGATGCGGGTCGCGGCGGCGAGGGCCCGTCCGAGGGCCTTGCACGTGGCCTCGGCCTTGTGGTGGTCGTTGGCGCCCTTGAGCACGCGGACGTGCACCGTCAGCTTCGCCTCGGCCGCGATGGAGCCGATCAGGTGCTCGACGAGCGACGAAGGCAGCTCGCCGATGCGGTCGAGCGTCCACGTAACGTCCAGCTCGCAGTACGGACGGCCGCTGATGTCGACGGCGACGGAGGCGAGCGCCTCGTCGAGCGGGACCAGCGCATCGGCCATCCGGACGATGCCGGCCCTGGCGCCCAGGGCACGGTCGATGGCTTGCCCGATGGCGATGCCGACGTCCTCGACCGTGTGGTGCTCGTCGACGTACAGGTCGCCGGTGGCGGTGACCGAGAGGTCGAAGAGGCCGTGCTTGCCGATCTGCTCGACGAGGTGATCGAGCATACCGATCCCGGTCTTCGCCGACGAGCGGCCGGAGCCGTCGAGGTCGAGCGTGACCTCGACCTTCGTCTCTTTCGTCTCGCGGAGCACGTGCGCCGTCCGGGATTGTCTATTCGACAACGGAGTCCCTCCGCAAGCACCCTCGCGCCGGCCAAAAAGCCCGGTCTGCCGGCCAGGGGCTGACCGACTGACGCACTGACGCACTGACGCACTCTCTACCGGCCAAGTTCAGCTCCGATCTCCCGCAGCGCGTTCACAACGGGCTCGACGTGCTCCTCCAGCCCGACGCTGATGCGGAGGTGGTTCCGCAGCATCGGCGTGTCGAAGTATCGGACGAAGATGCCCCGCTTCGCCAGCCGCGCCTTCACTTCGACCGCATCGAGGCCGTCGAGGCGGCAGAGGATGAAGTTAGCGTCCGACGGGTACGGCGTGAGCCACAGGACGGCCGCCAGCGCCTCAGTCAACTTCGCGCGCGTGCCGCAGATCCTGCACGCGCGCTCGTCCAGCAGGTCTCGGTCGGCGATGGCGGCGACGACGGCATCCGAGGCGGCGACATTGAGGTTGTAGGGCTGCTTGATGGTCATGAGGACGCTGGCCAGCGCGGGCGACATGACGCCGTAGCCCGCGCGCAGGCCGGCGAGTCCGGCCCACTTGCTGAACGTGCGCAGGACGACCAGGTTCCCGTGCTCGGCGACGAGCGAGACGGACGAGTGCTCGCGCCCGGCGAACTCGATGTACGCCTCGTCGATGACGACGAGCAGCGGCAGCGCGAGCAGCCGGTCGATCTCGGGCGGCGAGAGCAGGTTGCCCGTCGGGTTGTTGGGCGAGGCGAGAAAGATCGCCTTCGCACCCTGTGACGACGCCACGACGATCGCATCCAGATCGAGCGCGAACGACTCCTGCCGCGGCACGTCGACGATGCGGCCGCCGGCGACCTCCGTCGAGAACGGGTACATGCCGAACGTCGGCGGGCAGTTGATGACGCCGTCGCGCGGCGAGAGCACGGCGCGCATGATGAGGTCGATGAGGTCGTCGGAGCCCAGGCCGCAGACGATGCGGTCCGTGTCGGCGCCGACGTACCCGGCGATCGCCTCACGCGCGGCGCGCTGGTCGGGGTCCGGGTAGATGTGGTACGCGGGCTCGGCACGGATGGCCTCGAGGGCCTTCGGCGACGGGCCGAACGGGTTCTCATTGCCGTCGAGCTTGATGACATCGGAGGCGTCGATGCCCATGCGGCGGGCGAGAACGTCCGTCGGCTCGATGGCCACGTAGCCGGGGAGTTCGAGCAGGTCGGGGCGGATGAGGCGGCGGACGTCGAAGTTTTTCACGGGGCGCCTCGACTTCGGCGGCAACGCGGGCCATCGCAGGTGTATCGGCCGGCGCGGTCGCGCCACGCCCATGCGCCGCGCAGGAGGGTCGCGCCGCAGAGGGCGCACTTCTGCGCGGCAAGCGTAAGGCGTACGCGGGAGCGGGCCTTAGGTCTGGTGTTCAAAGTCATCGGTTTTCCGCTAGTCCCCCACTACCCGCGGAGCTTCAGCTCCGCCCAATGCACGATTCGCGAATGCTTCCCACGCGCGATGGGCTTCCGGCGTTACGACAGAGTACAGCGTGAGATCCGCCTTCGCCGGATACCACAGGCGGGGGCGCCTGTGCTCCATCTCGCCCCTGCTACTTGGCCGGATACCACAGGCGCGGGTGCCCCTGCTCCATGCGCGCCGCCGAGTGCCTCCCGAACGCGACGGCTTCCGGCCTCGCGACAGAGTACAGCGTGAGATCCGGCTTCGCTGGATACCACAGGCGGGGGCGCCTGTGCTCCATCTCGTCCCCGGCTACTTGGCGGGGGGATGCTCGAACTCGCCGCCGTGGAGACGCAGCTCGATGCTGCGCGCGTGCGCGATGAACCCTTCGGCGCGGGCGATCTTCGCGGCGGCCGGGCCCATCTCGCGCAGGCGGTCGATCCCGACGGCGACGACGCTGGTCACCTTGATGAAGTCGTGCACGCCGAGCGGCGAGGCGTAGCGGCCCGCGCCCAGCGTCGGCATCACGTGGCTTGGCCCGGCTGTGTAGTCGCCCAGCGACTCTGGCGCGTCGTCGCCGACGAAGATGCCGCCAGCGTTACGCACCGTCTTCGCCACGGCGGCGGCGTCCCGCACGAGCAGGCACATGTGCTCGGGCGCGTACTCGCTGCCCAGCGCGACGGCCTCTTCGACGCTGTCGACGATGATCGCGCCACCGCGCGCCTCGAACGACGTCCGGGCGATCTGCTCGCGCGGGAGGAGCTTGAGCTGGCGCTCGACCTCGGCGGCAACCGCTACCGCAACCTTCCCGGACGTCGTCAGCAGGATGGGGGTGGCCAGCTCGTCGTGCTCGGCCTGGGCCAGCAGGTCGGCGGCGGCCGTCAGCGGGTTCGCGCTGTCGTCGGCTATGACGATCGTCTCGCTAGGGCCGTACAGCGCGTCGATGCCGACGGAGCCGAACACCTCGCGCTTGGCGATGGTGACGAAGAGATTGCCTGGACCGACGATCTTGTCGACGCGGGGGACGGTCTGGGTCCCGTACGCGAGCGCGGCGATGCCCTCGGCGCCGCCGGCCATGAAGATGCGGTCTACGCCGGCGATGTCGGCGGCGACGAGCTTCAGGGGCGACATCGTGCCGTCTGGAGCGGGCGGGCTCATCATGATCAGTTCGTCGACCCCGGCCACTCGCGCGGGGATGGCCGTCATCAGCACCGACGACGGGTACACCGCGCCGGGGCTGGTGGGCACGTACATGCCGACGCGCTCGATCGCGCGCACCTGCATGCCGATGCCCTCGTGGCTAAAGGAGCGCGAGGAGTGCTCCTTCTGGCGCTCGTGGTAGGTGCGGATGTGCTGGGCGGCCTCGCGCAGTGCGTCAACGAGGTCGGCGTCAACGGCCTCGTACGCGGCCTCGATCTCAGCCGCC
Source organism: uncultured Dehalococcoidia bacterium (assembly GCA_964371355.1). Taxonomy (GTDB): domain Bacteria; phylum Chloroflexota; class Dehalococcoidia; order DSTF01; family JACRBR01; genus JACRBR01. Next base: position 14,427 of record CAYJMG010000018.1, read on the forward strand.
GACACAGCCGAGGGCGGCTGTGCCACACCGGTGAAGGCCTTCGTGTAGCGGGCGACGGCGGCGTCGCCTTCGGCGCGGACGTCCGCCAGGATGCGGCGCACCTGCTGCTCGACCGGCAGGTCGGCGCCGAAGATGGCGGCGTTCTTCTTGCGGATCGCGGCGGGCAGCTCGGTCTCGCCGAGCGGCTTGCGTTGCAGCAGCGTGCGGCGGCCCTCTTCGGCGCCGCGGATGATCCTCACGACAGGTACTCCTTCATCGCGCTCAGGGCGCGGCACTGGGTCTCGTACAGGTACTCGCGGACGCGCTCCTCGCCCACGTGATCCCAGGTGCGGCGCAGGATGCCGGGTATCTCCTCGACGAATTGCGCCATGCCCTGCTCGTCGGTGACGTCGACGTGGGCGAGGCGGCGGCTGATGAAGCGCGCGAACCGCTCGATCGACGGGGGGTGCGTGAACACGTCGAGCGAGACGTCGCGCCACTGCACCAGCTTGTCCTGGGCGATGAAGCCGACATTGATCTCGACGGCCGCCTCGGCGAGCGCCTCACGGATCTCGTCGACGCGCGCGGCATCTCCGCGCTCGGCCATGTCGACGTCGTACTGGAGCGCCTTGTCCATGACGTCGGCCAGCACTTCTTCCTTCAGTGGCGAGCGCTCGCCGAACAGCGGGCGGTAGATCTGGCAGATGTAGTCCTCGTCCAGCACCAGGTGCGAGATGTAGCCGGCGACGAACGCCGCCGTCTGCGCGTCGAGCGACGACGCTTCACGCAGCGCGGGCTCGCGATCGAGGAGCCGGTGCACTCCGTCCTGCTCGCCGAAGTCGTGGAGGTCGAAGAAGTGCGTGTCAGCGCGGTCGCAGCGGGTGAGCACCCGAATGTCGGGCGTGGTCGACCCCAGGTAGTAGGCGCCGCGCTCCGCGTCGACGACCGGCGACCGCAGCTCCGAGGCGAGGTCGCGCGCGATGGTCATGTGCAGCCCCAGCGGTGGCATGGCTCACGCCTCCCCCGCCGCCGCAGCGACCGGCTCCTCGGCTCCGGCACGCAGCCGCTCGACGAGGTCGTCGAATACGGCGCGCAGCGGGCCCTGGGGCCGCCGCTTGTTGGCGATGACGCGGATGGTGGACTCGAAGAAGCGGTCGAGCACGGTGAGCTTGTTCGCGCGGACGCTGGAGCCGGTCTCGATGCCCTCGATCAGGATCTCGGCGTCGTCGGGCACGAAACCCTCGGAGGCCCCGCTGATGGGGATGACGCTGTAACGGCCGAAGTGGTGCTCGCGCGCGAAGTGGTCGGCGATGTGCGTGAACTCGCTGGCGACGCGGATCGTCCGGTCGGAGTCCTGTGAGCGCCACCAGCGGACGGCGCCGGCCGTATCGTCGGCGGGCACGTCTTTCACGATGACGGCGAGGCTGTACTTCGAGCGCTTCAGGTCACCGACTTCCTCCACCGGGCTGGTCGGGAACTCCAGCAGGTGGTTCCAGACGAGGTCGCGGCCCGTGATGGCGAGGTCGAACTGGCCGATGGCGACCTGCTGAGGCATGTCCTGCGGGCGGATCACCTTCACGTCGACGCTCTCGATCTCCATGCGCGGGCGGCGCACGACGGTGCCGTCCTCGTACACGGGGACGCTGATGCCGGCGGCCTTCAGGGCGGCGATGGTGTGCGGCTGGTTGTGGCCGTCGGCCAGCGCGATGCGCAGCGTGCCGCCCGCGCACGACTGCTCGCGCGCCCGCAGGCCCAGCGACGCTGGCGCTGCCAGCCCGGGCGACTGTGACGACACACCGGCGGCGATCAGGCGCGAGAGCACCGGCGACAGATCCTTCGAGGCGAGGTTGCGGCGGTTGGCGATGAGCCAGGCCGAGCTGTCGAGCACCTTCGCGATCGGGCGCAGGCCGTGTGCCTCGATCTCGGCGGGATCGGACGCGGCGACGAGCGCGACGTCGGCGTCTTCCGGCGGATACGCCTCAGCCGCGCCCGCGACGCCGAAGATGCGGTAGCGGCGGAGTCGCAGCCGTCGCGCGATTGCGTCGGCGATGTTCGGGTACTCACTGACGATACGGACAGACGGCTCCGTCGTGTCGGCGGCCGTTGCCAGCCACAGCGACTGCGTGCCGTAGCCGAGGTCGCGCAGCCGGACGACGTCGTGGTGGGGGAAGCGCTGCGCCAGCTCCTCGATCCACGTCAGGCTGCAAATGCCAAGGTCGTAGTTGCCCAGCGCCACCTGCACCGGGATGTCCTTCTCACGGAAGACACGCGCCGTGGCGGCATCGCCCAGCATCGGAAAGCGCAGCATGCGCGAGCCGGCGGCGTATTCGGGGATGCCGGCGACGGCACCATCGAGCATGGCGGCCGTCTGCTTGCGCAGGTCGCCGGTCGGGATGGCGACGCGGATCATCGCGAGGCCTCCAGCGCGTGGACCACCGCGTCGATCTCATCGTACGCGTCGCTGCCGCCGGGGCGCTCGAGCGTGAAGGGCCGCGAGCCGTCGCGACAGACCAAGCGGTGCGTGGGGGCCGAACTCATGCCTTCGACCGTCTCGACGGCGAGGCCGGCGGCGCGGAGACGCTCGGCTGCGGCGTAGGAGGCCGCGACGGCGTTGGCGGATGCGGTGTCCGGACGGACGGCGACGCGGATCTCGCCGGCCGGACGTGTGCGCGCGGCCATGAGCTGCGCGACGGGCGTGACGTAGAGGGCAAACCCCGAGGCGGGCACGCTGCGACCGCCTACCAGCGCGATCAGCTCGTCATAGCGGCCGCCGGCGGCGATGCGTTTGCCCTGCGACTCGACTCGCATTACGAGCCCGGAGTAGTACTCGAAACTGCGGGCCAGCACCGCCTTGATGGCGGGCGTCACGCCGCGCGCCTCGAGCGCGCTCACCACGAACTCCAGCCCGTCGAAAGGCCGCGCAAGTGCGGGCACGGCGCTCACCAGCGGCGCGCGAAGGTTCGTGAGGTAGGCGCTCCCCTGCCCGTCCACCTCGAACAGCATGCGGAGCGGCGCGTTGAGCTGCGGCAGCCGCGCCTCCACCTCGTCGACGGCCGTCATGTCGCCGTCGAGGAGGCGATCGTAGGCGGCGGTCTGCCCCTCGGGCGGCAGGCCGGCGGCGGCGAGGACGGCGCGCACGATACCGGCGTGCGACAGGTGAAGTGTTATGTCTGGTAACTCCAGTGCCCGCGCCGCCTCCAGGGCCAGCAGCACTACCTCCACATCACCCGCCGAGCCCGTGTCGCCGATCAGTTCGACCCCGCACTGCGTCTCCTCCCGGTCGGTGCTGTCGTCGGTGAAGCGGAAGACATTCTGGCTGTAAAACAGCTTCGCGACGCGGCCCCCGTCCAGGTGCTCGGCGTACAGCCGGGCCGCCGGGATCGTCGAGTCGGGCCGCAGCACCACGCGCTCGCCCGACCAGCCGTCCCAGTCGAGGAAGGAGTACACACGGTCCAGTGTCTGCGGCGAGAGCGTGCCGGCGGCGGTGAACAGGTGGAGGGGCTCGATAACGGGCGTGCGGATCTCGCGGTAGCCCCAGGCCTTGCAGGTCGCCGCGAACGTGTCCTTGACGGCGCGCACGCGCTCCATCTCGTCGGGGAGCAGGTCGCGCATGCCCCGGGAGCGCTGGGTCGCGGTGGTGGTCGTCCCGTCAGTCAAGGCCGTCTCCAACCTGAAGTGTCGGTCTGCGACAAGCAAAGCCCCGCCCGCATTTTCGGGCAGGGCCGTCCGTGCGCATTCTATCGGACGGCAGGCGGCCCTACAATTCGGCGGATGCCCGACGAACCCCACGATTCGCGCGCGGCCCCGCCGATGAGTGGGCCGCATCCCCGCCCCCGCCGGACGCGCGTGCCCCGCGTGCGCCCGCCCTTTTCCGATATCCCCGGCCCGTTCGCGCCCCGCCAGCGGGTCGATACGACGCTCGAAGGCATGCCGACGCCCCAGCAGGAGCGCGGTATGCGTGCGTTCTGGTGGGACGGCTTCTTCGCGAGCGTCCCCGAGACCGTGCTGGTGAGCTACCTGGGCCTCTACGTGATCGCGTTCGGCGGCTCGAAGGCGCAGGTGGGCGTGGCCACAGCGGCGGCCAGCCTGTTCGCCGCGCTGGCGTTCTTCCCCGGCGCCTGGTTCGTCGAACGGTACGGTCACCGCAAGCAGGTCGTGCTGGCGACGGGCGGGGGGCTCGGTCGCGTGGCGCTGTTCGGCCTGGTCTTCGTGCCGTTCGTCGCTGACGGCAACGTGGCCATCTGGCTCGTGATCGCGCTGGTCAGCGCACGCGGCTTCTTCGGCTACTTCGCCACGCCCGGTTGGACGTCTATGACGGCCGACATCGTCCCGATCGGCATGCGTGGTCGCTACTTCGCCAGCCGGAACTTCGGGATGAGCGTCGCCGCGCTCATCACGCTGCCGCTGGCCGGCCTGGCGCTCGACCGCATCGGCGGGCTGGAGGGGTGGCAGGTGGTATGGCTGGGCGCCTGCGCGGCGGCAGCCCTCTCGACCTGGGCGTTTGCCCGCATCCCCGACGTGCAGCCGCACGCGGACGCCGTCGCGGTAACGCGGGCCGCGCCGAGGCCGGGCGTGGTGGCAGAACTACTTTCGGACCGGAACATGGTGATGTACCTCCTGGGCACGGCCGTGTTCAACCTCTCGCTCACGGCTGCCGGGCCGTTCTTCAACGTGTACCTGAAGGAGAACCTCGACGCGTCGGCGCTGTGGATTGGCGTGCTCAACGCCCTGCCAGCCGTCACCGGCCTGGCAGGCCTCGTGTACTTCGGCCGGCTGATGGACGAGCGCGGGACGAAATGGATGCTCGTCGTGAGCGGACTGCTGATCCCGATCCTGCCCGCCTGCTGGCTCGTGGTGACAGAGCCCTGGCAGGTCGTGCCCGTGAACATCGCCGGCGGTGTCATGTGGGCGGGCTACCAGCTTGCGGTGCTGAACATGACGATGGTCATGGCGCCGCCGGAGAGCCGCGCGCGATATGCGGCGGCGTTCCACATGGTGGTGTTCGCGTCGGCGTTCGCCGGGCCGCTGCTGGGTGGCGTGCTCATCGGTGCGGTGGGATACAAGTTCGTCTTCGCGTTCTCGGCCATCGGACGGCTGGCGGGCACGCTGGTCGTGTGGCGGTTCGTGTCGGGCTCGTTCGAGCTTCGCGGCGCGGCGACCACTCCCTAGCCCCGCGCGGGATCTCGGACCATCTCGCAGCCCCGCGGGGGGCGACGGCGCGCGTCAGCTAGACGCCGTAGTCCGAAGGCACCATGCACGAGCATAACCAAACCTGCGATACTGTTCGCGGAGTTGCTGACTATGCGTGCGGCTCTGTCTCGCGTACACCTCCCTCCCCGGCGCTTCCGGATCGCGCTCGCAGCGGCGTTGCTGCTCGCCGGGCTTGGCGTGTCGTGCGGCCGCTCGGTCGGCGAGCGGGACGCCGTCCACCTCGCGAAGTTTGACGCGCAGGTGAACCCTGTCTCGGCCCGCTACATCGACCGCGTCATCGACGAGGCGGAGCGCACCGACGCGAGGGCCGTAGTGATCGAAATCGACACGCCGGGCGGACTGGTGTCGTCGATGGAGGACATCGTCCAGCGGATCCAGTCGTCGAAGGTGCCCGTGATCGTCTGGGTAGCGCCGTCCGGCGCAAAGGCGGCCTCGGCTGGCACCTTCATCACCATGTCGGCGCACGTCGCCGCGATGGCGCCCAGCACCCGTATCGGCGCCGCCCACCCGATCGACGCGACAGGCGGCGACATCGAGGGCGACCTGGGCCGCAAGGTGGAGAACGACGCCGCGGCCTACGCACGCAGCATCGCCGAGGAGCGCGGCCGCAACCAGGACTGGGCCGAGGACGCCGTCCGCGACAGTGTCTCGGCGTCGGCCAGCGAGGCGGTCGAGCTGGGCGTCGTCGACTACGTCGCGCAGGACCTCGACGACGTGCTACGCCAGGCCGAAGGCCGCAGCGTGAAGCTCGACGGCCAGCAAGTCACACTGTCCGGCCTGGCGGAGGCCCCGCGGGCGTCGAACAACATGACGCTCGTCGAGCAGCTCCTGATGATCATCAGCGACCCCAACATCGCGTACCTGCTTCTAAGCCTGGGCGGACTGGGCCTGCTGATCGAGCTGTTCAACCCGGGCGTCTTCTTCCCCGGCGTCTTCGGCTCCATCTCGCTCATCATCGCGTTCTTCGTGCTGGGCACGCTGCCGGTGAACTGGGCCGGCGTCGCGCTGATCCTGCTCGCGTTCGTGCTGTTCGCGGGCGAGATCATCGTCACCGGATTCGGCGCGCTGGGCGTGGGTGGCGTGATCTCGCTCATCGCCGGCGGCCTGCTGCTGACCAGCAGCGAGCAGGCGGAATTCCGCGTCTCGCGCTGGCTCGTCGTCGCGACGGCGGTAGTGCTGGGCGCGTTCCTGATGACGTTCATCGCCGCGATCATCAAGACGCGGCGGCGGCCGGCGGCGATGGGGACGCTTGCGATGGTGGGCAACAAGGCGATCGCGCGGAGCGACCTCGACCCCGCCGGCTTCGTGTTCGTCGAGGGGGAGCGGTGGAAGGCCGTCGCCGACGAGGCCGACTCACCGATCCAGCGCGGCGAGGCCGTGACTATTACGGCGGTGAAGGGGCTGACGCTGTCGGTCAGGCGGCGCATGTCCGACGCGTCCGTGGAGCCTGCGCTGCCAGCGCCCACGCCCGACCTGCCGCCCGTGAAGCAAGAGCGCTGGCCGCCCGCAGTGCTGGAGTAGTCGGCACAACCAGCCCGCTAATCCGCTAGTTGAAAAGCCCAGCTCTGGCGGGTCAGCCCTGGATGAAGTCGTCCACAATACTGGCGATGACGGCGCCACCGACGTTCAGCAATAGGATCGCGACCAGCGGCGACAGGTCGAACATCCCCAGGCGCGGCATCACCTGCCGGATCGGCGCGATGATCGGCTCGGTGATCGAGTCGAGCGCCTGGACGATCGGGCTGCGAGGGTCAAGGTTGAACCAGCTCAGCAGCGCCCGCACGAAGATCGCCACCGACAGGATCGAGGCGAAAAGGATGACGATCTGGCCGCCGGCCGTTTCCGGTGTGTAGTTCGCGCCAAACACTAGGACTCCCCCAACTCGCGCGAGCGTTCGTACGCGGCCTCGATGGCCGCGACGATCGCGCCGCGCACGCCTGCTTCTTCCAGGATCTGCAGTCCGGCCGCCGTGGTGCCGGCGGGCGACGTCACCTCGTTGCGGAGCTGCGCCAGGTGGTCGCCGCGCGACTGGGCGTACTTCGCGCTGCCGGCGAACGTCTGCAGCGCCAGCTTCTCCGCGAGGTCGCGGCGAAAGCCGATGTGCACGCCGGCGTCGATAAACGCCTCCATCAGCAGATACACGAAGCCGGGACCGCTGCCCGAGAGCGCCGTCACCATGTCCAGGTACTTCTCGTCATCGACGTAGATCTCCGTCCCCATTGCGCCCAGCAGCGCGGCCACGTTGGCGCGCGACGGCGCTTCGACCGCGGGCGTCGCGGTCCAGACGCTCACACCTTCGCCGATGGCGGCCGGCGTGTTTGGCATCACGCGCGCGACGGCGATGTGTGAAAGCGCGCGCGAGATCGTCTCGACACGGACACCGGCCATGATCGAGACGACGGTCTGCTCCGGCCGCAGCTCGCCGTGCAGCGTGCGCGCGGCGCGGTCGAACTCCTGGGGCTTGACGGCGAAGACGACGATGTCTGAGGCCTCGACCACGTCCGCCGGGTCGGCGGTCGTACGCACCTTGTGCCTGGCGGCGATATCGTCCCGGCGGGCGTCACTCAGTTCCGCCGCGATCACGTCGGCGGGCGCGAGGACGCCCTTCGCGAAGGCGGCCTTCAGGATCGCCTCGCCCATGAACCCGCAGCCGATGAGTCCCAGCTTCACGTCAGAATGTCGGCTTCCCTGCCCTGAGGGCGTATGGGCGCACTCCCGAACCGGGCGCCCCAATCGTAGAGAACGCCCGCCACGGGCGAGCGTCAAGTGCGCGCCCCGAATATAGCACGACCCACCCGGACGAACGTGGCGCCTTCCTCGATGGCCGGCTCAAAGTCGCCCGTCATACCCATGGAAAGCTCGCGCAGGCCCAGACCGTCGCGCAGCTCTCGAAGCCGCCGGAACACGGACCGCGCGTCCTCGGGATCAGCGACGATCGGAGCGACCGTCATCAGGCCGAGGAGGTCGAGATGCGGCAGGCGCGCCACCCCCGCACACAGGCCAGGCGCCTCCGCAGGCGAGACGCCGTGCTTGGTGGCCTCGCCCGTGACGTTGACCTCCACGAGCACACGCACGGGCTCGGTCACGTGCAGGCTGATCGTCTCGGCAAGCCGCAACGAGTCGATGCTGTGGATCACGTCGAACAGCCGGCGCGCGGCGGCGGCCTTGTTGCGCTGCAGGTTGCCAATGAGGTGCCACGTCGCCTCCACGCCCAGCGCGCGGGCCGCCGGAATCTTGGTCTCCGCTTCCTGCACGCGGTTCTCGCCGAAGTCGCGGAGCCCGGCAGCGTATGCGGCTGCTACGGCCTCGGCCGCATGCGTTTTCGTGACGGCGATCAGAGTCACGCCCGCCGGATCGCGCCCGGCGCGGTCGCAGGCGGCGGCGATGCGAGCGCGCACAGTGATGACGTTCGCGGCGATCTGTTCCGGCGAGATCATGGTGACCGACCGACGCGCGTGAACGCGATGTGCGGAGCGCCCCGCTCGTCCCACGACCCGAAGCCATCCGGACCAAGCGTCTCGAACTCGCCTCGGGCGCGCTCCAGATCAGCGACCAACGCAGCAACGTCGACGCCCAGGGTCTCCGGTGCGAAGGGTCGCAGCTTGTCGAGCGCGGCGTCGAGCAGCTTGATGATCCCGGGGTACTCGCCGCGCGCGAAGTGCACGAAGGCGGCGGCGGCCTGGATGACGCCCTGGAAGAACGTGCGCTCCGGCAGTGGCGTCACCTGCCACAGGTCCTCGAGCGTCTCGTGCGACTCGAACCAGTAGCCGTCGTTGAACTGCTGGAGGGCCTCGTAGAACTCATCCAGGCGGGCGGTCAGCTCGTCGGGCAGCAGGAGCGGGGCGTTCTTCAGCGGGGTTTTGGCCATCGTGTTCCCACCACGGGGCGCGGCCGCGCCTCGCCCCTACTGCACATCGCGGCTATTGTATCGGGGCGAATTCGGACGTGAGATGAAAGCGAGTCTGTGATGGCGACCGAGATGCAGCGGCCGGTGCCCTACCCCAGCCCGGAGACCCAGCCGTTCTGGGACGGGTGCAAGCGGCACGAGTTGACGCTGCCCTACTGCACGAAGTGCGAGGCCTTCTTCTTCTACCCGCGGCAGTTCTGCCCGGCGTGCTTCTCGTGGGAGATCGAGTGGCGGCCGTGCTCGGGCAAGGGGCGGCTGTTCACCTTCGCGATCCAGTTCCGAGCACAGATGCCGGGCTTCACCCCGCCCTACGTCACGGCCGTGGTGCAGCTCGACGAGGGGCCTCGGATGATGACGAACCTCATCGGCATCGACCCCATGCCCGAGAACATCCACTGCGGCATGCCGGTCGAGGTGACGTGGGAGGACGTAAACGACGAGATTACGCTGCCGATGTTCAAGCCTGTGGCAAGATAGTCAGCCTGTCAGCGAGTCAGCCAGTCAGCGATGCGCCGACCGACGGCAACGGCGGCGACAGTGAAACGGATACGAACCCATGACGCTCAAGAACAAAGTCGCCATCGTCGGCGCGGATGAGACGGACGAGATCGGCATCGTGCCGGACATGACGCCGATCATGATGCACGCGCAGGCCGCTCGCAACGCGCTGCGCGACGCCGGCATCGACAAGTCGGAGGTCGACGGCGTCTTCACCTGCGGCATCGGCGGCATGGCCAGCACGCAGCTCTGCGAGTACCTGGGCATCATCCCGAAGTACACCGACAGCACGATGACGGGCGGCTCGTCGTTCGTGATCCACGTCGAGCACGCGGCGGCTGCCATCGCGGCGGGGCTGTGCAGCGTCGCCCTCATCACGCACGGCGAAACCGGCCACTCGGGCCGGTTCCGGCGCGGTCCTCGCGGCATGGGCGGCTTCTTCGACTCGTCGATGCCGGCGGCGCAGTTCGAGGTGCCGTACGGCGTCGGCGGCGCACCCAGCGCGTACTCGATGTGCGCGACGCGCCACATGCACCAGTACGGCACGACCAGCGAGCACCTGGCGGAGATCGCCGTGGCGACGCGCAAGTGGGCGCAGCTCAACCCGCGCGCCTTCATGCGCGAGCCGCTGACCATCGAGGACGTGCTCGCGTCGCGCTATGTGGCGTACCCCTTCCACATCTACGACTGCTGCCTGGTGACGGACGCCGGCGGCGCCGTCGTCGTCGTGGGCGCGGACCGCGCGCGCGAGATGAAGAAGAAGCCGGTGTGGGTCCTGGGGTCGGGCGAGGCGAGCACCCACCAGTCGATCCTTGGCATGCCCGACATCACGCAGACGCCGGCACGCTACAGCGGCAAGGCCGCGTTCGAGATGGCGGGCGTCACGCACAAGGACATCGACGTCGTCGAGGTGTACGACTCATTCACGTACACGGCGCTGGTGACCATCGAGGAGTTGGGCTTCTGCGCGAAGGGCGAGGGCGGGCCGTTCCTGTCGGACCAGCGCACGGCGCCCGGCGGCGACTTCCCCATGAACACGAACGGCGGCGGCCTGTCGTACACACACCCGGGCATGTACGGCATGTTCATCCTCATCGAGGCCGTCCGCCAGCTCCGCAACGAGTGCGGCGACCGCCAGGTGCCAAATGCGAAGCTAGCCCTCGTAAACGCCACCGGCGGCATGCTAAGCGCCACCGGCACGCTGATTTTGGGCACGGATTAGGTTCGGGTTTGGCTTCCGCGCGGCCAGTGATGTATACAGTGATGTATACATCACTGTAGGAGGCGTGGCCATGACCATGATCCGCAAGCAGGTCTACCTGGAGCCTGAGCAGGACCGCGAAATCAAGCACGAAGCCAACATCCGCGGCGTCACCGAGGCTGAGATCATCCGTGAGCGCGTCTCGGCCCGCCGGGCGCACCGGCCCTTCAGCCGCGATCCCAGGCTCCGCGAAGAGTTGCTGTCCGCGCTACAGGACGTGATGGCGACCGCCAATCCCGCATGCGCCGATCGCGATGTTTCGTTCGACCGGGAGGAACTGTACGACGATGACCAGCCTCTCACGACTCCTCCTGCTCTTTGACACCAACGTTCTCGTCTATGCCGCCACCCCGAACGGCGGGCCGAAGGCAGCCCGGGCGGCGCAGGTAGTCTTCGACGCGATCCGCGCTGGCGTAGCCGTAGTCTCTTCGCAGAACATGCTCGAGTTCTTTCGCGCGACGACGCGCGAACGCCCGGGAGGCCGGATCCTACACCCGGAGCGGGCGCTCGCCTACATCGACCAGTGGCTGGCGTCGTGCGACTTTCTGGAGATATCAGAGGCCGCCGTCCGAGAGGCCGCTCGCGGCGCCATCGCGTACCAGATGCGCGTCTACGATGCTGCGCTGTGGGCCACGGCGAAGACCCACGGCGTCCCGGTGATCGTGACCGAGGACCTGCCGGGGCGAGCGCGCATCGAGACTGTCCGGTACGTGAACCCGTTCACCGATGATTTCACGATGGCGGATGTCGGTCTCTAGGTGTTCGGGCTACGGATCGCACGCCAGAACGACTTCGAAGTCGTCCACATAGGCGATCTGCTCCGTCATCCCTCCGGCAAAGTCCTTACCGGTCGCGCAGGCTTCGTATGCGCCCGCCAAGGTCAGTTCACCGGCATCCCAAATGGGCAAACCTGGGGTGTAGTCGCCTACAATCGAGGTCCACTGAAATGATGTCGATGAGATGGCCACGCGCGCGCCAATATCGTGCAGGTAGTCGATCGCTCCGCGAATCGAGGCCGCGTTTCGGTTCAGATCCGTTGACCAGTCACTGACGATCTGGACATCGAGCCACCATGTGCTCGGTTCCGCACCGACCTCCATCGCATACACATGGGAGTATGCGGCCTCCAGGCGCCCGTACTGATACGCATCGCACGGCGTCGATTCTTCGCAGTCATAGAGGTTCATGTTCACATACACGGCAGGGGCGTACGTGCCACGCAGTGCTAAGCCCCACTCTTCAACGAAGCAAGGGTTCCTTGTCAGTGACCGGCCGTCGTTCATACCCACGATGAGAAAATCGAAGGGTACCTGCGGCTGGGGCGCGTCGCATTGCGGCGACGAGATCGCAAATCCCTTCGCTCCGCGCGGGTAACTGCGTCTGGGCTGGACTGTCGGTGAAGCCTCTGCCAGCGCCTGTCCGGGCGCTTCGGGGCTCACTGCTGGCTCACGACCATTCGCTGTCGATGGAGACGAGCAGCCTGCAATCAGGAAGAGGCCCACCGCTGCGAGCGCGGTGGTTTGGATCAAGCGTGAGGCACGTCGGGGCTCTACCAACGCTGATCCTTCATCGCCCCGCCGCTGGCATGAGACTACCGTCCCCAAACGACGAAATCCAGCTCTGGCGATCCGAAGCTGGATTCACTAGCCCTCGAACGGGCGTTCGGTATACTTCACGTCTAGCCCCATTTGGCCGAAGAGGAATCTGTGCTGATTGACCTGCACACGCACACGCGCCCGCTTTCGTGGGACTCCTACCTCACGCCCGACGATCTGGTCGAGCGGTCGAAGAAGGCCGGGCTGGACGGCATCTGCCTCAGCGAGCACGACTACCTCTGGGACCCCGCCGAAGTGGCCGCGCTGGCGAAGCGCCACAACTACCTGGTGCTGCCCGCCATCGAGATCAACACCGATGACGGCCACATCCTCGTGTACGGCATCGACCGCTACGTCTACGGCATGCACCGCTCGCACGAGCTGGCGCGCCACGTGAAGGACGCGCACGGCACGATGGTCGCCGCGCACCCCTACCGGCGGCAGATGCCCTGGTACATGGAGGACGAGCGCGACTACGAGGAGGCGCTGCACCGGGCGTCACGGAACCCCGCGTATCAGTACTGCGCCGCGCTCGAGGCGCTGAACGGCCGTGGCACCGTGAAGGAGAACGAGTTCTCGCGCCGCCTGTGCGAGTTCATGAAGATGCCGGGCACCGCCGGCACCGACTCGCACTCACGCAGCGACATCGGCCGCTGCGCGACGGAGTTCGAGCGCGACATCGAGTCCGTCGAGGACCTGATCGAGGAGCTGCAGGCCGGCCGCTTCGCCGCCGTCGACCTCACCGGCGGCACACCCCACCGACTCGACCTCACAGCCATCCACTCGGACACGAAGTTATAGGGGTTAGGCGTTGGTCGTTGGGCGTTAGGGGCTGAGCCCGGTTCTGTGCGATGCTCGACCGATGTTGTTGGACGTGCAGCCCCAACGCCTAACGCCTAACGACTATTCCCTATCGCCGCTACACTCCCCCGCATGACCATCCGCGCGATCACCTCCGGCATCTTCGCGATCGAGGGCCTGAAGATGGGCCGCGCGTACCTCATCGAGGACGCTGCGGGCCTGACGCTGATCGACACCAGCAGCCCCAGCGCGTCGGCGGGGATCCTGGCGGCGATCGCCGAGATCGGACGGCCGCCCGAGGACCTGCACACGATCGTGGGCACGCACTACCACTACGACCACGTCGGCAACGTGGCAGCGCTCGTCGAGCGCACGGGCGCCCACTTCTGCGTGCACGAGGCCGACGTCGAGTACGTCGAGGGCCGCACGCCGTGGCGCGCCGTCACCACGCCCGTCGTCGGCTCGACGATGACACGCATGGCGCCGCCGCAGGAGTCGCTGAAGATCGACCGCGTGCTCCGCGACGGCGACATGGTCGAAGCGGCGGGTGGGCTGGAGGTGGTGCACGCGCCCGGCCACACGCCCGGTCACATCGCGCTGTACGCCCGCGAGCGCGGGGCTCTGTTCTCGGGCGACGCCTTCATGAACGTGGCCGGCCTGCAGCTCCCGCCGGCCGCCTCCACGCACGACATGACGCAGGCGAAGGCATCGATCCGCCGCCTGTCCGAGCTGCGGTTCGAATACGCGCTCCCCGGCCACGGCCAGCCCGTCCTCTCGCGCGCCAGCGAGAAGCTGGGGGAGTGGTCGCGCCGCTGGCTTGCCTAGCTCTTCCGAAGCAGCATGTAGCCTTCACCGTCGAAGATCATAGTCACAATAGCGGTGGTTCCCGAAGCTAGCGATCGCAGGAACTCAAGATTCACCGACGAACCACTGACCAGCCGTGGGCCAGGCGGCAGCACTGATAGCACGCCAATATATTGCCAGCTGGGAGGTACGTTGAACGCTGCGTCCACTTGCTCAGGCCTCGAATCTCGGCCGACGAACGAGTACACCCCGTCCTCGAGAAATACGTGCTCATCTTGCGTGTCTTGGAGCCCGAGATCACCACGCCGTGACAGTGGGTCCTCGAAGAACCAGACGAAACCCGTTGGCACAGTCAACGTTTGAGCAATCTCGTTGCGCATCTCCTCGTGTGGTGCATGGACGGGTTGCCAGCCGGCAGCCCGCTCTTCGGCGGTCGGAGTGGTCAGCCCGTGTCGATAGTCGTATTGTTCCGGGCTCTCTACGGTGTCGCCGACCAGCAGTTCGATGTTGAAGTCGGAGAAGGCGCTCCTGATGAGCAGCTCCCGCGATAAAGGGCCACCGCTCTGAAGAATGGACCGGACGTACGCAAGCGCGCGCTCACGTTCGTCGGCGTCACCGACTTCGTACCGCACAAGAAGCCCTTACAGTGAGAGAGCCCGCCAGCGGGCGAACTCTCTGAATACGCCAGCTGGGGGTAGCTACTTCTGCAGCACATGCACCGCCATGGCCGCGGCTTCGCCGCGCATCATGCCGCCGCCGTTCTGCGTCAGCCCCACCTTCGCGTTGCCGCCCTTCACCTGCCGGTCGCCGCACTCGCCCTGGAGCTGCCAGTAGATCTCGACGAGCTGCGCGCACCCGGTCGCGCCGATCGGGTGGCCCTTCGAGAGCAGTCCGCCCGACGGGTTCACCGGGATCCTGCCCGTGATCTCAGTCGCGCCCTCCTCGATGAGCTTCCCGCCCTCGCCGACCTTGCACAGGCCCAGCTCTTCGTACTCGATCAGCTCGGCCGGGGCCGAAGCGTCGTGCAACTCGATCACGTCCACGTCCTCGGGCCCGACGCCGGACATGTCGAACGCCTTCTTCGCCATGCGCGTCGTGACGCCAGGCTCGCCGGGCGCGCGGTCCTTGCCGCTGCCCAGGATCGACGCCGTCACCCACACCGGCTTCGTGGTGAGCTGCTTCGCCTTCTCCTCGCTCACCAGCACCAGCGCCGCGGCGCCGTCGCCGATCGGCGAGCACATCAGGCGCGTGAGCGGCTCGGCGACCATCGGCGAGTTCAGGATCTCCTCGACGGTGTATTGCTCGCGGTACTGCGCGTAGGGGTTCATCGAGGCGTTCTTGTGGCTCTTCACCGCGACCTTCGCGAACTGGATCGCGGTGGTGCCGTGGCGCTTCATGTGCTCGCGCGCGCCGGCTGCGTAGAAGTCCATGAACATCGAGCGCGATTCCCCCGCGCCTCCACCCTTCTCGCCGCCGTCCCCGGCAGCCTTGGCTTCGCCCTCGCTGCGGCCGCGGGCGGCGGTGGCTTTGATCAGGTCCTGGATCGCTTCCATGTCGACGGCAGAGCCGATCGCCTGGAACGAGCGGCGCTTCTCCTCGTGGTAGAGCTTCTCGACGCCGAGGGCGAGCACGCAGTCGTACATGCCGGAGGCGACGTACATCCACGCCAAGTGGAAGGCGGTCGAGGACGATGCGCAGGCGTTCTCGGTGTTGATCATCGGGATGTCGCCGAATCCCATGTCCCGCAGGATGACCTGCGCGCGGATCATCTCCTGGCCGGTGATGAGCCCCGCCGTCGCGTTGCCGACGACGGCCGCCTCGATCTGCGGCATATCGACGCCAGCGGCCTTCATCGCCGCCTCGACAGCCTCGCGGCCCAGCGACTTCAGCGAGCGGTCCATGTGCTTGCCGAACTTGGTCATACCTGCGCCCACGACGGCGACTCTGCGCATTTCGGATTCTCCTCTCGGGCCTGTGTTTCGGTTCCGCAGAAATGGTACGCCCGCGGACCCCTATTGTCACATCGCAGGGCAGGCCGGATGGCCCGGGCTGGTCCTGGTTCATGCGGGCGGGAACCGGCATCACTCGCCTGGTGTAAGAATGGCGCGTGGACACGGTCGGAAGGGACGAGGCCGATGCTCTGCGGGCGGCCGCGCGCGGCGATGCCGACGCCTTCGGACTGCTTGTGGAGCAATACCAGGAGGTCGCTTTTCGTGCGGCATACCTCATCGTGCGCGACGCGCAGGACGCCCAGGACGTCGCGCAGGACGCCTTCGTCCGCGCCTATCACGGGCTTGACGGCTTCCGGCAGGGCGAGCCGTTCCGTCCCTGGCTCCTGCGCATCGTCCAGCACACCGCGCTCAACGCCGTCCGCTCGCGGGGCCGCCGCGCCGGGCTGCTCGGGCGGTTCGCGGCGGTCGCGCCTCGGGCGATCGACCCGCCCGACGCCGTGGTCCTCGCCGCGGGCGAGGCGGCGGAGGTGCTGGCCGCGATCAACGAGCTTCCGCCGGACGACCGCGCGATCCTGCACCTGCGCTACTTCCTCGAGGTAACGCGCGCTATCGCCGAGACGCTGCCGTAGCGCGGGGCACCGGCGATTGCGGCGCGGGCCCCCAGCAAACGGTCTCCGTAGCGCGGGCCTTCAGCCCGCGCGGCTCTGCGCCCGGAACCACCTCCGCGAAACCGGTGTAGGTGGGACAAAGGAGGTGTCCCATGCGGCGAGCGATGATCGCGGGACTGGCGGCTGGTGTAATCGCGACGGTTGCGGCAGGCGTCGCGGCGGTCGCGACGGCGAAGACGGGTGGAGGCTGTCACCAGCCGGTGACGGACGAGCGCGGGGCGACCGTCGACCTGCGGCAGAACTGCACGTCGCCGACGGTGCTCCGCCTCGGAGCCGGCGAGATGGTGACGTTCACCAACCGCGATCAAACCGTGCACACGGTCACGGGCGCCGGCACCGGCGCAGGTCAGGGTTGGAGCAGCTACGACGAGCTGGCCGAAGGCGGCACCCTCACGATGACCTTCGACGAGGACGGCATCTACCCCTACTTCTGCATCCTGCACCCCAGCATGATCGGCGTCGTGGTCGTCGGTGGCGCCGGCGGGCCCGTTGGCACCAACGTCCTCGCCGCGTCGGTCGCAGGTGTGAGAGCCACACAGCCACCGGAGAGTGGCGGTGACGGGCCGAGCGTGGTCGCGGCCTCGGGTCGAGGCGCTGCGATCGCACTGGCCGTCGTGGCGGTCGCGTACGGCGCCGTTGCAGCGATGCGGAGACGATCCGGGGCACACGGGTAGCGGCGCCATCACTGTGGCGTTGCGTGATGCTCAGCGTGTCCGGCGGCGAGCCTGCTTCTTGCTCGCGGCCGGACGCGCCGCCTTCGTGGCCGCCTTCGTGGCCGCCTTCGTGGCCGCCTTCGTGGCCGTCGCCTTCTTCGCGGGCACGATGTAGCGCGCCGGTTCCTCCCGGACGGCGACCCGCCCTCGCCGCCCGGCCTCGACCGCCCTCAGTCGGTCGAGCAGCCACATGCGGGCCAGCGTCGTCGGGCCAACGCCAAGCTCGACGGCTTCGCGATACAGCGCTTGCCAGCTATCGGCAGCGAGGCGGACCGGAATCACGCGGTCGAGCGGCTTCTTGAACGCCACTTCGACGATCTCGTCGTCGTCGGACAGGATGTCCTCGCCACGGTCGAAACGGGTGGCCATTTCATCCTCTTCGTCGAAACCATCGGGATCAGCGACCCTTTTTCGTGCGCCGTTCATATTCGGACCTCTCTCGGGCTGTCATGTCTCGCGCGCTGATCAGCCTGAACACCGAGGCGCGATCGCGGGCCAGGAAGCTCGCGAGGTAGCGCCCCGCGTCCGTCCTTCCCAGGACGAGATAACGGCCTTCCCGCACGCGGCGCGCGTGGATCCCGGCGCCCACGCACGCCTCCTCGACTTCCTCGGCCGTCACCGCGTGCTTGCGCTGTATCTTCTCGACAACCCAGTCGTGCGCCTCGATCGCGTCGATCCTGAATCCTCGTCGAGCCATCGGGGATGAGTGTATATCACCCGTATACGGAGGCTCAAGGGGGTGGGGCTCGACGACTTGCCGAACGAGGGAAGCGGCTAGCTGGTCATGCCCTGCAACCCGACGAGGGCGCGGCCATGCTCGATCTCGCCCATGTGCCGCAGGCCGTGCTGGTACACGAAGCACTCCAGCACTTCGAGCTTCCGCAGCGGCGCGTCGGGCCCAATCACGATGGCACAGAAGATCTGCTGCATGTTCGGCGGGAGCTTGGGAAGGAGGACTTCGGTGAGCTGCTCCTCGGTCAGCGCGTCGAGGATCGTGCCGGTGCGGGCGAGTACATCGGCCTGGTACGCCTTCCACGCGTCGAAGTCGGCGAAGCGGATGTTCTCCATCTCCTCGACGGTCTCCTCACGACCCAGCCTGTCGACGGTGACGCCGACCTTCGCCGCCCAGCCGCCGGCGTCCCACAGCATCGGGCCGCGCAGGAACGGGCCGCTAATCGACTGGTCCTGCCCGCGGATGTAATGGTTCAGGCTGAAGGCGATGGGCAGCACGCCCGCCCGCTCGTGGTGGTTCACCTGCTCCAGCGTCATGTCGGAGACGGCGCGCTCCCACAGCGTATTCATCGCACGGATGCGGTTGCGGAGCGAATCGACGAACATCTGGGACACGGCGCGCCTCCGGAGTGAATGAGAGTGGCCGGCTGCTGCGCCGGCCACTCCTGCATGTTTCGTTCCCGCGTGCGGGCTACAGCCGTTCGATGATCGTCGCCGTGCCGATACCGCCGCCGCAGCACATCACCTCGTGGCCGTAGCGGCCGCCCGTGCGCTCCAGCTCGAACAGCAGCGACGTCATCAGCCGCGCGCCGGTGCAGCCCAGCGGGTGGCCCAGCGCGATCGCACCGCCGTTCACGTTGGTCTTCGCTAGGTCGTAGCCCGTCTCCTTCTGCCACGCCAGCACGACCGCGGCGAACGCCTCGTTGATCTCGACCAGGTCGATGTCCGACATCTTGAGGCCGGCCTTCTTCAGCACAGCGGGCGTCGCCGTGATCGGCCCCGTCAGCATCAGGTGCGGGTCAGACCCCACCACCGCCTGCGCCACGATGCGCGCGCGCGGCTTCAGGCCCATCTCCTTCGCCTTCTCCGCCGACATCAGCAGCACGGCCGCGGCGCCGTCGGTGATCTGCGATGAGTTACCCGCGTGGTGCAGGCCGTTCTCGCCGAACGACGGTTGCAGCTTCGCGAGGCCCTCCATCGTCGACTCGCGGATGCCTTCGTCGGTGGCGAACACGCCCTTCGCTCCCTCGTGCTCGACCTCGATCGGCACGATCTCCTGCGCGAACTTGCCGGCGTCCTGCGCTGCGCGGGCGCGGCGCTGGCTCTCGACGGCGAAGGCGTCGATGTCCTCCCGCGTGAAGCCCCACTGGCGGGCGATGTTGTCGGCCGCGACGCCCTGCGATGTGAGGTCGTAGGCCGTGCGCATGTGGTCGGTGAAGGGGAAGCCCGCCACCTTGAAGTTCGACCCCATCGGCACGCGCGACATGTTCTCGACGCCGCCACCGATCGCGACGTCGACGACGCCGGCCGCGATCAGGTTCGCGGCGAAGTGAATGGCCTGCTGGGCCGAGCCGCACTGCCGGTCGACCGTCGTGCCCGGAACCTCGATCGGGAAGCTTGCCTCGAGGACGACGTTTCGGCCGACGTTCGCGCCCTGCTCGCCCACCTGGGAGACGTTGCCGAAGACGACGTCTCCGACTTCCTTCGCATCCACACCGACCTGGTCGACGACGGCGCGGAGCACCTTCGCTCCGAGCGTGACGGCGTGCGTGCCGGACAGCATGCCGTTGCGCCGGCCCATGCCGGTGCGGACAGCGTTGACGATGACAACTTCTCGGGCCAAGGGTGCCTCCTGTGTTGTGGCACAGCCGGTCTCCCCTGCCTCAGGGCCCCACGCTGTGCTGGCTGTTCGGGGTGTGAAGATCGCACGACAGTCTACCGCTGTCTGAGCTTTTCGCCAGCCCCGTGCGGAAGAAATGTGGAAATCGCAGCCATACGCTCCTAGCCTCCCTCATGCTAGACTTCGGCCGAACCGCATGGCTCGAAACTACGGGTGGGATCCCAAGAAGGCTGCCGCGAATGGCCGCAAGCACGGAGTTTCATTCGAAGAAGCGCTCACGGTGTTCAGCGATCCCCTCGCCGCGATTCACTCCGATCCGGATCACTCCTCTTCGGAGACCAGGGAAGTCATCGTCGAACACTCGTCGCGGTCAAGACTACTGGTGGTCGCGTTCACCGAGCGCCGTGGCCAGGTTCGCATCCTCAGCGCAAGCAAGGCTACGAGATCAGAGCAGCTTGAATATGAAGAGGGCACGATCAACTAAGCACACATCAGTGAAGGCCGATGATCTTCGCCCGGAGTACCACTTCGACTATTCGAAGGCGCGTCCCAATCGATTCGCCAAGGACTTCACTGACCGAACAGTCGTGGCCGTAGTCCTCGACTCGGACGTGGCGGAGGTGTTCCGCACGTCGGACGAAGTAAATGGCATGCTTCGTTCCGTGCTCTCGGCCATGCCCAGGAAATCCCGCGCTCCGCGGGTGAGTAAGCCCGGTCCCGTGGCAAGCGCGTCACATCGACCCAGGCGGCCGGCGAAAGCATGACCGAGCGCACCATCGCCGACGCCGACCGCAACCCGCGCACCGTCCCCGCCCCCATCGACCCGATGGCCTACTACTTCCAGGACGTGCTCCTCCTCAGCAAGAAGGACGCTGTCCGCCTGTACCTCATCCGCCACGGCCAGTCCGAGAGCAACCAGGCGCGTGTCGAGGGACGGCTCGGCTCGTTCGACCCGGCACTCACCAAGATCGGCGCGCAACAGGCGGAGCGTGTCGGCGAGCGCATGGCCGCGTACGGCGTGGACGCCATCTACGCCAGCCCGTTGCAGCGCGCCTACAACACCGCCGCGCCGATCGCCCGCCGCACCGGCCTCGAGATTCGCGTCCTCGACGATCTGCAGGAGATCAACGAGCCGAATCGTGAGGGCAGCATCGATCCGAACGCCAACCGGGAGAACGCCGACCACGAGGCGATCAAGGCGCGCTTCGAGAGCGAACCCACGTGGGACAACCTCCCCGGCGGCGAATCCAGCGGCCACTTCCGTGAGCGCATCGGCCGGGCGCTGCAGCAGATCGTCGACGAGTGCCCCGGAAAGCGCGTGGCGGTCGCCTGCCACGGCGGAGTAATCCAGACGTACGTCGGCATGGTGCTGGGACTCGAGAAGAACGACTTTCCCTTCTACGCCTTCAATGCCTCGATTACGTCTGTGCGTGCCTGGCGCGAAAGGCGCGCGCTCTGGCGTCTCAACGACCTGGCCCACCTCGAGGGTATGCAGATGACGTAGGCCGGATCGGCGTACAGCCGTCAAGCGTTGGCCGGTTGTCGCTAGTTCTTGGTTCGCGCCCTTGTAGGGGCGTCGCCCTTCGGTGGGCGCCCCGCCGGACGACGGTTTTCCGCATACTCCTGCATCCACACCACCGATGTGATCCACGAACGGCCGATCCGCCGGGTCTTCAATTTCCCTTCACGCGCCGCCCGCCGCAGCGTCGCGGGATGTACGCCGAGGCGATCGGCGGCGCCGGCGATGCCTGTCCATAGGTTTCCCGTTCGGGCAGCTTCATCGACGCGTCGGGACAACTCTCGTTCTGTCTCCTCCGCGTAGAGGATGAGCTTCACCAGCGTTCCGTCCGCGGCATAGTGCTCCGTGATCCGCGGATCTCGCTTCGATGCCAGGCTCCGAACGGGCTTCTTCGCCGAGAACACAAGATCTGTGACGTGCGGCGATCTCTTCACCGTCCGAACCGGCGGCGGCGCCTCGCGATGCTTCGCTACCATCGCCCCTCCTCACTCGTATCGCGTACCCATGCCTCCACGACCACGATGTCGATTCGACCCATAATCACCCGCTCTTGGTACGCGTACACGCCAAGTCGACCATACCTGA
Source organism: uncultured Dehalococcoidia bacterium (assembly GCA_964371355.1). Classification (GTDB taxonomy): domain Bacteria; phylum Chloroflexota; class Dehalococcoidia; order DSTF01; family JACRBR01; genus JACRBR01. The sequence continues at coordinate 36,492 of CAYJMG010000018.1, forward strand.
AACGCAACCCTCCAGCTTCGTCGGACTCCAGTCCTGCGTTGAAGTCGTCCACCGCGTCGTCTTCCTCGATCCCGTTCCGCCTGAGGAATTCGATAACCTTCAGATCAAAGAGCGGCCTCCGTTCCGGCAACCGGTTCCCTCCAGCATTAATATGCGCGATTGCGAGCACATTTTCAACTCATGCCAGAGATCACTTCCGCAAAGCTCAGCATCCGGCCCGAACTGCTGCCGCGCGGGCGGCGGGCGCGCGTGCTCGACGTGGGATGCGGCGACGGGCGCCACATCGCCGCGGCGGCGGCCCGCGGTTGCTATGCCCTCGGCGTGGACTACGATCCGGGCGAACTGCAAAAGGCGCGGGCCCGCCTCGGCTCGCTCCCCGTCGACCTTATCGCCGCCGATGCCTCGCGCCTGCCGTTCCGCGACGGCGTCTTCGAGGCTGTGATCTGCACCGAGACGCTGGAGCACCTGCCCGACGACGCCGGCGCGATGGCGGAGTTCGCGCGCACCCTGGTCGAGGGTGGGCTCCTGCACGGCGCCGTGCCGTCGCACTTCACCGAGATTGCGTACTTCGCGCTTTCGCAGGGCTATCGCGACGCCCCCGGAGGCCACGTCCGCATCTACGAGCCGCGGCGACTGTTCGACAAGCTGTCGCGCGCCGGGCTGGCAGTGACGGAGACGCGCTACATCCACTTCGTCGACTCGCTCGCGTGGCTCCGCTTCTGCCTGACCGACTTCCTCCGCCCGCGGCAGCGGCCGCGTACCGACTTCGAGGCGGCGGTGCTCGTCGCGGTGGCGGTGGAGCGGCCCGTCGCCACGTGGCGCAGCCGCCTGCGCGAGGCCATCGCGCGCTCGCGCTTCATCGCCACCGTCGAGGCCGCGGGCGCGCTCGTCTGGCCGAAGAGCCTGACCTTCGTCGCCCGAAAGGCGTCCCACCAGACCCCCGGTGAACGTCAGGCCCAGGATCAAGGACGACTGGTATACTCGCGCTCCTCGGAGCAATAGACGTGACCGCCCTGTACGACACCATCGGCACAACGTACGGCCGCTACCGCCGCCCTGATCCGCGGATCCAGGCCGCCATCGACGGCGCGCTCCGTGGCGCACGTCGCGTGGTCAACATCGGCGCCGGTGCGGGATCGTACGAACCGGAAGGCCCGCGCCTGATCGCTGTCGAACCATCGCGCACGATGATCCGCCAGCGACCGCCCAGCGCGGCGCCGGCGGTCCAGGCCGTCGCCGAACATCTCCCCTTTCGCGACGGTACGTTTGACGCCGCGCTTGCCATCCTCACCACCCACCACTGGCCCGATATCCATGCCGGTCTCGCGGAGATGGCCCGCGTGTCACAGCGCCAGGTGTTCTTCACGCACACCGGCGGTTCGTTCGACGACTTCTGGCTGGTTCAGGACTACGTGCCTGAGATCGCCTCGCATTTCGGCGACGTGCGGTTCCTGCCTCCCATCGCCGAAACCCTGAAGCTCGTCGAGGTCATCGATGTGCCCGTCCCCTGGGACTGCAGCGACGGCTTCCTGTGCGCCTACTGGCGGCGGCCGGAGATGTATCTCGATCCGGACGCGCGCGCGGCCATTTCCGGCTTTGCCATCCTCGGCGACGCCGTCACCGCGCCCGCCATGCGCCGCCTCGCGGACGACATCGCATCCGGCGCCTGGGGCGCGCGCTACGGACACCTGCGCCAGCTCGATGCTCTCGATCTCGGCTATCGCGTCGTCGTCACCGCCGGCATGCGTCGATGATTGACCTCGATCCGGTGTTCCGCCAGCGAATGACCGATGTCTTCGGCGACGCCGGCCGCGACTGGCTCGCCCGCCTGCCCCAGATCCTCGTCGAGTACGCCGCACGCTGGGACATCACCATCGGCCCGCCGCTCGCCCTCAGCTACAACTACGTCGCGCCCGCGACGCGCGCCGATGGCACGCCCGCGATCTTCAAGTGCGGCGTCGAGCGCGGCCCCGTCGGCTGCGAGATCGCGGCGCTCCGGCACTGGGATGGCGACGGCGCCGTCCGCGTGCTCGAGGCCGACCAGCCCGCGGGCGTGTTCCTGCTCGAACGGCTCTCGCCGGGGCGCGAGATCATCACCATCGACGACGCCGAGGCCACGCGTATCGCAGCCCGCCTGATGCGCCGGCTGTGGCGGCCGCCACCGGACTCTCACGAGTTCCCCACGCTTTCTGACTGGGGCGACGCGTTCCGCCTTCTGCGTGAACGGCACGACGGCGGCACCGGCGACCTGCCCGCGAAGGCCGTCGAGCGAGGGGAGCAGCTGTACTTCGAGCTAGTCGCGTCGCAAACGCAGCCGATCGTCCTGCACGGCGACCTGCACCACTGGAACATCCTCTCCGCGCAGCGCGAGCCATGGCTCATCATCGACCCGCACGGCGTCGTCGGCGAGCCCGCGTTCGAGGTGGGCGCCTGGCTGCGCAATCCCGTCGGCGATCCCGGCGAGCCACACGAAGAGCGCTTCCTGCTGAACCAGCTCGACCCGCAAGCCGTCCTTGACCACCGCCTCCGCATCTTCGCCGACGAGCTGCGCCTCGACCGCCAGCGGCTCTGCAACTGGGGCATCGCCTTCGCGACGCTGTCCGCCTGTTGGTCCGACGAGTCGAGCCACACCGCCGGCTGGGAGCAGGCCCTCGCCGTCGCTGGCCTCCTCTCAACCCTCTAACCCGGGCCTCTCCGGCTTCCACGTCCCCTCTCCCACTTCCTTCCCCTTTCCTCCGTCCTCCTTCGCAAACATCAACGCTCACCCTCATCCACTCCGCACCACCCGCCTGCTATCCTGACCACGTATGACCACCGCCACCGACACCGGCCGCATCGCCGAGTCCTTCTTCAACGACCGCTACGCCATCGACACCGCCACCGCCTCCGACCTGCTCACCGTGGCGATGTCGCGCGGGGGCGAGTACGCCGAGCTGTTCTTCGAGCATCGCGAAGGCTCGAACATCACCTTCGAGCAGCAGGCAGTGAAGACCGCCAGCCGCACGACGTCCCAGGGCGTCGGCATCCGTGTCATCCAGGGCGACGCCATCGGCTACGCATACAGCGAGGACCTCTCGCGCGAGTCCATGCGCCGCGCCGCCGACACGGCCGCCCGCATCGCCAGCCGCGGCGACCGCCCGACGCCCGTCGATGTCGTGCACTACGAGTCCGCCAGCTACTTCGCGCCCGAGGCCAGCACGGTCAGCGTGCCCGCCGCCGACAAGGTCGACCTGATCCGCCGCGCCGATGCCGCCGCACGCGCTTACGACAGCGGTATCGTCCGCGCCGACATCAACTTCATCGACGAGCTAAAGCGCGTGATGGTCGTCTCCAGCGACGGCCGCATTTCCGGCGACGTACAGCCGCTCGTGCGCTTCAACGTCGCCTGCCTCTCCGAACGCGACGGCAGCCGTCAGAGCGCTCGCTGGGGCGGCGGTGGCCGTATGGGCATGGCCTACTTCGACTCCCACGAGCCGGAGACGCTGGCCCGGGAGGCGGCGCGTCAGGCGACGCTGCTGCAGTCCGCCATCGAGGCGCCCGCGGGCATGTTTCCGGTGGTGCTGGCGTCCGGCGACAGCGGCATCCTGTTGCACGAAGCCGTCGGCCATGGGCTGGAGGCCGATTTCAACCGCAAGAAGACCAGCAACTACACCGACCAACTCGGCAACCTCGTCGCGTCCGAGCTGTGCACCGTCGTCGACGACGGCACCATCCGGGACAGCCGCGGCAGCATCAACATCGACGACGAGGGCAACGCGCCCGGCTACAACGTCCTCATCGAGAACGGCATCCTGCAGGGCTACATGCAGGACCGCATGAGCACGAAGCACTTCGGCGTGCGCGCGACGGGCAACGGCCGCCGCCAGTCGTTCCGGCACCACCCGATGCCCCGCATGACGAACACCTACATGCTCGCGGGGCAGTCGGCGCCGGAGGACATCATCGGCTCGGTCGGCCGCGGCATCTACTGCGTCGCCTTCAACGGCGGGCAGGTCGATATCACCAACGGCGACTTCGTCTTCAGCGTCACCGAGGGCTACCTCATCGAGGACGGCAAGGTGACGGCGCCCATCCGCAACGTGAACCTCATCGGCAACGGGCCCGACGTGCTGCGCAAGGTCACGGCCGTCGGCAACGACTTCAAGCTCAGCGACGGCCGCTGGACCTGCGGCAAGGAAGGCCAGTCCGTCCCCGTCGGCGTCGGCATCCCGACGATCCTCATCAGCAGCATGACCGTCGGAGGAACGGCGGTATAAACACAGGTGGTGGAGCGCGGGCGCCGTCGCCCGCGAGTGGCAGGCAGCAGAATCCCGACCCGGAAAGGAATCACATCATGAAGAAGCTCATCATCATCGCAGTCGTCCTCGGCCTGGCGTACTTCGCCTTCTCCAAGCTCACGTCCTCGAAGGAAGAGCACGAGTTCGGCGGCTAGCAAGTGCGTCAGCGCGTCAGCGCATCAGTAGGAGAGGTGGCCCGCGTGACAGGCTGTCCGGCGATCGACTACACAGTGCGGTCTGCGTAGGAGGCACCTGACGCGCTGACGAACTGACACACCAAGCCACTGAGACACTGACACACTGGGACACTCCGTGAACGAAGACCTCCGCAGCATCGCCAGCGATATCGTCGAGAAGGCGCGGCGCCTTGGCGCGGATGAGGCTGACGCCTACATCCGGTCTGGCGTCGAGTCGACGGTAAGCGTGCGCAAGCAGGAGATCGAGAAGCTGTTCGAGGCCGGCTCGCGCTCCGTGTCGATCCGCGTCATCAAGGAGAAGCGCACCGCGGTGTGCAATACCTCCGACTTCACGCCGAAGGCGCTCGATGAGATGGTGCGCACCGCCGTCGAGCTGGCAGCCATCAGCGAGCCTGACGAGTACGCCGGCCTCCCCGCGAGGGAGGACCTCGCGACCGACTTCGGCGCCGGCCTCCAGCTCTACGACGAGCGCATCGAGTCGCTCACCGTCGACGAGATGAAGGACATCGTCCTCCGCGCCGAGCAGGCGGCGTTCGACTTCGACAAGCGCATCACCAACAGCGAGGGCGCGGAGTTCGGCGCCGAGCGCGGCGAGACGGTCCTGGCGAACACGCTCGGCTTCTGCGCCAGCTTCCCGTACACCGCCGCCTCGTTCGCGGTCTCGATCCTGGCCGACGAACAGGGCGGCAAGAAGCAGAGCGACTACTGGTTCAGCGCCGAGCGAATGTTCCACCGCCTCGAGCGCCCCGAGGACGTGGGCCGGCGGGCCGCCGCGCGCGTCATCCGCAAGCTGGGCGGCCGCAAGGTGAAGACGCGCGAGGTACCCGTCGTGTTCGAGCCGGGCGCGACCGGCTCCCTCATGGGCATCGTCGCCGGGGCGGCTTCGGGCGAGGCGCTGTTCAAGCGCTCGACCTTTCTCACCGACCTCGAGGGCAACGACGTCGCCTCCCCGCTCGTGACCATCGTCGACGACGCGACACTGCCCGGCCAGCTCGGCTCGCGCCCGTTCGACGGCGAGGGCGTCGGGCGCCGCAAGAACGTGCTCTTCGAGCGCGGCGCCTTCCGCATGTTCCTCTTCGACAGCTACTACGCCCGCCGCATGGGCCGCCGCACGACTGGCAGCGCCGCCCGCATGGGCGACAGCATCGGCGTCGGGACGGGCAACCTGATCTGGGAGCCTGGCGACCGCGACCCCGCCGAGATCCTGGCCGAGGTGGAGGAAGGCCTCTACCTCACCGGCCTCATGGGCTTCGGCGTAAACCCCACGACCGGCGACATCTCGAAGGGCGCGCACGGCATCTGGATCGAGGACGGCAAGCTGGCGTATCCGGTCGAGGAGATCAACGTCTCCGGCAACCTCAAGGACATCCTCCGCAAAGTCGACGCCGTCGGCAGCGACCTCGAGTGGCGCGGCGGCAGCGCCACCCCCACGATCCGCGTCTCGAAGCTGATGGTGACGGGGCTGTAGGCCAGTAGCCTACTTCTTCACTTTCCCCTTCGCCTCGACCTCTTTCACCATGTGCCGCACGACCTTCTTGATCAGCGGGAGCGGCATCGGCTTGTCGTGCGGGAACCGGACCGTACCCTTCGAGGTCTCGTACTTCGCGAACTCCTTCGCGAACGCCTCCGCCGGCACCGGGTACAGGCCGATGTGGCGCGCGTATCCGGCGAAGTACACCAGCGCCCGCCCGTGCAGCTTGTACGCCGGTATTCGGTAGGCGATGCTCTCCTCGGCGTCCGGCGCCACGTCGCGGATCGCCTGACGGACCTGCCGCAGTCCGTCCTGCACGTCCTTCGGGAACCCCGCGATGTACGCGTCGACTGGTGACGCCCCCTTCTTCGAGACAGCCAGAGCAGTCTTCTTCATCACATCACCTCACTCCTTCGGCAAAAGCGGCGGCTACAGCGGCGACCAGTATCGCCGGCCCTCGCCCGTGAGCACGCGCCCGAACGTCAACCCCGGAAAGTGGCTGGCGCCGACCAGCGCGCCGCTGCTCTCCGCCTCCCGCGCCATCGCCTCCTGCCCCGCACGCGCCAGCGCCGGATCGACGTCGCCCGCGCCCGACCACTCCGTCTCGGAAAGCTGGGCCGGGCAGCTCGCGCCATCGCCCAGAATGAACGCCCGCGCCGTACCCGACGACACGACGACGCCCGCGTGCCCCGGCGTGTGGCCCGGCATCCAGTACACGTCGACGCCCGGCGCCAGTGACGCGCCGCCGTCCGCGGCCTCGAACCGCGGCGCCACGGCCGCGAAGATGTCACGCCGCGCGATCTGCTGCGGCGGCAGCTCGCCGCTCCAGTATGTCTGCTCCGCGCTTGTCCAACGATAGGTCGCGTTGGGGAACGCGATCTGCAGTTGCTTATCCTCGTCACGCAGCGCCGCGCTGCCGCAGTGGTCGGCATGCAGGTGCGTGATGAACACGACGTCTATGTCCTCCGGCCGCACGCCCGCCGCCGCCAGCTCGCCCATCAGGTCGCCACCCCGGTACGTCCCCGCCTTCAGCGGCCCCAGCCCGGTGTCGATCAACACCCGCCGGTCGCCGCTGCGGATCACGAAGCAGGTGAACGGGAACGTCAGGTTGCCCTCGTCGTCCAGCAGCGCCCTGTGCGGCTCCCACGTCTCGGGCGTCGAGGCGGGGAAGTACTCGCTCCCCTTCAGCTTCGCCTCGCCGTCCGACACAACCGTGATCTCGATCTCACCTACGCGAAAGACGTTCGCCATCAGACCTCCCGACGCCGGCGACAGCAAAGGCCGGAAACCGGCCTCATTCTCCATCAAGGATTCGTTACAGACGAACGCCGCCGCGCGCCGCGCGCCTACGCCTCGGCGATGCCCGCCAGCAGGTTGCCCAGCTTCCGGTACACGTCCGGGTTGAAGGCCATGCCGATGTGCGTCGCCGTCACTTCATGATTGAGCTTCGGCTCGTCCTCCATGCACACCCGCCAGTCGACCACGCCGTCGCACTTCGAATAGATCGCGTCGCGGTCGAAGCCGTGCGGCTGCACCTCATCACGCATCGTGGCCACGAACTCGCACGAACATTGCGGCGTGAAGCACTTGCTGGTGACCTCCCGCCGCCGCTTCCGCTCGCCGACTATGTTCGAACGCACGAAGTTCGCGACGGAAAGCACCATCGGGTGGGCCGAGACGCGGCGGAACGGCGAGCCCATCGTGATCACGTGCTTCACCAGTGACGGAGCCCGGTACGCCGCCCCACGCGCCAGCATCCCGCCCAGCGAGTGGCCGACGATGGTGACCTCCTTGCCCGTCTCCTGGTGCGCCTGGTGCACCGTCATCAGCAGCCGCTGCGTCAGGATCTCCGGGCAGTCCACGTTGCGCCCGATGCCGCTGAAGTACGGCCGGTAGCCGATGCGGCGGAGCCACAGGTACAGCTCCGTGAGGTAGCGGTCGTCGCCCAGGAACCCCGGCACCACGACGACGGGCTCGCCGTGGCCGCGCGGCACGCCGAAGCCGTAGTACACCGGCGACAAGTGCAGCGAAAGCCAGTCGACGGGGAAGAGGGCCTCGACCCAGATCGGGCGCGACGTAGGCTCATAGCCGCCCAGATCGATATCGCCCGGTACGGCGTTCTCGAGGCCGCCGCCGTTACTGCCAAAGAAGCTACCCGCCGATAGAGCCATGCTACCTGCCGATATGCTTAATGCCGGGCATCATACATAATGCCCCTGGGCCTCTTCCGTATCAGCGGCCCCGGGGCACCCTCTGATATTCTCGCAGAATGTTAGCCTTCCGGTAATGCCGTCCGGAATTGACGGGAGTATAATCGCCACGAGGGCACATCGTCCACGCACGCGACGGCGCAGGAGAGCGGTCAGGCATGTCGGATGACGTCAAATTGACACGGCGTATGAGCGCCGAGGACGCCTGGTTTCTCTATTTCGAGAGACCTGACGCCCCGTTGCACATCGGCTCCGTCGGCATCTTCGAGGGCACGGTGCCGCTTGACGAGCTGTACAAGAGCATGGCGGCGCGGATGCACCTCATCCCGCGCTATCGCCAGCGCGCGGTTATGCCTCCGCTCTTTGCCGGTCACCCTACGTGGGAAGACGACCCCGCGTTCTCGCTCGACCGTCACCTGCGCGCGATCCAGGCGCCACCCGGCGCGACCGATCGCGACATCCGTCAGATCGCCTGCGACATCTTCGCGCCGATGCTGCCCCGCGACCGCCCCCTCTGGGACATCACACTCGTACACGGCCTCGAAGGCGACCGCACGGCGTTCGTCAGCCGCGTCCACCACTGCCTCGTCGACGGCGTCTCCGGTATCGAGCTGCTGCTGGCCGTCCTCGACCTCACGCCCCACCCGGAGCCCACGCCTGCGCCGGCCGAGCCCTGGCGGCCCAGTCCCGTGCCGGACCCGCTGACCTCGTGGGCCGATGCGACCTTCGAGCAGTGGGGCAAGAACATGCGTGCCGTCACGGAGTTCCAGAACAACCTGCTGGACCCGCGCGGCCAGATGCGCGCGATGACCGACTTCACCCGCGCCATGCAGACCGTGCTCCCAAACCTGCGGCCGCCCACCCACACGCCGTGGAACAAGCCCATCGGCGGCCGTCGCGAGGTCGCATGGACCAGCATGTCGTTCCAGGAGGTGCGCGGCATCCGCAGCGCCATCGGCGGCACCGTCAACGACGTGATGCTCACCATCCTCGGCGGCGCGCTGGGCCGCTACCTGCGCGGCCACGCCGTGAACACCGACGGCATGCGCGTCCGCCTCATGATCCCCGTCAACGTGCGCAGCGACGACCAGAAGGGCTCGCTGGGCAACCGCGTCTCGATGATGCTGCCCAACATCCCCGTCGGCATCGACGATCCCGTCCAGCGTCTCGAGGCCGTGCGCGGCGAGATGGAGACGCTGAAGGCCCGCAACCAGGCCGACGCCTTCGAGTCGCTGCGCCGGCTCAGCGAGAATGCGCCCGCCGTCTACCACGTGCTCGCCGGCATGGGCGGCGTCCCGCCAGGGGGTGCCAACCTCGTCTGCACCAACGTGCCCGGCCCGATGATCCCGCTGTACAGCGTCGGTCACCGCATGATGGCCCACTACCCCATGGTGCCGCTCGCCGGCGACATGGGCCTCGGCGTCGGCATCACCAGCTTCGACAAAGCCCTCTATCTCGGTGTCATGTGCGACCCCAACATCGTCGGCGACATCGAAGCCATCGGAGAGCTGTGCGCCGACGAGTTCCGCCGCCTGCGCGAGGCTGCAGGTGTCCCCGTCGACGACCTGCCCCAGATCGGCGCCCGCCCCCGCCGCAACGGCGCCCCCGGCAACGGCGCCCAGGCGGAGTCCCCGGCAGCAGAGCCGGTCCAGGCCGCGCAGACAGCCGGTTAGCCCCCCGCCCCCAGCTCTCGATTGTGAGGCCCTGGCCAACTTGCTGGTTCGCGTCGCCACCCCCAAACGAACGAGGGCGGAGCTTCCGCTCCGCCCTTCGACCATCTCGCCGGTGACACGGCTAACAAGCTGACCTGCTGACAAGCTCAGTCGTTAAACCCGTCGATGTCGTACGACATGATCAGCATGTCGTGCGTCCGGCCCTCCGCATCGACGACGTGGTCCGCCAGCAGCGCTTCCGGCGTGAAGCCGATGCGCTCGAACGCGCCCCGCGCGGCCTTCTGGTCGGCCACCATGTTCGCCGTCAGCTTCTTCAGCCCCAGGTCCTTCGCCACCTGGAACATCTCCTCCACCAGCAGCGACCCCAGGCGCATGCCCCGGTAGTCCGTGCCCACCTGCGTCCGGATCTCGCCCACGTGCCGGGTCCACAGCGCCTCGTTGTGGTGCAGCGTCGCATAGCCGGCCATCATGTCGCCGTCGCACGCCAGCACCGTCACGGACTTGCCGTTCTCGATGCCCTGCACCCACTCCTCCACGTTGCCGCGGTCAGTGATGTCGCGCCGCAGGAACAGCAGGTCCTTCTTGGGCAGCGCCCGCGCGAAGACCATCACGCGCTCGATGTCCTCGCGGTCCATCAGCCGCAGGTTCAGAGTCTTGCCGTTGGGAAGCCGGACCTCGCGCGGGTACGAGCGCTTCAAGCTGGGAGCCTGCAACTCGGTCGTCATGGCCACTCCTTCCCTGGGTGCCGGGTTTCGCCCTGGCGGCGAGTCCGATCCTATCACAGCTTCGGGTCGAATGGGCAGCCCCATCCGTGACAAGCGAGTGAATCGCCGGAATGAGCCGCAATCGGACTCCGGAATGGGACGAATGTAACCCCACGGCCGGTACGTCTTCGCCACACTCTCGCGTGGCCTCCCGCCGATACTCATCGCGAAGGAGGGCACGTGGACGTACTGGTAGCCGCGACGTGGGGGTTCCCGGCCGGAGTAGGACTGATCGCCGGATGCTACGGTTGGCGGGCCGGCCTCGCGGGCGTGTTCGCCATGACCGCCGTCCTTTGCGCCGGCATCTTCCTCTACGGCGCTCTCCCCACGACAAGCTGCGATGACTGTACCCGCTACGCGCTGCTCCTCCCCCTCGCCTGGGTATTCGTCCTCATCATCGGCGGCGGCTGGATCGTCGCTGCCGGTGCGGGCGCGGCGGGCGTCTTCGCCGGCCGTTGGGCTCGTGGCGCTCTGCTCGAAAACCGCTGAACCGCCATCCCGATTTGACGCACCGTCGCCCGAAATGGGACGAATGTCCTACGCCGGATGGTGCGTTCCAGCGACGCCGTCCGCCGGCCGCTCGCGGATACTCACGCCAGAAAGTGAGGTCGCCATGGAACTGGTGCTGCTGGTGGTGTCACTCGGTCTGGGCTTCCTGGTGGGTGGCACCCGCTGCCCTGCGTGGCTCGTCCCGGCCGCGTTCGCGGCCATCGGCGTGGCCGTCTGCGTCGCGATTTCCGTGGCCGCGGAGGTCTCGTGCGGGGGCTGCAATCGAGGCATGGTGATGGTCGCCACGATTGCCGTCGCTTTCGACTGGATATTCGCCACCGCCGTGTACGCCGGCGGAACCGCCCTCGGCCAAGCCCTTAACAACGTCGGCCGCAAGCCAACGTACCGCTAAGGAGACGACCATGCCGTTCCTCATCGAACTCGCCCGACACATCGCATACGCGGTCGATATGATCCAAGTCCGGTGTCAGCGTGGCCTCACACGCAGAGGACGTCTGCGGGAAACGCACGGTTTCGGAGACAGGAGAGCATAAGCATGGCGGCCTACTTGTTCCTTGGGATGCTCCTCGCAGGACCGCCGCTCCTGGGACTGGCAGTCAGTTTCTCCCGCAGCCCAAGGTTCACCGTGCCGCTGCTCGCGTCTGGAGTGGCCATCTTCGAACTCTCGTGGTTGCTCTGGGAATCAATCACACCGCAGCCTCCATGCAGGAGCGACTGCTGGGATTCGAACTTCGTCAGCGATTTCGTCGCGGTGATCACCACGATCTGGTGGATCTTTGCGGCCATCGTCGGATACCTCGCGACACTACTCGGCGAGGCATGGCGAACGCAATACGACGCGTCCTCCACCGGCACTAGAGCGGAATCATGATGTTCTCGGTCGCCGCCGGATGCCTCGCGCTTGCGGTCCCGGCGGCGGGCTACTTGTCAGGTCGCCGCCGCTGGCGCTGGTATCCGATACCCGGAGCAATATTGTTCCTCTACGCCACTGCACTCGGCTATGTCCTCGTGTACACAGCCACCTGCACCGACTGTCGCGGCTACCAGTCCAGCCCGGAAGAGGGCCGCGCGATCGCAACGGTGTACGCGACCGCAGGCCTCATGTGCACGATGCTGCTGTATGGAGTCGCCTTCGCCATCGGGCGGGCAAGCGGACGCGAGGTAGCATAGCCGCATGGACAGCCTCATCCCGATCTTCCTGCTCTGGGTCGGGCCGCCGTTTATCCTCGGGGGCGGCAGCGCCTTCGTCCTGCGAAGCCGCTGGGGCATCGCGATCGCGCCCCTGCTGTTGACGGCTGGGCTCGGGCTCCTGCTCGTAGTGATCTGGCGCGAGGTCGACTGCTACAACTGCGCCGACGAAGTGACCTGGCTGGAAGATCCGGTTACCCAGGGCGACTGGGCGTGGCTCTTCACGATTGTGGCCTCGCTCATGTACGCCATGGCGCTCGCCGAGTCGCTCATCGCGTGGGCAGTCGCCAGAGCCTTACGGCACGCGCTCAACGACGCACCATCGCACTGATCGCGTTCACATCTCCCGGGTACCCGCCGCCCGCGATCCCCACCGACACGATCGCCCGCGCCCACGGCCGCAGGATTCCGAGCAGCTCCTCCAGAGCACCGTCCCCGCCGATCGTCTCGACGATCGGCGTCTCCATCGCATCCGTCTCGGCCTCGATCTGCTCCCGGAACCGACGGCCCTCGGCCGAGAAGGCGTCGTCCTCCATCCACCCCTTCGCCCGCATCCCGTCCAGCGCCGCGTCCATCTCCGCCGCCGTCCACCCCCGCGTCGCCGAGTACGTCTTCAGCGGGATCCCCATCTGCAGCTCCGACATGAGCTGGATCTCGACCGGCGCCACCATCGCCTTCGTCCACACGGCGATGTGGCTGTCGCCGCGGTGCTCGCGCACCATGTCGCAGCAGCGCCAGAGCTGGCCCAGCGGCTCCTCCGGGAACGGCAGCGACTTCAGCCCGCTGAACAGCGGGTGCCCGGCGCCCTCGGCCGCCTCCAGCCCCCGTCGCAGCAGCTCGACCGCACGCGCGACCTGCGCCGCGTCTGGCTCGCCCAACAGCCGCCGCAGCGACGCCACCGCGCCGTCGTACCGCGCGACAAGGATCGCCTCCGGCGTCGTCTTCGACCAGCCCTCCTCGACCGCGGGCACCACGATCGTCGGGCTGAACACGCCGAATGCCGCCGTCACCACCAGCCCACTCGGGCGGCCCAGCGACGCGCCGCGCGAGCAGAAGTACCCCGGCCCGTACCCCGCGAGCCCGAGCGTCGCGTAGTTCGCGTGCGCCTCCGGCGCGAAGTACACATTCGCCCCGATCGGCTCGCAGAGATTCCGCAGTTCGCGCGTCCGCAGGTCCATGGCTACCCCGGTCGTTGGTCATTAGGGGTCATCATCGAGGAAGGCTACGAGAGCACCACTGGTGGCGCCACCCGTAGCCCTGGCGTAGCCTTCCCCTAACGACTAACAACTAACGACTAACGACTAACCATGCCACAGGCAATAGACGGCGGCGGACTCGGCAGCACCCTCGGCATCGAGCGCGAGGTGCTCGAGAAGGATCGCGTGGTGCTCACGATGCCCGTCGGCTCGCGCGTGCACCAGCCCTTCGGCGTGCTCCACGGTGGCGCCTCCGCCGCCCTCGCCGAAAGCGCCGCGTCGATTGGCGCGAACCTCAACTGCCCCGACGGCTACGTCGCCCTCGGCCAGGAGATCAACGCCAACCACCTGCGCCCCATGACCGAGGGCCTCCTTCGGGCCACCGCCGTACCGGTGCACATCGGCAAGAAGACCCAGGTCTGGACCATCGAGCTCCGCGACGAGCAGCAGCGCCTCGTCTGCATCTCCCGCTGCACCCTCGCCGTCATCCCCGCGAGCTAGACTGCCCCATGCGCACGAACCCCCAGGTCGATGCCTGGTTCAAGAAGTACGACAACCCCATGAAGGACGTCGTGCAGGCCGTCCGCGAGATCATCCTCGACGCCGACGAACGCATCGACGAGACCATCAAGTGGCAGGCCCCGACGTTCACCTACAATGGCAACCTTGCGTCGTTCTTCCCGAAATCGAAGCAGCACGCCTCACTTATGTTCCACATCGGCGCGCAGATCCCCGGCGACTTCCCCTCGCTCGAGGGCACCGGCGACACAAGCCGCACGATGAAGATCGCCTCCGTCGCCGACGCAAGGAAGAAAAAGAAGGAACTCCGCGCCATCGTCAAGGCCTGGATCAAGTTCAAGTCATAGTCCGCGAAGACGCCCTGTTCCCTGTTCCCTGTTCCCTGTCCCCTGTTCCCTGTCCCCTAACCCCTAACCCCTAACCCCTACTCCGCCCACCACAGCGCCCGCGCCTGCGTCCGCAGCTCATCCCGGTGGTCCGGGTGCGCGATCGCGATCAGCTCCTCCGCCCGCTGCCGGTGATTCTTCCCCCACAGCCGGGCGATCCCGTACTCGGTGATGACCGTGTCCGCGTAGAACCGCGGGATCGTCACGTACGACCCGGCGTCCATCTGCGCGACGATCTTCGATACCGCGCCGCCCATCGCCGTCGACGGCAGCAGCGTGATCGCCCGCCCGTGCGGCGACATCGCACCCGCCAGGTGCATCTCCGGCTGCCCGCCGGTCCCGTTGATCATCCGCCCTCCGAACACCGTCTCGGCGTTGATCTGCCCCAGCAGGTCGACGCTGATCGCGTTGTTCATGGAGACGAAGCGGTCGAAGCGCGTCAGCGTCCGCGGGTGCAGCACGTACTCCGGGTCCGCAAGCTGGAAGTGCGGGTTGTCCGCGAGGATCTCGATGTCCGTCGGCTTCACGCCCGTCCACGCCACCGCCATCGAGTGTCCGGCGTGGATCTCCTTCTTGCTCCCGTCCACGATCCCGTCACGCCACATCTCCGCCAACCCCGGCCAGCCCAGCTCCGTGTGGATCCCCAGGTGCTTCCGCCCCTTGAACGCCCCGCACGTCACCATCTGCCGCGATGGCTCCCCCACGCCGATCTGTATCGTGTCTCCGTCCTGGATCAGCGTGCTCAGGTGCTGCGCGATCTTCTCCGCCTCCGGCGTCGGCTCCGCCAGGCCCAGCAGACCGCGCAAGTCACCCGGCGCCACCGCCGCCAGCACCGCCTTGAGCGAGCTGAGGATCTTGATGTCGGGCAGTTCCTTCGCCAGCTCGATCCACCCCTGCTGCCGGGCCGGATCCTGCACCGTCGCCACGATCTGCTCGAACTCCTCTCGCGTCAACGGCGGTGGCGTGAACTCGACGAACTTGTCGAACTCCGAAACGTGCATGTGCACCTCGCCGTGCACCGGCACCAGCGACTCGTCGACCTGCGCGATCACGACCGGGCAGCGCTTCGCGTACGATCGCTGCAGCCAGTGGTGCATGCCGAAGTGCACGTACCCGCCGTTGTCCGGCTTCGACACGGTCACGATGGCGACGTCCGGGATCTTCACGTCGTCGTGGCGCCCGCTGTCGTACCCCTTCATCCCCAGCGAGAACAGGTTCGGCAGGTACGTCCCCCGCCGCTCGTCCATCACGAACCGCGCGAAGTCGCCGATGAACAGCTCGAACTCCACCTTGAACACCGACTCGTCCGGCATGCGCAGCCAGCCCGGGTCCGCCGCCGGCGCCAGCAGCCGGATCATCACGTCCTTCAACTCGTTCCGCCGCGCCGCCAGCCCCAGCGCCAGCACCGGCGGCGGGAAAATCGGCACCATCACGGTGTCGCCGTTCTTCACGGCCTTCATGGCTTCCTGCGGCGTCGTCAGGCGCTGCTTGTAGATCTCCTGCCAGCCCATGAGTGCTCCTTCTCAGGCGCGAAATACCCGGTATGAGGCCGATTATCTTCGAACCACGACTAGGGTCAATGCGACAGTGCCCGCGCTATCTCGACTACTTCCAGCCCTGCGTACACTCCTTGGTCAGCACCGAGAACGTATCGGCCCGTCTCGGAGAAGCCGCGGGCGAGCGCGAACAGCAACACTTGATCGTCCGCCTGCTCCCGCATCCACGCGATCTCCGCGCCCAGCGACCCCAGGTCGCGCAGCAGCGCATCGAACAACGCGTCGCCCGTACCGTCCTCGAGCCGGTCCGGCCGCATCACCAGGAACAGGCGGTACCGCCCGGCGTCGCCACCCTGCTCGACAGCGCCGTACGCGACGATGCGTCCATCGCCGTCCTCGGCGACATAGTGGCGGCGCTTGCGAGCGCCCTCGTCGAACCCGCGGCGTGCCTGCAGCCAGGTGCTATTCCCGTCCGGCGCATCCAGCACCGCCTCGTTGGCCACGGCGTGGATCGCGACCCAGTCCGCATCCGTCGGCTCACGCACCCGAAGCGCCATGGCCTACCCCGTCCGCACACCCAGCTCGGCGAGCTGCGCCGCCAGGTCATGCCCCAGGTCGACCCGGTAGTGCACGCCCTCCATCCCGGCCGCCCGCGCCGCCTCGATGTTCGACGCCATGTCGTCGACGAACACGCACTCGCCCGGGGGCAGCCCGATGCGCTCCGCCGCCAGCGCGTAGATCCCCGGCTCCGGCTTCGCCATCCCCACGTCCGCCGAGATCACGATCGCGTCGAAGTGCCGGTCCAGCCCGAACGTCCGCAGCCGGTCGCGCAGCGTAAGGTCGGCGTTGCTCAGCAGCGCGGTCCGGTACGCCGGCCGCAACCGCTCGATCAGCGCCACGTTCCCATCGATCAGGTGCTGCTTCTCCCGCCAGTGCACGTGCAGCGGCGGGATCGGGCGGCCCGCCATCTCCTCCAGCTTCGTGTGCGCCTCCACCAGCCACGCCTCCCGGTCGCCCTTCCCCGTCTCCACCTGCCGCCACGTGTCCGACCCGTACAGCGTGTCCACGATCGACCGCTCCCCCAGCCCGTGGTCCAGCGCCAGCTCCCGCGCGATATCCCACCGCATGTCCAGAATCACGCCCCCGTAATCGAAGATCACACCCTTGATGCTCACGCTCGCTCCCGTTCAGTGCGTCAGTGCGTCAGTGAATCAGGCAAGTCAGCCTGGCGGCATTTTCGCAGATGGCAACACAAGCCAGTAGCGGCGGAGCTGAAGCTCCGCCCAGTCGTCGTGACTGCGCGTACACTGCACACGACCGTGGATCGAGGACCGGCCTACCAGCAGCGTGGGAGTTCTTGCGCCGGCGAACGCGCCCAATCCGGACGCGGTCAACTGAGGCACCGAGGCACTGACGAACTGACGCACTCCCTACCGCGGCCGATAGCGGTTTGCGATCGGCAGCCGCCGGTCCCGACCGAACGCCCGCGGCGTGATCTTCACCCCGATCGGCGCCTGGCGCCGCTTGTACTCGTTCCGGTCTACCATCCGCACAATGCGCTCGACGGTCGCCGCCTCGTACCCCATCGCCACGATCTCGTCCAGCGTCCGGTCGTCCTCGACGTACGCCTGCAGGATAGGGTCCAGCACCTCGTACGGCGGCAGGGAGTCCGTATCGAGCTGATCCGGCCGCAGCTCCGCGCTCGGCGGCTTCGTGATCACCGACCGCGGGATGATCTCGCGCCCTGCCGCCCGGTTCCAGTGCTTCGACAGCTCGTACACCAGCGTCTTCGGTACGTCCTTCACCACGGCATACCCGCCCGCCATGTCGCCGTACAGCGTGCAGTATCCGGTCGCCAGCTCGCTCTTGTTCCCCGTCGTCAGCACCAGCCACCCGAACTTGTTCGACAGCGACATCAGGATGTTCCCCCGGATGCGCGCCTGCAGGTTCTCCTCGGCCGTCCCGAACTGCGTGTCCTTGAACGCCGGCGCCAGCATGTCGAGCGACGCCGCGAACGCCCCCTCGATCGGGATCGTCATGTACTTGATGCCCAGGTTCTCGGCCAGTTCCCGCGCGTCCGTCGCGCTCCCCTCCGACGAGAACCGCGACGGCATCGACACGCCCACCACCTGCTCCGGCCCCAGCGCCTCCGCCGCGATCGCGGCCACCAGCGACGAGTCGATCCCGCCCGAGAGCCCGACGCACACGGTGTCGAACCCCGTCTTGTGCACATAGTCGCGCGTCGCCAGCACCAGCGCCTCCCATACCTCCGCCACCGGGTCCAGCAGCTCCGTCACCCGCGGCGAGATCACCGGCTTCTCCGCGCTGAACGGCTTCTCGGACACAGTGGTGCGCCGAGCCTGGCCGCTATCACGCGCCAGCCGGTGCTCCTTGCGCGAGCGCGGGTCGTGCAGCCGCGACTGCATCACGCCTTCGATGTCGATGTCGTGCACCAGCAGCTCCTCGCGGAACTGCGCCGCGCGCGCCACCAGCTCACCCCGCTCGTCGCAGATGATGCTGTGTCCGTCGAACACCAGCTCGTCCTGGCCGCCCACCATGTTCACGTAGCAGACCGCCACCAGGTTGTCGCTGGCCCGCGTCGAGATCATGTTCTCGCGCACACCGCCCTTGCCGCGATGATACGGCGAGCCGTTGATGTTGATGATGACCTCGGCCCCCGCCCGCGCCTGGTCGCGCGCCGGCCCGTCCGGATACCAGATGTCCTCGCACACGTTCACGCCGATGTCGACGCCCGCGATCGTGTACAGCGGCGACTCCGTCCCGCGCTGGAAGTAGCGGTCCTCGTCGAAGACGCCGTAGTTCGGCAGGAACTGCTTGTGATAGCGCCCCACGATCTTGCCGTCGCTGATGACGGCGGCCGCGTTGTACGTGTCGTCGTTCAGGTCGATGAACCCGACGATCGCGGCGATCCCCTTTGTCGCCGGCACCACCACGCGCTCGAGCACGGCGACGTTGTCCTCGACGAACGACCGCCGCAGTACCAGGTCCTCCGGCGGATACCCGGTCACTGCCAGCTCCGGGAACGCAACGACGTCGCAGCCCAGCTCGCGCGCCCGCCCGGTCCACTCCGCGACCTTCGCCGCGTTGCCCTCCAGGTCGCCGATGGTGGTGTCGATCTGTGCGAGTCCGACCCGCAGCCTCCGCATGCGTCCTCCTGACTTAGTGTACCTTCTACACTAAGTAGCCTTTCCCGCGCAATCCGCCGCCTCCCGTTATGTCCCCTCTCCCGCTTCCCGCCTCCCACTGCTCACGTCCAGCGTACACCCCCGCGCGGCACCGCTCCCCGCCGGCCCCACCCACGCCACCCGCCACCCGTCTCCCGCCTCCCGCCTCCCGCCTCCCGCCTCCCGCCTCCCGCCTCCCGCCTCCCGTCTCCCGCTTCTAACCTCAACCCCGTAACGTCCCTTGACGTCCCCCGTTCTCCTTCTTGACGACGGTCTACACCACGCCCCGCAGGCGCCCGGAGGACAGCATGACCACCACCTTCATCCCAAGCTCGGACACGGCGCAGCACGACGCGGCCCCGCACGACGCGGGCCCTCACACGCCCCACCGCATCCCCGAGCCCGTGACCGCCGCCCAGCTGGGCCTCGACCGCGGCCTCCTGCTCGACCTCACACTCAAGACGCTCTTCTACGGCGGTCGCATGACCCGCGCCGAGCTCTCCGACTCGCTCAAGGTCTCCGGCTCCGCCATGCAGGACATCCTGCACGCCGCAAAGGCCGACGACTTGGTGCAGATACCCGGCTCCGACGGCAGCGGCCCTGCCGGCTACCAGTACACCCTCACCCAGAAGGGCATCGACCGCGCACACGAGGCCTTCAATCGCGCCGGCTACGTCGGTCCCGCCCCGGTCCCGCTGGCCGCGTACGTCCGCCGGACCGCGCAGCAGACCGTCCGCGGCACGACGATGAGCCGGGAGCAGGTGCAGCACGCGCTCGGCAACCTCATCCTCTCCGGCGAGACGCTCGACCGCATCGGCCGCGCCGCCGCCTCCCGCCGGTCGACGCTGCTCTACGGCAACAGCGGCAACGGCAAGACCACTGTCGTCCGCGCGCTGGGCGCCGCCGCCACCGACAGCATCCTCATCCCCTACGCCATCGAGATGCTGGGCCAGGTCGTCCGGCTGTACGACCCCTCGAAGCATGAACTCGCGCACGAGGGCCCGCCCTCCGAGGGCGATCTCTTCGGCGAGCGCCGCGACCGCCGTTGGATCGCCATCAAGCGTCCCGTGATCTGGGCCGGCGGCGAGCTGACGAAGCACAGCGTCGAGCTGCAGTGGGACGAGCGCACCCGCCTGTACGAGGCGCCGCTGCAGCTCAAGGCCAACGGCGGCACGCTCATCATCGACGACTTCGGTCGCCAGCGCATGCCGGCCGTCGATCTGCTGAACCGCTGGATCGGCGCCCTCGAGGGCAGCACCGACCACCTCACGCTGCACACCGGCCAGATGGTCGAGATCCCGTTCGACGTGATGCTCCTGTTCTCCACCAACCTCACGCCAACCGACCTCGCCGACGACGCCTTCCTCCGCCGCATCCGCTACAAGATCCAGCTCCCCGACCCCACGCCGGCCGAGTACCGCGCGATCTTCGTCGGCGAATGCGAGCGGCGCGGCGTCCGCTTCGACGACGTGGCCGTCTCCCACCTGCTCGATAGCTGGTACGGCGACGGCCGCAGCCTCCGCGGCTGCCACCCGCGCGACCTCGTCGAGGCGATCCTCGATGCCGCCGTGTTCGACGGCCAGGCACCTGCCCTGACCCCGAAGCTGCTCGACGAAGTCTGCCGCACCTACTTCCTCCAGCGCGCGAACTAACGGACAACGGCGGCGCATGACGTGCCGCCGGCAGGCTTTCCTCCTGATCGCGGTTCGGCCGCCTCCCGTCTCAAGACATGACGAAGGCGGCCTAACCGCGTCTTCCTCCGGAAGAGTCGCGGCGGCCGTTCACCGTCATGCTGAGCGCAGCGAAGCATCTTGTAGTGAAACGCAAATCGCGACATGCGACAGCGCCAACACATCATGGTTGAGCACGACAGGCAGGATACTCACTCACGCACTGACGCACTGAGCCACTGAGCCACTACCGCTCGACCGGCAGGTCCTCCCGGTTCCCCCACTCCGCCCACGACCCGTCGTAGTTCCGCACGTCCGGGTACCCCAGCACGTGCTTCAGCACGAACCACGTGTGCACCGCCCGGATCCCGAGCTGGCAGTGCGCGATCACCTGCTTGTCCGGCGTCACGCCCGCCGATTCATACATCGCCCGCAGCTCCTCCGCCGGCTTCAGCACGTTGTCGCCCGCCGTCGCGTCCGTCCACTCGACGTTCACGGCGCCGGGGATGTGCCCGCCGCGCTTCGCCCGGACGTTCGTGCCGTCGTACTCGTCCTGCGCCCGCACGTCCAGGATCACGCGGTCCCGCGCGCCGATCGCGTCGCGCGCCTGCTGCCACGTCGCGCGATTCGCCTCGTCCGTGCCCGCCGGCTCCAGGTACGCCGCAGGCGGCGGCGTCACTACCTCGCGCGTCACCGGCCGGCCCTCCGCCAGCCAGCGCTCGCGTCCGCCCTCCAGTACGTACACCGGCGCCGCATGCCGGTAGTACTCCATCGTCCACAGCCCGCGGATCGCGTACGAATTGTGCCGGTCTCCGTACCACACCACCGTCGTCCGTGGCCCGATGCCGTAGCGGCTCATCAGCGCCGCGAACTGCGCCGGCGTCAGCACGTGCCCGGCAGAGTCGTCGCCGGCGCGCAGTAAATGCGCGTAGTGGTCGCACCACTGCGCGCCCGGGATGTGCGCCTCGTCGTACGTTGCCCGCTCGATGCTCGCCTCGATGACACGTACGTCCGGATCCCCCAGCCGACCCTCCAGCCACTCCGGTGTCACCAGCACGCTCACGTGACCACCTCCGGCGCGTCCGACCGGCCTGCGCGCCGGGCAAGGTCGGTCATCTCGCCCGCGAATCGCCCGTCCAGCTTCATGAACGTCCCGTCGGCCTCCGCCAGCACCACGCCGTCCGGTGACTTCAGCTCCGCCCGCAGCTCGATCAGCCGCCCGCGGTTCTTCACGATCCACGCCTCCGCGCGCAGCATGCGGTCCATGGGCACGGGCTGCCGGAAGCGGATGTTCAGCCGGGCTGTCGCCCCCCACTCGCGCGCGTGGTACACGGCATACCCCATCGCCTCGTCCAGCATCGCCGACACAACCCCGCCGTGCATGCGCCCGGGATACCCTTGCTGGAACGGCAGCGGCTCGTAGTCGCAGATCGTGCGCTCGCCCTCCAGCCTGAACCGCATGTGCAGGCCGTGCTCGTTCGCGTTGCCGCAGGCGTAGCACAGGCGCGCCGGGGGCTGCGTCGCTCGCTCGTCGCTCACGCCGTCACCGTCACAGATGCGCGACCCTCGATCACCACCTCGCCCGACTGCGTCGCGCACTGCACCGCATACTCCGCGACACTGTCCGTCTCTTTCGTCAGCGCTGCCGACGCCGTCACGGTGTCGCCCGGCCGTGTCGGCGCCTTGAAGCGCACCTTTAGCCTTCCCGTGCGGCTCCACGCCTCGCCGAACGCCCCGCGCATCATCTCGGCCATCAGCGCCAGCACCAGCATCCCGTGCGCGATCGTCCCGCCGAACGGCGTGGCTGCGGCGAATGCCGGGTCGACGTGGATCGGGTTGTGGTCACCCGACGCCTCGGCGTACGCGTCGATTCGCGGCTGCGTGATCTCCCGCACGACCGGCCGTACGTCCGCCCGGGCATCGGCGCTCACCCCCCACCTCCCGCCGCGCCCGCCGGCGCCATGATCGTGGTCCGCGCCCGGATCGCCGTCCCCGCCGCACCCGCGATCTCGAACTCCATCACCGCGATCACGAACCCCTGCCGCTCCGACCGCTGCGCGATGCGCCCCGACATCGTCAATAGCTCGCCCGCCGCCAGCGCCGCCGCGTGTTCGATCTCCTGCCCCGTGTGCAGCGACCCCTCCGGTAGCGAGATCTCGCCCTGTAGCGCCTCCAGCGCGAGCGCCACCGCCGCCAGCGGCGGCACAGTCCCGCCATAGTCATTCGCGTCCCCGATCGCCGCCAGATACGCGGCGATCCGCCCCTCATCGAGAGAGAACGTCACCGGCAGGAACTCGTGGCCACGAGGGAAGGAAGTGATGCTCGCGGGCGCGTGAGACGTCATCGGCTGAGGCTACGCACCCCTCCGCGCCTGTGTCAACGTAGGCAACCGGCCCGCCGGGGAGCCCGAACTCGGAACCTGAACCATGGGCCGTGAACTACGGACTACGAACTACAGACTAAATACACGGCGTGTTCATGTACGTCTCGCCCCAGTCCTCGAGCCGCACCAGCGCCTCGCCGAGCTGCTGCCCCTTCGGCGTCAGCTCGTACTCCACCCACGGCGGCATCACGGCGATAATCGTGCGCGAGACGACTTCCAGCTCCTCGAGGTTCTTGAGCCGGTCCCGCAGCGTCCGCGAGTTGCACCCGCCCACACCCACGGCAAGCTCGTTGAACCGCCGCTTGCCGCCCATCAGCTCGTGGACGATGTGGGGGACCCACTTCTGGCCCAGCAGCGCCAGAGTCGCGCGCACGGGACAATAGGCGTCATTGGCATCAATGACAAGTTTTCGCTCAAGCACCATAGCAATTCATTTGTAACCTATCGTGACGGCTGCTGTAAAGCGCCAGACACGAAACCACCCCGCCCCAGTGAGCCGCTGTCCGCCGGGTACATGCGCCCGGGTGCATGCGCCGAGTACATGCGATAGATAGATCTAGCCGAGCGCCGCCAGCGCCTTCTTCTGGTCCCGGATCTGCGCGGGCCCGTTGTGCTCGACGTACGTCACCTTGCCGTCCTTGTCGATCACCACCGTCAGCCGCTCCGCGATGCCGATCGCCTCGTTCCAGCACCCGTACGCCTGCGCGACCGCGCCCTTCATGTCGGCCAGCAGGCTGTACGGCAGGTTTTCCTTCTCCTTGAAGGCCTTGTGCGTCCACGTGCTGTCCCGGCTGATGCCGAAGATCGTCGCGCCCTTCCCCTCGAACAGCGATGTGTCGTCGCGGTACGCGCAGGCCTCGGTCGTGCAGAACGGCGAGAAGTCCAGCGGGTAAAAGAACAGCACCACGGGCTTCCCCCGCAGCGCCGTCAGCGTGACGTCCTGGTTGTTCTCGTTCTTCAGGGTAAAGTCGGGCGCTTCCTGGCCGACCTGTACGTTCGCCATCTCCATGCTCCTTTGGTTGATGGGTAAACGAATGATCCGGTGTCACTCCCATCCTAGCGAAGCGTCACCCGGCGGAGTAGCGACGCCGGCGGTCAGGCCAGGACGCCCGGCGCCGTCCTTCCAGCACCCGGCTATCCGGCTTCGTCCGCATCCCCAGGCGAGTTCGATCGTCTGAATCAAACGGAAGGACCGCTAGCTGGCCACGCGCGCCGGCTCCGCGTCCAGCGCCTCCAGGTACCCCAGCATCGAGCACGCGGCCACTTTTGCGTCGCGCACGGCCGTCACCACCAGATCCGCCCCGTTCACCACGTCACCGCCGGCGAACACACCCGCTCGCGATGTGCGGCCCGTCTCCCGGTCGACTGAAACGATGCCCCAGCGGTCGTACTCGATCCCCGTCGCGGACGCGGGTACGTCCTCATCCGCGCTGTAACCGATCGCCAGCACGACGCTGTCCGCCTCCAGCGTGAACTCCGACCCCGGAACCGCCTGCGGACGCCGGCGCCCGCTTTCATCCGCCGGTCCCAGCTCCATGCGCTGCAGCTCGACCGCGTTCACGCGTCCGCTGTTCGCCGCCAGGAATCGCACCGGCGCGCACAGGAACTCGAACCGCACGCCCTCTTCGCGTGCGTGTTGCCGCTCCTCTTCGCGCCCCACCATCTCCTTCTCCGTGCGCCGGTACACCAGCGTCACCTCGCTCGCCCCCAGCCGCACCGCCGTGCGCGAGCAGTCCATCGACGTATCGCCACCGCCGATGATCACGACGCGCCGCCCCACGAACAGCGGCTTGCGCATCGCCTCCGGCAGCTCGTCCGGCCGCAGGTTCCCGCGCGAGAGGAACTCCGTCGCCTGGTACACGCCCATCAGCTCTCCGCCGTCGATTTGCAGCGGGTTGCCCGCCGACGCGCCGTGCGCCAGGAACACCGCGTCGTACCCATCGTTCAACAGCGATTCGACGGTGATCGCCTCGCCCGCACCCACGCGGGTGTTCAGCCGGAACCCGACGGGCAGCGGCTCCAGCCGTTCCAGCCACTCGTCGACGACCTCTTTCTGCAGCTTGAAGCCCGGGATGCCATACCGCAGCACCCCGCCGGCCAGGGGCCACGCGTCGAACACGGTGCAGTCATGCCCCTCCGACGCCAGGTCCTCCGCCACCGTCAGCCCCGCCGGCCCCGCGCCGACGATCGCCACCCGCCGTCCCGTCAACCGCGGCGAGACCGGCAGCGGTCCGTCGTGGCGCCGCCCGTCAGCCACGAACGCCTCCAGCCGGCCGATCGCGACGGGCTTCGCGTTCTTGCCCACCACGCAGTGGCCCTCGCACAGCCGCTCCTGCGGGCACAGCCGCCCGCACATCTCGGACATCGAGTTCGTCTCGTGGAACACCTCGGCCGCGCCAAGCGCGTCGCCGTGCTCCAGCAACCACAAAGCGCCGGGGATGTCGTTGTGCACCGGGCAGGCCTGCTGGCACGGCGCCGCAGGACACTGGATGCAGCGCTCCGCCTCCACTTTCGCCATCTCCAGGCTGATGGGGAGGTAGACCTCGCTCCAGTTGTTCACGCGGGCGTTTGGCGCCTGCTTGGCGATCTGCTGGGCCGGGATCTTCAGCCGCGCTTTGCGGTCGACCGGTGGGCGCTCGTGTGTCTCTGGCATGTCACGTCCCTGCGTGATTGTCGTCAGCGCTCCATGCCCAGCGTACCAAAGCCCTCATCAGCTCGACCGCTTATGTCTATCGACGCTCCCTATCCCCTACGGGCCCGCCTTGACCCCCGATTCGGCTCGTCCCATGCTGTCGAGAGAATGTCGAGGAGCCTGCGCATCACGTCTTCCCCTCCACAGCCCACCGCACGTCCCGGGGCGAAGCCATGACCAGCGACCTTGGGCTGGCACGCGGCATCGACATCCAGTCGTTCGGCCAGCCCGGCCAACGCACCTTCCGCGTCCGCGTTGTCGGCTCCGGCGCTCAGACCGCCTCGATCTGGCTCGAGAAGGAGCAGCTCCAGGCGCTCAGCCTCGCCCTCCGCCAGATGCTGGCCCAGCTCGAATACGACCAGGAGCCGCCCGCCGCCCACGTCGGAGAATTCCCCGTCACCGCCGACCACGACTTCCGCGCCGGCCGGCTGGGCATGGGCTTCCATCCCGACGACCGCACCGTCGTCCTCTTCACCTACGAGATCGGCTCCACCGAGGACGACGACGAGCCGACGCTCCGCGTCCGCATGTCGCAAGAGCAATCGGCCTCGCTCATTCTGAACCTGGACGAGATCATCGCCGGCGGCCGGCCCACCTGTCCGCTGTGCGGCGCGCCCATCGAGGCCTCAGGCCACGCCTGCATCCGCAGCAACGGCCACTCGAAGCAGCCCATTCCCGAAGAGCCTTCTGGCGACGACGACGCCTGACCCTCCCGACGTCCCGGTATATACGCAACTTCGATGGTTTGCCCGCAACACTTTACGCCTTGCGGCGTTACTTCCTGCCCGCCGGCCGGGTTAATACGCAGGGGTGGCACAAGCATCAGGATGTGCAGTGAAGGGTCAGGAGTACGCATGCCACAGAAGATCATCGCCATAGGAGCAGGGATCACGCTGTTAGCGCTCGCGGCGGCTGGTGCGTTCGCGTCGCAAGACGGCGTCCTGCTGCAGGAAGTCACAGAGACACCCACGGAGACGCCCACCGAAACGCCCGCTGTCGACGTGCCGACGGAAACGCCGACGGCCACCGCGACGCCCGCAGACGCGACGGAAACGCCCGTTGATGCAACGGAAACGCCCGCCGACGCCACTGAGACACCGGTCGATGCCACCGAAACGCCTGTCGATACGACGCCCACGCCGGAAGCGACGGCGACACCCGGCGACGACGAGGACGACGTCCACGGCATCCCCGACTCGAACCCGGTGAAGCACGATGACGATGGCGACGGCGAGTGCGAGAAGGGCGAGACCGTCGTGAAGACGACGCCCAGCGGCAACAAGGTCCGCGTGCCCTGCAACGCCGACAAGCACGGGGACGATGACGAGGGCGAGGGCGAAAGCTCAGCGTCGGGCGACGACGACGACGACGATGACGACCACGACAGCCACAAGGGCAAAGGCCACGGCCACCGATAGCCGTACCCTCGGATGAATCACGGCGAGCCCCGCGTACGTGCGGGGCCCGCTTCGCGCCCTTTACGCCCGGCGTCCGCCCTCACATCGCCGCGCGCAAACCCTGATACGCAATAGCAATGTCTTTCGGCCCGGGCGCGGTGCTGCCCACAGTCCGATACTTCCACGGCGGCGCGTGCCCGCTGAGGGCCATGGTATCCTGACCCATAGCCGCGCTGGTCCTCGGAAAGAGCGAACGTTGGCATCCCGCCTGACCATCCACCGGCCCGGACTCGTCCCATACGACCGCGCCTACGACATGCAGCAGCGGTTCGCCGCCGGCCTGCGCGCGGGCGATCCTCCCGCGCTCATCCTGCTCGAACACCCCCCCACCTACACGCTGGGCGTGCGCGGCGACGCCGCGCACATTCTCGCCGGCGAAGGCCGCCTGCGCGCCCTCGGCGCCTCAGTCGTGCGCACCGACCGCGGCGGGGATGTCACCTTCCATGGCCCCGGCCAGATCGTCGGCTACCCCATCGTCGACCTGCGCGCCCTCGGCGTCGGCGTCGCCGAGTACATCCACGGCCTCGAGGCCGCCCTCATCGAAACGCTCGCACTGTTCGGAATCGAAGCCGGCCCCTCTCCGCGCAACCGCGGCGTCTGGGTCGGCGAAGGCGGGGCCGCCGCGAAGATCGCCGCCATCGGCGTACGCGTCTCCCGCGGCGTCACCACGCACGGCTTCGCCCTCAACGTCAACACCGACCTCGACTGGTTCAACCACATCGTCCCTTGCGGCCTCCCCGACGCGTCCGTCACCTCGATGCAACAGCTCGCCGCGCACCCCTTCGACCAGCCCGCCGTAGAAGACGCGATCATCGAGTCGTTCGCCACCCACTTCCACCTCCTCCCAGACGCAGGGGCGCGCCTCGGCGTGTCCATCACGGCGTCCACGCCCGACTCGAAATACGCTGCCTCGCACGTAGGGGCGCTCGAAGAGTCGCCTGGGAGAAAGCCTGCCGCGCCCCTGGCCGCCGACCGCAAGGGGGTCCCGGCATGACCACCGGCCTCCCACCCGCGCCCGCCCGCAAGCCCGAGCGAAAGCCCGAGCGAAAGCCCGAATGGCTCAAGGTGCGCTTCCCCGGCGGCGATCGCCACCAGAAGCTCCAGCGGCTCATGCGCGACCAGGGGCTGCACACCGTCTGCGAAGAGGCCCGCTGCCCCAACATCGGCGAGTGCTGGAATGCCGGTACCGCCACCTTCATGATCCTGGGCGACGTCTGTACCCGCTCCTGCGGCTTCTGCGCCATCACCACCGGCCGCCCCGCCACCCTCGACCACTTGGAGCCCTACCGCCTCGCGAAGGCCGTCGCGGCGCTAAACCTCGACTATGTCGTAATTACCTCCGTCAACCGCGACGAACTCGAACTCGGCGGCGCCGACATCTTCGCCGCCAGCATCAACGCCATCCGCCTCCACGACCCCAACGTCCGCGTGGAAGTGCTCATCCCCGACTTCAAAGGCAACTGGGACGCGCTCGCCATGGTCGTCCAGGCGCGACCCTTCGTCCTCAATCACAACATCGAGACCGTGTCCCGCCTCTACAGCCGCGTCCGTCCCCAGGCCGTGTACGAGCGCTCCCTCGAGCTGATCGCCCGCGCGAAGCAACTCGCGCCGGACATGCTCACCAAGTCCGGCTTCATGGTCGGCTTCGGCGAGACCCTCGACGAGACGCTCGCCATCATGCGCGATCTTCGCGACCACGGCTGCGACATCGTCACCGTCGGCCAGTACCTGCAGCCCACCAAGCAGCACCTCCCCGTCGAGCGCTACTGGCACCCCGACGAGTTCCAGGCCTTCCGCGATGCGGGCCGCGACCTCGGCTTCACCCACGTCGAGGCCGGCCCCCTCGTCCGCTCCTCCTACCACGCCGAACGGCAATCCGCACCTGTAGAGGCGCAGCCTGCTGCGCCCGACCGCGCCCCAATCCCGCACACCGTAGCGCGGGGCGGAAGCCCCCCCGGGGGGCCAGACCACCCCCCCACCCGAACCGCAAAAACA
>CAYJMG010000018.1:65770-73328 GCA_964371355.1 uncultured Dehalococcoidia bacterium
AAACCCCCACCTTTAGCGGCGCCGCCGGCTCCGCCCCACCGCCCCCCAATCCCCCACCCCTTCGCGGGGGCCTACGACGAGCGCGGGTTCCACGACGACGCGCCATCCGTCTCCGGCATCACCGGCGCGATCTCGGAAGACGCCGCCATCCCGCCCGACGAGGTGCACCGTGACTGACTACGACATCGCCATCGTCGGCGGCGGCCCCGGTGGCTACGTCGCCGCCATCCGCGCCGCCCAGCTCGGCCAGAAGGTCGCGCTCGTCGAGAAGGAACGCGTCGGCGGCCTTTGCCTCAACTGGGGCTGTATCCCCAGCAAGGCCCTCCTCTGGAACGCCGAGGTCGTCGAACTCATGCGCGAGGCCGAGACCTACGGCATCTCCTTCGACAACCTCCGCCTCGACATGGGCAAGGCCATCGACCGCAGCCGCCAGATCGTCGACCAGATGGTGAAGGGCGTCGAGTTCCTCCTCGCGAAGAACAAGGTTGACGTCATCAACGGCGAGGCCGCCTTCGAGACACCCCACCGCCTGCGCGTGACCGGGCGCGATGAGCCGCTCGGCGCGAAGAACGTCATCATTGCCACCGGCGCCCGCCCGCGCACCATCCCCGGCCTCGAGACCGACGGCGACGTCATCATCAACAGCACCGGCGCCCTCGCCCTGCGCGAGACACCGCAGAGCGTCGTCATCGTCGGCGGCGGCCCCATCGGCGTCGAGTTCGCCACCTTCTGGTCCGCCTACGGCGCGCAGGTCACCATCGTCGAGATGCTCGACCACCTCCTCCCCCTCGAGGACGAGGAGGCCAGCATCCAGCTCGAGCGCGCATTCAAGAAGCGTGGCGTGAAGTTCATCCTCGGCGCGAAGGACACCGCCGCGAAGGCAACCGGCGCGCACGCCGCGAACGGCCGCGCGGCGGTCACCCTCACCGCCGCCGGCAAGGAGCAGGTCCTCGACGCCGATAGGGTCCTCGTCGGCATCGGCTTCGAGGCCAACGTCGCCGCGCGCGGCCTCGACCGCATCGGCGTCCAGGTCGAGCGCGGCTACGTGAAGGTCGACGACCGCCTGCAGACAGCCGCCGAGGGCGTCTACGCCATCGGCGATGCCACCGGCATCCTTAATATGGCCCACGTCGCCTCCGCCATGGGCGTCATGGTCGTCGAGCGCATCGCCGGCCACGACTCCCCGCCTCTGAACTACACCCACATGCCGCGCGCCATCTACTGCCACCCCGAGGTCGCCGGGATCGGCCTTACGGAAAAGCAGGCGCGGGATCAGGGCTTCTCCGTAAAGATCGGGAAGTTCCCCATCCGTGCCAACGGCCGCGCCAAGGCGATGAACATGATGGACGGCCTCGTGAAGGTCGTCGCCGATGCCGGCTCCGGCGAGACGCTGGGCGTCCACATGGTCGGCCCGATGGTGACCGAGCTCCTGGGCGAGGCGTCGCTGGGCATGACCCTCGAGATGACCCCGCGCGAACTGGGCTGGACCGTGGCGGCGCACCCCACCATGGCCGAATGCGTGAAAGAGGCGGCCCTCGCCGTCGAAGGCGAGGCCATCCACTTCTGGACGGAGTGACATGGACGTCGAGAAAGTCAACATCGCCGAGAAACTCGCCCTCATCGACGAGCACTGGAGCCCGCGCATCGCCGGTGCCCTCAACGGCCAGCACGTAAAGCTCGTGAAGCTCCTCGGCGACTTCCCCTGGCACACCCACGACACCGAGGACGAGCTGTTCCTCGTCGTGAAGGGCGCCTTCCGCCTCGAGATGCGCGATCACGCGCTCGACCTGCGCGAAGGCGAGTTCGCCATCGTCCCCCACGGCATCGAACACCGGCCCGTCGCCGAGCGTGAGGCGCACGTCCTGCTGCTCGAGCCGGCCACCACCGTCAACACCGGCGCTCTCCGCAACGAGTTCACGGTCGAGGAGGCGCGGCCCGTATGAGCAGCGCCCTCGGACACCACTCGGCGCTCGCCTACGGCGACGGCGGCTCCGGCGCCGTCGAGCTGCTCCGCACGATGATGCAGATCCGCCGCTTCGAGGAGAAGGCCGCCGAGATGTACGCGCGCGGCAAGATCAAGGGCTTCCTCCACCTCTACATCGGCCAGGAGGCCATCGCCGCCGGCGCCGTCGCCGCCCTCCGCCCCGACGACTACATCGTCAGCCACTACCGCGAGCACGGCCACGCCCTCGCCCGCGGCCTCGAACCCAACCGCGTCATGGCCGAGCTGTTCGGCCGCGAGACCGGCGTCACCGGCGGCCGCGGCGGCAGCATGCACCTCTTCGACGCCGCAAAGTCGTTCATGGGTGGCTACGCCATCGTCGCCGGCCACATGCCCCTCGCCTGCGGCCTCGCCCTCGGCGAGCAGTACAAGGGCACGCAGCGCATCGCCGTCAACTTCCTCGGCGATGGCGCCGTCAACGAGGGCGAGTTCCACGAGTCGCTCAACCTCGCGTCCGTCTGGAAGCTCCCCGTGATCTTCATCTGCGAGAACAACCTCTACGGCATGGGTACCGACATGCGCCGCGTCTCCGCCGTCATCGAGGTCTACAAGCGCGCCCAGGCCTACGCCATGCCGGCCGAGCAGGTCGATGGCATGGATGCGCTCGCCGTGCATGAGGCCGTCGACCGCATGGCCGAACACGCGCGCTCTGGCAAGGGACCGGCGTTCCTCGAGATGATCTGCTACCGCTTCCGCGGCCACTCCATGGCCGACGCCGAACCCTACCGCGAGAAGGCCCAGATCGAAGTATGGAAGCGCTTCGACCCCATCAAGCAGCTCAAGGACCGCCTCGTCGCGGCCGGCGCGCTCGACGAGCAGCGCTTTGCCGCGATGCAGCAGGAAGCGGACGCCCTGGCGAACGAGGCCGCGCGCTTCGCCGACGAGAGCCCCAACCCACCCCTCGAGTCGCTGCACCGCCACCTGTTCAAGGAGCGGGCCGGCGCCGGAGGCTCCGATGGCTGAGATCACCTACCGCGAGGCCATCCGCCAGGCCCTCCGCTGGCAGCTCCAGAATGACGAGCGCGTCTTCCTCATGGGCGAGGACATCGGCGCCTACGGCGGATCCTACGCCGTCACGAAAGGCTTCCTCGACGAGTTCGGCCCCGGGCGCGTGAAGGACACCCCCATCGCCGAATCCGTCATCGTCGGCGCTGGCATCGGCGCCGCCATGACCGGCCTCAAGCCGATGGTCGAGCTGATGACCATCAACTTCAGCCTGCTCGCCATCGACCAGATCGTGAACAACGCATCGAAGCTCTATTACATGACCAACGGCCAGATCAACGTCCCCATCGTCATCCGCATGGCCGGCGGCGCCGGATCCCAGCTCGGCGCCCAGCACTCCCACAGCCTGGAGTCCTGGTACGCCCACGTCCCCGGCCTCAAGGTCGCTGCGCCCGCCACCCCGTACGACGCCAAGGGCCTGCTGATGTCCGCCTTCGACGACGAGAACCCCGTCATCTTCATCGAGCACACCGCGCTCTACACCTCGAAGGGCGAGGTGCCGGAGGAGCCCTACCGCGTCCCCTTCGGACACGCCGACGTCATGCGCGAAGGCGCGGACGTCACCCTCATCGGCTACGGCGGCAGCGTCTGGCAGTGCTGGCGCGCCGCGCAGAAGCTCGAGCCCGACGGCATCAGCGCCGAGGTCCTCAACCTCCGCACCCTCAGCCCGCTCGATCGCGACGCCATCCTCGCATCGGTCCGCAAGACCAACCGCGTCATCGTCGTCGAGGACGACTGGGAGTTCGGCGGTTTCGGTGGTGAGATCGCCGCCATCATCCAGGAGCACGCCTTCGACGACCTCGACGGGCCCGTCATGCGCTGCTCCGGCGAGGACATCCCCACGCCCTACAACGGCGCGCTCGAGCAGGCCGCGCTCCCACATGAGGACGACATCATCCGCCTCGTGAAGGAGATGGTGTAGCCATGATCTCCGAAGTCGTCATGCCCCAGATGGGCGCAGACATGGTCGAAGGCACCATCGTCCGCTGGCTCAAGCAGGAGGGCGACGCTGTCGAGCGCGGCGAGATCATCGCCGAGATCGAGACCGACAAGGCCAACGTCGAGATCGAGGCCTTCGAGAGCGGCACCTTCCGCATGATGATCGCCCACGAAGGCGACGTCATCCCCGTCGGCGGCCTCATCGGCATCATCGC
This sequence comes from uncultured Dehalococcoidia bacterium, assembly GCA_964371355.1. GTDB lineage: Bacteria > Chloroflexota > Dehalococcoidia > DSTF01 > JACRBR01 > JACRBR01. The sequence goes on from CAYJMG010000018.1 coordinate 69,932, forward strand.
CGCCCCCAGTGACGACATCTCCCAATACCACGCACCCGTAGGGGCGCTCGAAGAGTCGCCAGGGCGACAGCCTGCTGCGCCCACCACTCCCACGACCACATCCACTGCGCCATCGACGGCCGCGACGTCTCCCGCCACGCCTGCGCCACCATCCCCGCCACCCACCGCCTCCGCCGCGCCCGCGACCGCGGCACCCGCGTCGGCGCGTGGCAACGGCGCCACCGGACCCCCAACGACGAGCGACCAACGACCAACGACCAGGCTCCGCGCCTCTCCCGTCGCCCGCCGCATGGCCGAAGATCGCGGCCTCGACCTCCGCACCATCCCCGGCACCGGCCCCGACGGCCGCATCATCAAGCGCGACATCGAATCCGCCGCCGCGACTGTAGGGGCGCTCGAAGAGTCGCCGGGGAGACAGCCTGCTGCGTCCTCCCCTAATACCCAACGACCAACGACCATCCCCCAGACCAGGATGCGCCAGACTATCGCCCGTCGCATGTCACAGTCGAAGCGCGAGGCCCCCCACTACTACCTTCTCCTCGACATCGACATGACCTCCGCCCTCGACACGCGCGCCCAATACAACGCCGCCCTCTCCTCCGGAGACATCCCCGCGCCCAAACCCGTAGGGGCGCAGCCTGCTGCGCCCTCCCCGGCCGACACGAAGGTCTCCATCAACGACATGCTCGTGCGCGCCGCCGCCCTCGCCTTGCGCAAACACCCCGAATTCAACGCCACCATCGCCGGCGATGCCAGCGACGCCATCACCCAACACCCCCGCCAGAACGTCTGCATTGGCATCGCCCTCGACGACGCCCACGGAGGGGGCCTGATCGCCCCGGCGATCCTCGACGCCGCCGGCAAGACGCTCGCCCAGATCGCCGCAGAATCGAAAGACCTCGCCGCCCGCGCGAAGGCGAACCGCATGCGCCCCGCCGAGCTGCAGGACGGCACCTTCACCATCACCAACCTGGGGGCCTACGGCGTCGAAACCCTCGTCGGCATTATCCAACCGCCCCAGACCGCCATCCTCGGCGTCGGCACGGTCACGCCGCAGCTCGCCGTCCGCGAGGGCCAGGTCGTCATCCGCCAGATAATGAAGGTCGCCCTCTCCGCCGACCACCGCGTCACCGACGGCGCACAGGGCGCCCAGTTCCTCACCGAACTCAAGCGCCTCCTCGAGAACCCCCTGCTGCTCGTCGTATAACACCCAGCAGCTCGAGAGCTGATAGAGCGATGAGCCCCTATCACCCGTGCGGACCGGTCTTAGCGGGTGGTAACTATCCCTTGACTGCCGAAGCGTATTCGGCGATAATGGAGGCATAGGAGACGAGAGCCATGCCACCAGTCAACCGCAAGAACCCGATCCGCGCCGCTTCCTCGGAGTCCGAGTTCTCCCTGATGGAGTTCATGCGCGAGTACCCGGACGATGAAGCCTGCCTCCAGTCGCTCTGGCGGCACCGCTACTCGCCAGACGGCTCCACCGCCTTCTGTCCCGCCTGTGATCAGCCCCGCGAGTTTCGGCGGTACGAGTCGGCCCAGCAGCGGCAGGCGTGGAACTGCATCGCCTGCGGCCACTACCTGTACCCGACGGCGGGAACGATCTTCCACAAGTCGTCTACGTCGCTGCACCTGTGGTTCTACGCGATGTACCTCATGACCAGCACCCGTTGCGGGATCTCCGCGAAGCAACTGGAGCGAGAGCTTGGAGTGACGTACAAGACGGCATGGCGCATGGCCCACCGCATCCGCACCTACCTCATGACGCAGGACGACATCGAACCGATGGCGGGTACGCTGGAAGCCGACGAAACCTATGTGGGCGGGAAGCGCCGGGGCACGCCGCGCGGCCGTCCGGGGCCGGGTTCCCACAAGGTGCCGGTGTTCGGCGTTGTCGAGCGCGGCGGGCGCGTGCTGGCCGTCACGGTGCCGAATGTCCGCAAGGCATCGCTCATGCCGCATGTCGAGCGCCGCGTGCTGCCCGCTACGACCATCTACACCGACGAATTGAAGTCCTACGATGGGCTGACGAAGGCTGGATATCACCACTCGCGGGTTAACCACTCGGAGAAGGTCTACGTGAGCGGAGATGTTCACACGAACACCATCGAGGGTTTCTGGTCGCTCATGAAGCGGGGGATCGGCGGGGTCTACCACTCGGTGTCCGCTAAGCATCTTCAGGGCTACCTGAATGAGTATGCTTGGCGCTACAACCAGCGGGGCCGGGCGAAGTTCGAGGTTCTACTTCGCCGGGCGGCGACGACTCCGGCGTAACGTCGCGGGCCGTTCGTCCGCTTCGGGAACGGGCGTGGTGGCCGCGCGGCGCAACACCCGGTCGAACGCGCTTCGCTTGGGGACGGGGATCTCGTATCCCTTCGGGGTCTTCTGTGTCCGGTCCGGTTTGGCCTTCATGGTCGGAGTGTAACGCATGCCTGAATCCTGGCGTCTCAAGGTCAAGCGGGCGCAGCGCCACATGGTAGAGATCCGCCATCATGCCCGGCTCTACTCCGAACGTCACCCGTATGAGATCGTCCGCACGCGGCCATCGAAGCGTAACCGCAGCCGTTGGAGTTACAAGATCGCGTTCACGGAGCAGCCTGATCCGATGATCGCTGTGATCCTTGGCGACTTCGTACACAACCTGCGTAGCGCGCTCGACCACATGGTCGTCGCCTGCTCCCCGTCGAATCGACGAAAGAGCGCTAGCTTTCCCATCCTGCTTAATGACCTGTGGGCTAGAGACGAGACGGGGCAGTTCCTCATAGCTGACGATAAAGGGCGGGAAAGCTTCGACACTGCCATCGCGGGTCTGAATGCCAAAGCGAGGGCAGTCGTCATCGCGGCGCAGCCGTATCGAAAGGGGGCGGAAGCATTCCGCGACATCTTCGGCATTATCAGCCGTCTCGAAAACGCGGACAAGCACCGTGAACTGATCACGGTCGGCACAGCCCTCCAGAACCCGTCCATCAGACTGATCGTCAGAGACGAGGTCAAGGGTGGCGGGGACTTCGGCGTGGCGGACTTCTTCCACGACGGCACAGAAGTCCTCAGCTTCACCGGATTCCCCGGCTTGAGAGAATCCGAAGTGCAGGTGCAATGCAGCGGCACCGCGATGATAGCCGTTAAGATAGCTGGGCTCGGTCGGAATGAGCCGCTCTCCCCGTTCCCACTCTATAAGGTCATGCTCAGCGGCCTCCGCAACGTCCGCACCCTTCTGGGCCTCATGGAGAAATATGGACGGCCCCGCGTCTGATCCGCCTGCGTTCGCAATGCACCCAGAGTCTAACCCGTCTTCGGCAGTCATGGGATACTTACCTAGCGGGTTGCTGAAAAGGCCCCTCATTCCTCGCAGCGGGGGGGGTGAGCCCCCGCCGGGGGGGTGGGGGAGGACGGGGGG
>CAYJMG010000018.1:73338-87630 GCA_964371355.1 uncultured Dehalococcoidia bacterium
GCCAGCCCTGGCACACTACCCTCGCGGGGTCCTCAACCGCCCCCCCATCCCCCCCCGCGGGGGCTTCCCCCCCGCGCGGTCAGGTTCGCGAAGAACGTGCTGTTGATGCCAGAGCCGTCCGCGGCGAGGTTCTTCAGCACCCTGTCAGACCTGTGCTGAACAGCGCCGGAAGCTGGCTCTAACGGCTGCCTGCGACGAAACTACACCAGGCACCGCGATCCGCATTACGCGCGACGGATCCAGGAGAAGGTTCCTTGTCACAAGACAGCATCTCGGGACAGCCGGTCCTCGTCCACGGCGCCACACAGTTCGACATCGACTCCGCTATCAGCGGCCGCACCTACCGCGTGTTCGTCTTCAAGCCCGACGCAGCGCCGCCGCCCGAGGGCTATCCCCTGTTCCTCGTGACCGACGCGAACATGACCTTCCCCATCACTGCGACGCTCGGGATCACGCAAAGCTTCTTCGGAGGCAAGGCGCCGCTCGTCGTCGGCGTCGGATACCCCGCCGACAATCCCGTGGTCCCGTTCCTCATGAGGAATCGCGATCTGACACCGCCCACGCCTCTCTCCGCCATCAAGGCGAACCCCATGTTCCCGCCGCCCAAGGCCGAGGACTACGGCGGCTCCGATGAGTTCCGGCGCTTTCTCATCGAGGAGCTGCGCCCGCTCCTCGCCAGTTCCTACCCCATCGACCCCGCCAACCAGGCGCTCTACGGCCATTCCCTCGGCGGCCTCTTCGCCCTCGAGGTGATGTTCCGCTATCCCGAGTCCTTCCGCACGTACATCGCCTCCAGCCCCTCCGTCTGGTGGAACAACTGCTCGCTGCTGGAGCATGAGCCCGCATTCGCGGCTCGAGTCGCGGCGGGAGAGGCGGCGCCCAGGGTCCTTGTTCTGGTCGGATCGAAGGAACAGGATCTCCCGGAGAAGCCAGTTCCCGGGATGTCATCCGCTGAAGTGGAAGCGCTGATGCGCGAAGCCCGCATGGTCGACAACGCGCGCGAACTCGCCGCACGGCTCGCGGCCATCGCCGGGAACGACGGCTACACCGCCGAGTTCCACGCCTTCGATGGCGAGGAGCACATGAGCGTCATGGCCGCCTCAATCAGCCGCGCCCTCACCTTCGCCCTCAGGGGATAGGTCTTCCCTGTTCCCTGTCCCCTGTTCCCTGTTCCCTGTCCCCTAACTCACTGCTGCACCAGCACCACCCGGTTCCCCTCCGGGTCCGTGATCCCCGCGATCGTCGGTCCGCCCGGCACGTCGAACGGCTGCGAGATCACCGCCCCACCCAGCTCCTCCGCCTTCGCCATTGACGCCCGCAGATCCAGCACCTGGATGTACAGCGTAAACCCGGACTTCTGCGCCGCGAGGATGTTGCCGCTCAGCGCCTCCGGAGGCGGCCCCCCGATCCCCGCCGGAACCGACATGAGCGGCCCGTCCCCGATCTCCCAGTTGAACATCCGCGAGTAGAAAGCCCGGATCTTCTCCGGCTCCCGCGCCTGTATGTCCCAGTGCACCACCGGCCTCGCCCAGTCATCAGCCATCACGCGCTCCAATCAACGAACTACTTACCACGAACTACGAATTGTCCCTCGTCCGCCACTGTCCCCTGTCCCCTGTCCACCGTCAACTGAACCCCGGCATCCCGCCCCTCGAGTTGTCGATAAACCCGATGATGTTCCCGTCCGGATCGTTCAGCGTCACCAGCCGCCCCGGCGGAATGTCGAACGGCGCCTCATTGAAGGTATACCCCCGCGCCGTCAGTTCCGCGTACGCCTCGTCCACGCTCGGCACCTCGAACCAGATCCCCGTCCCGCCGCGCCCCGTCGCTGGCGACCCCGGCGCTAGGATCAGGTAACAGTGCTCGTCGAACTTGAAGTACGGCCCCTCGTACGGCGTCGGCTCCACCCCCAGCACGTCCGCATACCACGCCTTCGACGCCTCCGGATCCAGGCAGAACTGGATCGCCGTCTCGATCCTCCGCACCCGCACCATGTGTTCACCTTTGTAGGGGCGCAGCCTGCTGCGCCCCACACCTGCAACGAAGCCAGAGAGCGGCACTCCCACGAATGCCGCCCCCTGTTCCCTGTCCCCTGTCCACTGTCCCCTGTCCCCTACATCGCCTTCATCAGCCCGATCACGTTCCCGTCCGGATCCTTGAACTGCGCGATGCTCGGCCCGCCCGGCACGTCGTTCGGCGGCATGACGATCTCGCCGCCCATGCTCTTCGCTTTGTCCAGCGTCGCCTGCAGGTCGTCGACGCTCACGTACACCGTGACCTGCGACTTCCCGTCCATGCTCCCGCCGATGCCGCCGCCGACCGGATGGTCGTCGCCCTGCACCATGCCGTAGTTCATGGGGTTGTTCGCGTCCACTGGCCACCCGAAGAGGTCGCGGTAGAACTTCTGCGCCTTCGCTGCGTCCTTGCCCAGGATCTCGAACCACCCGACCGGATTCCCTTTTGCCATGACATGACTCCTTCGTCTGAAAGCCTGCCTTGCCGCTCCATTGATTACGCGCCCAGCGCCTGCCTGGTTTCGCGCATCTGCGCGATGTGCCCCGGCAGGTGCAGGTCCGCGATCGCCACCAGCCACTCCCCCATCGTCGGCGTCGCCCCGTACGGCGAGTCCTTCAGCAGCTCGATCCGCACCCGCGCCTCGATCTCCTCGTCTGTAAGCCGTGACGCGATCTCCCCGATCGCCCGGTACTGCCCGCACACCGCCGCCACCAGTGCCGGGAACGCGATCGCCCGCCGGTCGGCCGTGTAGTGCGTGATTCCCGGCGTCACCTCCAGCTCCGGCACCCCCTCGATGATCACCCGCTGGATCCCGGCCAGAAACGTCTCCCGGTCGTCGCCGTACAGGTGCGAGAGCTGCTCGCGGATGCACCACGCCCCGTCCGCCGGGCGCCGCGCGGCCGTAGCTTCGTCGAGCCCCGCACACGCCTCGTCGATCTCGTCCGCCCGCCCGTGGAGGACGGCGGCCAGGTCCGCTCCGGTCGCTGTGGGCACGGTGTTCCTCCTTGACGGGAATGGCTTTCGATTGTAAAGCTGCCCCATAGGGCCGTCAACCCCGTGTACTATTCCAGCCTGGAAGGGGCCCCCGGGAGGGCAACCATCGTGACCAGGTCGTACGAGCAGCGCTGCCCCATCGCCATGACCCTCGACCTCATCGGCGACCGCTGGACGCTGCTCGTCATCCGCGACATCTACTTCGGCAGCCACCGCTTCAGCGACCTGCTCGCTTCCTCGCCCGGCATGTCCACGAAGATCCTCGCCGAGCGCCTGAAGGTTCTCGAGGCCCACGGGCTCATCGAGCGCGCCGTCTACAACGAACACCCGCCGCGCGCGGAGTACCACCTGACCGAACGCGGCCTCTCGCTCGAGCCCGTCCTCGGCGTCATCGCCGAATGGGGGCTCCAGCACCTCGTCCCGCCCCGCGACGCCGAAGCCGTGCGCGCGAAAATCAACGCGCGCCGCGATGAGGTGGCGGCCCGCCCGACGAAAAAGACGGGCGCCGCAGCGCCCGCCTCATAGTTCCCTTACCGCCCGCCTCGTCAGTGCGACGCCTGCGCCAGCTTCGCTTCCACCTCGCGCAGCCGCTTGCTGATGATCGGCAGCATCCCGACCGCCACCTGCGGGTTCGTGCGCAGCTCTGCTACGAAGTCCCAGCGCGATAGCACCAGGCACTCCACGTCGTCCATCGCCTTCACCGTCGCCGCACGTGGCCCGCCGTCCAGCAGCGCCATCTCGCCGAACACGCCCCCAGGGCCCAGCTCGTTCAGCTTCTGCTTCTTCGCCGCGTTCCCGGCCGACACCTCGACCTTCCCCTTCGTCACGATGAAGAACGCGACGGCCTGCTCCCCTTCCTTGACGATGGTCTCGCCCTTCTTGTAGTTCCGCTCCACCACGGCGCGGCCAAGGCGGCTCAGGTCTTTGCGCGGAAGCTGGGAGAAGAGCGGCACGGCCGCCAGTTGTTCCTCGTGCGCCATAGCGTCCTCCTGACTCGGGAGCGTCTCAGCCTCTAGACGGTGGGCGTATTGTACGTTTGGCCCCTTGCGCCTGCAATACGGGACGTTCGGCCCGTAAGGCCGCCCGAACCCGCTCGTTATACTCACCGCGGAGGGACGCCGCGGGATGCTCCTGCATATCGGTAACTCAGCCGCCAACTGGACCACCGTCGACCTCTGGGTCATTGCGGCGGGCGTGGCCGCGTTCCTCGCCGCCGCCGTCGCCATCTGGCTGCCCGTACACCGCAGGCGCGTCCGCCATCGCTTCGTCCGGCGCGCGGCCGCCCTGTTCGTCGCCCTGGCCGTCGTCGCCGCCATTCTGCCCGCCGTCCTCCCCTACGATCACCTGTTCTCAGCCTCCGGCGCCTCCGGACACGACGATGTCCACGCCGCGCACTGTCACGTGAGCCCGGGCTCCTGCTCCGACGCGCCGGTTTCCTCCGGCGCCGGTCAGTTCCTGACCAGCGAGCCCCTGATCGTGGCGCCCGCGCTTGTCGCGGTGCTCATCATCGTCTCGGCTCCCGTCCTGGCGGGCCGGAACCCGCGGCCAGACCTCAGGCCGCCCCTCCTCGCGGCCTGACGGTCCCCGAACACACACAACACCCGAAAGAAATGGAGCTTGGCTCATGGCCACGATTCATCGTGCGCTCATTCTCGGCGCCGTCGTCGCCTCCGTCGCCGCCGCCGTCCTGCTGGCCGCCGCCTGTGGCGGAGACGAGGCGAAGACCGACAGCAGCGCCCAACAAAGCGACGTCCAGGCCCTGCAGGACCGCATCCAGCGCAACGAGATGCTCTACACGAACATCGATCTGCAGGCGCTGCCCATCCACGAGATGAACGAGACCATCGTCAACGATGGCAGGGCAGAGGGCACCTTCCTGCCCACCACCCGCACCCTTATCCGCATCGTCGGCCTGACCAACTGGAGCGCCACGCTCCAGCCCGACGCCACCGCGATGCAGGACCACGCCATCGCGCTCGTCCGCGCGCTCGAGGACGGCGACATGGAGACGGCGAAGACCGCCTCCACCAGCATGCACGACGCGTGGCACCAGTTCACCGTCAAGGTCTGGGCCGAGATCGGCGGCGAACTGCCACCCGAGGCCGGCACCACCAGCGATGACGACGACCACGAGTCGACGACCCCCGCCGCCGGCGAGACGCCCGCGGAAGAAGATCACGACGAATAGCCACGCAGTGCGCGCACATGCGGCGCGCCGTCGTTGGAGAAGGAGAACCAGTCATGAAACACGCAATCATCGCCCTCACGCTCCTGGTGGCATCGGCCCTCGGCGCCGCAGCCTTCGTCACCGGCGCCTCGGCCCACGCCGACTACGAGAGTTCGACCCCCGGCGCGGGTGAGGTGGTCGCCACCGCGCCCGCCTCCCTCATCGTGAACTTCACCGGCGAGATGCAGAAGCTCCCCGGCACCTACGTCCTCACCGTCACCGGGCCTGATGGCGCGGGCGCCACCGCCGGCGCACCCGTCGTCTCCGCCAATGGCCGCACCATGACGGTCGCCCTCATGCCCGGCCTCCCGAACGGCACGTATACCGTGAGCTGGCTGACCACCGGCGCCGAGGACGGGCACGAGCGCTCCGGCACCTTCACGTTCAGCATCGGCGCACCCGGCGCACCCGCGCCCATGCCGACGGCCATGCCGGTCGATGATGACCATGATCACAGCGACCCCGACGACCACGCCGATGCCAGCGAACATGCTGATTTGCCCATGGATCACGGCTCGATGAATCACGGCATGATGGACCACGACGGCATGGACCACGCCGCCATGATGGACGAGGGCCCCGTGCTCACCGGCCTGGTCGTCGTCCACCTCGACGAGCAGAACGGCTCCGGTGTCGATGGTCGCGCCGAGATCCTCCCCGTCGATGGCGGCATGAAGTCCCAGGTCGGCGTCTACGTCAACGGCGTCCAGCCCGGCAGCATGCAGATGGGCATGATCCACCTGCAGGAAACCTGTGGCAGCCGGCTGGGCGCGCACGACGCCGACCTCGAGGACCTCACTGCCGACGGCACGCCCCACAGCAGTTCGCTCACCGTGCTGGACGACCCCTTCGATGAGCTGTTCGACGGCAAGCACGCCATCGTGATTCACGCCAGCGACAAGAGCGTCATCGCCTGCGGCGTCATTCCCGACCAGCCGCGCGGCGCCGCGACGATCACCCTGCCGTCGGCCGGCTCCGGCACGGCCGCGGCGGGCGGCGTTTCCTCGCTGCTGCTGGGCATCGCCGCGTTGGGTCTCGCGTCCGTCAGCGCCGGTGCGTTCGCCCTCGCCTGGCGGCGCGCGCAGTGAGCACCGCGGCGCAGAAGCATCGCGGCGTAGCGCTGCACCGTAAACGCGGCGACGTACGCGGATCTGTAACGTCGGTGCGGGAGGCCAACACCCTCCCGCACCGAATCCAGTACATCAATTCGGTACATCGGGGGTAACTTTTCCACCGTGTCAGGCGTTCAACCCACACGCATGCGTACAGCGTCCCCTTCCCGCACTGAGGCGGCGGCGGACGCACCCGGCGCGATCCGTGGCACCGGCCCCACAAGGGCCAGGCAGGGCTGCCGCGGCGCTCGACTGCATTGGTCTGGGTCTCAACAACGCCGACATGAGAAAGGAGTACCCCATGAGGTACCTGACGCTGGCGGCCGTGGCGGCTGCCGTTTCCCTGGCGATCCTCCCCTTCATCGGGTCGGCCGCGGCAAAGGAGCCGCCCGGCCCGCCGACGATCGGCGCGATCGTCGTGCACATGGACGAACAGAACGGCTCCGGCCTCGACGGACGCGCCGAGATCATGCCCGCCGATGGCGGCGCGAAGACGTTCGTGCAGGTCTTCATCAACGAAGTGGAGCCCGGCAGCTCCCACGCCGCGATGCTCCACCTGGGCTGCACCGGCCCCATCGACGTCAACCTGAACCCCGTCGTCGCACAGGCCGGCGTCACCACCGGCCGCTCGGTCACGACGGTCGACCGCGCCTTCTCCCAGATCGCCGACGGCAACCATGTTGTCGACGTGCACGGCGACGATGGCTCGGTCGTCGCCTGCGGCCAGATCCCCGCGCAACCGGCCCTGCCGCCGGAGCCGGAGGTGTTGCCGCCCGCAGGATCGGGCCCGGCCCAGCGCGAGGGCGTCGCAACCGCGCTCGGTGTACTGTTGATAGTGGGTATTGCAACAGCGGGAGCGGGGACGGCGTTCCGCCGCACCCGACCGCACAAGGAGTGAACTGATGGCGAAGGACCGAAAATGGGCTGCGCCTGCGGCCGCCGGAATTCTGGCGATTATCCTCGCCACCCAGCTCTGGGGCGCAGCCCCGGTTCTCGCCCATGCCAGATACAAAAGCTCTAGTCCTGCGAAGGGCGCCACGGTGCCGATCGCACCCTCGCAGGTCGAGATCGTCTTCACCAACGACATCCAGAAGATCGCCGGCACCTATGAGCTGCAGGTGCACCGCGATCGCGGCTCCGACGTCACCGCGGGCCCCCCGGTCGTCGACGACGAAGACCGGTCCAAGCTCTCGGTCCCCCTACAGGCCGATCTCGAGCCCGGCCGCTACGTCATCCGCTGGGCGAACGTCTCCGACGAGGACGGCGATCCCGCCGACGGCGCCTTCTCCTTCTATGTGGGCGACTACACCCCAACCGCAATAGATCTCGAGAACGACGCCCAGCTCGAGCAGATCGGCGCCGAGGAGGGGGAGACTCCTTCCACCGGCGACACGCCCGTCTCCTCCGACGACACGCCCGCCGCAGGCCCGACATCCGGCCCCACCTCGGGCGCACGCCCCTCGCCCGCGCCCGATGACGGCGCCGAGACCGCCGACGACGATGGCGGCGACAACAACGCCCTCATCATCATGGTCATCGTCGGCGTAGCCGTGGCCGCCGTCGCGGTCGTCGCCGGCTTCATGCTCACCCGGAGGCGCCTGTGATCTGCCTTCAGAGTGGCCGTCGGACGCCCGTACGGACGCGTCGTCGCCGCGCCCTACTGCATCCAGTGTCGCTGCCGGAGCAGTGCATCTCCGTCGATCGCGGCCGCCGCCTCGGCATGAGAATCTACCGGCGCAACACGCGTCGTACCCCAGGAGGAGCGTGCATCCCGCGATGAACCTGCCCGCGATGCGCGCCCGCTGGATCCGGCTCGCCGCGGTAGCGGTGCTGCTCGCCGTGCTCGGCTCCATCGTCGCCCACGATGCAGCGCCGCTCGTGCAGGCCCACGCCGCCCTCATCCGCTCCTCGCCCGAGAACGGGTCGCAGGAGCGCCGCTCTCCCGCCCGAGTCATCCTCTACTTCAGCGAGCCCGTCGAATCGAAGCTCACCACCATCGAGGTGTTCGACGTCGACCGCAACAAGGTCGACAAGGGCGACGTCGTCGTCGATGAGGACGACCGCACCATCGCCTCCGTCGGTGTGCCCTCGCTAGATCCCGGGCTCTACACGGTCGAGTTCGCGAACGTGTCCTCTGTCGATGGCCATCCCTGGACCGGCATCTTCCAGTTCATCATCCTCAACCCCGACGGCTCCGTCCCCCCCGACGCCGTGTTCGACCCCGAGGCCACGTCGGGCGGCGGCAGCACAGGTCTCCTGCCGGAAAACCTCGACTCGTCGCTGAAGTGGATCGCCCTCCTCGCGCTTGCCATCTCGGCCGGCGCCGCCGTGTTCGTCGTCGCCGTCGCCCGCCCCGCCGCTGGCTTCCTCGACGAGGACGACCGCAGGGCCGCGACCGGCGCCGCCGAAGGCTGGGTCGTGACCATCGCCCACGTGCTGCTGCCCGCGTCCTTCTTCGCCTCCGCGCTCCTCGTCGTCATCGCCGTCAGCCGCTTCGAGACGTCCACCACCATCTACGAGTACCTCACCACCGTTCGCACGGGCCGCTACCAGCTCGCCAACCTCGTGCTCGTCATGCTCGCCCTCATCGGCGCCGATGTCCTCTACCTAAGCGGCAACCGCCGCATCCGCGCCCTCGGCATGGCTGTCCTCATCCTCGCCTCCATCGCCGCGATGGCGGCCTACTCGATGATCAGCCACGGCGCGACCGGCGAGGGCAAGGTCTGGTCGATCGTCGCCGACTTCGTCCATTTCGCCGCGTCGTCGGTCTGGCTCGGCGCGCTCGTGCTCCTCATCCCGCTATTGCGGTTCGCCCGCGGCCGCCTCTCGGGCGAACCGGTGCGCTTCCTCTACCTGGCGAACACTTTCGACCGCTTTTCGGTCCTCGCCGGTCTCAGCGTGCTCACCGTGCTGGTCACCGGCGTCTTCAACGGCTTCGTGGAGATCCCGAAGTGGGCCGCGTTCACGGACACGACCTACGGCCGCGTCCTCCTCGCCAAGCTCGTCATCGTCGGCCTGCTCCTGCCCGTCGCCGGGCTCAACGCCTACGTCCTCAAACCGCGCCTGGTCGCCGCCATCGACGGCTTGTACCAGCACGGCGGCGCGGGCGATGCGGGCGCCCGGCGCGATGCCTGGTCCGGCCAGCTCGCCTGGCTACAGCGCGCCCTTCCCATCACCATCGCCCTCGAGGTCACCCTCGTCGTCGCCGTCTTCGCCTCCGTCGCCGTCCTCACCCAGACCTCCACGGCGAAGGGCGAACTCGCCCAGAAGGAGGCCGCGCAGGCCGCCAACACCGAGTTCACCGACGTGAAGGAGGCCGGTGACCTCCAGCTCGGCTTCGAGATCCAACCCAACCGCGTCGGCATCAACCGCTACGCCCTCACCATCCGCAACGCCGACGGCACCCCCGCCACCGACGTCACGCAGGCCCGCCTGCGCTTCACCTACATCGATCCCGCCCAGTCCGACGTCCAGCAGCCCACCGCCGAACTCATCCTGCGCGAGACCACCGAGCCCGGCGTCTACGAGGGACAGGGCTCCTACTTCACGCAGGCCGGCTCCTGGCAGGCCGAGGCCGGCATCCGCCGCCCCGACAAGGACGACGTGTCACGCACCGTCGTCGTTTCCGTGGCCCCGTCCGACACCGGCAAGGAGTCGGAGGGCGGACCTTATGCCCTCCCGTTCGACAGCATGACCTGGAACCAGGTGCTCGGCGCTTTCCTCGCGATTCTCGGCGTCGCCGTCCTGGTCTACCGCGAGCAGCTACGCCCGCTCGCTGGGCAGGCCTACCGCGTTGGCGTTACCGCCGCCACGGCTCTCCTCCTCGCGGGCGCCGTCCTCTGGTTTGGCGTCCACCCCCACAAGAAGGTCGTCGACCCTGCCGCCGGCAACCCCGTGAAGGCGACCGCGGACTCGATCGACAAGGGCAAGACCCTGTTCCAGGCCAACTGCCTCGTCTGCCATGGCGCCGAAGGCCGCGGCGACGGCCCCCAGGCCGCCGATCTCGATCCCTCCCCGGTGGACATACGCCAGCACCTCCCCTACCACGCCGACCCTCAGTTTTTCGCCTTCATCGCCAACGGCATCGGCGGCACCGCCATGCCCGCCTGGCGCGACCAGCTCTCCGACGACGACATCTGGAACCTCATCAACTACCTCCGCACCTTCTCCGACATAGCCGACCAGTAGCCTTCTCATCGATAGCTGCGGGAGGCAGGCGTCATGCGCCCAGGCCCGCGGCCCGGCGTCTGCTGCGGCAAGATGTTCGCCTCGCCGCGCGGACTTCACCGTTCGATCGGGCGACCGGGGCGTGCGGAAGAAGCCTCGCCGCTGCGCTACCAGAAGCCAAAACCCCGGTGCGAATCGCCGGCGGTGATCGCGGACTTGACATCGGGATCGAATCTGCATCACCGCGGCTGAAGAAACGTTGGAGCGCAAGACTGTTTTTCGTCTGGCCGCACCTGTAGCATTGGCCCCCGCGGCCCCAGCACCTCAGCGGTCCGCGCGAATCCAGCGATAGAAGAAGAAAGAAGAAGCAGCGACGGATCGGAGCTACTCATGACGGAGCTGTGGCGGTTGGGAGCGTCGGAACTTGCGGGCCGGATTCGCGCTCGGCAGGTGTCGAGCCGCGAGGTCGTCGAGGCCCACCTGGGTCGCATCGAGGCTGTGAACCCACGCCTGAACGCGGTTACCGTCGTGCTCGCCGAGGACGCGCTCCGAGCCGCGGACGCAGCCGATCGCGCATTTAGAGCTGGAGAGGCTACCGGCCCTCTCTGCGGCGTCCCGATCACTGTCAAAGAGAACATCGACGTCGCGGGATCGGCCACAACCTTGGGAATCGTGCCGCTGCGCGATGCCGTTGCGCCGCACGACGCGACCCACATCGCAGAGCTCCGCGACCATGGTGCGATTCCCATCGCGCGCACGAACATGCCCGAGTTCGGGATGCGGTGGCACACCGAGAACGGCCTGCGCGGTGCGACGCGCAATCCATGGTCGAGGCGCCACACACCGGGTGCGTCGAGCGGCGGCGAAGCGGTGGCAGTGGCAACCGGCATGTCGCCGCTCGGCATGGGAAACGACGGCGCCGGCTCGCTGCGCTGGCCCGCCCAGTGCTGCGGCGTTGCCGCGCTGAAGCCGTCCCTCGGCCGCGTCCCGCTGTTCAGCTCGGCGCAGCCACGCCAGCCAATTCCTTTCGCCTTCCAGCTACTTGCTGTACATGGACCCATCGCGCGCGAGGTGCGGGACCTGCGTCTCGCTCTGGCATGTATGTCAGGGCGTTCGGGCGGCGATCCATGGTACGCGCCTGCTCCGCTCGAAGGTCCTCGTCCTACCGGGCCGCTTCGCGTGTCGGCGATCGCGAATCCGGGGGTTCGTGCGGAACCGGGAGTCGCGGCTGCCGTGCGCCGCGGCGCGTCCCTTCTCGCCGATGCCGGCTACGTCGTCGAAGAACGCGAGGCGCCCGCGCTCGGGCGTGCCGCCGAGATCTATCGGCAGATCATGTCCGCTTACAGCCGGGTGCACGAGGTGATGCCGCCCGTGGAAGCCGTCGCGTCCGAACCGTTCGTGCGCTTCTGGGCGGCCTTCGAGCCGGAGTGGGCCAGGGCCGCGGGACCACTCGCCTTCGATCCCATGATGGAGCGCGCGGAAATCGCGCGTTTGTGGAGCGACTTCATGGAGGAAGCGCCGCTCGTGCTGGCCCCTATCTCAGTCCATCAGCCGTTCGTCGTGGGAGCCGATCTGCAACCGCCGTGGACCTCGGAATGGCCGGGCGTCCTTCGCACAATCGTGCTGCCGAACCTGCTGGGGCTTCCCGCGGCCGCCGTGCCGGTGGGCGAGGCGGGCGGGCTGCCACAGGTGGTGCAGATTATCGGCCCTCGCTTCCGCGAGGATCTCTGCCTCGATGCCGCGGAAGCCATCGAGCGGCGCGCCGGAAGGCTGACTCCCATTGATCCTCGATAGCCGTCGTCAGAACCGTAGGCCCCGGGCGACCAATCTCGATCCCTCCCCCGTCGACTAACGGTCACACCTCCCCAACCACAACGACCCGCAGTTCTACGCAATGATCGCTATACGGAATAAGCCAGTCCGCCATGCCCGCCTGGCGCGACCAGCTCTCCGACGACGACATCTGGAACCTCATCAACTACCTCCGCATCTTCTCCGACGTAGCCGACCAGTAGCCGTCCCCTGTCCCCTCTCCCCTGTCCCCTGTCCACTGTCCCCCTCTCCCCTTGTCCCCTAACCCCGTGTCCCTTGTTAGACTTGTGTTACCCCCGCCAACAGGCGGGGGTGCTGTTCCGCAGCGACGAAGGATTCGACCATGGCCAGAGATGTCGAAGTTCAGCGCCGCCTCGCGATTCCGCGGGTCCCCATCAACAAGCAGGACCCCGAACAGCGCAAGCGCAACTGGGACGAGGTCTTCCTCGGCTTCGACCTCGAGGCCGCCCAGACCGAGGCCATGCGCTGCCTCCAGTGCCCCACGGCCCCCTGCCAGGAGGCATGCCCCGTCCACAACGACATCCCCGGCGCCTTCAAGCTCCTCGAAGACGGCGATGTCTTCGCCGCTGCCGAACGGTTCCGCGAGACCAGCAACCTGCCCGAGCTCTGCGGCCGCCTCTGCCCACAGGAGCGCCTCTGCGAGGGCGAGTGCGTAGTCGCGTTCGCCATCCGCCCCGACTCCCACCAGGAGCCCCCCGTCACCATCGGCAAGCTCGAAGCCTTCGTCACCGACTACCAGCGCCGCAACGGCGGCATGCCGATAGTCGTCGTCCCCGAGCCCTCCGGCTTCAAGGTCGCCATCGTCGGCGCCGGTCCCGCCGGCCTCGCCGTCGCCGAAGAGCTGGCAAAGCTGGGCCACGCCTGCACCATGTACGACGCCTGGCCCGAACCCGGTGGCGTCCTCCTCTACGGCATCCCCAACTTCAAACTGAGCAAGGACGTCCTCCAGGACAAGCTGCGCTACCTCGACCGCCTCAACGTGAAGTTCGTCGGCAACACCTGGATCGGCAAGGACGTCACCATCGACGACCTGTTCTCCCAGGGCTTCCACGCCGTCTTCGTGGGCACCGGCGCCAGCCTCGGCGGCAAGCTATCCGTCCCCGGCGAGAACCTCACCGGCATCTATGCCGCTACGGAGTTCCTCGTCCGCGGCAACCTCCGCCCCGAACAGCTCCCAGAGCACATGCGCGACGGCCTCACCGTCGGCGACGACGTCGTCGTCATCGGCGGCGGCGACACCTCCATGGACTGCGTCCGCACCGCCGTCCGCCTGGGCGCCAAGGCCGTTACCTGCGTCTATCGCCGCACCGAGTCCGAGATGCTGGGCCGCACCGAGGAGCGCAACCACGCCCGCGAGGAGGGCGTCGACTTCCAGTTCCTCACCATCCCACTGCACTTCCTCGGCGACGACGACGGCAACGTCACCGGCGTCGAGTGCCAGCAGATGGAGCTGGGCGAGCCCGACGAGTCTGGCCGCCGCCGCCCCGTCCCCATCCCCCACTCCGAGTTCATCATCCCCGCCGATAGCGTCGCCATCGCCATCGGCTACAACGCCGACCCCATCATCAAGGACGCCGCCCCCGGCGTGCAGACCAACCGCTGGAACCTCGTCGAGGTCGACAAGAGCACCTTCATGACCACCCGCCCCGGCGTCTTCGCCGGCGGCGACAACGTCAACGGCGCCGACCTCGTCGTAACGGCCCTGGCCGACGGCCGCCGCGCCGCCACCGCCATCCACGAATACCTCGACTCCCTCCCGCCCCCGAACCTCCGCCGCTGACGCCAGTCGTCAGCTCTCAGTCGTCAGTCCCGGTAGGGGCGCAGCCTGCTGCGCCCACCCCGGCCGTGACACCACCCAGCCACATGCGACAGCGCCGAAGCCCGCCCAACCCCGTCATTGCCTTGAAAGTCTCACTAGGCGGCCTCCAGACGGACGGTGTACCC
>CAYJMG010000019.1:0-4012 GCA_964371355.1 uncultured Dehalococcoidia bacterium
TACGCCGCCCCGGATCGCTCGTCGATCCCTCTGCCGGTACTATTTCAACACCCTGTTAGGGCTCGCTCCCAGGATTTCCGCGTCGTGCGCGTGAGCGGGAATCTGTTCGTGTGTTCGCGTGAGAACGGCAGTTGTTGCTGCGGCTGGGAGGAGAAGGGGCGCATGCCCTTCCAGAACGCGCTGTGGTCCGACGAATGGGAACGGCGCAAGATCCGAAATCGACTGCACCTCACGTTCACCGGGTGCCTCGGGCCCTGCATCGCGGGAAACAACGCCCTGCTTCAGATACACGGCCGCTCGATCTGGCTGAAGGACTTGAATGCGCGGGAAACGGTTTCCGCTGTGTTCGACTATGCCGAGGCGATGCTTCTTGCGGGCGTGATTCAGCCGCCGCCGGCCTCGCTCGAAGGCCATGTGTACGAACGCTACCTCGAGCCGCCGGATGGCGCGTGGTTCCCGCTATCGGGCGAGATGGCCGATGACGAGGACGGGCTGGCGCGACTGGACCCGGTGTGCCTCATGGATGTCGACCCGGCAACCGCGGCGCACACGGTCGAATATGGCGGACGCGTCATCGCCTTCTGCGCGCCCTCATGCAAGAAGCAGTTCCTCGCGGACCCGCAGTCGTTTCTCGCGGCGATATCCGGCTAGGATGACCTGCGGTCCGTCGAGGAAGAGCGGCCACCGGCTGTCGCCAATCGCCGATCACTGCGGACTGACTGCACCTTCCGTCCGGCCGGGCAGCGCGTCCTCATCGCCTCCGGTCTCCAGTGCGTCCATCGCGACGGCCGGCAGGCGGAAGGCGGCGACGGTGCCGCCGCCGTCGGCGGCCGCGACCCACGCCGTCCCCCCGTGCGCTTCGACGATCTGCCGTACGATCGCCAGCCCCAGCCCGGAGCCGGGCTTCGAGCGCGCCGCGTCCGCGCGGTAGAAGCGGTCGAACACGTGCGGCGCGTCCTCCGCCGCGATCCCGGGGCCGTGATCGCGCACGCGGAACACGCCGCCGGCCACGCTCACATCGATCGTGCCACCCGCGGGGCTCCACTTGCATGCGTTGTCGACCAGGTTGCCGGCCGCCCGCTCCAGCAGCGCATGGCTCCCTTCCACCAGCGTGGGTGTCGCGTCGAGCGTGATGGTGAGACCGCTACGCCGCGCCGCGCGCTC
The DNA here is from genome assembly GCA_964371355.1 of uncultured Dehalococcoidia bacterium. GTDB lineage: Bacteria > Chloroflexota > Dehalococcoidia > DSTF01 > JACRBR01 > JACRBR01. The sequence continues at coordinate 1,165 of CAYJMG010000019.1, forward strand.
GACCACGTCCGCTGCAAGCTGATCGAGCCGCACGTCCTCGAACTCTTGCGGGTCGGCGCGGCGGTCCTGCGCAAGCTCGACCAGCTCCGCGACCACCTTCGTCAGCTCCTCCAGCTCGAACGTCACGTCGCGCAGCAGCTCGCGCCGCTCGTCCTCCGGCATGCCGTCGGCGCGCGCCAGCACCTCGATGTTCGTGCGGAGGCTGGTCAGCGGCGTCCGCAGCTCGTGGCTCGCGTCCGTCACGAGCTGATGCTGCTGCCGCCGGGATTCCTGCAGCGCGTCCAGCATCTCGTTGAAGCTCCGCGCCAGCCGGCCGATCTCGTCTTTGCCCCGGACGTCGATCTTCGCGTCCAATTCCTGCGTCTTCGCGACGTGCTCAGCCGCTGCCGTCAGCTTCGCGACCGGCCGCAACGAGCGCTGCGCGACCAGCAGACCCATCGCCGCCGCAACTGCCGCGCCGACGCCGCTCACGACGAACAGCACGCGCTGCAGGTCGGAGAGCGATGCGTCGATCTCTTCCAATGAGCGCGCGATCTGCACGGCCTCGCCCTGGGAGCCCGGACTGGTGAGCACGCGCAGGTGCACACCATCGGCGTTTTCCTCGGAGATGAAGGCCTGCGATTGGCCCGCGGCGACTGCCTTCGCGTCGTCGCTCGCGGGGATCAGCACCTCCTGGCCCTCCGGCGCGCCCACGACGGCTCCTTCCGCATCGATCACCTGGAAGAACACGTCGGTCTGCGCGTATGGATCGCGCGTGAACGAACCGGGGCGGATGCCGCCGAAGTCGGGGGCGTGGCGCGGCAGCCCGCGGGCTTCGGCCACGAGCATCGCTCGCTCGCGCAGCGAATCGTCCACCTCGTTGATAAGCCGGTTGCGCGTCGCGAAGTACGCCACCAGCGACACGACGATCACCGCCGCCGCCACCGAGATCGCAGAGAGCAGCGCAAGCTGCGTACGCAGGCTCATGACGCGCGCGCCACGTAGCCCACGCCGCGAACGGTGTGGATCAGCCGCGGCAGCCCCTCGAGTTCCGTCTTCCGGCGCAGGTAGCCGATGTACACGTCCAGCGAGTTCGACGTGTTCCCGAAGTCATAACCCCACACCCGGTCGAAGATCAGCTCCCGCGTCAGCACCTGCCCCGGGTTCCGCAGGAACAGCTCCAGCAGCTCGTACTCCGTGCGCGTCAGCTCGATCCCGTGCCCGGCGCGCGTCACCGTGCGCGCACGCGGGTCCAGCTCCAGGCCGCCCAGCTCGAGTGTCTCGATCCCGTTCGCCGGCGCCGCCCGCCGCAAGAGCGCGCGCAGCCGCGCCAGCAGCTCCTCCAGCGCGAACGGCTTCACGACGTAGTCGTCGGCGCCCGCATCGAGCCCGGCGACGCGATCACCCAGGCTGTGGCGCGCCGTCAGCACCAGGATCGGCACGTGGTTGTCTTCGCCGCGCAGGCGCCGGCACACAGAGAGCCCGTCCAGCTTCGGCATCGATACGTCGAGGATGATCGCGTCCGGCGGGCGCTCGGCGACAGCGCTCAGCGCCTCCTCGCCGTCCTGCGCCACGCCGACGTCGTATCCTTCGCGTCGCAGCGCACGTCCCAGCGATTCGCCGATCCCCGGATCGTCATCCACGACCAGCACGCGCATCACCTCAAGCATATCAGCGCCTCGCCGGGCCCCTCCTGTGGCCGCATTCGCTACCAGGGTGTTTCCATCCGGTTTCCAACATAGAGGCGGCGATTAAGAGCCTGCTAAGAACCGGCGCCCTCCACAGCCCCTCCGCCACCCTCTTACTCCCTTCTTAGGTTGCTCTCAGGGCCGGTTTAGCTGCCCCGGCAACCATGCACTCATCACTCGCTGCATCGACACGAAAGGAGACGTCGTATGCGGTGAACCCCATCCCGCGGGATCGTCCCGCGAACCGCAGTCGCGTAGCGCGGGCCAGCCCCGCAGCCAGTCCCGTAGCGCGGGCCTTCAGTCCGCAACCCATGCCGTAGCGCGGGCGTTCAGCCCGCGGACAAGGAGAACCCAGTGAACAGATTCCGTAAGTGGTGGGTCATCGCCGTCGTCGGCGTTGTCGCCACCGCCGCCGTCGGCGTCGCCAGCGGCGTCATGGCCCAGACCCCCGTCCCCACCATCACCGGCGATGGGACCACCTTCCTCGACCGCGTCGCCGAGAAGCTGGGCATCACCAGCGACACGCTGCGCGAGGCCGTAAAGGACAGCGCGAGCGACGAGATCGACGAGCGCGTGGCCAGCGGCGACCTCACGCAGGAGCAGGCCGATGCCATGAAGGAACGCATCGCCGACGCGCCCGACGAGGCGTTAGGCGGCTTCGGTCACGGCCCGGGCTTCGGCCGCGGCGGCCACTTCTTCTTCGGCGGCGATGAGCTTGCCACGTTCCTCGGCGTCACGGCCGATGAGCTGCGCACCGAACTCCAGGCCGACGGCGCCACCCTGGCGTCGGTGGCCGAGGCCCACGGCAAGTCTCGCGACGAGCTGAAGGCCTTCCTCACCGAACAGATCAAGACGCACCTCGACGAGGAGGTCGCCGATGGGCGGCACACCCAGGAGGAAGCCGACCAGAAGCTGGCCGCCTTCACCGAAAACCTCGACGAGATGATCGACGGCACGCTGCCAGCGTTCGGCCCGGGCATGCACCGCGGCTTCGGCGGCAGTGACGGCACGATGCTGCCCTTCGACGGCTCGCTGCCCCAGTCAGGCGCCACCTCCTCCTCCGACGCCGACGAGGGATAGCAGACGGCGGAGTACCGCATCACCGGACGGGCGAGAGGCCCCCCCGCCGCGCGCCCGCCCCGGGGCCCAGCGAGGGCGCGGGCGCGCGGGCCCGCGGGGGT